>JAPLOI010000022.1 GCA_026400815.1 Alphaproteobacteria bacterium
CACGTCGTCAACCGAGAAACATGAGCCGAAGTCGGCTGTCGTGGTTCACCAGAGGCCTACGGCGCATCGTCAGACTGCTCACCTTCGGACTGCCCCTGCCACCGCTATGGGCATCAGGATAAAACTGATGGGTGGTCAGGACCCGCAGACTAAGCAGGCAATCCCGTTCTTCAGAGAGCGTGTAGATTTTTTGATCAAATCCCTGAGCGAGAGCCGGACAAAGATACTGATTCCAACACCCGCCTTGAGCGAAGTTCTCGTGCATGCGGGACCTGCGATGGCTATTTACATGGATAAAATCAATAAGGCGAGTGCATTTAGGATAGCACCATTTGATGCTAGGGCAGCCATTAACGTCGCTCTAATGACGAGAATTGCTATCAATGAAGGCGGCAAGCGAGGCGGCCTTGCCGCTCCATGGGCTAAGATAAAATATGATAGACAAATTGTGGCGATTGCGCAGACCGAAGGGGCATCCATTATATACAGTGATGATGGAGATATTTACTCTATAGCAGGAAACGTCGGCATCAAGGTTGTCAAACTCGCAGAATGCCCGATTCCGCCGGAACTAGCTCAGCCATCACTCCCCTTGGAAGAGAAGCCCAGATAATGATTTTTATTAGATCGGAAAACTTTTTTTCCTGAAGCAATCCAAATCGCAATAAATAGTCAGGGCGACACTTAACTCGAGCACGGTTGCTGTTGCCAAATACCTCCAATTGTTAGAACCACCGCCTCCCGAGAAAGCAAAGCAGGCAAATGTGCCGTAGCCAGCGCTCAGGGTGGAATGTCATCAGACCAGTGGATTGAGAAGCTCAACACAGCATCGCGTTCAGTTTGCGCGCCACAAGGGAGATGCCTCTGGATCGGCGATCCGGGGAGACACCCCCTCTCCGCGCGCAAACAGATGTGGGTCCAGGGACCTCAGGTCCCTGGTGGGGTCCAGGGGCAAAGCCCCTGGCCTTGCCTTCTACTCGGCGGCTTGCGCGTAGGCTTCCAGGGGCGCGCAGGTGCAGACGAGGTTTCGGTCGCCGTAGACGTTGTCCACGCGCTTGACGGGCGGCCAGTATTTGCTGGCGGCGACGTAGGGCAGCGGGTAGGCGGCGCGTTCGCGGGGGTAGCTGTGGGTCCAGCTGTCCGCCATCACTTCGCGGGCGGTGTGGGGGGCGTTTTTCAGCGGGTTGTCGGTTTTGTCGAGCAGGCCCTTTTCGATGTCGGTGATTTCGCCGCGGATGGCGATCATGGCGTCGCAGAAGCGGTCCAGCTCGGCTTTGGATTCGCTTTCGGTGGGCTCGATCATCAGCGTGCCGGCGACGGGCCAGGACATGGTGGGGGCGTGGTAGCCGTAATCCTGCAGGCGCTTGGCGATGTCTTCGACCTGGATGCCGGAGGTGGCGGCGAAGCCACGGCAGTCGATGATGCACTCATGCGCGACCATGCCCGAGGCGCCGACATAGAGGATCGGGTAGTGCGGGCCGAGGCGGGTGGCCATGTAGTTGGCGTTGAGGATGGCGACCTCGGTGGCCCGGGTGAGGCCGGCGCCGCCCATCATGCGGATATAGGCGTAGCTGATGGGCAGGATGAGGGCGCTGCCGTAGGGGGCGGCGGAGACGGGGCCGTAGCTGGTGGCCGGGCCGGCATCCTCCCGCATCGGGTGGTTGGGCAGGAACGGGACGAGGTGTTCGGCCACGCAGACCGGGCCGACGCCGGGGCCGCCGCCGCCGTGGGGGATGCAGAAGGTCTTGTGCAGGTTGAGGTGGCACACATCCGCGCCGATGCGGCCCGGGGAGGTGAGGCCGACCTGGGCGTTCATGTTCGCGCCATCCATGTAGACCTGGCCGCCATGGCTGTGGATGAGCTGGCAGATGTCGGTGATGGTGGTTTCGAACACGCCATGGGTGGAGGGGTAGGTGACCATCAGGGCGGCCAGCTTGTCGGCGTGCTGGGCGGCCTTGGCGGCGAGGTCGGCCATGTCGATGTTGCCGTCCTTGTCGCAGGCGGTGACGACGACGCGGTAGCCGGCCATGGCGGCGGAGGCGGGGTTGGTGCCGTGGGCGGAGGAGGGGATGAGGCAGATGTCGCGCTGGTGGTCGCCGCGGCTTTCGTGCCAGGCGCGGATGGCGAGCAGGCCGGCATATTCGCCCTGGCTGCCGGCGTTGGGCTGGATGGAAACGCCAGCGAAGCCGGTGGCCACCTGGAGCCAGCCGCAGAGGCGGTCGATCATCTCCTTGTAGCCCTTGGTCTGGTCGGCCGGGGCGAAGGGGTGGATGTCGGCGAAGCCGGGCCAGGTGATGGGGATCATTTCGGCCGTGGCGTTCAGCTTCATGGTGCAGGAGCCGAGCGGGATCATGGAGCGGTTGAGCGCCACGTCCTTGTCTTCCAGGCGCTTGAGGTAGCGCAGCATCTCGTGCTCGGCGTGGTGGCTGTTGAACACCGAGGCCTGGAGGTAGGGGGTGGTGCGGGCGAGGGACTCGGGGATGGAGGCCGGGGCGGTGGACAGCGTGCCGCCGAGGATGGCGGCGAGGCCGGTGAGTTCCTCGCGGGTGACGGTTTCATCGAGCGAGATGGCCACGCCGGTGGCGTCCAGCCGGCGGAGGTTGATGCCGGCCTGGACGGCTTCTGCCATCAGGGCGTCGGCGCGGGTGCCGGCTTCGATGGTGATGGTGTCGAAGTAGGCGCTGTGGCGCAGGGTGAGGCCGGCCTGGGTGGCGGCGGCGGCGAGCAGGCGGGCTTGCAGGTTCACGCGCTTGGCAATGCGCTTGAGGCCTTCGGGGCCGTGCCAGACGGCATACATGCCGGCCATGACGGCGAGCAGCACCTGGGCGGTGCAGATGTTGGAGGTGGCCTTCTCGCGGCGGATGTGCTGCTCGCGGGTTTGGAGCGCCAGGCGCATGGCGGGGGCGCCGGCGGCGTCGACGGAGACGCCGACGAGGCGGCCGGGCATGGCGCGCTTGAAGGTGTCCTTGGTGGCCATGTAGCCAGCATGCGGGCCGCCGAAGCCCATCGGCACGCCGAAGCGCTGGGCGGAGCCGACGGCGATGTCCGCGCCCATTTCGCCCGGCGAGGTGAGGAGGCAGAGCGAGAGCGGATCGGCGGCGACGATGGCGAGCGCGCCGACGCTGTGGGCGGCGGCGATTTCGCCCGAGAGGTCGCGGACCTGGCCTGATGTGCCGGGATACTGGAGCACGACGGCGAAGGGCTTGGCGGCGGCGATACCGACCGCGTCGCCGGGGGCGACATCCACCAGGGTGATGCCGAGCGGCCAGGCGCGGGTTTTCAGCACGGCGCGGGTTTGCGGGTGGACGTCGGTCGCAATCGCGATGGTGTCCGACTTCGCCTTGGACAGCGCGTGGGCCATGGCCATGGCTTCGGCGGCGGCCGTTGCCTCATCCAGCAGGGAGGCGTTGGCGATTTCCATGCCGGTGAGTTCGGTGATCATGGTTTGGAAATTGACCAGGGCTTCCAGGCGGCCCTGGGCGATTTCGGCCTGGTATGGGGTGTAGGCGGTGTACCAGCCGGGGTTCTCCAGGATGTTGCGCAGGATGACCGGGGGGGTGATGGTGCCGTGGTAGCCGCAGCCGATCAGCGACTTCTCGCCGGTGTTGCGGGCGGCGATGCCGCGCAGTTCGGCGAGCGAGCCGGCTTCGTCGATGGCGGCGGGGAGGTCCATCGCCTGCTGCATGCGGATGGTGCCGGGCACGGTGCGGGCGGACATCTCCGACAGGCTCGCGACGCCGACGGCCTTGAGCATGGCGGCGACTTCCGCCTCTGTGGGGGCGATGTGGCGGGCGACGAAGCTGTCGCTGGCCTCCAGGGCGGCGAGTTCCTTCAGGGCGTCGGTCATCGGAGCGGGTCTCCTGCGAGGGAAGAAAGACTCTTCTTTTTCCAGAGAAAAAGAAGCAAAAAGACTTTTCTCACTTGCGCCTCGATCTTGTGATGAAAGAACGAGGCGCAAGGGTACAAAAGTTTTTTGGTTCTTTTTTTCAAAAAAGAACGCGCTTGCTTCCTTAGAGGGTTTCGAGGAACGCGTTGTAGCCGGCTTCGTCCATCAGCCCGTCGAAGTCGCTGGCGTTGGCGAGCTTGAGCTTGAAGAACCAGGCGCCGGAGGTGGCTTCGCGGTTGACCATGGCGGGGTCGTCCACGATGGCCTGGTTCGGCTCCACGATGGTGCCGGCGAGGGGGGAGTAGACGTCTGACGCGGCCTTGACGCTTTCGACGACGGCGCAGGCTTCGCCTTCCTCCACCTCACGGCCGGCTTCGGGGAGTTCGACGAAGACGACGTCGCCGAGGGCTTCCTGGGCGTGGTCGGTGATGCCGACGGTGGCGATGTCGCCCTCCATCCGCACCCATTCATGTTCCTTGGTGTAGCGCACGGTGGTCATGGCTGGGCTTCCTTCAGCGAACGTAGCGGTGGGGGACGAAGGGGGTGGCGGTGACGCGGGCCGGGAGGGGCTTGCCGCGGACCATCAGGGAGAGGGCGGTGCCGTTGGCGGCGAGGTCGGTGCGGACGTAGCCCATGGCGCAGGGGCCATTCAGCGTGGGGCCGAAGCCGCCGGAGGTGATTTCGCCGAGGGTGGTGCCGGAATCGTCCACGATGGGGGTGTGGCCGCGGGCGGGGGCGCGGCCTTCGGGCAGGATGCCGACGCGCTTGCGGGCGGGGCCGGCGGCCAGGGCGGCGAGGATGGGGGCGGCGCCGATGAAATTGGCCTCGGCGCGGCGGCGCTTCGGGATGGTCCACATCAGCGCGGCTTCGACGGGGTTGGTGGTTTCGTCGATGTCGTTGCCGTAGAGGCAGAGGCCGGCTTCGAGGCGCAGGGAATCGCGGGCGCCGAGGCCGGCGGGCATGACGCCGGGCTGGGCGAGGAGGAGGCGGGCGACGTCCTCGGCACGGTCGGAGGGGATGGAGATCTCGAACCCGTCCTCGCCGGTGTAGCCGGAGCGGCTGGCGAGGCAGGCGGCGCCGGCCAGGGTGATGCGGGCGACGCCCATGAAGGGAAGGGCGGCGGCTTCGGGGGCGAGGGCGGCCATGATTGTGATGGCGGCGGGGCCTTGGAGTGCCAGCAGGGCGCGGTCGTCGTGGCGTTCCAGCGTGAGGCCCGCCGGGAGGTTGGCCGCGATGTGCGCCAGGTCGATGTCCTTGCGGCTGGCGTTGACGACCAGGAAGAGGTGGTCGTCACCGAGGTTGGCGACCATCAAATCGTCCATGATGCCGCCGTGCTCCATGGTGAGCAGGGTGTATTTCTGGCGCATGGCGGGCAGGCCCTGCATGTCTCCGGGGACCAGGCGTTCCAGAGCGGCGGCGCTGCCGGGGCCGTGGATGCTGGCCTGGCCCATGTGCGAGACATCGAACAGGGCGGCGTGCTGGCGGCAGTGCAGGTGCTCGGTGAGGACGCCGGCGGGGTATTGCACGGGCATCGAATAGCCGGCGAAGGGCACCATCTTGCCGCCGAGTTCGCGGTTCAGCGCATCCAGCGGGGTGGTCTTCAGGGCTTCTTCGGTCATTCAGGCCTCCGCACGCAGGTCGCCCACCGGCGGTTGCCGGCTGGGTGCGACCCCCCTCTGTCTGCGGGACCTGAGAGATTCGGGCGGCTCCGGTGAGGGAGGGCCCTTACTCCGTCGGTGCGGCCAAAGCGGGAGGCCGGCTTTCCAGAGGTTCGTTGCTACGAGCGGTCCTGGGTGCCTGAGCGTTTCCGGGGGCCGGTTGCGCCTTCGGCGGCGGTACGAAGGGCAGGTCTGCCCCCCATGGCCGCTCTCTTCCGCCCGGAGTGATCCGAACCCCTGCTGTATGGCCGAAGCGGGGCGCGGGTTCAAGCGGGGCCGCGCGCGGTATTGGGGGGGGCGCGGGCGGGGCGAGGCGGGGGGCGGTGAGGGGGGTGGCGAGGCGGGGGTGGGCGGCGGTGCGGCCGATTGGGGCCAGGACGACGGAGAGGCGTTGCAGCGGGGGGAGTTCGGCCTCGCCGGCGGTCCAGCGCAGATCCTGCTCCGGGTGGTGCCAGCCGCGGCCGAGGGCGGGGTCGTGCAGGTTGATGCGGCGGCCATCGGCCATGAGGCGGGTGACGGGGACGCCGAGCACGCGGCGATCCGAGGCATGGGGGGCGACGACGGCGGGGACGAAGGCGGTGGAGATGAGGCGGGCGCCGGTGTGCTCGCAATCGAGTGCGAAGTGCCAGGCCTCGCCGTCGAAGGTGCCGGCGTGGTCCTGGCCGCCGGCGTGGAGCAGCAGGCCAGGCGCATCGGTGGCGGCGTGGCCGAGGGCGGCGGCGCGGGCGGCGAGCTTGGTGCGGACGGTGCGGATGGCGGCACCCTCGGTGACCAGGCGCAGGCAGCCGCGCTCGGCCCAGACCTGGCGGGCGGCTTCCTCCGCGGCTTCGGCGGTTTGGCCGGGTTCGCGGCGCAGGCGGACGAAATCGTCGCGGTTGCCGGTATCGAGGTAGCTTTCGCTGCCCAGGCCCTCGCTGAGCACGATGTCGTGGCGGGCGAGTTCGACGTGGAAATAGGTGATGCGGGCGCGGCGTTCGCGCAGGATGGTGGCGCCGTTTTCCAGGTAGCGGACCGGGACCAGCATGCCATCGACGTGCACGGCGTGGTCGGGCGAGAGCCAGAGGTCGCGGTGCGGGCGGCCGGGGCCGAAGGCGTGGGCGCGGACGCGGATGGGCCACATCTCGGCCGGGCGGTCCTCCATGGCGCACTCCACGGTGCGGCGGCCGACCCAGACGACGGGGAGGAGCTGGCCGGCGAGGACGGCGACCACGTCATCCCCGGGCTTGAGGTCTTCCACCGCGACCTCCCCTTGGCGGGTGAGCAGGCTTGTGCCTTCGGCGAAGCAGGGGGGTGGGGTGTAGTCCCCGGGGCCATCGGAGGTGAGGGTGAGGATCTGGCCCTGGGAGAGCGGGGCGTTGGAGATGACGTAGTTGTTGGTGGAGTACTGGAGAACCAGGGCGCCGGCATTGTCGTAGGCGGTGACGGTGAACTGGTAGGTGGCGTCGTTGTAGATGACGCTGACCTTGTCGCCGGTGCCGACGACGGTGCCGTTCAGCACGATGCGGTCCGGGCTGACATAGTCCACCGTTCCCTGGTTGCGGAACAGGTAGATCACGCCCCACTTGCCCGGGCCGAAGATGGTGTTGCTGAAGGTGATGGCCACGTCGCCCTCTTGCAGAGACGGACCCTCCTATGATGGGTTCAGTTTAAAAATTCGCCAATTTGTCTCGTTTTTTTCGCCACGCCTCATCTTTCGGCAAGGACGATGAGACTTACCGCCCGGCGGCGCGGCGGTTAAGGGCCAGTTCCTCCGCCGTCAGTTGCAGGCTGACGAGAACGCGATAGCGGGCGGCGCCGCGTTCGGCGGAGGCGGGGAAGCGCAGCTCCAGCTCTTCGCCCATGACGCGCGTGCCATCGACATTGGCGGGGAAGTTGGCCTCGAGGACGAAATCCTTGCGGTCCAGGATGCGGTCGCCTTCCAGCACGGCGACGAAGTAGGGCAGCTGGAGGCGGCGGCCCTGGGCGGCGGGGCCGCGGCGCAGCTCCGCCTGGACCTTGAGGGTGGTGACCACCTCATCATTGCGGCCGGCGCGGCAGGCGCCTTCCACGCCGGTGAGCCGGGCTTCCAGCACACGGTCCGTGACATCGCGGCCGGTGCCGGCGAATCGGGAGAGGTCGGCCCCTTCGGCGAGCAGGGAAATCTCCGGGCAGGCGGGGGCAAATTTCATCGAGCCGTCGCCGCAACCGGCGAGCAGGGCGAGCAGGGCAAGCGGTGCGGCCAGGCGGGCCGTGCGGGACCAGGACATCAGCGACTCCAGGGGGCTAGCCAGGGGGGCGAGCCAAGGGGACCAGGTTGGGCATGCCGGGACGATTGTTTGCCGCCGGCCAGAGAGGCATACTGGCGCCGACCCGGCCGATGGACAACATGCAAGACCTAGCCACCCAAGCCGCCCGCGACACAAAGGCGGGCGCCCTGCCGCAACTCAACGTGCTGCTGGCCGGCCCGCGCGGCTTCTGCGCCGGCGTGGACCGCGCGATCCGCATCGTGGAAGAGGCGCTGCGGCGCCATGGCCGGTCCGTGTACGTGCGCCACGAGATCGTCCACAACCGCACCGTGGTGGAATCCCTGGAAGCGCAGGGCGCGGTGTTCGTGGAGGAGCTGGACGAGGTGCCGCAGGATGCGCCGGTGGTGTTTTCCGCCCACGGCGTGCCCAAGGCGGTGCCGGCGGAGGCGGAGCGGCGCAACCTGACATACCTGGATGCCACCTGCCCGCTGGTTTCCAAGGTGCACCGCGAGGTGGAGCGGCATTACGGGCATGACGACTGCCACATCCTGATGATCGGCCATGCCGGGCACCCCGAGGTGATCGGCACCATGGGCCAGCTGCCGGCCGGCGCGATGACGCTGGTGCAAAGCGTGGAGGAGGCGCGCGCGGTGCAGCCGGCCGACGCCTCCAAGCTGGCCTTCGTGACCCAGACCACGCTTTCCGTGGACGACACCGCCGAGATCGTGGCGATGCTGCGCACGCGCTTCCCCGACATCCGCGGGCCGAAGCGCGAGGATATCTGCTACGCCACCACCAACCGGCAGGCCGCGGTGAAGGCGATCGCCGAGGAATCGGACCTGGTGCTGGTGATCGGCAGCGCCAATTCCTCCAACTCCCAGCGGCTGCGGGAAGTGGCGGAGCGGGCCGGCGCGCGCAAGGCGGTGCTGCTGCCGACGGCCGATGCGCTGGACTGGGCGCTGCTGGACGGCGTGCGCACCGTGGGCATCACGGCCGGGGCCTCCGCCCCCGAGGTGCTGGTGGACGGGCTGCTGGCGCGGTTGCGCGAACGCTTCCGGCTGGAGATCGCCGAGCGCGTGGTGACGCAGGAGGACGTGGTGTTCAAGCTGCCCGCCGGGCTGACGACGTAGCGCCACGGATACCGATTCATGGCCGTCTATACCGAAGTCTCGGACGAGGCGCTGGCCGCGTTCCTGGGGGAATACGATATCGGTGCCGCGGTGGCGTTCCGCGGCATTGCCGAGGGGGTGGAGAACAGCAATTTCTCGCTGCGCACCACCGCGGGCGACTTCATCCTGACGCTGTACGAAAAGCGCGTGGACCCGGCGGAGTTGCCCTGGTTCCTGGGCCTGATGGAGCACCTGGCCGGGCGTGGCATCACCTGCCCGCAGCCGGTGCGCGGGCGCGACGGCGCGGCGCTGCGGCGGCTTTCCGGCCGGCATGCGGCGGTGACGACCTTCCTGCCCGGCGTGTGGCCGCGCCGCGTGCGGCCGGAGCATTGCGCGCCGCTGGGCGAGGCGCTGGCGCGGCTGCACCTGGCCGGCGAGGGCTATGCGGCAACACGGCCGAACGCGCTGGGCCCGGCGGGATGGGGGCCGCTGCTGGAGCGGGCGCGCCATTCGTTGGAGGCGACCGGGGCCGACCCCGCGACGGCCTCGCTGTGCGACGAGCTGGGCGCGGCGCTGGGCAGCACGCTGTCGGCCTGGCCGAAGGGGCTGCCGATCGGGCATATCCATGCCGATCTGTTCCCGGACAACGTGTTCTTCCTGGATGGCCGGCTTTCCGGGCTGATCGATTTCTACTTCGCCGCCACCGACCTGCTGGCCTATGACGTGGCCGTGTGCCTGAACGCCTGGTGCTTCGAGCCGGACTACATGTTCAACGTGACCAAGGCGCGGGCCCTGCTGGGGGCCTATGCCGCCGTGCGGCCGCTTTCCGCCGCCGAGCGCGCGGCGCTGCCCGTGCTGTGCCGCGGGGCGGCGATCCGCTTCGCGCTGACCCGGCTGTTCGACTGGATCAACACCCCGCCGGGCGCGCTGGTGACCCGCAAGGACCCGATGGAATACGTGCGCCGGCTGCGCTTCTTCCTGACGGCGAAGGACGAGCATGCCCTCGGACTCTGAGACGCCGGCCACGGTGGAAATCTGGACCGATGGCGGCTGCAAGCCCAACCCGGGCCCGGGCGGCTGGGGGGCGATCCTGCGCTTCGGTGCGGTGGAGCGCGAACTGTCGGGCTTCGAAGCCGCGACCACCAACAACCGCATGGAACTCACCGCCGCCGCCGCCGCGCTGGAAGCCCTGAAGCGGCCGTGCCGGGTGGTGCTGCATACCGACAGCGAATACCTGCGCAACGGCATTACGCGCTGGCACCAGGGCTGGGTGCGCAAGAACTGGCGCAACGCGGCCGGCGACCCGGTGGCGAACATGGATCTGTGGCAGCGGGTGCTGGCCGCCGCCGCGCCCCATACGATCGAGTGGAAATGGGTGCGCGGGCATGCCGGGGACGCGATGAACGAACGGGCGGATCAGCTGGCGACGGCGGCTATGCAAGGAAGGAAGTAAGGGTCTTCTTTTTCTGAAGAAAAAGAAGAAAAAAGACTTTTGTGACTGGCACGCGTGCCGGTTGTCTTGCACGCGTGCCAGGGAATAAAAGTTTTTTGGTTCTTTTTTTCAAAAAAGAACATGCTTGCTTTTGATATCGCGACGCAGGAAGCGCTGGATTGCTTCGCTGCGCTCGCAATGACGGTGGTTACTTCTCAAACACATACGGCTCCAGCGTGGTCTGCGCCGCGATGCGCCTGTCGTGCCAGGCCTTCGGCCCACCGTAATAGGCGAGGCTGCCGGGTTCGGCGTTGCCTTCGCCGTTGTAGTAGCTGAGGCAGTCGCGCAGCGGGCGGGTGCGGAGGTCGGCTTCGCGGCAGTGGGTGGCGTAGTCTTCTTCGGCGCTTTTCTGCACGTCCACGACTTCGGCGCCTTGGGCGCGCAGGGTTTGCATCATCCAGACCACGTAGTCGGTATGGCCCTCGATGCCGCGGGTGAAGTTGAACTGGCCGCCGCCGCCCTGGGGGCCGGAGAGCACGAAGAGGTTGGGGAAGCCCGAGCTGTGCAGGCCGAGGAAGGTGCGCACGCCTTCCTCCTGCCATTTGCCGCGCAGGGTTCGGCCGTCGCGGCCCGTGACCATGTTGAAGGTGGCGGTGGCCATCCATTGGAAGCCGGTGGCGTAGATCAGCACGTCGAGCGGGTATTCGGTGCCGTCGTGCTCCACGCCGCGCGGGGTGATGCGCTTGACGCCGAGCGGGGCGGTATCGACCAGGGTGACGTGGGGGAGGTTGAAGCTGGGCAGGTATTCGTCGTGGAAGGTGGGGCGCTTGCAGCCATAGGGGTACCAGGGCTTCAGCGCGGCGGCGGTTTTCGGGTCGTGCACGATGGCGTCCACGCGGGCGCGGATCTGCTCCATGATGCGGAAATTGCTGCGCAGCTGGGCCTGGATCATTTCCTCTGGGGGCAGCGCGCGTTCGTGCTGCTTTTTCGGGCGCAGGGCTTCCACCTTGCCGGCGAGGAAGTCGTCGTTGCCCTGCAGGGCCGTGCGGCCGGAGGAGATGGTGGCCAGGCGCTCGCGGCGCGCCTTGGCCCAGCCGGGTTCGTTCTTCCAGGCCTCGATTTCCTCGGGCTTGGTGGCGCGCTGGTCGCGCACGTCGATGGTGCTGGGGGTGCGCTGGAAGACGTGCAGGGACTTGGCGATCTTGGCGACTTCCGGGACGACCTGCACCGCGGTGGCGCCGGTGCCGATGATGCCGACGCGCTTGCCGGTGAGGTCGATGTCGTAGCGCCAGCGGGAGGTGTGGAAGCTTTCGCCTTCGAAACTCTCCATGCCCTCGATGCGGGCCAGGCGCGGGGTGGTGAGGATGCCGTTGGCGAGCACGACGAAGCGGGCCTGCATGGCGTCGCCGCGATCGGTGCGGACGGTCCAGCGGCGGGTTTGCTCGTTCCAGCTGGTGTCTTCCACCGTGGTGTGGAACAGGCAGCGATCGTAGAAGCCGGAGCGTTCGGCGACGAGGCGGCAGTATTCGAGGATTTCGAAGCCCGAGGCGAACTTCATCGTGGGGAAGTAGCCCATCTCCTCCAGCAACGGCAGGTAGCTGTAGGATTCCACGTCGCAGGCGATGCCGGGGTAGCGGTTCCAGTACCAGGTGCCGCCGACATCGCCGCCCTTTTCGCAGATGCGGACATCGTGGAAGCCGGCGGCGCGGAGCTTGTGCCACAGCAGCAGGCCGGCGAAGCCCGCGCCGATGACGAGGATTTCGCATTCGTCGGTGAGGGCGGAGCGTTCGACCGGGGGGGCCGAGTAGGCATCCTGCAGGTAGCGGGCGAACTGGCCTTCCATCGGCATGTAGTCGGCCGCGCCCCGGCGGGCATCGGTGAAGGCGCGGTAGTGGGCGCGGGCGTCTTCGTTGAACACCGCATCGGGCGGGGGCGGGGGAAGGGTGAGCAGGGCGGGGTCGGAGACCGGTGAATAGCCCTGGCCGGTGATCCGGTCGCTGGCAGGTGCGGCGCGGGTGGCGAAGAGCTTGCGGCCGGTGGCGGGGTCCTGGCGGATCGGCTGGGTCATGCTCATCGGTCTCCGGGGAAGGTTGCGGCCTGGTCGAAGGCGGCGGAGAGGCGGGCGTGGCGATCATCGATCATGCTGCGCATCTCCGGATGGGTGAAGATGTAGAGATCGCCGGCGGCAATGCCATGCAGCACGCGGGCAGCGACTTCGCGCGGGGAGATGCCGTGGTCGATGGTGATCGGCCGCCCCTCGGCGATGGCGCGGCCCTCGCGGCTGTTGGGCGGCGGCGGGGGCACGGTTTCCGGCGCGTTGCGGCGGCTTTCGTAGAAGCGGGTGTTGACGGAGCCGGGGCAGAGGACACTCACGCCGAGGGCGGTATCGGCCAGTTCGGCGGCCAGCGCCTCTGACAGGCTGACCACCGCGGCCTTGCTGGCGCAGTAGGGGCCCATGCCGCGGAAGCCGTTCATGCCGGCCATGCTGCCGGTGTTGACGATGTGGCCGGGTTCGCCGTGCGCCTTCATGTGCGGGACGAATTCCGTGATGCCATGGACCACGCCCATCAGGTTGACGCCCATCAGCCACTCCCAGGCGGGCGGCGGCACGGTGTCGATCCGCCCGCCAGTGCCGACGCCGGCGTTGTTGCACAGCAGATGGATGGGGCCGAAGGCGGCGATGGTGGCATCGCGCGCGGCGGCCACGCTGGCGCGGTCGGCGACATCGCAGGGCACCAGCAGCAGTTGGCCGGTGTGGCCGGTGAGCATCTCGGCAGCGCGGGTGCGGGCGGAGGCTTCGATGTCGGCCAGGGCCACGTTCATGCCGCGGGCGAGGCAGGCCTCCACCAGCGCCAGGCCGATGCCGCTGGCGCCGCCGGTGACGAAGGCGGTTTTCATGGTAAAAGCCAAGAGAGAAGGTCTTCTTTTTCTGAAGAAAAAGAAGCAAAAAGACTTTTGATACCTGCGCCCGTTTCATCCGTCTGGCGCGGACGCAAGCGAACGAAAGTTTTTTGGTTCTTTTTTTCAAAAAAGAACATTCTTGCTTCCTTCACGTCCACCCTCCCTCCGGCATGGCGTGCCGGGTCTTGTTGGGGCGATGGTGGCCCCGGCGGCGGGCGAGGGCAAGCAAAGGCTTGGCGGGGCCGCAGGGGGCGGTCCATGCTGCGGCGATGCCGCGCAGACGGCGCCGGAGGAAAGCGGCCATGCGCCGGCGCGCGCGCTGCCTGGTTGAACGGAGGGTTGCATGACATCGCCTGATCGCATTCCCGTCATCGTCGGCATCGGAGAGATCAAGGACCGCCCGGCCGACCCGGCGCAGGGGCTGGAGCCGATCGCGCTGATGCATGAGGCGCTGAAGCGGGCGGAGGCGGATGCCGGGGCGGGGCTGCTGGCGCGGCTGGATGCGCTGGACGTGGTGAACTCTGTCTCCTGGCCCTATCCGGACCTGATGGGCGCGCTGCTGGCGCGGGCGGGGCTGGCGCCGCGGCATGCGTTCTATGGGCCGGTGGGGGGCGAGACGCCGGTGCGGTTCCTGCACGAGGCGGCGGAGCGGATTGCCCGCGGCGAGAGCCAGGTGGCGGCCGTGGTGGGGGCGGAGGCGCAACATACCGCGGCGGCGGCGCAGAAGCGGGGCATCGCGCTGCCCTGGACGGCGCCGGAGCCGAACCCGCAGCCGCGCAGCCGGTCCTATCTGCATGAGCTGGCGCGGCGGCACGGGATCGACATGCCGATCCGCGTCTATCCGCTGTACGAGAACGCCACCCAGGCCGGATGGGGCCAGACGCCGGCGCAGGGCAATGCCGAATCCGCGCGGGTGTGGGCGGCCTATGCCGCGGTGGCGGCGGAGAATCCGGATTCCTGGCTGCCGCGGGCGTTCACGCCGGAGCAGATCGCCACGCCCTCACCGGAGAACCGGATGATCGCCTGGCCGTATCCGAAGCTGATGACGGCGAACCCGCTGGTGAACCAGGGGGCGGCGGTGATCCTGACCAGCCTGGCGGTGGCGCGCGCGATGGGCATCGCGGAGGAGCGCTGCATTCCGGTGCGCGGCGGGGCGGCGGCGAACGAGCCGAAGGATTACCTGTCGCGCGACCAGTTCCGCCATGCCCATGCGCAGGACGTGGTGCTGGAGGCGGCGCTGGAGATGGCGGGCGGGGAGGTGGGCCGGTTCGCGCACCGGGAGTTCTATTCCTGCTTCCCCTGCGTGCCGAAGATGGCGCGGCGCAAGCTGGGCCTGCCGGAGAGTGCGACGCCGACGGTGGCCGGGGGGCTGACCTTCCATGGTGCGCCGCTGAACAACTACATGCTGCACGCGGCCTGCGGGATGGTGCGGGCGCTGCGCGGCGAGGCGGGCGCGCTGGGGTTGCTCTATGGCCAGGGCGGGTTCGTGACCAACCATCGCACGCTGGTGCTGGGCGGCGCGGCGGATGGCACGCTGGTGTCGCGCGACCTGCAGGCGATGGCGGATGCGCGGCGCGGGCCGGCGCCGGAGATCGTGGAGGGGCGCACGGGCGAGGCGGAGGTGGAAACCCATACCGTGGTGTTCCGCACGGACGGGACGCCCGAGTACGGCGCCGTGGTGCTGCGGCTGGCCGATGGGGCGCGGACCATGGCGCGCGTGCGGGCGGAAGACAGCGCGACGCTGGGGGTGCTGATGGCGGCTGGTGCGACGGCCGTGGGGCGCGTGGGTCGGCTGTCGGCGGGCGAGGGCGGGTTGCAGCGGTGGGAGGCATGACAGGAAGAGTCTTCTTTTTCTGAAGAAAAAGAAGCAAAAAGACTTTATCCATTTTGCGGGGCTGGCCCTGCTGGCGTACGTGCCAAGTGGGGAAAGTTTTTTGGTTCTTTTTTTCAAAAAAGAACCGCTTCCTTACCTTCGTGACACCGGAATCAGGCACAGCATCGCCACCGCCGCCACGGCGCCCATGACGCCGAGTGCGGTGTGGGCGGAGACCTGTTCCAGGAACGGCGCCACCAGGGTGGGCATCAGCGCCTGGGCGACCTGGCTGGGCAGGGCCATGCGGCCCATCAGCGTGGCGTAGCCGTTGGGGCCGAACACGTGCATCGGCACCACGCCGCGGGTGATGGTGAGGATGCCGTTGCTGATGCCGTAGAACGCCGCGAACACCACGGCCGGCGCGCCGCCGAGCAGCAGGATCACGCCCACGGGCAGCATCACGGCACCGAACCAGGCGGACACCATGGGGGTGAGCCAGCGGGCCAGGGCGAATTCCACGATGCGGCTGGCCACCTGGCTGGGGCCGATCACCATGGCGCAGAGCACGGCGGCTTCCATGGAAAGGCCCAGGCCGGTCAGCAGGAACAGCAGGTGCAGGGTGACGATGGCGCCGATGGCGGCGCGCAGGGTGAAGAAGGTGGCCAGGAACAGGAACAGCCGGCGTTCCCGCGCGGGCATGGGCGGTGCTGCCTCCCCGGGGGCGCGGCGGGCGGGGGCGGGGTTGGGCGGGGCCTTGGGGATCAGGGCCAGCATCACCGGCAGGATGATGCACAGCGCGATGCCGGCGTAGAGCACCATGGCCCAGCGCCAGCCCCAGTGGGCGGCGAGCCAGGTGCCCATGGGGAAGCCCAGCGTGCCGCCGAAGCCGGCGAGGAAGGTGACGCCCGTCATGGCCGGGCGGGCATCCTTCCCCAGCAGGCGGCCGATGGTGGAGAAGGCGGTGTCGTAGAGGGCGAGCGCCATGCCGACGCCCAGGATGCTCCAGGCGACATACCAGCCGATGACGGAGGTGGAGACGGAGAGCGCGAGCAGGCCCGCGGCGGTGACGATTTGGCCGGCGCACAGCACCGGCTTGCCGCCGTGGCGGTCGATATAGCGGCCGATCGCAGGGGCGCAGAAGCCGGCGATCAGCACCGCCCAGGAGAAGGCGCCGAACAGCATGGTGCGCGAGGTGCCGAGATCCTCGGCGATCGGGCCGGCCATGGTGGCGGGGATATAGTAGGTGGTGCCCCAGGCCAGGAGCTGGGTGAAGCCCAGGGTGAGCGACAGGCGGCGCTGGAGGGACTTCATTTGTTCTTTTTTGAAAAAAAGAACCAAAAAACTTTCATTCGCTTGGCGCGAGGCCTCTCCGCACCAAACGCGAAAAGTCTTTTTGCTTCTTTTTCTTCAGAAAAAGAAGGTTCTTGCTGTGGCACTAGAACCCCGCGATCCCCTGGAGGGCTGCCGCCACCCCGGGCCCGGTGGCGCGGATGGGGTTGCCGTCTGTCATGCCCGGGCCGGCGGTGAAATCGGAGACCACGGCGCCGGCCTCGCTGAGGATGCAGAGGGCGGCGGCGACATCCCACAGGTTGATGTGCAGTTCGATGTAGCCGTCGATCCGCCCGGCGGCGACGTCGGCCAGGCCCAGCGCGCCGGAGCCGCCGGCGCGCAGCATCGCGCCTGCTTCCATGATGCCGCGGGAGAGGGCGTAGAAGCTTTCGTTGGAGCGGCGGGGGGACCAGCCGCATTCGACCATGCCGCGGGCGAGATCGATGGTGGCGGCGGCGCGGATGGGCGTGCCGTTCAGCGTGGCGCCGGCGCCCTGGCGGGCGGCGAAGGTCTCGCCCAGCATCGGCGCGTGCAGCACGCCGAGGACGGAGGTGCGGCCTTGCATGAGGCCGATGGAGACGCACCAGCGCGGGGCGCCGCGGGCGAAGTTGGAGGTGCCGTCGATCGGATCCACCACCCAGGTGAGGGCGCCCTGGGGGCCGGTGCCGGTTTCCTCGCCCTGGAAGCCGTCTTCGGGGAAGGCCTGGGTGAGTTCGCGCTTGAGGAAGGCTTCCACGGCGCCGTCGGCTTCCGTGATCCAATCCTGGTGGCCCTTCATGCCGGCCGAGGCCGCGCCGGGGGGCGGGGCGAGGGAGAGGGCGAGCGTGCCGGCCTGCGTGGCGAGGCGGGTGGCGAGGTCAAGCCGGTGGGCGAGCGCGTGGGACAAGGGAGGGCTCCTTGGCGATGACGGATGTGTTACGCCGATCCGCTTGCGGGGGAAATCGGCATCGGGCGGGGCCTGCCTTGCGCTGGGCTGCGCGGCGGCGGAGATTTGCGGCATGAAGATCATCGGGCTGACCGGCGGCATCGGCATGGGCAAATCCACGGCCGCGAATTTTTTCAAGCGGGCGCGGATTCCCGTGTTCGATGCGGATGCCTGCGTGCATGCGTTGCAGGCGCCGGGCGGGCGGGCGCTGGGGCCGATCGAGGCGCTGTTTCCGGGGACGGTCCGGGACCGCACGCTGGATCGCGGTGCGCTGCGGGCGGCGGTGCTGGCGCGGCCGGACCTGCTGAAGCAGCTGGAGCGGATCGTGCATCCGCTGGTGCGCGACGAGGAGCGGCGCTTCGTGCAGCGGGCGCGCCGGGCCGGGCGGGCGGCGGTGGTGATGGATATTCCGCTGCTGCTGGAGATCGACGGCATAAGGCGGATCGATCTGGTGATGGCGGTTTCGGCGCCCAAGGCGGTGCAGGTGCATCGCGTGGGGCTGCGGCGGCGGATGGACCGGGCGCAGATCGAGGCGGTGATCGCACGGCAGATGCAGGATCGCGAGAAGCGGCGGCGGGCGGATGTGGTGGTGACGACGGGGCTGTCGCGCTTCCATGCCACGATGCAACTGCGCCGGCTGCTGGCCGATCTGCGCGCGGGCGGGCCGCTTACCCGGCCGCATGTGCGGCGGGTGCGGGAGATGCGCGCGATCGACTGCACGATCCCCGGGCGGGCCTGGCTGGGGCGGACGCGCTTCAAGGGGCCCCGTTGATGCGCAGCGTTCTGTTCGACACGGAGACCACGGGGCTCGACCCGCTGACCGGGGACCGGGTGATCGAGGTGGCGGCGATCGAGCTGGTGAACGACCTGCCGACGCGCAACACCTTCCACCGGCTGATCCATCCGCAGCGCGACATTCCGGCCGAGGCGACGCGGGTGCACGGGATCACGCTGGACGATCTGCGCGAGGCGCCGCGCTTCGAGGCGATCGTGGACGACATGCTGGCGTTCTTCCAGGACGATCCGCTGGTGGCGCACAACGCGCCGTTCGACTTCGGCTTCCTGAACGCGGAGCTGGCGCGCTGTGGCAAGCCGAAGCTGGCGCCTTCGCGCATGGTGGATACGCTGGTACTGGCCAAGACGCGGTTTCCCGGCATGCCGAACAGCCTGGATGCGCTGTGCCGGCGCTTCGGGATCGATCTTTCGGCGCGCACCACCCACAACGCGCTGCTGGACTGCAAGCTGCTGGCCGAAGTGTATGTGGAGCTGACCGGCGGGCGGCAGCGCGCGCTGCTGCCGGGCGGGGATGACGACAACCAGGGCGCGCTGCCGGCGGTGCAGTACGAGGCGGTGACCGGGCGCACGCCGCGCCTGGTGGTGCCGGGCGAGGCCGAGCTGGCCGCGCATGCCGCCTTTGTGGAGAAGAAGGTGAAGGAAGCGATCTGGCGCGCCGAGTAGCGCCGGGTTTGTGGTTTGTTGCCCGGCGCCGGGGCGCTAAGGTGACAGCCTGTTCACGCGACGAGGAATTCTCATGAGCATCGCATCCCTGCTGCGCAGCACGGCCCTTGGGTTGGCCCTGCTCGCGCCGCTTCCGGCCATGGCGCAGGCGCCGGCGGCGCCCTCGGCCGATGGGGCCAAGGTGGTGGCCGACGGGGTGCGCGAATGGCTCGCGAAGCAGCTGGGCGGGATCGTGGATGTCTCTGCTCTGCCGCTGCGGGTGCTGGCGGAAGGCGAGGCCTATCGGCTGGAAGTGCCGGTCGGCGGCAGCTGGTTCGATGGCGCGGTGAAGGTGGGCGACGGCGCGGTGGCGCTGACGGTGAAGCCGCTGGACGGCGGGCGCTGGCAGGTGCTGGGCGGCGGCATTCCCGCGAAGCTGACCATGGAGATGAAGGACGCCTCGGGCGAGACCTCCCGCATCGCGATCGGGCTGGAAAGCCAGCAGACCACCGGGATGTACGACCCGTCGCTGAAGACCGCCTCCAACTTCGTCTCCAGCTTCACCGGCTACACCACGGAGACGCAGACCAAGGCCGGCGTGCAGGTATCGCGCATCGCCAAGCTGGTCGGGCGTTCCGAATGGGCGCCGAGCTCGCCCGGGCGCGTGACGGTGCAGGGCGACAGCCAGCTGGAAGGCTACTCCACCATCACCCCCGTGCCCGGCGTGGGCGAGGTGAAGGTGACGATGGGGCGGCTGGGTGGCTCCACCCGGATCGAGAATTTCGATGTGGACGGGCTGGGCACCCTGCTGCGCACCGCCTTCGAGCTGGGCAGCTCGGCCAAGGCCACGGGCAAGGCCGCGACCGATGCCAAGGGGGCGTCCACGCCGGAGCAGAAGGCCTCTGCGCTGAAGCTGGTGGGGCTGGTGTTCTCCATGCTGGATGCGATGGAGACCGACTACAGCTACGAAGACATCAAGGTGGAAGGCGGGGCGCTGTTCTCCGGCTCGCTGCGCCGCTTCGGGATGGGGCTTTCGGCCGGCGCCCCGGATGGCAAGGTGGATGTGAAGCTGCGGCTTTCGGCCGAAGGGCTGGAATCGCCGATGATCCCGCCGGGCCCGTGGGTGGAGTTCATCCCGCACAAGGTGAGCCTGACGCCGCGGGTGAGCGGGGTTTCAAAGGAGGCCGTGGTGGCGCTGCTGCGCACCGCGATCGAGACCGAAGGCCAGGATATCGAGGTGCAGGCCATGGCGCTGCTGGCCGCCAACCCGGTGGCGCTGGGGATCGAGGACCTGCTGCTGGATGTCGGCCCGATGCGGCTGAAAGGCACGGGCAGCGTGGAAGTGGCCGGGATCGACGAGCTGAGCGGCGAAGCGGAACTGCGCGCCACCGGGTTCGATGCGCTGATCCGCCGGGCCAACGCGGTGCCGGAGCTGAAGGCGGCCGCCCCGGTGCTGATCTTCCTGAAGGGGATCGGCAAGCAGGAAGGCACCGAGACGGTGTGGAGCATCACCTATTCGGACAACAAGGTGATGGTGAACGATACGGATCTTTCGGACCTGATGCCCTCCAAGTAGGGCGTCAGGGCAGGTTCACTGGCCGGTAGGGGATGCTCTGCTGGACAGCGGTGCCGCTGCTGTCCAGCACATCGACCAGTTGCCCGCGGCGGATGGTGACGCTGGGGTGCAGGCTTTCGCCGGCGGTGGAGAGGCGGGCGCCGGTGGCGCTGGTGGGGAAATAATAGTGGCCGACCGCGCCCACGCCAGGCGTGGCTTGCAGCACGGCGCGGAGGGTGGGGGTTGGATCGAGCCCGGCGAGGCCCCTGCGGGAATCGTGCTGGGCGGCGAGGGGCTGCAGGGCGGCTTGTCGGGGGAGCATGGTTTCGTCCAGCGCCAGGCCGGCCGCCATGGCTTCGTCGGCCATCCAGCGCAGCGGGATCATGGCCAGGTCGCTCTGGCCGTAGCCGCCGCCGACATCGGAGTGAACGCCGGCGAACCAGAGCTGCTGGATATCCGTGTCGGGCGGGATCGGCTGGGTCCAGAGGGTAGGGACGAAGGTATCGCGCTGTTCGTCGATCGCCATGGCGTGGCGGCCGATTTCGATGACGCCGGAGGGTGAGGTGTCGTGGAATTCGTAATTGGCGGCGGCGGCGGGGTTGATCACCTGTTGCGGCACGCCCAGCGCGCCGACCGTGTCCCACACGCCGACGAAGCGGATGCGCGGGGCGTGGTTGATCGGATCGGCAGGGGTGCCGCCATGGGCTTGGCTGAAATCCTGCGGTGAGCGGCCCGGGGTGCGGCTGCGGTAATAGGCCCAGGCGGTGCGGATCAGGCCGAGCTGGTTGCGTTGCAGCAGGCCGCATTTGCCGATGAAGCTGGCCAGGCTGCGGGCGGTGAAGGCGCCGCGGGAGAAGCCGAACAGGAAGATCTCGTCCCCGGGCAGGTAGTTCTGGCTGAGGAACATGTAAGCGGCGCGGATATTGTCGTCCACGCCATCGCCGGTGGCGCCATCGAGGAATTGCTGGAACCAGGGGCCGCTGGTGCCGACGCCGCGCAAATAGAGGGCGATCTGCGGCTTGTCGCCGCTGTTGGCGCGCACAGCGCGGGCGAGGCGGGCGACGTTGGTTTCCTCGCCCTTGCTGTCGGCGGCGTTCCAGGTGCCGTCGAAGAACAGGGCGAGGCGCTTCGGGGGGAGTTTATGGGCGTGGGTGGTGGTGCTCATCGGTGCCTCCCGGTGCGGTGGGGGAGGGTAGCCGGTGGTTGCGCGGGCGGGAAGAAGTTGGACGTTCGGAACGAGGATGTGATGTCAGGCCCCTGCCAAGGCCAGTTCGCCGGCGAAGTGGCAGCGGGAGTGGTGGCCGGGGGCGATTTCGCGCAGGGCGGGGGTTTCCACGGCACAGCGGGGTTGGGCGAAGGGGCAGCGGGGGTGGAAGTAGCAGCCGCTGGGCGGGTTGGCGGGGCTGGGGACTTCGCCGCGCAGCACGCCGTCGGCGGGGTTCACGCGGGGGTCTGGCACCGGGACGGCGCGCATGAGGGCAGCGGTGTAGGGGTGCAGCGGGCGGGAGAACAGGGCGTTGGTGGGGGCGAGTTCGACGATCTGGCCCACATACATCACCGCGACGCGGTCGGAGATGTGGCGCACCACGCTGAGGTCGTGGGCCACGAAGAGGTAGGTGAGGCGCAGGCGCTGCTGGAGTTCCAGCAGCAGGTTGAGCACCTGGGCCTGGACGGAAACATCGAGCGCGCTGACGGGTTCGTCGGCGACGACCAGGCGGGGCTCGGTGGCGAGCGCCCGGGCGATGCCGATGCGTTGGCGCTGGCCGCCGGAGAAGGCGTGCGGGAAGCGGTGCATGAATTCCGGGCGCAGGCCGACGAGCTTGAGGAGGTCGGCCACGCGATCGGCGCGGTCTCGGCGGCTGCGCATGCCGTTGACGAGGAGGGGTTCGCCGACATTGTCCAGCAGGGTCATGCGCGGGTTCAGCGAGCCGAACGGGTCTTGGAAGACCATCTGGATTTCGGCGCGGTAGCGGGCCAGCTCACGCTGCGGCATGGGGGCGAGATCGACGGTTTCGCCGGATTTCGTGCGGTAGAGCACCTGGCCGGCGGTGGGATCGATGGCGCGCAGGATGCAGCGGCTGGCGGTGGTTTTGCCGCAGCCGGACTCGCCGACGAGGCCGAGGGTTTCGCCCTCGTTCAGCGTGAAGTCCACGCCATCCACGGCGCGGACATTGCCGACGGTGCGTTGCAGGAAGCCCTTCACGATGGGGAAGAACTTTCGCAGGCCCCTTACTTCAAGCAGGGGGACTTCGAGGAGTGGGGCTTCGGTCATGGCTCGGCCTCCTGGTGGTGCAGGAAGCAGGCGGCGGATTGGCCTTCGGCCACCGGCAGGAGTTTGGGCGTGGCGGTGGCGCAGCCGGGCATCGCCTCGGGGCAGCGGGGGTGGAAGGGGCAGCCGGTGGGGCGGTTGAAGGGGTGCGGCAGGGAGCCGCTGATGACCGGCAGGGGCGTGCGGGTTTCGCCGTGGATGGTGGGGATGGAGCGCAGCAGGGCGCGCGTGTAGGGGTGGGCGGGGGCGTGGAAGATCTGGTCCACCGGGCCCTGTTCCATGACGCGGCCGAGATACATCACCACCACGTAGTTGGTCATCTGCGCGATCACGCCGAGGTCGTGGGTGATGAAGACGATGGCGGTGTTGTACTTGGCCTTGAGGTCGCGCAGCAGGGCAAGCACCTGGGCCTGGGTGGTGACGTCGATCGCCGTGGTGGGTTCGTCGGCAATCAGCAGGCGTGGCTTGCAGGACAGGGCCATGGCGATCATGGCGCGCTGGCGCAGGCCGCCGGAGAGTTGCCAGGAATAGGCGTCTACCCGTTGTTCCGGCATGGAGATGCCGACGTCGCGGAACAGGCCGATGACGATTTCGCGCGCCTCGGCCTTGGAAACGCGGCGGCCTTCCTGGGAGGCGTGCAGGGTGATCGCCTCGATGATCTGGGCGCCGACGGTGTGGACCGGGCTGAAGGCGGCCATCGGTTCCTGCGGGATCAGGGCGATCTCGGCGCCGCGCAGGGCGCGCATCTGGGGGCCGCGGGGGTCCAGCTTGGCGAGGTCGGTCTGTTGGCCGGTGCGGTCGCGGAAGAGGATTTCGCCGGAGGCGAGGCGGCCGGGGCGTTCGATGAGTTGCAGGATCGCCTTCATGGTGACGGACTTGCCGCAACCGCTTTCGCCGACGATGCCGACGACCTCGCCGGGGTGGACGGTGAAGCTGGTGCCGTCCACCGCGCGGATGGTGCCTTCGTCCATGCCGAAGGTGACGCGCAGGTCTTTTACCTGGAGGAGCGGGGGTTCAGTTGGCATAGGGGTCGGACGCGTCGCGCAGGCCGTCGCCCACGAGGTTGAAGGCGAGCACGGCCAGGATCACCACGAGGCCGGGGATCAGCAGCCAGGGGGCCAGCGCGAGGGACTGGATGTTCTGCGCCTCCTGCAGCAGCACGCCCCAGGAGAGCGCGGGCGGGCGGATGCCGAGGCCGAGGAAGGAGAGCGAGGTCTCGTTGATGATCATCACCGGGATGGCGAGCGAGGCGGTGGCGATGATGTGGCTGGCGAAGGTGGGCACCATGTGGCGCAGGATGATGCGCAGGCGCGAGCAGCCGGCCAGACGGGCGGCGAGGACGAAATCCTCCTCCCGGAGTGCCAGGAACCGCCCGCGCACCTCGCGGCCCAGCGTGGTCCAGCCGATCAGCGAGAGAATGACGGTGATGGCGAAGAAGACCTGGATCGGCGTCCAGTCCCGCGGCAGGGCGGCGGCCAGCGCCAGCCAGATCGGGATGGTGGGGACGGATTGCAGCAGTTCGATCACACGTTGGATCACGCTGTCGGTCTTGCCGCCGACATAGCCGCTGAGGCCGCCGAGCAACACGCCGAGGAAGGTGGAGAGCGCCACCGCCACCAGACCCACCGTCATGGAGGTTTGGGTGCCGTGCATGATGCGCGACCACTGGTCCCGGCCCAGCCGGTCGGACCCCAGCAGGAAGATGCGCTGGCGGGGGTC
Source organism: Alphaproteobacteria bacterium (assembly GCA_026400815.1). Taxonomy (GTDB): domain Bacteria; phylum Pseudomonadota; class Alphaproteobacteria; order Acetobacterales; family Acetobacteraceae; genus CAMDGX01. The sequence continues at coordinate 24,259 of JAPLOI010000022.1, forward strand.
GGCGGAGACGATCAAATGGCGGTTGGTCTCGATCAGGCCGAGGACGTGCCAGGTGTGGCCCTTGCCGAAGAAGCTGACCGGGACACGCTTGGCGGGATCGACGGTCCATTCCATGCGCAGCGTGACCGGGTTGCGCTTGCCGGTGACGGCGGGGACCCAGGGGTCAAGCCTTCCCTCATGGAACAGGCGCAGGCCCTGGGGCGGGATGAAGGCCTGGCGCGCGTCGGTCTGTTCCGGGTTCTGGGTGGAGAAGAAATCCGGCACCAGCACCACGCCATACATCAGCAGCAGCAGCACGGCGCTGACCAGGGCCAGCCGATGGCGGCGGAAACGCCACCACACCAGCTTCCAGTTGGAGGCGACCGCGATGCGGTCTTCCACGGCGGCCCCTTCGGCGGCGACGACCTGCGACATCAGCTTTCCATCCGGATGCGCGGGTCGATCAGGGCCAGCAGCACATCTGAGAGCAGCGTGCCGATGATGGTGAGGAACGAGTAGATCAGCAGGATGCCGCCGGCGAGATACATGTCCTGGTTGATCAGGGCGCGCAGCAGCAGCGGGCCGATGTTGGGCAGGTTCATCACGGTGGCGACGATCAGGCTGCCGGAGAACAATGCCGGCAGATACCAGCCGATGGTGCTGACGAGCGGGTTCAACGCGAGGCGCACGGGATAGCGCAGCACCAGCGTCCATTCCGACAGGCCCTTGGCGCGGGCGGTTGTGACGTAGGGCTTGTTCAGCTCATCCAGCAGATTGGCGCGCATGATGCGGGTGAGGCGCGCGGTGCCGGCAATGGCCAGCACCAGGGCCGGCAGCCACATATGGGCCAGCATGTCGATCACGCGCGCAAAACTCCACGGCGCATCGACATAGGCCTCGCTGAACAGGCCCGTCACGCTGATGTCGAACCAGGCAAAGCCCACCCACATCAGCACCAAGGCCAGCATGAAGTTGGGCGTGGCGACACCGACATAGTTCACGATGGTCAGCAGGTGATCCACGAAGGAGCGCTGGTGCGTGGCGCACCAGATGCCGGCAGGCACGGCGATCGCCCAGGTGAGCACAAACGAGAACAACGCCAGGGCAATGGTGGCGGCAAGCTGCTCGCCGATCAGCTCCGCATTCGGGCGCTGGTATTCCAGCGACAAACCCATGTCGCCGACCACAAGGTGCTTCAGCCACAGCCAGTACTGCACGATGAACGGCTGGTCCAACCCGTAGCTCGCGCGCAATGCCTCCATCTGCTCCATGCTGATGGACGAGCCGGACGAGGCCAGCGTGGCAACGTAGTGCGTGAGGAAATCCCCAGGCGGGGCCTGGATGATCACGAAGATCACGAAGGAATAAACCAGCATCAACGCCGGCAACAACGCCAACCGCTGCAAGATGTAGCGCGTCATGTGCGCAGGCCCGGGCTTGCGGGCCGGAGCAAGGCCAGGGCTCTGCCCTGGACCCGCCAGGGACCTGAGGTCCCTGGACCCACATTTCTTCCGCCTGCGGCGGGAGGGGCCGTCTCGGCGCGCGACACAGACCCGGTCGGCCGAGGGGTCTGGGGCCTAAGGCCCCAGCGGGATCCAAGGGCAGAGCCCTTGGTCGGGGTCCGGGGTGAAACCCCGGCCTGTCCTCAGCGCGCAAAGAAGAACTGCTCGGTGCGGGCGTTGCCGGGGCTGCGCAGGGGCCAGTCGTTGCCCAGCGTTGTCGGCACGTTGCGGAAGCGGGTGTTGGCGACGACCACGCCTTGGACCATGGGGGTGAGGCCCACGGTGCCGATCTCGAACAGGTTGTCGGCCCAGATGCGGTAGATTTCCTTGGCGGCTTCGATCTGTCCGGCGGGGCCGACGGTGCGGGCCTGGTCGACCAGGGCGATGATGCGCTTGAACTCGGGCGTGGGCTCCACGCCGTCTTTGCCGCCGGAGTTGATCCAGGTGCGGAATTGCGGGCCGATGGTGAGGATGGGGGCGTTGCGCGGGTCGACCTTGGCGTTGCCGGTGTAGGGGAAGGCCGAGGTGTCCTGGTTCCAGACCTCAGTCATCAGCTCGTTGTTCTCGTTCATCTTGAAGTGCAGGGCGCGTTCGCGGATCTGCACCACGGCCTTGATGCCCACGGCTTCCCAGTCCTTGGCGACCAGCAGGGCCACGTCGGGCCAGGCGCCGAAGGCGGGGACGACGGAGATTTCGATGGTGGCGGGGCGGCCGTTCGGCATCAGGCGGATGCCGGCGCTGTCCTTGCGGGTCAGGCCGATGGCATCGAGCATCTTGTTGGCCACGTCTGGCTTGAACTCGGTGTATTTCTGCGCGTAGTCGGCGCCGGGGAAATAGGGGTGCCAGGGGGCGGGCACGCCCTGGCGGGCTTCACCGAGGCCGAGGAAGACCGATTCCTTGATCTGGTCGCGGTTGATGGCGTAGCTGAGCGCGATGCGGAAATCGCGGTTGGCCAGCAGCTTGCCCACTTCCGGATCGGCTTTGTAGGTCTGGTTGAAGGCGATCACGGCATCGGCGCCGCCGAAGGTGGGCCAGGTGATGACGCGGTAGCGGCCGGTGCGCTCCTGTTCCTTGAGGACCGGATAGTTGGTCATCTGGATGTGGCGTTCCTGCATGTCGAAGGCGCCGGCGATGGCGGCCAGGTTCAGGGCCTGCACGTCGGCGAAGTAGGTGAAGCGCACCTCGTCGATATAGGGCAGCTGGTTGCCCTGGGGGTCGACGCCGATGAAGTAGGGGTTGCGGCGCAGGGTGAAGATCTGGTCGCTGGCGCGGCTGGCGGGCGCCCAGGCGCCCATGGTGGGGCGCTCCGGGTTTTCCGGGGGGGCGTTGCGGTTGGCGAACAGCTCGGTCCAGGTCTTGAACCCTGCCGCCTGGGCGGCGCGGTCCACCTCTTCCTTGGGCGTGTAGGCGGGGTGGAAGCGCTTGAGGTAGTGCGCCGGCAGGAACATGGCGTAGGTGCGGTCCGCGCCGTCGGCATTGGCCACCGCGGTGAGGAACAGCGTGGCGGGGGCGGCAAAGGTGAAGCGCACGCTGGCTTCGTCGACCTTCTCCACCACGGCGGGCGAGCCGTCGGCGTTGCGCATCCAGCCCGGCAGGCTGGGCGTGAGGTCCTTGTTGAGCAGGACGTCCTTGTACCAGAACACGATGTCGTCGGCGGTGAAGGGCGCGCCATCGGACCAGCGGGAGCCCTTGCGCAGGCGCAGGGTCCAGGTTTTGAAATCGGCCGAGGGGTCGGCGCCGGCGGCGATCTTGGGCTCGATGGTGGCGCCATCCGGGGAGAAGCGGAACAGGCTGTCGTAGACCACGCGCACGTAGTTGTTGGCATCGGCCGGGCCCAGGAACGCGCGGCGCCAGGTGCCGCCGTAATCGCCGGCGCGTTCCACCACGGGAACAACCAGGGGGTTTTCCGGCAGGCGCTGGTCCACCGCGGGCAGCCGCCCTGCGCGGACCTGTTCGGCCAGGGCGGGGGCTTCCTTGTAGCGGCTTTGGGAATTGGCCGGCGTGGCCAGAAGCCCCGCGCTGATCGCCGCCAAGCCTGCGAGCGCACTCCGCCGCATGATGTCGCGCATGGTGGCCTCCTGGTTCCCGTTGTTTCTGCCGTACCGGCTTTTTGCCGGGTTAAAGTTATCGTCCTGGCGCTGCACGCGGAAGTCAATCGGTGCCGTGCATTCGGCCTTGCGCATGCGCGGCGCGGGTGCATGCTGGGGCCAGCCTCACCGCGTGGCGGCAGGCTGCCGCCAGGAGATGCCGGATGCAGCAGCGCGCCGCCCCTACCTTCGTGGAGCTCTTCACCCCCAAGCTGGTGACCGTGCTGCGGGAGGGCTACGGGCTGGGCCATCTGCGCAGCGACGTGATCGCGGGGCTGACGGTGGCGATCGTGGCGCTGCCGCTTTCGATGGCCATCGCCATCGCCTCGGGCGTGTCGCCCGACCGCGGGCTGTACACCGCCATTGTGGGCGGTTTCCTGATTTCGTTGCTGGGCGGCAGCCGGTTCCAGATCGGCGGGCCGGCGGGGGCCTTCATCGTGCTGGTGGCGGCCACCGTGACGGCGCATGGGATCGACGGGCTGATCCTGGCCACGTTCCTCTCGGGCCTGATGCTGCTGGCGGTGGGGTTCCTGCGGCTGGGAACGTTCATCAAGTACATCCCCTTCCCGGTCACGGTGGGGTTCACCGCGGGGATCGCGGTGATCATCTTCGCCAGCCAGATCCGCGAGCTGCTGGGCATGTCGCTGGAGCGCGAGCCCGGCGAGCTGCCGCACAAGCTGGAGGCGCTGTGGGCGGTGCGGCACACGATCACGCCGGCCGCGGTGGCGGTTTCGTTCGGCACCATGGCGGTGATCCTGCTGGTGCGGCGCTTCCGGCCGCACTGGCCCGGCATGCTGATCGCGGTGGCCGCCGCATCTGTCGGCACCTGGGCGGTGGGGCTCGACATCGCCACCATCGGCACGAAGTTCGGCGGCATTCCAAGCGGGTTGCCGGCGCCGGCGCTGCCGAACCTGTCGCCCGCCCGGGTGATGGAGGTGCTGCCGGCGGCCCTGTCCTTCGCGCTGCTGGGCGGGATCGAAAGCCTGCTCTCGGCCGTGGTGGCAGACAACATGAGCGGGCGGCGCCACCGCTCCAACTGCGAGCTGGTGTCGCAAGGGCTGGGCAACATCGCAAGCGCGCTGTTCGGCGGGTTCTGCGTGACGGGCACGATCGCGCGCACCGCGACCAATGTGCGCGCCGGCGCCCGCGGCCCGGTGGCGGGCATGCTGCATGCGGTGTTCCTGCTGCTGTTCATGCTGGTGGCGGCCCCGCTGGCGGCCTACATCCCGCTGGCGGCGCTGGCCGGGGTGCTGGCGCTGGTCTCCTGGAACATGTTCGAGAAGCGCGAGTTCGCGGCGCTGATCCGCGCCAGCTGGGGCGATGCGGTGGTGCTGCTGGCCACCTTCCTGCTGGTGGTGTTCCGCGACCTGACGGAAGGCATACTGGTGGGGTTCGGGCTGGGCGTGCTGCTGTTCCTGCACCGCATGGCGCAGGCGGTGGAGGTGCAGACCGGCCTGCCGATGGTGGCCGAGGACGTGGCCGACAGCACGCCGGAGGCGGGGCGCGTGCCGTACGATCCGGCCCGTGCGTCCGACCCCGATATCCTGGTGCACCGCATCTCCGGCGCGTTCTTCTTCGGCTCGGCGGCGAACGTGGCGATCGCGCTCGATCACCTGGCGGAGCGGCCGAAGGCGTTCGTGCTGGATTTCTCCGCCGTGCCGCTGCTGGATTCCACCGCCGCCAGCACGATCGAGAGTTTCGTGCGCAAGGCGCGGCGGCGGCAGGCGCGGGTGCACATTGCCGGCGCCATCCCGCAGGTGCGCCAGGTGCTGCTGGGCCAGGGCGTACGGCCGCCGGACGTGGCCTACAACGCCACGGTGCCCGATGCGCTGGCGGCGGCGCGCGAGGCGATTGCCGCGCCGGCCTGAGCCGCGTGCCGTGATGCGGGCCACAGGAACGCCGGCCGGTCATCCCCGCCAGGAGCGCAGAGGCACACGTGCCGCCGGGCCGCGCATGGCGCGGTTTCTGCTTCCCGAGGATGAGACCCATGATGAACACGCCGCCCAGGCCCAGACCACTGCCCCCAGCACGACCACACCCAGCACGGGATTGACCGACACGCGCAACCCCGGCGACCGCACCTCGCTGGTGGAGGCCTCCGCGATGGAGGCCGGCGCTGAACCGGCCAGCCGACGCAGGAAGGGCCGGGGGATAGGCCCCGGCCCCTTTGCATGGGCTCAGGCAGTGCGCCTGATGTTCCAGGGATAGGAGGCGGAGCCGTCCAGGATGCCGGTGATGTCGCTGCGGCGCACGGTGTACACGCCGTACTGGCCCAGCGGCAGCAGCGGCGGGTCGGCCAACAGGGTGCGCTGCATGCGGTCGAACAGCGCGGTCTGGTCGGCATCCGTCGGGCTGGACAGCCATTCCTGCGACATCTGCTCGATCTCCGGCTTTTCGTACCAGCCGGTCCAGCCCTTCTGGCCCTGGCCGCGGATATACATGTTCAGCGCCGGGTTCAGCATGGAAGGCATGGAGCCGGAGGTGTGGAACATGCTCCAGCCGCCCTTCTCCACCGGCTCCCGGCTGGCGGTGCGGGCGATCTGGGTGCCCCAATCGACCGGCTGGAAATCCACGTTCATGCCCAGGCGCTTCATCAGGTCCGCCGTCACCTGGCCGAAGGCGCCGAGCTGCACGTAGTCCATCGGCGCCAGCACCACGGTGCGCTCGCCGTTATAGCCGCTCTCGGCGATCAGCTTGCGCGCGGCGGCGATGTTCAGCGCCGGCATGTCGGGCTTGCCCAGCTCGTTCACGTATTTCACGCCGCAGGGCATCATGGCGGCACAGGTGCGCCAGGTGCGCTGGTCGTCGCCGAACGCGGCGCGCATGTAGTCTTCCTGGTTGATCGCGGCCAGCAGGGCGCGGCGCAGCTTCACGTTGTTGAAGGGCGGCTGCAGCAGGTTGAAGCGGGCGATGCCGTACCAGTTGTACGGGTCTTTCGGTTGCACCACCACGCCGCGGGCCTTTTCCATCATCGGCTGCAGGTCGGTCGGCACCGCTTCCCACCAATCCATCTCGCCGGCCTGCATGGCGTTGGCCGCCGTGGCGGGGTCCGGCAGGGTGTACCAGGTGATGCGATCGAAATGCGCGACCTTGCCGCCGGCGGTGCGCTCGGCCTTTTCCTGCCGCGGCACATACTTGTCGAACTTCTCGTAGGCGGTGCGGCTGCCGGCGTTGTATTCGCTGGGGATCCACTTGTACGGCCCGCTGCCGATCACCTCCTTGATCTGGGTGTAGGCATCCACGTTGGCGTGGCGCTCCGGCATCACGAAGCACGTCAGCGCGCCAACGCGCGACAGGGCCACCAGCAGATGCGGGAACGGGCGCTTCAGCTTTAGGCGGATGGTCTTGTCATCCGCCGCCTCGATCGATTCATGCGCCTCGGCCACCAGCTGGCCGAAGCTGTCGCGGCGCCACCAGCGCTTCATGGAGGCCACGGCATCGCGGGCCAGCACCGGCTCGCCATCGTGGAACACCAGCCCGTCGCGCAGCTTGAAATCCCAAACGCGGCCATCGTCCGACACGGTATGCCCGGCGACCATCTGCGGGCGCGGGGAGAGATCCTGCGCCACCCCGTACAGCGTGTCGTACACCGCATAGGCGTGGTTGAGCGTGACCAGCGAGGCGGTCCAGATCGGGTCCAGCACCGTGAGGCCGACAGAGGTGATGAAGCGCAGCTCGCGCGGGTCGCGCCGTTGGGCGAGGGCGGATTTCGCCCCCATCGCGGCGGCGGTGCCCAGCAGGGCCGGGGCGGCGAGCAGGGACCGGCGCGACAGGCCGCCGGAATCGTGCTGCATCATGATGTTTCCTCCGTCTTTTCGGCTTGGTGCCGTTGGCGGAAGGCTAGACGCAGGGTGCAGCGCTGTGCAACCCGGGGTGGGGCCGGAAGGAAGGAAGCGGTTCTTTTTTGAAAAAAAGAACCAAAAAACTTTTGTTCGTTTGAGGCGTGGCCTTTCCGCCTCAAACGAATGAAGTCTTTTTTGCTTCTTTTTTCTTCAGAAAAAAGAAGATGCTTGCTTATGCTGCCTTGCGCAGCCGTGCCCGGCACGCTTCACCGAAGGCCTGGAACAGCGCCATGCTGTCCGCGTTCTCGGCGAAGCGCCATTCCGGGTGCCATTGCACGCCGAAGGCCCAGCCCGGCGCATTGGCCACGCGCACGGCCTCGATCGTGCCATCCGGCGCGGTGGCTTCCACCACCAGGCCGGGCGCGAGCCGGTCAATGGCCTGGCCGTGCAGGGAGTTCACCTTTGTGGCGGCGCGGCCGAGGATACGGGCCATCTGGCCAGTGAGGGCGATGTCGTGCTTGGCGGCGTAGCGCTGGTCCATCGTGCCCTCGCCGGCGCGGTGGTCCATGCGGCCAGCCACGGTGTGCACGCGCTGGTGCAGCGTGCCGCCGAGGGCCACGTTCAGCTCCTGGATGCCGCGGCAGATCGCCAGCACCGGCAGGCCGCGGGCCAGGGCGGTGCGGATCAGCGGCAGGGTGGTGGCATCGCGGTGCGGGTCGTGCCACTCGGGCGTTTCGTCCTCTTCCACGCCGTAGCAGGCGGGTGCGACGTTGCTGGGGGAGCCGGAGAGCAGCAGGCCGTCGATCCGGTCCAGCATGTGCAGCAAGCCCTCGCCCACCGGCGGCAGCAGGATCGGCATGGCGCCGGAACCGCCGATCACCGCGGCGCCGTAGCGGGCCGGGGTGGCGTGCTGGTGGTGGCCGCGCACCTCCACAGTGCAGGCGGGGATGCCGACGATCAGGGACATGGGCGGGCCTTTCGTGTCACCGCGCCGTCATATCATCCCCTGCGCGGCCGGCAACTCATCCACGCCGTGGGCGGCGATATTCCGCGATGTTGCTGCCGATGGCGCCCAGCAGCATCAGGGCGCCCATGGGCCGGGCGGTGCCGTCGCTGAAGGCGCCCACCAGGGCGGCGGCGATGGCGCCCAGGCCGAACTGCATCGTGCCCATCAGCGCGCTGGCGCTGCCGGCATGGGCGGCGTGGCGCTGCAGCGCGCCCACCACGGCGTTGGGGGTGGTGAAGCCCTGGGACGACATGGAGAAGAACGCGCACACCGCCAGCGGCAGCCAGCCACCCCAGCTTGGGCTGCCCGGCGTGCCGGTCAGCGCGATGGCCAGCATGGCGAAGGTGGCGGCCAGGAACACCTTGGTGGAAAGCCAGCTCACCTTTTCCGCCCCGAAGCGCAGCACCAGGCTGGGGTTCACCTGCGTGGCGGCGATGAAGCCGGCGGCGCACACGCCGAACAGCGCGCCATAGAAGCTGGGCGGCAGGCCGAATTGCTGCACGAAGACCTGCGGCGAGCCGGCGAGGTAGCTGAACATGCCGAACATCGCGAACCCGCCCATCAGCGCATGGGTGATGAAGCCCCGCTCCGTCAGGATATGGCGGTAGCGGGAGAGCAGGGCGTAGGGGCCGAGCTTCACCCGCGCCGAGCGCGGCAGGGTTTCCGGCAGCACGGTCCAGGCGATCAGCGCGCAGAACAGGCCGTAGCCGCCGCACACCCAGAAGATCACCCGCCAGCCGCCAAAGCCCAGCAGCAGCCCGCCGAGGGAGGGGGCCAGGATGGGCCCGGCGCCCATCACCAGCATCAGCTTGCTCATCACGCGGGCGGCGGCGTGGCCCTCTGCCATGTCCCGCACGATGGCACGCGGGATCACCATGCCGGCCGCACCCCCGAAGGCGGAGAGCATGCGGAAGAAGGAGAGGGTGGGAATGTCGCTGGCCAGGGCGCAGCCGGCGCAGGCGAGCGAAAACAGCAGCGTGCCGACGATCAGCGGGCGGCGGCGGCCGAAGCGGTCGGACAATGTGCCCTGCGTCATCTGCCCCACGCACAGCCCGGCGAACCAGGCGGAGAGGGTGAGCTGGGCGGCGCCGGGCGCGGCACCGAAATCGGCCTCGATCGCGTCGAAGGCCGGCAGGTACATGTCGGTGGCAAGGGGGCCGACGGCGGTCAGCAGGCCCAGGAGGAAGGGCAACCAGGCGGGGAAGGTCATGCAGGGCAGGATGGCAGGCTTTGCTGCACCTGCGAAGGCAACAAATGCTGCGGCTGCGAACGCGCCATGCGCGCCATGCGCGCCATGCGGTGCGCCATGCCCCGCGCCATTCGGCGCGTCGTTCGCGGCGCGTGGCGCGCAGAGGCGGCGATTCTAAGCCATTGATATCATATTGTTAGTTTGTTTTATTGACACATTCTCCGATCCGTGCTATCTGGGACGCAGGCACCGTGGTTGATCCCCTAGACTCACCGCCGCGCCTTTTAGGCGGCCCCTGGCCGGCGGAATGGCGCCGCGGTGCTGTCGATGTCATCAACGTACGTACAAGGGAATGGCGCGTCATTCGCGGGGCCTCCGTCGCGCCATGCATCATTCTTCCTTTCCCCTCCGGGGGAAGAATGACGCAAGGCGCGCCGGCCCGATCAGCCAGGCAGCGTCTCGGCCGCGAAGAAGCGGCGGGGGTTCTCATCCAGCATCAGGGCGATGTCCGCCTGCGTCACGCCGCGGGCATGGAGCATCGGGATGAAATCGGTGAACATGTAGCTGTACGGCGGCGGCCACTTCCCCAGCGGGCGCAGCCGGTCCATCTCGGCCTGCTCGGCGGCACCCACCTGGCGCTGGTACTTGCCGAGCCAGCCGCAATGGCGGTCCTGGCTCATCATCACCTGCTTGGCGAAGCCGTCGCGCACCAGCTTGGCCAGATTGTCGGCGCGCGTCTCGTCCGGCATCAGGCGCAAAATGCCGATGCGGTCGAAGCCGATATAGCTGCCGCCATCCACCACGCGGCGATGATAGGCCGGGTCCGCATTGCCGCAGCAATGGCCAATGAGGCAGCGATGCGCCCCCACGCCGCCATCGGCGAACAGCCGCTGCTGCTCCGGCCCGCCCACGCCATCCTGCGTGTGGGTGATGATCGGCACGCCGGTGGCGCGCTGAGCGAGGCAGGCCGCCGCCAGGAACTTCTTTTCCAATTCGGTGATGTCAGGCGCCCCCGTCGCCACCTTGATCGCGCCGGCCTTGATGCCCGTGCTGCCGATCCCCTGGGTGATCTCCCGCACATACAGCTCCGCGATCTCATCCACCGTGCGCGCGCGCCAATAGGGCGGCAGGCCCAGCTCCTCGAAATAGAAGCCCGTGGTGCACACCACATGCACGCCGGATTTCTCGCTGATCTCCTTCATCATCGTCACGTCCCGCCCCAACTCGATCGGGCAGGGATCCACAAAGCTGCGCACGCCATGCACCTCGCGCAACTCCACCAAACGCGTCACGGCCTCCGCAATGAAAGCCGGCCGGTCCAGCACCGCCAGCGGGTCATACTCCGCACCCGCAAACGCAATGAACAAATGCTCGTGCATCAAGGTGCGCCCCAACGCACCGACGGGAATCGGCCCCGTGACAGTGTTCACCATGGTTGCCATCGGCCCGTTCTCCCCTGTGCCCGCATAGCCTGCCCGAGATCGGCAGCGGCGGGAACGGGGAGGGAGACAGCAAGGCCAGGGCTCTGCCCTGGACCCGCTGGGGCCTGAGGCCCCAGACCCCTCGACCTTTTCCGCCTGCGGCGGGAGGCGTCGTCGATGGCGACATGGAGGTAGTCCCACCCAGTACCGCGCTTGCTGCTCTGGCCGGTGCGGTCGCCCGTGATGCGTTGGCCGATGCCGTCGATGCGGCCGAGCTTCTTGATGTCGAGATAGCGGCACATCGAGTGAGTCCGGAGCCTAGCTTCCGGCCGACAACGGAACCGGGTGCTCAGCAGCCGGGCCTCGTCCGAACGCTGGTCCTGGTCCTGGTCCTGGCGGACATCGCGCAGCCCGACCTGCGGGACATCATGGACGCGCTGCCCGCGCTGCATCCGGCCCGGCGCGTCGTCTTCCTGAAGGGCACCCAGATGGGCGCTTGCCTGTCCATCGATACGATGTTCGGCGAGCGAGGCGAGCGCCGTCATGCCACTGGTGTGCCGCTATGTCTCAACCAGCCCCATCATCATCCCCCTGCAGGGATCGCGCGCAGCATATGCTGGGTGGCTTCCGTCTGCGGATCGCGATGGCGCGTCGGGTTTCCGAACCGGGCCAGGGTCCCGAGATCTACGGCGTGGAGGCCATGGCGCCGGAATGCCGCATCATAGAAAGCCATGCTGCGCCAGACGAGGGGAAAGCCCTGCCACGCGCCGTCTGGCCGGTCCCCCAGGTTTACGTTCGCGAGGAATTGGCCAACCGGGTGAAGATGCCGCCGCACGCAGGCCAGGGCGGCATCCAGCGTGTCGTCGTCCATGTGAATCAGTACTGAGAAGGCCCAAACGACGTCGAACCGATGCGGCAGTGCCAGCCGGCGCAGATCGTCATGGCACAGCAGCACGGGCGACTTGGCCGCCAGGCCATGGTCGTCGCATTCGCGCCGCGCTTCGGTGATGACATGCGGCCGCACGTCTACGCCCGTATAGTGACCGGCCTGCAGATAATCGATGAGCGGGATACCCCCCCGCAGCGTCCCGCAGCCGAGATCCAGGAGCCGGTGCCCTGGCTGCAGCCCTGCGTCACGAAGGAAACGAAACTGGAATGTATGCTTTTCGTGCCATAGCGCCCGCGGGCCGACGAGCGCATGCCGGTCGGCGGCCTGGGGCGCTGGGCCAGGTTCGTGTCCGGTCACGTGATGCCGCCATTCCCGCGCGCCGATTCTGCGCCCCTGGACAGATGGGCGAGCTCCTGGCCGGTTGGCGTGTTGGCGATGCTCGCCTGGTTGCACATGGCTGCTCTCTCCTCGCGCCGCGGGAGCCCTCCTCCAGCATGCCTTCGGCTCGCACCAAGCCCGCGCCGGCAGGGCGCAACAATTACCCCCCACCGGCGCTCCGGGTCAAAATGGCCGGGCCGCGCCTCGCCCCCAGGGCGGCTTGGTGCTAGGTTGGGTGGCGAGGATCTGAGCAGGCTTGCCACGCCGGCCCGCGGACCGGTCCATTCATCCCCCAAGGTCATGCCGACATCATGGAGATGCTCTTCATCCGGCACCGGGAGGGATTGACCGGCGGGCACCTTAAAGTCCGCGACTACATCGAACACACCCATGCGTCCGGGCTTTACCGCCCGGTGCTGTACCTGTCAGGCGAATCCGCCCCCGCCCTCCACGATGCCGACCTGTTCGACCGCCTGCCCTGCCGGCGCAGCCCGCGGTTGCGGCCGGCCGAGGCGTATTTCGTCGCCGGCGATGACTGGCGCCAGCTGGACGAGGCCGGGCTCGATCCGGCAGGCTGCCACGTGATCAACCTGGTCCAGGGCTTCCGCCACCTGACACCAGGCTCCTTCCTGCGCGCCTGTCTCAGCCGCCCGGCAACCCGGATCTGTGTCAGCAATGCACTGGCCGATGCCATCAGGCCGCTTGCGAACGGCTCGGTCCATGTGGCGCCCACCGCCATCGCGCGGCCGCCTATGCCGGCTCGCGCCGGCGGCTCGACCGATGTCTTCATCGCCGGGCTGAAGGACCCGCCGCTTGCCCGAGCCATTGCTGCTGCGCTGGGCGATACCGTGCATGTGGATGTGGCAACGGCGGCCATTCCTCGTGGCGAATATCTTGCGCGCATAGCCCAGGCGCATGTGGCGGTACTGCTGCCGCTACCGCGCGAGGGTTTTTTCCTGCCGCCGTTGGAGGCGATGCATCTGGGTGTGGCGGCTGTCACCTGCGACTGCCTGGGCGGGCGCGACCATTGTATCGACGGCATGAACTGCCTGGTGGTCCAACGAGATCCGGCCGCTCTCGCTTCCGCTGCCCGGCGGCTGCTGGCCGATCCCGTGTTGCGGAGCGCCCTGCGGGCGGGGGGCGCGGCGACGGTGGCCTGTCGAAGTCTCGCGCGGGAGCGCGACCACTACCGCCACATCCTGCAGACCTTGGCGCCGCCCTGGCAGTGCCCCTCAAGGCCGGTATAGTCGCCACCGCGGGAGGAGACGGTACGCTTCATGACGACTGTGCTGCTTACAGGCATGCCGCGATCAGGCACGACACTGGCCTGCGCACTGTTGAACGAGCACCCCGATACCGTGGCGCTGGCGGAGCCGATCGAAATGGCGTTGCATGGCGTCCGGCAGCGCGCGCTCGCCGACATCGATGCCTTCCTCACCATGACGCGCCAGGGGCTGCTGCGCGATGGCACCGCCCCCTCCAAACACCGGGGCGGCGTGGTGCCGGACAACGTGGTGGAAGCGGACCACGCGCCGCATGGCCATCTGCGGCCATCCCTGGTTCAGCATGGCTTGATCCATCCCGGCAAGGCGCTCTCCCGGGATTTTCGGCTGGTGGTCAAGCACCCCGCGCTCTTCACCGCCCTGGCGCGCGACCTTGCCCGCCGCTACCCGCTATACGCCATCATCCGCGACCCACTTGCGGTGCTGGCGTCCTGGCAGACTGTCGATATCAACATCAATCGCGGCGAGTTGCCGATCGCCGAGGCCTTCGCCCCCCGCCTTGCCGCCAGTATGGCCATCGCGCGGACGACGCTGGAACGCCAGGTTATCGCCATGGACTGGCAGCTTCGCACCTATCTGGCGCTGCCCGCCGGCCGTGTGATCCGGTACGAGGACATGCTGGCGGACCCCGCCGCATCGCTGGCCCAGATTTCGGGTGTTGTGCATGCGCCGTCGCGTCCCCGCCAGCCCTATGATGCGAGGACGCGCTACGCCTCGGTGCCGCTGCGGCCGCTGGCGCGCGCCCTGCGTCCCCTCCTCCCGCTGGTCCGGGTATTCTACCCGGACTTCGCCACGACGCTCGCTATTGCCGAGGACGAAGGCGGGGATACCATCGCGCCATCGGCGCTGCCCGCGTTGCGGCCCGCGCAACGCCATGGCGGGGCACCAGCGTGATGCTGGGGCAGGGCATCGGCAATCGGTGCGTGATCCTGGTGATGGGCGTCCACCGTAGCGGCACCTCGGCGCTGACGGGCGCACTGGCCAGGACCGGCGCCAGGCTGCCCCGCGACCTGCTGATGCCCCAGCCCGACAACAGGGACGGCTTCTTCGAATCGGAACGCATCGTCAGCCTGCACGATGAAGTACTGGCCGCCGCGCAGAGTGCTTGGGATGATGCGGGGGGCTGGACGGAGGCGCAGCGGGACATCATCCGGGAAAGCCGGTTCCGGCACCGTCTGTGGACCCTGCTGCGGCAGGACCTGCCGGGTCCAGGCCCCTTGCTGATCAAGGATCCACGGCTGTGCCGGCTGCTGCCGCTGTGGGATGACTTGGCGGCCGAACGCGGGCTCGACCTGCGCCATGTGCTGGCGATCCGCCATCCGGCGGAGGTCGCCGCGTCGCTGGCCGTGCGCAACGGCATGCCGCCACCTGCGGCGCTGCGGCTCTGGCTGCGCAGCTACCTGGACGCCGAACGCCATACGCGCGGACGATTCCGTATCGCCACCAGTTACGATGTGCTGCTGCGGGAGAAGTCGCGCTTTGTGCTGCCGCTGGCACGATCCCTCGGCCTGGCCCGCGCGGCATCGCCGCGCACCATGGCGCTGGAAGTGGATGCCCTGCTGCGCGACGATCGCCGGCACCATCATGCGGCGTCCCCCGACGATCGGCCGGGCACGGTGATGGCGCTGTACGAATGGCTGCTGAACGGACTGCAGCCCGAAGCCTTTCCGGCGGCGGCGCTGGGCGAAGCGGCCTGCTGACTGGCGTGGCGAGGGTCGTTCCGGCGCCTCGGCGCGCCATGCCGGTGGATCACGATTTTTGTGCTTTCCTCCGTCAACACCTAAACTGCCCGGTTAGGCGGATGTGGAGGCCATGAAGCATGTGTAGCCAGCGCTGGACGTGGCGGCGTTGTCGCCACTCTGGGATACGCGGGGTATCGGCCATGGCTCGCCAGGCCTGATGCAGGAGATCCTCGATCAGCCCTTCCGACGCACCTCCGTCGGACGGTTGCGCTTTGCGGGTGACCTGGCGCGCAAGACCATTGGCTTCGCCCGTGCGCTGCCGGGGCGTGCAGCCGCCCTGGTCGGAGAGATTGCCGCCAACGCCGCGAAACCGTCGTCGCGTATCCTGCGAGTCGAGTCCGGGGTGCTGCCATCCGTCTCGCGCTCGCTGGCGATCTACGTGCACTATGCGCCTTCCGGTCGGGTGTCGGACATGGTGCTGCTGCAGTTGCAGGAATATGCGCGGCAGGGGTTCAGGATCGCCTTCGTCTCCAACGCCCCGCACTTGGATGAAGAAGCGTGGCGCCAGGTGCGCCAGTTGGCAGAACTGGCCGTGCTGCGCACCAACCTGGCACGCGACTTTGGCGCTTGGTCCGACATTCTGGCGGAATATTATCCCGACGGCACCGATGTCGACGAACTGCTTCTTGTGAACGATTCAGTGCTGGGTCCGTTGCGGCCGCTGGAGGAGATGTTCGGCCGGTTGCGCGCGTCGGGCGATGGGGTCTTCGGGCTGACGGAAGGGGTGCAGCATCGGCCGCACCTGCAATCCTACTTGATGCTGTTCCGTGGCGCGGCGGCGATCCGTGACCTGCGCGCCTTCCTGGCGTCGCGCTGGCTGACCAACCGCAAGGGCGCGCTGATCGCCCAGTTCGAGATTGCGCTGACGCGCGCGATGCAGACCCGTGGCCATTTGGTTGCCGCGCTCTGGCCCTATGCGCAGTTGGAGGGCTTGTTCGTCGCACATCCGGAAGAACGGGCGCCGGTGATGGCGGCATTCGGGCCGCTGCTCCGGATGCGGGCAGCGCGCTGCGCCAAGGACCCCTTTGCGCTGCGGCGCCTGCTGCTGAATCACCCGCTCAATCCCACGCACCATTTCGCTGGCCTGCTGCTGCGCCGAACCGGGTTTCCATTCCTCAAGGCAGAGTTCGTCCGCGATAACCCGCTGCAGGCACCGGAAGCCCTCTCCTGGGCCGGCATCCTGCCGGCCGGGTCAGTCGCCAGCGCCAGGATGCTGCAGGATCACTTGGCGCAGTTCGGGCCGGCGCAGTTCGGGCCGGCGCGGGGCGGCCCGGCAGTGCGCACGCAATGGCCGCAGGCACCCGCCGCGCTTCCCGCGCCCGCGGCGGCCGGGGACAGCGCCAGCCTGCGCCAGCGGATGGCCCGCAACACCTGCGAACAGCTGCGGTTCAGCATCGTCGTCCCGGTGTATCAGCCGCCGCTGGATGTTTTCGATGCGATGATCCGCTCGGTCGCCGCGCAGACCTATTCACGCTGGCAACTCTGCCTTGCCATCGTCGATACCGGGGCCAACGCGGCACCGTTGATCGACACGGCCAGGGCTGCGCAGCGGCGGGACCCGCGGATCGCGCTCACCATCCTGCCCGGCAACGGCGGAATCGCGCGCAACACCAATGCCGCGCTCGAACTCGCGGAGGGGGAGTGGGTGGTCCTCCTCGACCATGACGACCTGCTGACGGCGGATGCGCTGGCCGAGATCGCCCAGGCGCTGGAGGCCACGCCCGAGGCCGATTTCGTCTATTCGGACAAGGACATGATCGACCGCGCCGGCACCCGGCCCAGCAGCCCGCTGCTGAAGCCAAGCTGGTCGCCCGACATCATGCTGAACGCCAACTACCTCACCCATGTCTGCGCCATGCCGACGGCACGGCTGCGCGAGATTGGCGGCTGCGACCCCGATACCGATGGCGCGCAGTACTGGGACTTGTTCCTGCGCGCCATTCCCCTGGGCGGGCGCGTGGTCCATGTACCGCGCATCCTCTACCACTGGCGGATGATTGAGACCTCGGTCTCGGTCGGGGGCAGCGCGGTGAAGCCCTATGCGCTGGAAGGGCAGCTCAGGACACTGCGCAAATACCTGTCGCGCGCGGGCTGGCCCGCGGCCAGCCCGCGGCATGAAGGCCCGCTGATCCGGATCGACTGGGGCCCGCTGCCCGACGGCGCGATCACGCTGATTGCCGTCGGCGGCCCGCCGAATCCGCTGCTCCGCCAGGCTGCGGCGCGGCTGGGCGCAGCGCTGGTGGTGGCCGAAGGGCCCGATCCGGCCCGGGCGGTGGATGAGGCGTTGCGGCACGATGCCGGCGACATCATCCTGCTGGTCGATGCGGATTTTGCCCCGCGGGACGACCAGGCCCTGGCGGAACTGGCCGGCCCCTTGGGCAACCCCGCCATTGCCATCGTCGGTGGACAGGTGCTCGACCCCGGCGGGCGCATCCTCGACCATGGCGTGTTCTTCCAGGATGGCGCGGCCTGGCCGGCCTTCCGTGGTGAGGAACGCCACTACAATGGCGAAGCCGGCTGCTGCCTTTGGTATCGCAACATGGCGGCCGTGGCCGGGGGCGCCATGGCCTTCCGGCGGGAAACCTGGCAGGCGGGCGGCGGGTTGTCGCTTCAGGCCGCCGGGCTGCGGGGCGACCTTGCCTTCTGTCTTCGCTTGCTGCCGCGTGGGCGCATCCTGCTGAACCCCAATGCCAGCTTCACCTCGGCGCAAGGCTTGCCGAGCCGCTTCGAGCTGGCCGCCTTCAACGGCGGCATCGACCCCACCGCCGTGCGCGCGGCCCTGCCGCACGGAGACCGCTTCATCAGCCCGCGGCTGGACGCGGCGCGGAAGGCGGGCGCGCCGCGCATCGCCGCGGCCTTGCCGCCGCCATCGGCCGGGCCAGCACTGCCTGGTGACGAGGCGCGCTACTGCGTCTCGGCCTATGATGCGACGGAGGAGGAGATCTCCGCATCGATCTGCGGCTGCATGACCCGCCCCGCCCGGCCGCTGCGGCGCATGCTCTGGATCGTGCCAGAATTCGCCACGCCCTATTACGGGGGCATCCACACCATCCTGCGGGCGGCCGACCACCTGCAGCGGATGCACGGCGTTGAACAATGCTTCGTGGTGCAGGGGTGCGAGGAGACCGGCGCGATTGCCGGCCGCATCGCCCAGGCCTTCCCGGCGCTGGCGCATGCGCGTGTCCTCGGTAGCGACGCGGGTGGCGTGCCGGACAGCGCCGGCCCGGTCGATGCGGCGGTCTGCACGCTGTGGACCACCGCCTATCCGCTGCTGCGCTTCGGCGGAGCGCGGCGCAAATTCTATTTCGTCCAGGACTGGGAGCCTGACTTCTACCCGGCCGGCGCCGTCAGCTGCCTGGCGGAGGCAACCTATCGCTTCGGCTACCACGCGCTCTGCAACACGCCGTCGCTCGCAGAATCCTATGTGCGGCTCGGCGGTACGGCGGATGTGTTCCTGCCGGCGGTCGACCAGCAGGTCTTCCATGCCACGGACCGCCGCCCCAGGCGCGACAATGAACCCTTTCGCCTGTTCTGCTATGCGCGTCCTGGTACGCCGCGCAACTGCTTCGAGGCGATCGCCGCGGCGCTGATCGACCTCAAGCGGCGCCATGGCAGCGCGCTGCAGGTGGTGACGGCGGGGCAGGCCTGGGACACCGCCACCTGGGGCCTCGACGGCATCGTCGAGAATCTCGGCCTGCTGACCTATACGGAAACGGCGCGGCTGTATCGCGCCATGGATGCTGGCCTGGTGGCCATGGCGACGCGGCATCCCTCCTACCTGCCGCTGGAACTCATGGCATGCGGGGCCGCGGTGGTGACCAACCGCAACAGCCACACCGGCTGGCTGCTGCAGGACTACGAGAACAGCCTGTTGTGCGAAATGACCCGCAGCAGCATCGCCGACGCGGTGACCCGGTTGATCGAGGCGCCCGAGCTGCGCGACCGCCTCGCCGAGGCGGGCCTGCGCACCATCGCGGCGGGTCATGCCGGCTGGGACGCGCCGCTGGAGCGGATCCACGAGGCCATCCGCCGGCAGGTGGAGACATGACGCCGGCCCGGGCTGTACGCCGATGAAGCGGCTCGGCCTGCTGGTCGCGGGGGTGCAGAAGGCCGCCACGACCACGCTGCACGGCATGCTCAGCACCCTGCCCGGCCTGGCCGGGCCGGTGGGGCGGAAGGAGCTGCACTTCTTCGACGACGACGCCGCCACGGATTGGCGGCAGCCGGACTACGCGCCGCTGCACGCCGCCTTCGCCGGCGCGCCGGCCGACGCCACCTGGTTCGAAAGCACCCCGGCCACCCTGTTCTGGCCCGGCGCCCTGGCGCGGGTGCGGGACTACAACCCGGCCATGAAGCTGGTGCTGGTGTTCCGCGACCCGGTGGAACGGGCCGTATCGGCCTGGCGGATGGAGCGGGCCCGCGGGGTGGAGCCGCTCGGCTTCGCCGGTGCCCTGGCGGCGGAGGATGCGCGCTGCGCCGGCGCGGGGGGGGGCCTGCGCCAGTTCGCCTATCGTCGCCGCGGCCTCTACGGGGCGCAGCTGGAGGCGGCGCTCGCCCTGTTCCCCCGCGAACAGCTGCTGCTGCTCCGCTTCGAGGACGTGGTCGGCCAGCCGGACGAGACCCTGGCCCGCATCGCCCGCTTCGCCGGCGTCGCCGAACCCGGCGGCCCCGTCACGCCGCAGCGGCTGAACGCCGGCGCCTCGACGGGGCTGGCCGAACCGGAGGCGCTGGCGGCGCTGGCGGACGCATACCGGGAAGACCTGATTCGCTTCCTCGAGCTCAGCCGGCTGGAGATCGCCCATTGGCGCAGCTTCGTGCTGGCGCGGGAAGGCCGCCACGCGGCAACCACCGACGCCATGGGACTGCCGCGGCGGGACGATCCACGCCAGCACGCCGTGCCGGTCTGCTCGCACGGGCCGGTCTTCGGCAACCTGGTGCTGCTGCTGCGCGGCGGGCGCCGGCATCCGGTGCCCAACGCCGAATGCCTCACTGCCCATGGCTACCGCTTCCCCGAGGACGTCGTCGCCGTGGACGATCGGGTGCTGCTGTCCTGCGTGCCGGCGCAGCCGCTGGGCCGCAGCCTGCCCCTGGCGGCGTTCGAGGCGCTGCAGCCGCGCACGGTGGGCGAGGCGCGGCAATGGGCCACGTCGCAGCTCGCGGGCGAAGGCATCGAATTCGGGGCGGCGGCCAGCCCGTTTCCGGTGCCGCTGCATGCCCTGGTGAGCTACGCCGACGTCCTGGGCTACGAGGAGCTGCTCGAAGGCCTCTACCCGGGCCAGCAGGCGCATGGGCTGGTCGACCCGGCACGGCGGATCGACCTGGATAAGCCGGATGCCCTGGCGGCGGAAAGCCTCGACTTCATCATCGCCAGCCACGTCATCGAACATCTGCGCAACCCGATCGGCACCATCCTGGCGTGCCACCGCGCCCTGCGGCCGGGCGGGCATCTCGTGCTCGCGGTGCCGGAAAAGACCCGGACCTTCGACCGCCGGCGCCCGGAAACGAGCCTGGACCACCTGCTGCTCGACCATGCGCACCCCAGCTCGCTGCGCGACCAGGACCATTACCGGGAGTTCTTCGAGCTGGCGGAAGGCTTCGAGGGCCTGCTCACCGAGCGCGGAACCAGCTGGATGGACGAATTCCGCGCCGGCTACTCGATCCACATGCATGTCTGGACCCACGCCAGCTTCGCCGCGATGATCGACAATGTGGTCGGGACGATCGCGCCATTCTCGGGCCGGTGGATGCGCCCGGCAGCGGATGACAGCATCGAGTTCTATTGCGTGTTGCGGAAATAGACCGAGGCACGGACCAGCGGCAGCGAAGCCCTGCATATGCGCGGCGCCGCGGCCCGATCCTGCGACGGGAGGCCGGGGGCGCGCAGCGTGGCGCTGTACTGGCACTTCGACCGCCATGGGGTGGTCTCGGCCATGGGGTGGTCTCGGCCATGGTGCTGCGGCAGCTGGCCCGCCACCGGGACGCCGGCCTCGCCGTGGTCTTCATCTCCATGGCGCCGATCTTCGCCACCCTGCGCGGCCGGCGATGGCGTTTTCGGCATGACCGAGAGCGCCCAGGGTGGACATCACATGCAGAGCTGCTTCGTGCTGGCACGCGGGCAGAAGGCGGTGGCTGTGCTGGCCGCTGAACCCGGCGCATGCCCTGGCCGCTGCCTGGTCCGGCGCCTCGGCTTTCCCGTCGTCAAACCGGCGCCGCTGCGACGCCATCCCGTTGGCCTGCCGGGCGAGGAGGCGTCGACGATCCGGTCCTGCCTGCCACAAGCGGTGCCGGCCGCCGAGACATCTCAGGACCCCCAGGACGCGAGCGGCCGCCGCTCACTCTGCCGCACCGCCTTGGCTGCGGTGAGACTGCCATAGGCGTCCTCCTCCGTCGCGATGCGCCGCAACACTTGCCGCCGTTGCGCGTAATGGTCGGCGCGCGATGCCGCCGGAGCGCCGGGCGCATGGCGCAGGTGAAGGTAGAACTCGCCCCCCGATGTCGCGCTGCACGACAGCAGCTCGAGTTCGATCAGGCGGAGGAAGTGGAGGTCGCGCAGGATCAGTTCCGCCGAGGCCGGCGTGAAGGTCCAGCAATGCGCATCGCGATAGGGCATCGAGCCGGCCGCGATGCGCTGCCGCCAGGCCAGCAGCAGCTCCTGGAGGAGCTCACGGACCTGGCCGCCGCGCAGCGCGTCCTCGCCCGGCGCCGCCGCGGGCGCACCCGGCACCAGCGCCACGCATTCGGCGAGGCCTTCGAATTGCTGCCGGAAGCCCGGCTGTTGCCGCGCCTCGAAATAGGCTTCGAGGATCGCGCCCAGCGTGCTGCGCGGCCGCAGCAGGTCGAAGCAGCAGCGCTTGTCCGGTACGGCCATGGCAAGCACGCCGCCGGGCTTCAGCACCTGCTGCGCCGCCTGGAGGAAGCGCAACGGGTCGGGCAGATGCTCGAAATTGTGGGAGGACACGACGAAGTCGAAGCTGCCTGGTGCATGGCCCGCGGCGGCCGCCATCTCGGCCATCCGGTGCGCCGGGCCCAGCAGGTCCACCGGTTCGATGCTGGCAACGCCCTGCGGGGTTATGGCGGGGTCCTTCGCCGCCCGCGCCCGCAGCCTGTCGGCGTCCTGGACATCCAGCACCAGCACATCCCAACCCGCCGACCTGGGCAGCAGCGGGGCATGATAGGGGCCGATTTCGATGCCCTTCATGCCGGGCAGGATGTGCTGGAGGATACGCTGCCGCCGATCCATGTGGACGCTCCCGGTCATCCCCGCCGGGTCGGGTGGCCGGCGAGGGATGCAGGGGACCCGGGTGCCGTCATTTTGCCCGCCGGCCCGCCGGCCGCGGTGCGCTCGCCGAAGGCATCCTGCTCCGCCGCCAGCCGGGCGAACAGCTGGCGCCGCAGCGGGTAGTGCTCGGCTCGCGTCATCGGCGCCGCATCCGGGGCATTCCGTAGATGCACGAGGAACTCGTATCCCTCAGTGTCGCTGCAGGAAGCGATGTCGAGGTCGATGAGGTCGAGGAAGCGGAGGTCGCGCAGGAGCAGTTCCGCCGAGGTCGGCGTGAAGGTCCAGCAATGAACATCCGAATAAGGGCGGCTGGCCGCCTTGAGCGCGCGCACCCAGCCCCCGAAGGCTTCCTGGAGGATCTCGTGCGGCGCGCCACTCCGCAACGGATCGTCTGCCGATGGCCCCTCCGGCGCGGCGGGGGCGAGGGTCACGAAATCCACCACCATGTCGAAGTGTTGGCGCAGCGTTGGCTGCTCGCGCCGCTCGAAATACGCCTCCAGCACTTCGCCCAGCGTGCTGCGCGGCCGCAGCATGTCGAAGCAGAAGCGCTTGTCGGGCAGTACCATGGAAAGCACGCCACCCGGCTTCAGCACCTGCTGCACCGCCTGCAGGAAGCGCAGCGGGTCGGGCAGATGCTCGAAATTGTGGGACGACAGCACGAAGTCGAAGCTGTGCGGCGCATAGCCGGCGGCCCCGGCTAGTTCCGCCAGCCGGTGCGCGGGGCCCAGCAGGTCCACCGTCTCGATCCGCGCGATGGCGGCCGGCGCGATGCCTGGGTCCGCCGCCGCCCGTTCCCGCAATTGGTCGGCGTTATAGACATCCAGTACCTGGACATCCCAGCCATCAGCCTTGGGCAGCAGCGGGGCGAAGAAGGGGCCGATCTCGATACCCCGCATGCCGGGGCGGATATGCTCGAGAATTTTCTGCCGTCGATCCATGCTGCAACCCATTACCGCAAGGTGTAGGAGAACTCGATAGCTTTGGCTGCCGCCTGGCGTATCCATCGTTCCTTACAGGGCGCGATCCCGTCATCCCGACAAGCCCGTCCTGGGTCCAGGCGGGCATCTTGACCAAACAGGCGGTGGCACGCCCAGACGACCGGCGCCGAACGCGACGATGGTCAGCCCCGCGACCGAGAAGACCGCCCCAATGAAGCTTCGGTCGACCCCGGCAATGGTGTATCTGGCCAGGCTGGTCACCACCTCCTGCCGGAGCTCTAGATGCAGATGCCGGCATATGGCGCCATCAGCAACGGCCCGAAGCTGGCTTGTCTGGCGTCTCTGGACACCGCCCAGGCCGAGGGGGCTGGGCCCGCGACGATCCCCACCGCGGCGATTACGTCACCCACCCGCTGGTAGAATGGAAACACGGCGGGATAGAGCATGACGTGCTCCGGTGGGATGTATGCGGCTTTGGAGAGAGTCCGACGCCAGGGAGCCCGATGCAAGGGAGTCGGACGCAATGAAACGCAGCGGGCGCAGCGAAGAGCAGATCATCTCGGTTTTGAAGGAGCAGGAAGCTGGCATGGCGACGGCTGAGGTTTGCCGTCGCCATGGGATCAGCCCGGCGACGTTCTACCGATGGACATCGAAGTTCGGCGGTCTGGGAGTGTCCGAGGCGCGGCGTTTGCGCAGGGTTGCCGACGCGACAGCCCCCAATCTGCGCGAGGACGCCCGCAACCGCATCAAGCATTTGGATGTACACCCTCCAGAAGAGGAAGGCGGGCCGCCTCGCATCATCCTGGAGGGCAATGTGCCGCAGATGCTCCGGCGCGCCGGCGTGGACACCATCAAGAAGGGCGACGCCCATGGCGCAGCCTTCCTGGATCGCGTGATCGACAGTTCGGCAAAGCGCGATCCAACGGCTCGGCCCGTCGCGCGGAGGCGCGCAACGGAGCGGGTCTGGGCAGAGCCCAGCCTTGCCTTCCCGAACAGGTGGAGGTCATCAAGGCCTGGTTTAAGCCACGCCCATCGCGGCGAGGCATTTGCGCATTACCGAGGGCAGCGCCTCCCCGGCCAGGGCGTCGGCGGGGCGCAGGAAGCCCTCGCCGCTGATCGACGGCACCTCGGCGGCGTAGAGCGTGATCGCCAGTTCGAAATGGGTGAAGCCGTGGCTGGCCGTGCCCGCCGGGCGCCAGTGGGCGAGTTGCGGCGCATGGGCCAGTGCGTCGGCCTCCGGCCAGGGCGTGTCGCGCCAGGGCGTGCCGGGCAGTTCCGTCATGCCGCCGAGCAGGCCGCGCGGCGGGCGGCGGCGCAGCAGCACGCGGCCTTGTGCGTCCGTCAGCCAGAAATGGGCGCCGTGGCGCAGCGGGCGGGCCTTCTTCGGCGCCTTGCGCGGCAGTTCCGCCGCGATGCCCTGCGCGCGGGCGGCGCAGCCTTCCTGCCACGGGCACAGCACGCAGGCCGGCGAGGTGGGCGTGCAGATCGTGGCGCCGAGGTCGAACAGCGCCTGGGTGAAATCGGACGGGCGGGCGCGGGCATCCTGGTCGTCGCCCAGGCGCTGCGCGGCGGCGGCAATTGCCGGCTTGCCCGCCGGCAGTGGCGCCGCGATGGCGAAGATGCGCGACGTTACCCGCTCCACATTGCCGTCCACAGGGACTACCGGGATGGCGAAGGCGATGGAGCCGATGGCCGCCGCCGTGTAGGGCCCGATGCCCGGCAGTGCCTGCAGCCCCTCCAGCGTGGTGGGGAAGGCGCCGGCGGCCGCCACCGCCTTGGCGCAGGCGTGCAGGTTGCGGGCGCGGGCGTAGTAGCCCAGCCCCGCCCAGGCCTGCATGACCGCCTCCTCCTCCGCGCGGGCCAGGGCCTGCACCTCGGGAAAGCGCGCCAGGAAGCGTTCGTAGTAGGGTGCCACCGCCGCCACCGTTGTCTGCTGCAGCATGATCTCGCTGAGCCAGACGCGGTACGGGTCGGGAATTTCGCCCGGCAGGGCGCGCCAGGGCATGGCGCGGCGATGGCGGTCGTACCAGGTCAGCAAGGCAGCAGCGCGGGGCATTCCAGGGGTATGGCGACAGAGGACGACAGCGACAAGCCGGTGGCTGGCCGGCACGTCTATGGCCCGCGCGCCGTGGGTGCGCTGGTGCCGGGGCTGGTGAAGCCGGCCTTCGGCAAGCGCGCGCCGGCCACGGCGCAGGTGCTGGCGGATTGGGAGGCGATCATGGGCCCGGCGATCGCGGCCGTGAGCGTGCCGCGCAAGCTGTTCTCCGGCACCCTGGCCATCGCCTGTTCCGGCCCGATGGCGATGGAGCTGCAGCATTTGGCGCCGCAGCTGATCGAGCGCATCAACCGCCATCTGGGCAAGATCACCGTCACCCGGCTGCGCTTCGTGCAGGATGCCCCGGCGCTGCGCCCGGCCCCGCGCCCGCCGCGCCCGGCCGCCGTGGCCAAGGCCCGCGCCGCGGTGGAAGGCCTGCCGGAAGGCGAGCTGCGCGATGCGCTGGAGGCGCTGGGCCGGGCTGTGCTGGCGAGCCGGGGAAGCTAGACTGGCCCGGTTCGGTGGCGAGTCTGGACGTGGGCGCGGCAGCGCGCTAGAACACTACATATAGAGGTTCCAATGGCGTTTTCACGGCGTGTACTACTAGGAATTGGGGCAGGCGTGGTGGTTTCGGCCGCCGCTGGCGGGCTGTGGTACGCCCGCAGGCCAGACCAGACCGTGGCCGCCCCGCCGCCCGGCGGTGGTTCTGCCCCGGCGCCCGCTGCCACGGCCGAGGGCATCATGGGCGAGCGTGCCATTGGCCGCGCCGATGCCCCCGTGGTGGTGCGGGAGTTCTTCTCGCTCACCTGCAGCCACTGCGCCGCCTTCCACCGCGACACCATGCCGCAGGTGAAGAAGGAGCTGGTCGAGACCGGCAAGATACGCTTCGTCTTCCACGATTTCCCGCTGGACCAGGTGGCGCTGACCGCCGCCGTGGTGGCCCGCCATCTGCCGGCGGCGAGCTACGATCCGTTCGTGTCGGCCCTGCTCGCCTCCCAGGATCGCTGGGCCTTCGCCCGCGGCGTGAACACCACGGACGAGCTGGCCAAGATGGCGGCCCTCGCCGGCCTCTCCCGCGCCGCCTTCGATGCCGCGGTGGCGGATGAGGCCACGCGCGCCGCCCTGCTGAAGGCGCGCGATGATTCGTCGCGCATCTACGGCATCGACTCGACGCCCAGCTTCGTCTTCAGCGGCCCGGCCCAGCAGAACCAGAAGGCGGCCGGCGCCCGCCCGTATTCAGACTTCGCGCGACTCGTGCAGCAGGCCGCAGGATAGGGTCGGCCAACCCCGCGGGCGCCCCGCCCGCGGGACATTGCCTTGGGAACCACCGCATTGCCTGTGAGCTTCAGCCGCCTGCGCATCGCCGGGTTCAAGAGCTTCGCCGAGCCGGCCGTGGTGCATATCCTGCCAGGGCTCACCGGCGTGGTCGGGCCGAATGGCTGCGGCAAGTCCAACGTGGTGGAGGCGCTGCGCTGGGCGATGGGGGAGACCTCGGCCAAATCCCTGCGCGGCGGCGAGATGGACGACGTGATCTTCGCCGGCACCGCCGCCCGCGCCTCGCGCAACCTCGCCGAGGTAACGCTCTATCTGGAAGAAACGGCCGGCATCGCCCCGCCGCCCTTCCATGAGGCGCCGGAGCTGGAGATCAGCCGCAAGATCGAGCGCGGCAATGGCAGCCAGTACCGCATCAACGGCCGCGAAGCGCGGGCGCGCGACGTGCAGACGCTGTTCAACGACCTTGCCACCGGTGCGCATTCCTCCGGGCTCGTGAGCCAGGGCCGTGTTGGCGCGCTGGTCAACGCCAAGCCGGATGAGCGCCGCCAGTTGCTGGAGGAGGCGGCGGGGATCACCGGCCTGCATTCCCGCCGGCATGAGGCGGAGCTGAAGCTGCGGGCCGCCGAGAACAATCTCGCCCGTGCCGAGGACCTCCGCGGCCAGCTGGAAGGCCAGCTTGAATCACTGAAGCGCCAGGTGCGGCAGGCCAATCGCTACCGCGCCATCTCCGGCCTGGTGCGCGCGGCGGAGGCCGAGCTGCTGGCGATCCAGCGCGCGCGGGTGGACAGGGTGCGCGAGGTGGCGCAGGCCGCCATGCATGCGGCGGGTTCCGCCGTGGCCGAGGCCACCGTGGCCACCGCCGCCGCCGCCGCACAGGCCGCCACCGATGCCGCCGCCCTGCCGGAACTGCGCTCCCGCGAAGGCGAGGCGCGCACCGGGCTGGAACGCCACCGCATCGCCGGCGAGCAGCTCGCCGCCGAGGAATCCCGCGCCCGCGAGGCGCTGTCCGGCGCCGCCGCGCGGCTGGAGACGATCGAGCGCGATCTCGCCCACGCCACCACCCAGCAGCGCGACGCCACCGCCGCGGTGGAACGCCTCGCCGGGGAGGATGCCCGCCTCGCCGAGGAGGAAGCAGCCCACCCGCCTCGGCTTGCCGCCGCCGAGACCCGCGCCGCCGAGCTGGAAGATGCCGTGCGCACGGCGGAGGCGGAGGCCAATCGCGCTACCGAGCACGCCGCCGACCTCGCCGCCCGCCATCGCGCCCTGTCGGAGGCGCTGGCCCAGGCCGAGCAGCGCGCCCGCCGCCTGATGGACCAGCGCACGCGCCTGGAAACGGAGGCCGCGCGCCTGGCCGGCCTGCGCGTTGATCCCGCGCGGCTGGAACAGGCCCGCGCCGCGCAGGAGGCCGCCACGGCCCGCGTGGAAGCCGCCGCCGCCGCGCTCGCCGCCGCCGAGCAGGCCCGCGCCGCCGCGCTGGAGCAGGCCACGAAGGCTCGCACGGAGGGGCTGCGTGGCATTGGCGCCGCCCGCGATGCCGCTTTGGCCGAAGCTGCCCGCGCCCGCGCCGCTGCGCTGGAAGCGGCCGAACAGCTGCGTACATCCGCACAGGCGGAGCTCTCCGAGGCGCGTGCCGCCGCCTCTGCCGCCGGTTCCGCCCGGGCCCGCGTCGCCGCCGAGGTGCAGGCGCTGGCCGAGGTGCTGGGCGTGCGCGACGGCGAAAAATGGCCACGCATGGTGGACCAGCTGGAGGTTCCCGCCGGGCTGGAAGCCGCCCTCGGCGCCGCGCTGGGCGAGGAGTTGGAGTCCGCTGCCGATACCGCTGCGGCCCGCCACTGGCGCGAATTGCCGCCGCTGTCCGGTTCCGCTGCGCTGCCGGTGCAGGCCCTCGCCGCGTTGGTGAAGGCGCCGGCCGCGCTGGCGCGTGCGCTGTCCCAGATCGGCCTGGTGGAGACCGATGAGCAGGGTGCCGCCGCCCAGCCCGCGCTGGCACCGGGCCAGATGCTCGTCTCCCGCCAGGGTGCCGTGTGGCGCTGGGATGGCTACACGATCAAGGCCGGCACCCCCACCGCCGCCGCCATCCGCCTGCAGCAGCGCAACCGCCTCGCCGGCCTGCGCACCAACCTCGCCAGCGCCACCGAAGCCGCCACCGCCGCCACCGCCCGGCTGCAAGCCGCCGAGCAGGCCGACCGCAGCGCCCGCCAGACCGCCGAAGCCCAGGCCCAGACGGCCCGCGCCGACGCCCAGCGTGCCGAGCAATCTGCCCGCCAGCAGGCCGAGCAGGCGGAACGCTCCCTTCGTGCCGAGGCCGAGGCCGCCGAACGCAGCGCCAACGCCGCCGAGCACCAGGCCCGCGCCGAGCGCCGGGCTGCCGAGCAGGCGGTGGAACAGGCCGCCGCCACCGCCCGCCAGCTTTCCGCCCAGGCCGCCGATACCTCCGCCAAGCTCGCCGCGGTGGAGGAGCAATCCGCCCGCCTCGCCACCGAGGAGCAGGAGGCCGGCGCCCAGCTTGCCCAGGCGCGCCAGGCGCTGTCCGACCTGCCCGACCCCGCCGCCGGGCGCGCCGCCATGGAACAGGCCCGCGCCACCCTGGCCCGGTTGCGCCAGGACGAAACCACCGCCCGCAGCGAGCGCGACACGCTGATCCGCCAGGCCGGCGGCCGCGCCCATCGCCGCCGCCTGATCGCCACGGAGCGCCAGGATTGGGCGATGCGCGCGGCGGATGCCGATGGCCGTGTGACCGATTTGCGCGCCCGCGCCACCGCCGCGACGCAGGAACGCGACAGCCTCGCCGCCGCGCCGGACGAGATTGCCACACGCTGGGCGGCGGCGATCGACGTGCTGGAGCAGGCCGAGGCCGCCCACCGCGCCATCGCCGACGCATTGACCCAGGCCGAAACCCGCGCCCTGCACAGCGACCGCACTGCGCGCGCTGCCGAGGCCGCGCTGGCCGCCGCGCGCGAGCGCGTGGTGCGGGTGGAAGGTGAGGCCGCGCAGGCGGAGCAGGCCTGGGGCGTGGTGGCCGAACGCATCCTGGAACGCCTCGGCGCCACCCCCGCCCTGCCGGACCCGCCCGCCGACCTGTTCGCGCCCGTCGAGGGCCGGCCTTCCGACGGCCAGCCGGTGGAAGACAAGGCCCGCCGCAAGCTCGAGCGCCTGCAGAAGGAGCGCGAGGAGATGGG
Organism: Alphaproteobacteria bacterium; assembly: GCA_026400815.1. GTDB lineage: Bacteria > Pseudomonadota > Alphaproteobacteria > Acetobacterales > Acetobacteraceae > CAMDGX01. The sequence continues at coordinate 54,223 of JAPLOI010000022.1, forward strand.
CCCGGTGAACCTCCGCGCCGAGGTGGAGGCGGAGGAGATCACCAAGCAGGTCGATCTCATTGCCAAGGAACGCGGCGAACTCACCACCGCCATCGCCAAGCTGCGCGGCTCCATCGGCCACCTGAACCGCGAGGGCCGGGAGCGCCTCTCGGCGGTGTTCGAGGCGGTGGACAAGCACTTCCAGACGCTGTTCAGCCGCATGTTCGGCGGCGGCCGCGCCCATCTCGGCCTGGTCGGCTCCGACGACCCGCTGGAAGCCGGCCTGGAAATCTACGCCCAGCCGCCGGGCAAGAAGCTCTCCACCCTTTCCCTGCTGTCCGGCGGCGAGCAGGCGCTGACGGCGCTGTCGCTGATCTTCGCCGTGTTCCGCTGCAACCCCGCCCCGGTCTGCGTGCTGGACGAGGTGGACGCGCCGCTGGACGATGCCAATGTGGAGCGCTTCTGCCTGCTGCTGGACGACATGGTGCGCGAGACCGGAACCCGTTTCATGGTGGTGACGCACCACCCCATGACGATGGCGCGGATGGACCGGCTGTATGGCGTGACGATGCAGGAACGCGGCGTCTCCCGCCTGCTGTCCGTCGATCTCCAGCGCGCCGCGGCGATGGTGGAGGGCGAGACCCCGGCCATGGCGGCGGAATAGGAGCTTCCTGCCAAATTCTCGCCAGCCGGGACGAATCCTCATCCCTGGATTGTCATTAGGACTTCGTTGAGGATCTTGGAGCGACGGTAGGCCTCCCGCGGAGGCTTCCCGTGTCTGTTCCGTCTGAAGATCTGAGCAAAAAGACCATCCTGACGGTGGATGACGACCCGAGCATGCGTGCCGTGGTGCGCGCCGCGCTGGAGCGGCATGGCTGCCGCCGGGTGCTGGCCGCGGGCTCCGGTGCCCGTGGCCTGGAACTCCTGGCGGCGCATCCGGTGGATATCGTGATCTGCGACATGCAGATGGACGCGATGGACGGCCTGGCCTTCCTCACCCAGGCGCGTGCCGCCCTGCCCAACGCCCGTTTCCGCGCCATCATGCTCACCGCCGGCTCGCCCGACCATCTCCAGGGCGTGCGCGACCTTCCCATCGAAGCCTGGCTGTTCAAGCCGATCACCGGCACCCGTCTGATCGAAGCGGTCGGCGCCGTGCTGGGCGGCCGCATCGAGGCGGTGATGCCGGAAGCCGAGACGGACCGCGTGCTGGCGGAAATCGCTGCGCGCTACCGCATCAAGCTGGAGACCGACCTGGTGATGCTGGGCGAGATGGCCGCCCGCTTCGTGCAATCCGCCTACGACGACCGCGAAAACGTCCGCCACCTGCGCCGCCTGCTGCACGACATGCGCGGCCAGGCCGGCACCTTCGGGCTGGACCTCGTCACCTCGCTCGCCACCATCGGCGACGAGCTGCTGAGCCGGGCCGGCGAGGCGCGGGCCTATGGTGTTTCCTCTCATGCCGAGCTGGCCCGTGCGATCCATGTGATCGCCACCGCCATCGGCATGGTGGTGAAGGCCGGCCTCACCGGCGATGGCGGCAAGACCGGCACCGAGCTGATGGCCAAGGTCGGCGCCTTCGTCGCGCCGCTGCGCGAAAGCCTGCATGTGGAGCCGACGCCGAAGCTCTCCAACCATGCCCGCGGGTGGGGCTGAGATGCTGCCCGTGTTGCGCCCGCGCTTCGGCCGCCTGCTCGCCTTCCTGCTGGGAACGGCGGTGGTGCTCGGTGGGCTCGCTGCCAGCTGGGGGCTGTACCGCGCCACGGTCGAGGAGGAGCAGGAGGAGCGCCGGGCCGCGCTCGCGGTGCGCGCGGAAAGCGTGGCACTGCACCTGGAGGCGCAGCTGCGCGGTGCCCGCGCCGCCGTGGCGGCGCTGTCGGCCCATCTGTTGGGGACCACGGAGGCCACCGATGCCATCGCCGAGCCATTCGCGCTGGAGCTGCAGCGCGAACTGCGCGGGCTCGATGCGCTGGGCGTGGCCGGCGTGGAGCCGGACTCCGCCGGCATGCGGCTGCGGCTGCTGGCGACGAACGGGGCCGCCGCCGGCGTCGAGGGGCTGGATCTCGGCGCGCGGGCCGACCTCACCGCGGTGCTGGCGCTGGCCGATGCCACGACAGAATCGGTGCTGACCGGGCGCGTGCTGCTGGGCGATGGTGGCGCAGGCGTGTTGCTGGTGCGCGCGGTGCCGCGCGTACCGGGCAGCAAGCGGCGCTACGCGGTGGCGGTGATGCGGCCCCAGGTGCTGCTGGCCGCCGCCATCGAGCAGGAAGCCGGCGTTCAGTTCGGGCTGCTCGACCGCTCGGCCCTGATGGACAATGCCTGGCTCGCGGGCGTGCCGAGCGCGCCCGACGAGGCCCATCGCGACATCCATACCGCCAACCGCCTGTGGTCGGTGGTGGCCGTGCCGGCGCAGGTGCCCACCGGGCTTCCGCGCAGCGTGCTGCTGCTGGCGCTCGGTGTGCTCGCCACCGCCGCCGCCACCACGGTGGCTGGCCTGCTCTTTCGCTGGCGCGCCCGCGTGGCGCTGGAGGCCGGCTGGCGCACCCGGGACCTGCAACTGGCACTGCGCAAGCTGGAGGCCAGCCAGCAGCGCTTCGAGGATTTCCTGGCCGCGGCCAGCGACTGGTACTGGGAGACCGACGCGCAGTACCGCTTCACCTTCCGCTCCGCCGGCGCCCCAGAGGCCGGTGGGCAGGGCGAGCATGTGCAGGCGCTGATCGGGCTCGACCGCCTCACCGATGACGACCCGGAAATGGAGATCGCCCCGCGCCGTGCCATGCTGGATCGCCACCGCGCCTTCGCCCGCCTGCGCTGCATCCTCACCACCGAGGAGGGCCAGCAATCCATCAGCTTCACCGGGCGCCCGGTCTTCGGCCCCGACGGCACCTTCCTCGGCTACCGCGGCAGCGCACGCGACGTGACCGCCGCCGCGAAGGCGGAGGCCGCGGAACGCATGGCACGCGTGGCGGCGGAGTCGGCCACGCGTGCCAAGTCCAACTTCCTGGCCAATATGAGCCACGAGATCCGCACGCCGATGAACGGCATGATCGGCATGGCCCAGATCCTGCGCCATAGCGGGCTCGACCCCGCGCAGCGCCGCAACGTCGATCTCATCCTGCGCTCCGCCAACAGCCTGCTGACGGTGCTGAACGACATTCTCGACTACTCCAAGCTGGAGGTCGGCTCGATCCAGATGGAGGCGGTGCCGTGCCAGATCGCCGACCTCATGGAAGACGTCGCCTCCCTGGTGCGCCAGACCGCGGAGGAGAAGGGCGTGGCGATGCATTGCGTGCTGCCGCCGGTGCCGCCGCCCGCGGTGATGGGCGATCCCGTGCGGCTGCGCCAGATCCTGATGAACCTCGTCTCCAACGCGGTGAAGTTCACCAGCCAGGGCAGCGTGCGCCTGATGCTCACCTGCCAGGAGCCGGTGCCGGCGCCGGCCGGTGGCCCGCCGCGCGTGGAACTGCGCATCGCGGTGGCCGATACCGGCATCGGCATGGACCAGCAGACCATCGCCCGCCTGTTCACCCGCTTCATGCAGGCCGACCCGTCCTCCACCCGCCGCTTCGGCGGCACCGGGCTGGGCCTGTCGATCGCGCAGGAACTGGCCCGCATCATGGGTGGGCAGGTGGCGGTGGAAAGCCGGCTGGGCGAAGGCAGCACCTTCACCCTTGTGCTGTCGCTGGCGCTCGCGCCAGAGGCCAATGCCGCACCGGAGGCAGAGGAGCCATCCGCCCTGCTGCCGGAGGAGGACGTGTCGCTGCGGATCCTCGCCGCCGAGGACGACGAGATCAACCGCATGGTGCTCTCCGGCTTCATCTCCCCCTATGGCCATTCCCTCACCCTGGTGGGTGACGGCGCGGAGGCCGTGGCGGCGGTGCAGCGCGAGGCCTTCGACATCGTGCTGATGGACGTAATGATGCCGAAGCTCGATGGCGTGCAGGCCACACGTGCCATTCGCGCCCTGCCGCCGCCGCATTGCGAGGTGCCGATCATCGCCCTCACAGCCAATGCGCTGGCCGGCCACCGGGAAGAGTATCTCAAGGCCGGGATGGACGACTACGTCAGCAAGCCAATCTCGCGCGCTGCGCTGTATCGTGCCATCGAACGGCGGCTGGGCCTGCGCGCCTTCTCGCGGGTGAGCGCGGAGCCCGCCCCCGCCCTGCCAGCGCCCCCGCCACTGCCCCCATCGGCGGCCACCGACCCCGGCGCGATGGCGGACCTCACCGCCTTCATGGCCAGCCTGGAGCCGCCCGCCGCGGAAGTGACCCGGTAGCGCCGGTATGACTCTTTGCTTTGCGCGCCGCCGCCGGCCAGTCCGGCACGCGATACCAACCGCCCTTGATGTCGACCGATGAAGAATCGGTCGACGGCGGCCGGTATGCCTCTTTGCTTTGCGCGCCGCCACCGGCCAGCCCGGCGCGCGATACCAGCCGCCCTTGATGTCGACCGATGAAGAATCGGTCGACGGCGGCCGGTATGCCTCTTTGCTTTGCGCGCCGCCACCGGCCAGCCCGGCGCGCGATACCAACCGCCCGAAACGCCGGAAGAGTCGGCGTTTCGGGCGGTTGGTATCAGTACCCCGGCAGTTCGTTCACGCACACCACGCGCCAGCCCTGCGTCTCCCGCTCCAGCCGGGTCAGGCCCAGATTGGCCACCGACAGATGCAGCGCGTTGGTGGCGCTGATGCCCAGCGCATGCGCCACCACCGCGCGGATGGCGCCGCCATGGCTCACGATCACCACGTCCTCGCCTGCGTGGCGCACGGCTAGTTCCTCCATCGCCGCGCCGGCGCGTGCGATCACGCTCTCCATGCTCTCGCCGCCCGGCGGGCACTCGCTGCCCGAGAGCGGCCAGAACGGGTGTGCCGGCTCCGCCAGCTTCGCCGGCAGTTCCGCGTGCCGCGTGCCGTGCCACTCGCCCATGGATTGCTCGATCAGCCCGGGGACCACGAACATCTCCTGCGCCGGGTAGCCGGCCCGAAAGATCGCCTCCGCCGTGCGCCGCGTGCGCGACAGCGGGGTGCAGCCCCAGGCAGCGGGCCGCGGCAGCCGCTTGGCCAGCGCGGCATACATCGGCACCTGGTCCATCAGCGTGGTCTCGCACAGCGGCACGTCGGTGCTGCCATACAGGAAGGCGCGCGCGGACTCCTCCACCAGGGCGTGGCGGATCAGCCAGAAGGCGGTGGGGCGGCTCATGGACGTCACTCTCCGATCGAAAGCAGGGCGCCACGCTCACGCGCAACGCGGAACTGGCGGGCGAACAGCAGCACGGCCGCCGCGGCCCAGGCGAGGTTCAGCGCCGCTGCCCAGGCCAGGTGGTCCCAACGCACCACGCCGGTATCGAGCGCCGCACGCATGCCCTCGAACACATGCGCCGCCGGCAGGGCCAGCGCCACCGGCTGCAGCACGGCGGGCAGCACGCTCACGGGATAGAACACGGCGGCAAAGGGCGTGATGCCGAACAGCACCGACCAGGCCAGCGCCTCCGCCCCCGCGCCATGGCGCAGGATCAGGGAGATCACGCCCAGCGCGATCCACCAGCCCATCATCATCAGGTTGATCGTGAACAGGATCAGCACCGGCCCCAGCGCGAACAGGTTGAAGGCATACAGCCCCCAGGCCAGCAGCACCGCGGGCAGCACGCCGATGGTCATGCGGATGGCGCTCATCGCGATCAGCGCCGCCACCAGCTCCCATGGCCGCAACGGCGAGACGAACACATGGCCGAGATTGCGCGACCAGATCTCCTCCAGGAAGGAGATCGCCGCCCCCATCTGGCTGCGCAGCGCCACCTCCCACAGCAGCACGCCGCCCAGCAGCAGCCCGGCCGCCACCTGCCCGCCCACGCCCATGCGGCTGGCGATGAAGCTGGAGGTGAAGCCCCAGATGCACATCTGCAGCGTGGGCCAGTAGGTGAGTTCCAGCAGCCTGGGCCAGGAGCGGCGATACAGCGCCAGGTGGCGATACATCAGGCCCCAGATGCGGCGCAGGGAGAGGCTCAAATGCTTTCCCTCCGGTTCCGCGCGATGTCCAGGAACACCTCCTCCAGGTCATCGCGCCCATACCGCGACAGCAGGTCGCCTGGGCTTCCCTGGTCCACGATCCGCCCCTGCTTCAGCATCACCACGTGCGAGCACATGCGCTCCACCTCGGCCATGTTGTGGCTCGCCAGCAGGATCGTGCAGCCGCTCGCCGCCCGGTAGCGTTCCAGCCAGCTGCGCACCATGTCGCCGGTATCGGGATCCAGGCTCGCGGTCGGCTCATCGAGCAGCAGAAGCTCCGGCCGGTTGATCAGCGATTTCGCCAGCGCCACCCGCGTCTTCTGCCCGGCGGAAAGCTGCCCGGCCGGCCGCTCCAGCAGGTCCAGCAGGTCAAGCTCGCCGGCCACCTCGCGGATGCGCGCCTCCAGCCCGCGCACGCCGTAGAGATGGCCGTACACGCGCAGGTTCTCGGCCACCGACAGGCGGGCAGGGAGCGCCACGTAGGGCGAGGAAAAATTCATCCGCGCCAGGGCGGCGAACCGGTCGCGCGCCATGTCGTGGCCCAGCACATGGATGCTGCCGGCCGTGGGGATCAGCAGCCCCATCAGCATGGCGATGGTGGTGGTCTTGCCCGCGCCGTTGCCGCCCAGCAGCCCGATCGTCTGCCCGCGCGCGGCGGCGAAGGAGACGTCGTCGACGGCCAGGGTTTCCCCGTAGCGCTTGGTCAGGCCGCTCACGCGGATGGCGTCGCTCATGGCCGCGGTGTGTAGGGGCGTGCGGCGGCCGCGCCAAGGGGCGCCTCGACTCTTTGCTGTGCGCGCCGCCGCCGGCCTGGGATCAGGCGGGCCGGGCGAACGGCCCCGTCACCAGCGGGATCGCCTGGCTGCGTGCCCAGTCCAGTGCGGCCGCGCCATCCACGCCGGAGAGCACGATGCGCTCCGCCTGCAGCCCCAGCCGGGCCAGCGAGGTGCCGGCCAGCACGGGCTCCCAGGCCAGTTCCAGGTGGTCGAACCCGCCGGGTTCCGCCGGGAAGGCCGGCGCCAGCAGCTTGGTCAGCCCGCCCAGCAGCAGCCTGAACCCGCGCGCCTGGGCAAAGCCGCGGGCGAACAGGAAGGCCGGCGGATCGGCCAGCACATCCTCCGGCCGCAGCGCGATCACCACCCGCCCGCGCAGGCGCGATGGCAGGGCGGCATCGAAGCGCAGGAACGCCGGCGACAGGATGGAGGCGATGTTGAGCCGCAGCGCAAAGGGCCGCGCCCGGTCCAGCTCCTGCGGTGCCGACAGCAGCGCCATCATGCGCAGGTCCAGGATGCGCGTCAGCCGCCGGAACAGCCAGGGCGCGGCTTCCAGGTCGAAGCCCGGCACCAGCGTGTCCGCCAGTTCCGTCAGCGAGAGCACGCGGTTTTCCCAGGCGAGCTTCATGCCCTCCCCGGGCACCAGCGAGCACACTGGTCGGCGCCGTGCGAAACGCGACAGGTCGGCACTGCCCAGCGCCTCCTCCAGCGTGCCGAGCGTGGCGGGGTCGAGAGGCGCGCGCGGCGCCGCGGGGGCGGCGGGCGCCGGCGGCTGCACGCTTGCGGTGGCGGCGGCCAGCAGCAGGTCGGCTTCCTCGGGCAGGCCGAGATGCAAGGCCAGCGCCGATTTCGGGGCAGGGGCACCGGCCTCGCTATCGTCGACCCCGGCGAACAGCATGGCCAGCCGGGTGCGCGTCTCGGCCAGCAGGGCGGCGGCGGGGCCGCGCCACACCACGGCAACGTCGGCGTTCGGCAGCAGGAACATCCGGGCGCGGTCGGCCGCCGTCAGCGGCTCCAGCGCCTCCATCGCCAGGCGCAGATGATGCGGCAGTGCCCGTGGCAGGCGGGACAGGCGCAGCAGCAGGGCCTGGCGCGGCGTGCCGGTGGCCACCACCTCGCGCACCAATGCCTCCAGCGCGCCGGCGGCCTCCTCGGCCGGCGGCGAGAGGTGGCGCGGCAGTGCCAGCACGGTCATGTCAGGCCACGCCCCGCATGGCCGTGGGCGCTGGCCTGCAGCAGCATCCCCGCTACGCCAAGCCCGTCGAGTAGATCCGGCCGCGCGCAACCGGCCCGCCCCACGGCGGTGGCGGCGATCGCGCGCTGCGTGCAGGCGCGCAGGCCGCATATCGCGGCATGTGGGCAGGAAAGCTGGCGCGTGGCGGCCAGCATGGCGTCCACATGCGTGCCCTGGAACAGCTGGATGCCCAGCGCCCGGCCCCAGCGCAGCGCCGGCTCGCTGTCCGCCCCGGTCAGCACCAGGCGCGCAGGCCCGATGCGGGCCACGGCCTCGGCCACTTCCTCACGCCTTGCATCGGCCAGGCGCGGCAGGGCGGTGCTCCAGGCCAGGGCCACGAAATCGGGCTCCAGCATCTCTGGCCGGGCGAGCACCAGGGCATGATGGGTGAGGCCATCGAGCACCAGCGTCATCCCCAGATCGCGCAGCATGGCGCGCACGTCGGCAAACGCAGTGGCATCGGCTGCGGCCTCGGCAATGGCCACCGCGATCGCGGGCTTGCTGGCGCCGTGCGGCAGGGCGGCAAAGGCGGCGAACTCCGCCCCGGTCAGCACCGCCAGCGGCAGGCGCAGCAGCAGTGGCGGCACCCCAGGCCGCGGTGCGGCATCGGTTGGTGTGCCACTGCCCCAGGCCTGGCGCAGCAGCGCGAGCACGGCCCGGCCCAGCTCGGCCTCGATATGCCGGGACAGCCAGGGATCGTGCGGCAGATCCGACCCGGCCTGGGCGGTCCCGTCCGGGCGATGCGCCAGCCGGGCGGCAAGCTGGGCGGAATCCACCGCCAGCATCTGGTGCACCGTGTGCATCAGCGCGGCAGGCTCGCCACGGCTGGGCAGGCGCGCAACGGCGCGGCGCTGCAGCAGCTCGGCCATGCTGCCGGACAGCAGGCGGGAGACGGCATCCGCCGCCAGCGGCGCAAAGCCGGGGGAAAGCCGGCCGGCAAACGGGTTGCGCGGGCGTGCCACGGCTTCCTCCTCCAGATGCGGGGCGGAGGTATCCTCCAGCAGCGCCTGCAACCGCGCGGCCCCTTCGGCGAGCGTCACGGCAAAGGCGGCGGGTTCGGGGCCCTGTTCGTCCATGTGCAGCAGCCGGGTGATCAGGCCCGGCAGGGCGAGCGGGCTGCCAGAGGGATCGGCCTGGCGCGCGGGCGGGGCCGGCGCCAGCAGCACCAGGTCGCCGGCGGAAAGCTGCAGCACCTGGCCACCATGGCGCTGGGCGCAATCCTCCAGCAGGGCGCGTGCAACGCGGCGGTGATAGGGGCGGGGACCGGGCGGCGGCAGGCGGGAGAGGCGAACCACCACGGCGATTCGCCCTTGTGGCGCGCGCGCCTCGCGTTCCAATACATCGGCCAGCAGCAATTCGCCGGCTCGGGCGCCACGGCGGGCGCGGGTGGGCAGAGGAACGGGCCGCGCGGGCGCGGCTGTCAGCGCCAGACTCATCGTGTCACCCTCCTGGTGCGTTGGGCCATGCCTTGTGGCGGCCCATCGCGGAGGCTAAGGGGGGGTGATGAACGAGAGGTTAGCGCCCGCCGCGCTGCCGCCCGGTGATCGCGTTTACGCAGTGGGCGACGTGCATGGCTGCCTGGATCAGCTGGAGGCGATGCACCGCGCCATCGGCGAGGATCTTCGCGCCCGGCCGCATGCCAACCCGCTGGTGATCCATCTCGGCGACTATATCGACCGCGGTCCAGACAGCGCCGGCGTGATTGGCCGCCTGATCGCCCCCTTCCCCGTGCCGGGCGTGCGCGTGGTCAACCTCATCGGCAACCATGAGGACCTGCTGCTTGGCGCGCTCGCCGGCCGCCGGTCGGAAGCGGAGGTCTGGATCGCCAATGGCGGCCACGCCACCCTGGCCAGCTGGGCCGTGCCGCCGCGCACGCCGATCCGCCAGTGGGAGGCGTTGATCCCGCCACCGCACCTCGCCTTCCTGCGCAGCCTCGCCTTGGTGCACCGCGCCGGCGGCTATGTTTTCGTGCATGCCGGCCTGCGCCCGGGCCTGCCCCTGGCCCGCCAGACCCGGCAGGACCTGCTTTGGATCCGCGAACCGTTCCTCTCCACCGAGGCTCTGCACGAGGCGGTGGCGGTGCACGGCCACACCCCGGAAGACAGCCAGCCGGTGGTGAAGCCCAACCGCATCGGGCTCGATACCGGCGCCGTCCTCGGTGGCCCGCTCACCTGCGCGGTGCTGGAGGCAGACAGGCTCCGCTTCCTGCAGACCTAGTGGTTCCGATCTCGGATCAGGTCGATGCTGGGGCTAGGCTCTCGCTCAGCACCTGCCCCACCAGCGTTTCGGGCGGCAGCGGCAGCAGGTCCGAAAGGTTGCGCTGCACCAGCGGTGCCGCCAGCACGCCCAGCACATCCGCATCCTCTGGCGTGCCGAAAAGGCTCAGCGAGCTCACGCGCCCCTGGCCGTCATCCACCAGGCAGTAGCCATGCAAGCCCGGCAGCGCCGCGAAGCGGGGCAGCAGCTGTGCGGTGATCCGTCGTTTCAGCTCCGCAGGGTCCGCGCAGCCCTCATAGCGCCGCACGACCATGACGGACGCCTTTCCCTCGGTGCGCCTGCGATGCAGCACCGTGCCGCCGCGCACCTCCGCCAGGCCCGGGATCAGGTCGCCCAGCGAGTTGCGCACCACGCCGGGTGCCGCCGCCGAAACGCGCTCCGCCTCGTCCCGGCGGGCATACAGCGTGAAGCTGCCGAACAGGCCGCCGCCGAAATCAACGGTGCTGAAGCTGATGAACCCCGGCAAAACCCGCAATGCCGGCACGATGCCGGTCACAACCCGGCGGTCGATCTCGGCCGGCAGGATAACCCCCCGGTAAAGCCGCTGGGCAAGATGCACGAGACACCCCTGCGCCCCGGGGGAACGGCCACGGAACACCCCAGCCGCCCTGGCCGGATCGCCAAGGTGGCATATGACCGTATTATCCCCAAGACAATCGCAGATTTATATTATTGCGCGATCGAGGCAAGTGCTTATTCCGCCCAGCTGGAGCGCCCCTGGATGCCCCAGCGTCCATTCATGAATGTCACGATGTAGAGTGAGCGATAACTGCCGATGGCCGAGCCGTCGGCGCGGTAGCGGGTGAACTGTACCCGGAAATGCACCTTGCCCGCCCCGGCATCCACCGGTTCCACATAGTCCCACGCCGTGCGCGCCCAGCCCGCCGATTGCCCGCTTGCAGCGTCGCGCTGCTGCCACACCAGGTTGTTGCGATGTTCCTCGGCGGTCTGGAAGATCGTCACCTTGCCGCTGTGGAAGCGCACATGCGGGTAGTGGAACCATGTCTCCCGCAGCGCCTGCAGGTCCTCGCGGTTGAACGCCTCCATGAACCCGTCCATGCAGGCGCGCGCGCCCGCCATGTCTTCGGCCTCGCTCATCGTGCCATCCCCCTCACTCCCGTTTACCTCGCGGCAGCTCCTCCGGCAGCGCCCAGGCTTTCGCCACCATCTCGGCCAGCTTCGCCCCCACCACCAGCCCGATCACCACCGCGGTGATCGCGGCCACGTTGGGGCTCACGCCAAAGCGCTCCGCCAGCGGCATCGCCGGGATCACGATCGCCAGCGCCACCCCCAGCCGCAGCACGAAGCGCAGCAGCACCCGCGCCAGGAACGCGTTTCGTTGCGCCCAGGATTTCATCGGATCTTGTCCTTCATCGTGTCATGCCAGTGCCGCCGCCGGCGCCTGCTCCAGGCACCACCGCGCCACCTGTTCATGCGTGCCGAACCAGCAGCCGCCGCGCGCCTTCATGTGCGCCACCAGCCGCTGCAGCACCGGCATGCGGCTGCGATGCCCGATCACATGGGGGTGCATGGTCAGCAGGAACAGCCCGCCCTCCGCCCAGGCGCCCTCGAACTCCGCGATGAAGATCTCCTCTACCGAGCTGGGCGGCGTATAGGGCCGCAGCGCGCTGAAGCGGTGCATGTTGAAATACACCGCGTCGTCGCGGATCCACTCCGGCGGCAACTCCACCACCCCGCTCGCCTCGCCGTCGCTCAGCAGCTCATAGGGCTCGTCATCGGCCATCAGGGAGCTGTCGTACAGCAGCCCCATCTCCTTGATGATCACCAGCGTGTGCGGCGAGAAATCCCAGCTCGCCGTGCGCATTCCCACGCAGGGCCGCCCGGCCAGCGTGTCCAGCACCTCTGCCGCGCGCAGCGAAAGGTCGCGCTCCGCCTCGAAGGGCAGGGTGGTGTTGCGCTCGTGGATCCAGGAATGGATGCCGATCTCATGCCCATCGCGCGCGATCCCGCGCACCTCGTCCGGGTGCAGCAGGGCGGAGACGGCGGGGTAGAAGAAGGTCGCCGGAATCGCCTCCCGCTGCAGCAGGTCGCGAATGCGCGGAATGCCCCGCCGCGACCCGTACTGCCCCTGGCTGATCCGCATCGGGCTCTCATCGAAATCGCGCAGCGGAATCGTCTCGTGGTCGGCATCGAAACTCAGCGCCACCGCGCAGCGCGCCCCGCCGGGCCACGAAGCCGGCGCCAGGCTGCGCCCGGCCCGCACCCGGTCCACGATCGGGCGCCACACCTGCTCCGGCCACTGCCAGGGTTCGCCATGCGGGTTGTCATGCGGATCTTCGTTCATCGGGCGGGGTTTCCTTGGCCGGCGTGATGCCTATGCTGCCGCCCGCCTGCGTTTCGGGCAACACGCGGCGATGGCGCACGAGCAGCAGGAGACCCCATGTCCGACCCCACCCAGATGACGGCCGAGGAACTGCTCGCCGCCTATGCCCGCAACGCCCTCTCCCCGGTGGAAGTGCTGCAGGCGGTCACGGAGCGCGTGGCCCGCCTCAACCCCAGCATCAACGCCTTCGCGGTGATGAACCCGCATTCCCTGGCCCAGGCCGGCGAGAGTGCCGCCCGCTGGCGCGCCGGCCGGCCGATCGGCCCGCTGGACGGCGTGCCCGTCACCATCAAGGACCTGGTGGACGTCGCCGGCCTGCCCACCCGCCGCGGCTCCCGCCTCAGCGAAACCGCCGCGGCGACAGAGGACGCGCCGATCGCCATGGCGCTGCGCAGCGCCGGCGCCGTCATCGTCGGCAAGACCACCACCACCGAGTTCGGCTGGAAAACCCCCGGCGATTGCCCGCTGCACGGCATCACCCGCAACCCGTGGAACTTCCACCACACACCGGGCGGCAGCTCCGCCGGTGCCGGGGCGGCCGCCGCGGCGGGCTTCGGCGCGCTGCATTTGGGCACCGATGCCGGTGGCTCCATCCGCCTGCCGGCCGCCTGGTGCGGCGTGGTGGGCCTGAAGCCGACCTTCGGCCGCGTGCCGCAATGGCCGCTCGGTGCCTTCGCCGCGGTCGCCGTCGCCGGCCCGATGACCCGCACGGTGCGCGACTGCGCGCTGATGCTGAACGTGATCGGCCGCCACGATTTGCGCGACCCCTACGCCCTTCCTGATGACAACAGGGATTGGCGCGACGGCATCGAGCAGGGCATCGCTGGCCTCAAGGTCGCCGTCATGCGCCGCCCCGGCTTCGATGCGCCGGTGGATTGGGAGAGCATCGCCGCCGTGGAGCAGGCCGCCCAGTTGCTGCAGGACCTCGGCGCCGAAGTGGAAGAAGCCGATCCCGGCCTGCCGGATACGCGCGCCATCTTCAGCCGCGTCTGGGGCATCGCGCTCACCCGCCTCGTGCATTCCTTCCCCGAAACCCGCCGCCACATGCTGGACCCCGGCCTGCTGGAGGTCGCCGCGGCCAACCGGGGCCTCTCGGCCGAGGATTTCATGGAGTTCGAGGCCAGCCGCATCCAGGCCGCCCACCGCATGGCCCGCTTCATGCAGCGCTACGACCTGATCCTGAGCCCCACCGTTCCCAACCCGCCCCCGCTGGCCGAGGCCGGCACCCACAACCCGGTGGAGGCCCTGTGGTCCAGCTGGGCGCCCTGGACCGCATTCGCCAACCTCACCCGGCAGCCGGCGATCACCGTGCCGATGGGCTTCTCCCCCAACGGCCTGCCCCGCTCGATCCAGCTCGCCGGCGCCCTGTATCGCGACGACATGGTGCTGCGCGCGGCACGGGCGATCGAGGTGGCCCAGCCCTTCCCGATGCCGGATCTCGGCTGAACCAACCCGTTACGTATTGGATCAGAAGGAGTGCCGAGTCTCTCGCAGCGCGCATAAATCCGGTTGAGCGGTCCAGGAATGTGTGAAAGAACGGTAAACATGCCGCTTTCCCGCTCCATTCTTGATTTTTGAGGTCGTCTCGATGCGCTTTGCCCAACTCCTGGTTGCCGCCGCCACCACGCTTGCGGTCTCGATCTCCGCTGCCGTCGCCGCGCCGCCCACCTACACCCTCACCGATATCGGCCAGCTGGGCGGAAACTATACCCAATCCTACGGCATCAACGCTTCCGGCTGGATCACCGGCGTCAGCTATACCGCCAGCAACCGGCCCCGCGCCTTCCTGTTCGACGGCGTCTCGATGACCAACCTGGGCACGCTGGGCGGTACGTCCAGCACCGGCTGGGCGATCAACAATGCGGGCACGATCTCCGGTACCTCTGCCCCCAATGGTCTGTACGACCGGGGATTCCGCTACAGCTCCGGCGTGATGACCGACATCGGCTCCTTCTCCGGCACCTACAGCGAAGGCAACGCGATCAACGCCTCCGGCACCATCGCCGGATGGTCGAGCGCCGCTGGCGGCGCGGTGCCGGTGACGTGGAGCGGCGGTACGATGACCTCGCTTGGCTCGCTCGGCGGCAGCAACGGCTACGCTTGGGGCATCAACGATGCCGGCCAGGCCACCGGCAATTCCTACATCAACGGCTCTTCCCATCGTGCCTTCCGCTACACCAACGGCGTGATGACCAGCCTCGGCACCCTCGGCGGCAACAACAGCGAGGGGCGGGACATCAACAACAACGGCGTCGTCACCGGCTGGTCGCAGGATGGCAGCTTCAACACCCGCGCCTTCATCGCCACCGGCAACACCATGGTGACCATCGGCACGCTCGGCCAGGCCAGCCGCGGCCTGGCCATCAACGACCAGGGCTGGGTCGTCGGCAAGAGCCAGAACCTGAGCTTCCAGGACCGCGCCTTCGTCTACGACGGCACCGCGATGTTCGACCTCAACACCCTCATCGCCACCTCAGACCCGCTCTACGGCCAGGTCACCCTCGCCTGGGCCACCGGCATCACCGAATCCGGACAGATCATCGCCAATAGCGGCACCCGCGCCTTCCTGCTCACGCCGGTCGGCGCCACCACGGACACGCCGGAGCCGGCAACCCTTGCGCTGCTCGCCACCGGGCTGCTCGGCCTCGCCGCCGCGCGCCGTCGCTCGGCCGGCACCGGCCAGCCGGCCTGACCGGCAGGGCGGGCCCCCCGGCCCGCCCCACCGCCGTGCCGGCCGGATCGACGTTGATCCGGCAACAACCCGAACCCACCAGGAACCCACCCCCGCATGCGGCGTTGCCAAGGCCAACGGCAACCGATGGAGCCCGCCATGCGCCTGGAAGATCTGTTTCTCGAAACCCTCAAGGACATCTTCTTCGCCGAGCGCCAGATCCTGAAGGCGCTGCCCAGGCTCGCCAAGGCCGCGTCCGACCCCAAGCTGCGCGAAGCCTTCATGCATCACCGCGAGGAGACGGAGCAGCAGGTGGACCGCCTGCGCCAGGTCTTCGAGATCCTCGGCAAGCGCGCCCAGGGCAAGACCTGCGAGGCCATCAACGGCCTGGTGGAGGAAAGCGAGGAGTTGCTGGAAATGGCGCCCCACCCCTCCCCGGTGCGCGATGCCGGCCTGATTGCCACGGCCCAGGCCGTGGAGCACTACGAGATGGCGCGCTACGGCGCCCTGGTCGCCTGGGCCCGCGCACTTGGCAACGAGCAGATCGCCCAACTCCTCCAGGAAAACCTGGCAGAAGAGAAGCAGGCCGATACGCTGCTCAACCAGATGGCCGTCACCGTCACCCGCACCGCATTGGCGGCCTGACGGCCAGCCCCCCACTCCCCTTGGGGGAGGCGTTCGCAGCCGCCTCCGCCCGCCGCGCGCGAAATCACGCAGGCGTGACAAGGGGGCGGGCATCGTCATGCTCTAGTCTGCAGTGGATTCCGGCGGCATCCTGTCCCCCGCCAAGGTCCGTATTCATGACCCTGTCGCAAGCAATCACACCTGCTGCGACCGACGCCGGCGCCCCGCTCCTTCCCAGGCGGCTGCCACCCGTACATGCCACCCTCACGCACTGCCCGCCAGCCGGCGCCGGCATGACCAGGCATGGTCCATGAGCCGGGGCGCTGGCATGCCGGTCTGCGCCACGCCCTTGGCCGTTCCCGCCGCCATGGCGCGCCCGCGCCCCCCGCCGGCAGAGCCGCCCAACGCTGCGCCCCTCCCCCCGGAGGCACCCGATCCCCCCTTCCGCCACCTCATCGAGCAGATGCAGGAAGGGGTCGTCACCCTCTCGCCCGAAGGCGTGCTGTCCTACGCCAACCGCCGCGTGGCGGAACTGCTGGGCCTGCCGCCCGGCCAGGTGCTCGGCCAGGACCTCGCCGCCTTCATCGCCCCCAGCGACGGCCCTGCCTGGCGCCGCCTGCTCGCCAAGGCCACCCGCACCGGCTGCCGCGGCGAACTCACCCTGCTGCGCACCGATGGCGTGGAAGTGCCCGTCTTCGCCTCCCTCAACCCGCTGGCCGACGCCGGCGGCCGCACGCTGCTCTGCGGCGTGCTCACCGACCTCACCCAGCACAAGCTGCGCCTGCACGCCGCGGATGAGGCCAATCTTCGCCTGCGCCAGCTGATCGCCGAGCGCGAGCATGCGGAGGATGCGCTGCGCCACGCCCAGAAGATGCAGGCCATCGGCGAGCTTACCGGCGGCATCGCACACGACTTCAACAACATGCTCCAGGGGTTCGCCAGCGGGATCGAGCTGATGCGCCGTCGCCTGGCGCAGAACCGGCCCGAGGACGCGCTGCGCTACATCGATGCCGTGCTGCGCGGCATCGACCGCGCCGCCAGCCTCACCCAGCGCCTGCTCGCCTTCTCCCGCCGCCAGACCCTGCTGCCCCAGCCCGTCGATCCCCATGCCCTGCTGCAGGACATGGCGGGCCCGCTCCGCCAGACGGTGGGGCCCGACATCGCCCTGGCGCTGCGCCCCGAGCCCGGCTGCGCGCCCATGCTGTGCGACCGCGGCCAGCTCGAAAGCGCCATGGTCAACCTCGCCCTCAACGCGCGCGACGCCATGCTGCCGCGCGGCGGCGGCACCCTCACCGTCACCATTGAGACCATCAGCCTGGCCAAGGCCCAGCTCGTCGGTTTCGCCGCGGCCCGCCCCGGCCGCTTCGTCTGCATCACCATGGCCGATACCGGCACGGGCATGTCGGAGGATGTGCTGGCCCGCGCCTTCGATCCGTTCTTCACCACCAGGCCGGCGGGCAGCGGCACCGGGCTGGGCCTGTCCCAGGTCTGGGGCTTCGTGGCCCAATCCGGGGGCGTGCTGCGCGCCGTCAGCGCCCCGGGCCAGGGCGCGATCTTCCACCTCTATTTGCCGTGCGCGCCTGGCGGCCCCGCCCCCATCCCCGCCTCGACCCTCCCGGCCACCCCGCCTTACCCGCACATCCCCCGCGCCTTGCTGGTGGATGACGAACCCCAGGTCCGCGATGCCCTGGCCGAAGCGCTGGGCGACCTCGGCTGGCACGTGCAGCAGGCTGCCACCGGGGCAGAGGCGCTGGAGAAGCTGCGCGCTGGCCCCGCGCCGGATATCCTGGTGGCCGATATCGGCCTGCCCGGCGGCATGAACGGCCGCCAACTGGCCGAAGCCGCCCGCGCCCTTTACCCCGCTTTGCCCATCCTGCTCATCACCGGCTACGCCGGCACCGCCCTCGGCCCCGGCCGGCCGCTGCCCGAAGGCGCGCAATTGCTGCACAAGCCCTTCACGCTGGGGGTGTTGGCAGGGCGTGTGCAGGCGCTGGTGCCCACCAAGGGCTGAAACGCCCGCCACAACAACCCGGCCAGCCTGGTTGCCCCAACCCACTCCCAGAGGGCATGGCATTCGTCGAAACGGTCACGCCGGCTTATGATACCAATTAGTTAAAATAATAATTAAACAAATATATTGTTCATCATATTTTTGAAATAAAACGATTGAATTGCAATACTGAATATGTGATCCAGCGCCCGAAAGCGCACCAGCGCTACGTTTGCTTCGCTCCATGGTCCCGGCCTCATGAGCGAAAAGTGAGTGAAGGGCTCGTCGAATGTCGACATTTTCGTCGTCTGGTTATTACGAGGGTTTAATTAGTGGTGGTGTATTCACGCCATCTTCAGTCTTTCTTAATTTAGTCTACACATATAGTGATGGAAATGGGGGTGATAACAATTTTAGTATAGGAGAGAGCATAAGCGGATATTCAGAAACATTTGTTGGCTACACTTCTGATGGTGAAATAATCACCACAGACGGGGGGACTTACTATTTGGCCGTGCCGACCGGTGGAAACGCCTCCCGGTCCAGCAGCGACCAGGTCTCCTATACCGCCGGCGCCTTCGCCACCTGCTTCCTGCGCGGCACTCTCATCCTCACGGCACGCGGCGAAGTGCCGGTGGAAAAGCTTCGCGCCGGCGACCTCGTGGCCACGAAGTTCGGCGGCCTGCGCCCCATCCGCTGGATCGGCACCCAGCGCTTCCACCCCCGCTTCGCCGGCCCGACGAACACCCCCATCCGCTTCGCCCCCGGCAGCCTCGGCCAGGGCATCCCCAGCACCGCGCTCTTCGTCTCCCCCGGCCACGCCATGCTCGTCGGCGAAGTCCTCGCCCATGCCGGCGCCCTGGTGAACGGCACCACCATCACCCAGCCCGCCTTCCAGGGCGACAGCATCGACTACTTCCACCTCGATCTCGGCCCGCATGATTGCGTCCTGGCCAACAGCGCCTGGGCCGAGAGCTATTTCGAAGACCAGAACCGCAACAGCTTCCACAACGCCGCCGACTTCCACGCCCGCTTCCCCGGCCACGAGCCGGTCCGCCAGGCAACCTGCCTGCCGATCGTCACCGCAGACCATCCGGGGATCGACGGGCTGCGCTGGATGTTGACCCCGGCCGCGGCGCGCCCGGCCGCCTGAGCCTCAGCCGCAGCCCCCGAACGCCTTCTCCGCCGGCTTCCAGCACTGGCTGGCGGCCGGCAGGGCGGTACGCTCCGGCTTGCCGTCCTGCTGGCGCGTGCCGGTCACCTCGATGCGCGCGCCATCGGGGGCAAAGCGCCAGCTGAACCGCTCCTCATAGCCATAGCCGCGCTGCGCGCTGTCCTTCTTCAAGGACACCTGCTCCCACAGCACCTTCGCCGCGCCATCCACCAGCGCCACCAGCCGCACCATATCCTCGCGATACCCGGTGCCCGTGCCCGTGGTTGCCTCCACCAGCACGGTGGCGCCCACCCCGGGCACTGCCGGTCCGGCCTTCATGGACCGCAGGTAGCCGGATTCCACCGATCTCAGCGCCGCACCCGTGCAGTCCAGCGCCGTCAGCCGCCCGTTCATCGGCCCGAACCAGCTTGCCGCCACCCACTGCACCCGTGCCGCCCCCTGGCCCTGCACCAGCGTCTGCGCCTTCAGCTCCGGATAGACATAGCCCGGCCCGCCCGGCAGCAGGCTGCGCACCGGCGGCGCGGAGCAGGGCTTCTCCTGCGCCAGCGCGGGGGAGGTCGCGGCCAGCAGGCCGAGGAGAGCAACGACGGTCTTCACGTGCAGCAACAGCTCCCGGCCTGCGATTCCGCATAGCGGTCATGGTGCCGCACCCAGGCCATCGGTTGCGACCCGCTTTCGTTGCGCCCCAGCGGCGCAATGTCCAGCAGCATGTCGTTGGAGGCGATCGCGTCTGCCCCGTGCGCCGCGCTCACCGCATCGCGCGCCCGCCATGCCTCGCAGCCCGCCCTGGCCCCGGTCAGGCGGTGCGCAGCACCGGGGCTGCGGGCGCACGGAAGGTGGTGGCGATCAGCAGCGCCCCCAGCCCGATCGCGGCCGAGGCGGCGTACATCCACAGATAGTCGCCGCCGATCCCGCGCAGCCAGCCGCCGATCACTGGCCCGGTCGCCATGCCGAAGGTCGCCGCCATGCTCACCGCGCCGAAGGCCGTGCCCATCACCGCCGGGCCGAACCAGTTGCGCACCAGCACGGCATAGAGCGGCATCACCGCGCCGTAGGACAGGCCGAACACCATGCCCAACAGCAGGAACTGCGTCGGCGCGCTGATGGTCACATAGGCGGCAATCGCGCTGGCCTGCAGCAGCAGCGCCATCAGGATGGTCGGTTTTTCGCCCAGCCGATCCGCCACCATGCCGCCGCCGATCCGCCCGGCCACGCCCGCCAGCCCCTGCGCGCCCAGCAGCGTGGCCGCCGTCATCGGCGCGATGCCGCAATCCACCGCGTAGCTCACCATGTGGAAGATCGGCCCGGAATGCGCCGCACAGCAGCAGAAATAGGTGAAGGCCACGGCGAGCAGCGCCGGCGAGCGCAGCGCTTCACCCGCCGTCATCCCACCCCCGCCCGGCCCTGAAGCGGCCACCACCGGCGGCGCGCGCAGCAGCAGCGCCATCGGCAGCACCACCGCCCACACCATCAGCCCCAGCACGGTGAAGGCCATGCGCCAGCCATAGGCCGCGATCAGCCAGGTCGCCAGCGGCGCCGTCACCAGCGTGCCCATCCCCATGCCCGCCGTCACCAGCGCCACGGCCAGCCCGCGATTGCGCTCGAACCAGCGCGAGGCAGAGGCGGTCAGCGGCGCCATGTAGGCCCCCGCCCCGATCCCGCCGAGCACGCCGAACGCCAATTGCAGTTCCAGCACCGACCCGGCCTTCCCGGCCAGCACCAGGCCCAGCCCCTGGATCGCACCACCGGCCAGCACCACCCGGCGCGCGCCCCAACGGTCAGACAGCGCGCCCCAGCCGAACCCGGCCACCCCCATGGCCAGGAAGGCGAACATCGACGCGGTTGCCACCTGCGTGCGCGTCCAGCCCTCGGCCGCTTCCAGCGGTGGCAGGAACACGCCCAGCGCCAGCACGCCGCCCATCCCCAGGCAGGTGATGGCGATCCCCGCGGCCACCACGACCCAGCCGTACGACCTGTCCATCACCGTTCCCCCTGCAGAAGCATGGCCACGTAGCGGCGCAGATGGGCCACCTGGCCCCGCGCCGTCTCGATCGTTCCGGTGGCCCTGGCCATCACGAAGCCGCCCTGCAGCACCGTTTGCGGTGACAGTGCGAGGCTGGCCAGATCCCAGTCGGCGCCGGGCGGGCCGCCGCGATATCGGCTTCCAGCAGGGATCACTACTGGAAGACGGACTCCGTCGCCGCATCGATCAGCAGCGGCCCATCGCCGGTCAGCCCCTTCTTCAGCGCGGCAATGAACGCCGGGATCGTCTCCACCCGCTCCGCCGCCACGCCCATGCTGCGGGCCAGGCCGGTGAAGTCGATGGCGGGTTCCGACAGCTCCATGCCCACGTAGCGGCCACGCTGGGCGGCGATGCCTTTTGTGGCCGAGAGGCGCTGCTTGAGGATGCGGTAGGAGCGGTTGTTGAGGATCACGAAGACCATCGGCAGCTTCTCATGCGCCGCCGTCCACAGTGCCTGGATGGAATACATCGCGCTGCCGTCGCCGATCACCGCCACCACGCGGCGCTCGGGCAGGGCGAGCTGCACGCCCACCGCCCCGGGCAGCCCCCAGCCGATGCCGCCGCCGCGATTGCCGTACAGGCCGCCCGGCTGGGCGTTGCGCAGGAACTGGAACATCCCGGCGCCGGAGGAGATGCTCTCATCCACCAGCACCGCCTCGGCCGGCAACGTGTCGCCCAGCGCTTTCATCAGGGCCAGCGGCGCGATCGGCGAGCGGTCCATCAGCGCCTCGGCCTGCGCCGTCAGCTTGGCGAGGTCGGCGGCCACCGCGGCAGCCACCTCGCCACGCCGTGCCTGCGCCCGGGCAATGCCGTCCGCCCCCATCGCGGCGTTCATCGCGGCGGTGAGGGCCGGCAGGGTGGGCAGCGGGTCGCCGAACAGCGCGGCGTCGGTCGGGAAGTTCTTCGCCAGCTCCCACGGGTTGGTGTCCATGTGGATCACCTTGATCCCCTCCGGCAGCGGCTCGATCTCCGGCGGCAGGGAGAGGGTGAACATGTCCGCCCCCACCGACAGCAGCAGGTCGTGTGGGCTGAGCCCCCCTCCTTCTGAGAGCATAGTGTTGATCCACCGGCCCAGCCGGGTGATCGGGCCACGGAACAGCGGATGGGCAGGCGGGAAGGGCAGGGTGGTGGGCTCGCCTTCCAGCCACACCGGCGCGCCGAGCGCTTCGGCCAGCGCCACCAGCTCGGCCGCCGCACCGGATTGCGCCACGCAATCGCCGGCGATGATCACCGGGTTTTTCGCCGCCGCCAGCAGCTTGGCGGCCTTCGCGATCTCGGCGGCGTCGGCGGCGATGCGCGGGGCGACGCGGCTGGGGGTGCCGAGGCCGATCGTGGCCTCCGCGTTCATCACGTCCACCGGCAGGGAGACGAACACCGGCCCGGTCGGCGGGGCCAGCGCGGTCTTGGCGGCGCGGTGGATCAGGCGCGGCAGGTCCTGGGCGCGGCGGACTTCCACGGCGTATTTCACGAAGGGCTGCGCCATCGGCGGCAGCTCGGCATAGAGGTTCGGCTCGGTGATACCGAAGCCCTGGGCCTGCTGGCCGGCGGTGAGCAGCACGGGCGAGCCGGCCTTGTGGGCATCGAACAGCATGCCCATCGCATTGCCGAGGCCCGGCGCGACATGGACATTGGCGACGCCCAGCGTGCCGGAGGCGCGCGCATAGCCGTCGGCCATCGCCATCACCAGCGATTCCTGCAGCGCCAGCACGTAGCGGATCTCATCCTCGCCCGCCAACGCATCCATCAGCGGCAACTCGGTGGTGCCGGGGTTGCCGAACATCACGCGCACCCCCTCCTGCTTCAGCAGTTCCAGGAACAGGCGGCGGCCGGCGGTGGGGGCAGTCATGGGCGGCTCCAGGGCGTTTTCCCGGCAGCCTACGCAGCGGCGGGGAAAAGCCCAAGGCGCAAAGTCATATAGTTTTTTTGCTTCTTTTTGTTCACAAAAAGAAGAGTCCTACTGGGTCCTGAGCGACTCGGTGAATTCCTTCGCCAGCCGGATCGTCTCCGGCAGTTCGGACCAGAAGCGCTGCTGCAGTTCGATATCGCCCACCACGCCCTGCGGGAAGGTGCAGGTCTCCGCGATCTGCTTCCAGGGGATATCCCCCCAGCCGAGCGGCAGGTGCAGGTCACCGGCACCGAAGGCGAGGTCTTCGGTTTGGGTATAGGTCCAGAAATCCTTCGGCCGGCCGAAGCTGTCGTGCAGGTGCAGGTGCTTGGAGAACGGCGCCAGGGCCTGGGCCTCGGCCACGAAGTCGGCGCCGTTCAGGGTGGAATGAATGTAGCCATGGCTGAAATCGAAGGTGGCCCGGATGAAAGGGTGATCGATCAATGCGAGTTCGGCCGCGAGGCGCGAGGGCAGCGGGTGGTGGCGTTCGCGGTCGTAGGTGAAGATGCATTCCACGCACACCACCACGCCGGCCGCTTCGGCCAGCGGCGCGATGGCGGCGAGTGCCTCGCGCTGGCGGTCATAGGCGCGCTCGATCGCGGCCTGCTGCATCTGGCGGGCGAAGCCGGCATGGATCACCAGGTGCATGGCGCCGACCGCCTGGGCCACCTCGATATTGGCCTTTAGCACATCGGTATGCAGGGCCAGCAAATGCGGCTCTTCCATCAGGTTGATGCCGAGATGGCCGTGCAGCGTGGTGCGCACCGGCCGGTCGGCGACGATCTTCGCCACCTCGGCCACGCGCGGCTTCAGCACATGGGCGCCGACGATTACGTCGAGCCAGTGCAGCGGCAGTTCCACGATGTCCACGCCGTTGGCCAACGCGTTGTCGATGCTGGCGCCGAGATCGGCGTATTTCGGGTGGGTGACGGGGATGGAAAGGCCCACGCCCAGGTTGCCGTTGCTCATGGGGAAAGACCTCAGGCGGTTGCGAAGGAAAGGTTGCCCGGGCCGAAATCCATGAACTCGGCCGGGTAGGGCTGCCAGGCGATCGATTTCTTCTTGCCGTACAGCATCACCAGGTCGTGCAGCACGGTGCCCGGCGGGTCGGTGGTTTCGTAGATGTCCTGCATGCGCGCGAAGGCGGCGCGGCGCTCGGCGACGTCCAGGCTGGTTTCCAGGATGTCGCAATCGGCGTTGAAGGCGGCGTTGGTCCATTCCTTGTAGCTGCCCTGCACCGGCCCGCGCGGGCCATACAGGCGCGAGAGCGCGCCGGCGGGGTCCTGGAACAGTACGGAGTTGGACCAGTCGCGGATGCCGCGGCCTTCGGGGGCGAAGATCTGGGTCCAGTTCTCCTTCACCTCCAGCTGCACGTTCAGGCCCACGGCCTTCCACATCTCCTGCAGCACCTGCGCGGTGGGAAGCTGCAGCGTGTAGTAGCCGGGGTGGGTGCGGTAGGGGATCGGCTCGCCCTTGTAGCCGGCATCCTTCAGCAGGCGGCGGGCCAGCTCGGGATCGAAGGTGGTGCCGATGCGGGCGGGGTCGTGCAGCGGGCCGAAGGCAGGGTGCTGGTAGGCGGCGGTGGCGCGGGTGGCGCCGTGGTAGAGCGATTCCGCGATCATCTTGCGGTCGATCGAAACGGCGAGCGCGCGGCGGATGCGGGCATCGGCCAGCACCGGGTGGTTCTTGTCGAACACCAGCACGCGGAAGTTCAGGATCGGCCCGCCGATGGCTTCGCGGCCGGGCATGGCGTTCACCTGGCCCATCTGGTCCATCGGCAGTTCGGTGATCAGGTCCACCTCGCCAGTGGCCAGGGCGGCGACGCGGGCGCCGGTTTCGGGCATGACGCGGAAGGCGATCTCGCGCGCCGGCGGGCGGCCGCCGTGATAGGCGTCGTGCGCCTCGATCACGCAGCGCACGTCGATGCGCAGTTCCTTCGCCTTGTAGGGGCCGGTGCCGACGGGGGCGCGTTCCCAGGCTTCGAAGCTCGGCGCGGCGAGGTAGGTGGCTTTGCTAATGATCTGCCCGCCCCAGCCGGCCAGGCGCTGTTCCAGCAGCGGGTCGGTGGTGCGGGTGGCGATGCGGACGGTGCGGGAATCGACGGCTTCGGCATGGGCGATGGTGCCGACGAAGATGCGGCCGATCGGGCCACCGGGGGCCTTCTCGCCGCTGAAGCGTTCGGGGCCGAAGGAGAAGGCGACGTCTTCGGCGGTGAGCAGGCCGCCATCGTGGAAGCGGACGCCTTCCTTGAGGGTGAACTCCACCATGGTGGGGGAGAGGCGGCGGTAGGACTGGGCGAGGCGGGGCTTGAGCTTCAGGCCATCCTTGTAATCGACCGCCAGCAGGCCCTCGAACATGTTGTAGCCGATGCGCCAGGAGACGTTGGAGAACTCGCGCATCGGTTCCAGGCTGCGCAGGGAGGATTGCACGCCGATGGTGAGAGCGGGGCGGGA
Organism: Alphaproteobacteria bacterium; assembly: GCA_026400815.1. Classification (GTDB taxonomy): domain Bacteria; phylum Pseudomonadota; class Alphaproteobacteria; order Acetobacterales; family Acetobacteraceae; genus CAMDGX01. The sequence continues at coordinate 79,651 of JAPLOI010000022.1, forward strand.
GTCTGGCCCCTGGGCGCGGCTGGCGAGTGCGGTGGCCAGCACCGGGGCGGCTGCAATGGTGCCCCAGGCGGCGCGCAGCGCGGTGCGGCGGGAGATGCCGGCCATCGCGAATCCTCCTTGCTTCGCCCGTCATGGGCGGGGCCTGTCTAGCGGCGCTGTGTTGCAGCTGAACCGCAGCACGGTGACATCGCGATGAATCCCGCCCTATGGTCGCAGTGGGAAACGACCAGCGGGACCAAGCCATGAACCTGAATATCTCCGCCCCCGGCAGCGATGCCTTCGACATGACCGGGACGGACGAGTTCCGCAGCCTGCTGACATCAGCGGGCGATCTGGGGATCGAGCATGATCCCGCGGTGCCTTATGCGTCGCGCAACATCGTGCTGCGCGGGCATCGCTTCCATTACCTGGAATGGGGCCGCCCGGACGCGCCGACGGTGGTGCTGCTGCATGGCGGGCACCAGCAGGCGCATTCCTGGGATCTGGTGAGCCTGTACCTGGCAAAGAACTACCGCGTGCTGGCGCTGGACCAGCGCGGGCATGGCGACAGCGAGTGGGCGCGGGACGTGGACTATTCCGGCGGGGCGATGGCGCAGGATGCGGCGGCGTTCCTGGCGGCGGTCGGCGGCGGCTCCCCGGTGGTGGTGGGGCATTCGATGGGCGGGCGCAACGGGATGCTGCTGGCGCGTGACCATGCCGGCTGCATGGCGGCGCTGTGCATCGTGGATATCGGGCCGGAGATTTCCGATGCCGGGCGGGCGCAGATCGCGGGGTTCGTGACGGCCAACAACGAGTTCGACAATCTGGAGCACTTCATCGAGAACGTGCGGAAATACGATCCGTACCGGCCGCGTGAGCACATCGAACGCACGGTGAAGTACAACATGTTCGAGCGGGTGGACGGGAAGTACATCAGCAAGTGCGACGCCACCCCGCGGCGGCTGGGGCTGCGGCCGGGCCAGAAGCCCGGGGACAGCGTGACGCTGGAAGACTGCGGCACGTTCGACCTGCCGGTGCTGGTGGTGCGCGGCGAGACGAGCAACATCCTGGCGCCCGACGCTGCGGAGCGGCTGCGGGATGCGCTGCCGAAAGGCGAGCTGGTGACGGTGGAGAAGGCGGGGCACGGGGTGCCTTCGCAGAACACCAAGGGGTTCCTGGCGGCGCTGGTGCCTTGGCTGGGGCGGGTGGCGGGATAGTCCAGAAAGGAAACCGCCAAGGCGCGAAGGGCGCCAAGAAGACGCCAAGGAGGGCTTGGCGCTATCTTGGCGATCTTGGCGCCTTGGCGGTTTACCTGGCTTTTCCTAAGCCCAGCCCTTCTCGACCTTGTGGACCACCACGGCGGGCGGGGCATCCTCGCCTAGGTCGCAGATGATGTAGGTGGGGCCGCGGCCGACCTTGTCGGTGGGGGAGCCGGCGAAGGCGGCCAGGGTGCGGTCTTCGCCGATTTCCATGGCGGCGTGGTGGTGGCCGAGGGCGATGTAGTCGCAGGGGCTGGCGTCGATCTCGCGGGCGTGGATGGGCGAGGAGCGGTCGGTGTCGCCGCCGTGGGGCACGAACAGGCCGTGGCCCATGGCGATATACCAGCGCACGCCAGTGGGGCGCGGGGGCAGGCCGCCCAGGGGGGCGTAGAGGCGGTTGTGCTCCACCATGCCGCGGCCCCAGCAGGCGAGGTCCAAATGCGGGACGGTCACGGTTTCGCCCTCATGCGCCAGGAGGCACTGGACGTTGGGCAGGCTGTTGAAATCGTAGCGGTGGTAGATGGAGCCGGTTTCCAGGCAATCGTGGTTGCCGGGGATCATCAGCACCGGGATGGGAATGGCGGCCAGGGTGGCCATGGCCCATTCGATGGTGGCGGGGGTGGCGCGGTTGCTGTCGAACAGATCGCCGGCCAGGAGAAACAGCTGGGGGTCGTGGGCGAGCATCGCCTCGATCGCGTGGGCGAAGGCGGTGCGGTGGAATTCGCTGCCCTCCGCGCCCAGGGCCTGGCCGTAGCCGCTGGCGTCCAGATGGATGTCGGCGCAATGGGCGATGCGCAGGCGGTCGGTCATGCGGCGGCTGGCTCCGGGTGGGCGGATGTTCGTATGGGAAGTGACGGTGGCGGGCAAGCCGGGGGCGGTTTGGTGTAATTACGAAAACGGAACAATCGGGGCGTGCGGATGCGCGGGCCAGGGGAGGCCCGAAAGACAAATGGGGGGGGGTGCGACGGACGCGGGACCTGGGGGGGGTGTGCGCGGCGGGGTGGGGCGCGTGACGGCGCCGGGCGGAATGCCGGCATGTGCACGGGTTGCGGGCGCAGTTCGGGCGTGGGGATGCCATGGGGGGCGGTGCGGGCCCGGCGGGTGCGGGTGGGGCGGTCTTCGGGGTGGGTGGCCTGGCGGCCGGCTTCCCACGCGGCGGCCAGGATGGTCAGGCAGCCCAGCACGGCGGCGACCCAGGCCAGAATCAGGGCGTGCGCCACCTCCCCGCGCCATGCGCGAGCTTGGGCCATCGAGCCCATCGCGGCAGCCATGCCGGCGAAGTGCTGGGCCAGGGAAGGAGGTGCCTGGGTCATGCAGGTGAATATAATTCACTAATGTTAGCGATGCAAGGGGTGCGGGAGAATTTTCTTTGGGCGTTCGCAAGGGAAGGAAGGCCTTCTTTTTCTGAAAAAAAAGAAGCAAAAAGACTTTATTCGTTTGCGCTGTGAAGAACCCGGTCCTCCGTGGGGAAGACCGGGCGGCTTGGCCGCGCAGTTATAAAAGTTTTTTGGTTCTTTTTTTCAAAAAAGAACCGCTTTCTTACGCTGGCCAGCGCAATCAATGACCGGTGTTACGGTGGAGGGTAAGAACTGGATTGCTTCGCGACGCTCGCAATGACGGGGGTGATGGGTCGGTGGTTGCGGAGGTTGGTATCAGTGCCCGATGTAATCCGTCCGCCCGCCATCGGCGGTCAGCACTTGCGCCGTGACAAAGCTGGCATCGGGCGAGGCGAGGAACGCCACGGCGGCGGCGATTTCGTCGGGTTCGCCGACGCGGCCGAGGATGGTGATCTTGCTGAAGGCGGAAGTGGTTTCGGCCCATTCCTCGGCGCTGCGCTTGCCTTGCGTCATGTCCGAGCGGGTGAGGCCGGGGGCGACGGCGTTCACGGTGATGCCGTGCTGGCCCAGCTCGTAGGCGAAGCGGCGGGTGAGCAGGTTCACTTCGGCCTTGGTGGAGGCATAGAAGTGGTTGCCGACGAAGCCGGTGTTGCCGAAGGAGGCGACCGAGGAGATGTTGACGATGCGGCCGTAGCGGCGGGCTTTCATGCCGGCCATGACGGCGCGCACGCCGTGGATGACGCCATCCACGTTGACGGCGCGCAGGCGGGCGAAGCCTTCGGGCTCCCAGCTTTCCAGCGTGGCGGGCCAGCCGATGCCGGCGTTGTTGACCAGGATGGTGAGCGGGCCGAGTTCGGCTTCCGTGCGGGCGACCATGGCCTGTACGGCGGCCTGGTCGGCCACGTCGGCGCCGACGGTGATGGCCTGGCCGCCGGCGGATTTCACCTCGGCGGCGAGTTCCTCGGCGGCGTCTGGCCGGGTGGTGTAGTTGATGGCCACGGCGCAGCCCGCGGCGGCGAGGCGGCGGACGGTGGCGCGGCCGATGCCGCGGGCGCCGCCGGTGACGAGAGCGACCTGATTTTGCCAGCTTGCGGCCATGCCATGTTCCTCCTGGATTTGGGTCCAGTGTCGGATGTGGCGGGCTTGGCGGCAATCCCCTGCCAGGGTGGGGCCCTGGCAGGTGGCGGCTAGACTTGCAAGATGCGACGCAAATCAGCGCGGCGGGGATTCACGCTGGCTCAGTTGCAGAATGCAACGCTCGGATGGTTGGCTGTTACAGTGCCGTGCGCGAGGGCAAGCCGCTCCTCGATCGCCTGGGCGGATTCGGCCCACTGGGCCATCTGGGTGGAGAGCATGCGCAAATCGGCCATCTGGCCTTCGTCCAGGTCGTCGAACTCGCCATGGTCGATGCGGCAGGCCAGCTCGTCGGCGGCATCGGCGATTTCACGGCTGAGCACGGCGGGGGGCGGCAGCGCGGAGGCAGGAAGACGGTGCATGCGTGTATCCTTTAGGGCAAGATCTTGAAAGTGCTGGGATAAAAGCGAAGAGCTTAGGGCGGCAGGTAGTGGATGTGAGGGGCCGGGTGGGGGAACCAGGGTGCCCCTTGCGGGGTCACCCTGGCGTCGCCCGGATCAAACAGGCGGTGCTGAAACGCAGCGTTGTGCAAAGGCAGGGTCTGGCAAGGCAGTGGCAGTTGTGGGCGCCGGGGTGAAATCCGCCGGTGCTGGGGTCTGTGCAAGCGTTATGCCAACGTGACACGTGTGTGATGCTCCCGGCATGGCGGCGTGGCCTGCCGGGGGCGGAACGGCCGCCAACGGAATGGCGCCTGCCGCGTTTGCCTTGCCTATGCGGCAAGGAGACCTGCCATGCCCCACCCCTTTCTCGGCCTGATCGCGCTGGGCTTGCGTCTGCTGGCCGGGCCGGTGCCGGCCCAGGCGGAGGTGTTTGGGGAGGCGTGGCAGGAGCGGTCCCGGTGGGATTGGGGGCAGCATCGCACCGGCTTTGCCCGGGACGCGCCGGAGATGCCCGTGGTGCCTGCGCCGATCCGCGACCATGGGGATGATCCCGGCGCCCCGGTGCGTTTCGCCAGGCGACCGCATCAGGGCTGATTGCGGCCCCCGGATTGCGCCCCCCTGATTGCGATGCGCCTGCATTGCGCTACCTTTCGCGTGGCCTGCGAAAGGATTCCCGATGCCGCTTGATCTTGCCCATGTGCGTTCCTGCTTCCCGGCGCTGGCCGACGGGTTTGCCTATTTCGACAATGCCGGCGGATCGCTGGTGCTGCGCGGGGTGGCGGAGCGGGTGGCCGACTATCTGCTGACCACCAGCGTGCAGACGGGTGCCAACTACGCCCATTCGCAGCGCGCCTCCGCCCGGCTGGCCGAGGCGCGGGCGCGGGTGGCGACGTGGATTGGGGCGCGGCGGCCGGAGGAGGTGGTGTTCGGGCCTTCCACCACGGTGTTGGCGCAGTTCCTGGCCAAGGCGATGGCCTCCCGCCTGCAACCGGGCGACGAGGTGGTGGTGACGGATTTCGACCACGAGTCCAACATCGGCCCGTGGCGCGCGCTGGAGAAGGCGGGCGTGGTGGTGCGCGAATGGCGCATCAACCCCGAGACGATGCGGCCGGACCTGGCGGACCTGGATGCGCTGCTGGGGCCGCGCACGCGGCTGGTGGCGGTGACCCATGCCTCCAACATCCTGGGCACGATCATGCCGGTGGCGGAGATCGCCCGGCGCGTGCATGCGGCCGGGGCGGAGCTGGTGGTGGATGCGGTGGCCTATGCGCCGCACCGGGCGTTGGATGTGGCGGGCTGGGATGTCGATTACTACATCTTCAGCTTCTACAAGACGTACGGGCCGCATTTCGCGGTGATGTACGGCAAGCACGACAAGCTGCTGGAACTGGACGGGCTGTACCACTGGTTCTACGGGCGCGAGAAGGTCCCGGCCAAGCTGGAGCCGGGCAACCCGAGCTATGAGGGTGCCTGGGGCGCCGCGGGGATTGTGGACTACCTGGAATCGCTCGGCGGCGGCACCGGAAGGGCGGCGCTGGAGCGCGGCTTTGGCGATATCGCGGTGCATGAGGCGGCGCTGGCGGAGCGGCTGCTGGGCTTCCTGCGCAGCCGCAACGACATCCGGGTGATCGGCGAGCGGACCTCCGACGCAGCAGTGCGGGTGCCGACGATCGCGTTCAAGGTGGCGGGGCGCGATTCCGCGGCGATCGTGGCGGCGGTGGACCAGGACCCGATCGGCATCCGTTTCGGCGATTTCCACTCGCGCCGGCTGGTGGAGCAGCTGGGGCTGCTGGAGGGCAACGGCGTGGTGCGCGCCTCCATGGTTCACTACAACACGCTGGAGGAAGTGGACCGGCTGGTGGAGAGCCTGCAGCGGGCCCTGGCCTGAGGGGCGGGCATGCCGGAGACGATGGGCACGGACCCGAACGACAGCCCGCAGCTGCGCTCGCACAGCTATTCCCTGGCGGTGCAGGACACCGCGTTCCTGCTGCGCGACGAGATGCGCGCGATGCGCTTCGCGCTGGAATACGCCAAGGCCGACCTGCTGCTGCGCGACTGGGGCGTGCGCTCCACCATCATCGTGTTCGGCAGCGCGCGCGTGGCCTCCCCGGAGCAGCTGGCGGCCGCCGAGCGGGCCAGCCGCACCGAGGCGGACCGGGAGGTTCTGGCGCGGCTGCGGCGGCAGGCGGCGTGGTATGAGGCGGCGCGTGCCTTCGGGCGCATCGCCTCCGAGCGCGGCGGGGCGCTGGCGCCGCGGGAGCGCTGGCATGACAACGTGATCGCCACCGGCGGCGGCGGCGGGATCATGGAGGCGGCGAATCGCGGCGCGCACGAGGCGGGAGCACCAAGCATCGGCTTCAACATCACCCTGCCGATGGAGCAGCAGCCGAACCGCTACATCACGCCGGAACTGGCCTTCCGCTTCCACTATTTCGCGATGCGCAAGATGCATCTGGCGATGCGGGCCAATGCGCTGGTGGTGTTCCCCGGCGGGTTCGGCACCTTCGACGAGCTGTTCGAGATCCTGACCCTGACGCAGACGCACAAGATGCGCCCGGTGCCGATTGTGCTGTTCGACGAAAGCTACTGGCGGCGGGTGATCAACTTCGAGGCGCTGGCGGAGGAAGGGCTGATCAGCACGGCCGACTTGCGGCTGTTCGACTTCGTGAGCAGCGCGGAGGAGGCTTGGGCGCTGCTGGAAGCGAAGGGCATAAGGAAGTGAAGGGTTCTTTTTTGAAAAAAAGAACCAAAAAAATTTTCTGACTGGCGCGCGTGCTTGGCGGTCAATGCGGGTGCCATTAATAAAAGTCTTTTTGCTTCTTTTTCTTCAGAAAAAGAAGAGTCTTAGTGATCCCTATTGCGCAGCTCGCCGGCTCGCACGGACGAGATGGCGTTGTTGAGCACCTGGATCACGGCGTCTTCCGACAGGGCGCGGGACAGCATGCCCATGGCGCCGCCGAGTAGGGCGGAGGCGATGGCGAGTTCGCCGATGTTCTGGCTGGCCATGTATTCGATCGCCTTGTCGACGACCGCGCCAGCGTGGCTGAGGTCGGCGGGGGCGCCGGACTCGTCGAAGCCGTCGTCGTGCTGGGACATGGGTCGTTCTCTCCTGTCGTGAAGGCGGTATGCGGCAGGCGGGGCGCGAAGGGAAGCTACTTTGCCGGTGCTTCTTCTGCCTGCTGTTCCGCCTGCATCGCCCACATGTGGGCATAGGTGCCACCAAGTGCCACCAGCTCCGCGTGGCGGCCACGTTCCACCACCCGGCCTTCGTTCAGCACGATGATCTCGTCCGCATCCACCACGGTGGAAAGGCGGTGGGCGATGGTGAGCGTGGTGCGGGTGCTGGAGACGGCGCGCAGGGCGGCCTGGATATCCTGCTCCGTGCGTGTATCGAGCGCGCTGGTGGCTTCGTCCAGGATCAGGATCGGCGGGTCTTTCAGGATGGTGCGGGCGATGGCCACGCGCTGCTTTTCGCCGCCGGAGAGCTTGAGGCCGCGTTCGCCCACGCGGGTTTCGTAGCCATCCGGCAGGCGCAGGACGAAATCATGCACCTGGGCGAGGCGGGCGGCGTGCTCGATCTGGTCTTGCGTGGCGCCGGGGCGGCCATAGGCGATGTTGTAGCGGATGGTGTCGTTGAACAGCACCGTGTCCTGCGGGACCACGCCGATGGCGGCGCGGAGGCTATCCTGCTTGATGTCGCGGATGTCCTGCCCGTCGATCCGGATGGCGCCGTGGGTGACATCATAGAAGCGGAACAGCAGGCGGCTGATGGTGGATTTGCCGGCGCCGGTGGGGCCGACGATGGCCAGGCGGCCGCCGGTGGGCACGCGCAGGGTGAGGCCCTTGAGGATCTCGCGTTCCGGCTGGTAGCCGAAGCGCACATCCTCGAACACCACTTCGCCCTGGCGGCCCCCACCTGGCGACGATGGGGCGGGGGGCGCCAGGGCGGGGGCGCCGGGTTTGTCGGCCACTTCCTGGTTCAGCGAAAGCAGGCGGAACAGCTGCTCCATGTCCGTCAGGCCCTGCTTGATCTCGCGATAGACGAAGCCGAGCATGTTGAGCGGCTGGTAGAGCTGCATCAGGTAGGTGTTCACCAGCACGAACTTGCCCACCGTCATGCTGCCATCGGCCACGCCCTGGGCGGCCATCAGCATCACCAGCGAGAGCCCCGCGGCGATGATGACGGCCTGGCCGAGGTTGAGGATGTTGAGCGTGACCTGGTTGCGCACGGCGGCGCGCTCGTAATGGGCCCAGGCCTCATCGAAGCGGCGGGCCTCGTGCGGCTCGTTGCCGAAGTATTTGACGGTTTCGTAGTTCAGCAGGCTGTCGACGGCCTTGGACTGCGCCTCGCTGTCGGTGGCGTTCATGCGGCGGCGGATGCGCACGCGCACGTTGGAAAACAGCAGGGTGAAGGTGAGGTAGAGGCCGACGGCGACCAGGGTGACACTGGCGAAGCGCCAGTCGAACACGTACCAGAGGATGCCGACGACCAGCAGCACTTCGAACAATGTCGGCAGCACGTTGAACACGGCCAGGCGCAGCACCTGCTCGATGCCCACCGTGCCGCGCTCGATGGAGCGGGAGAGGCCGCCGGTCTGGCGATCCAGGTGGAAGCGCAGGGAGAGGCGGTGCAGGTGCTGGAAGGTTTGCAGCGCGATGCGGCGCACGGTGCGCTGCTGCACGGCGGCGAAGATGGCATCGCGCATTTCGCCGAAGCCGCTGGCGGCCACGCGCAGCAGGCCGTAGCCGACGATCAGGGCCATCGGCACCGCCACGATGGCGGCGGCGCCCCCGGCTGTGGGCACCAGCGCATCGACGGCCCAGCTGTACACCACGGGCACCCAGACCAGGGCGAGCTTGGCGCAGACCAGGAAGATGGCGGCGACCACCACGCGGAAGCGCGCCACCATGTCGTCGCGCGGCCAGAGATAGGGCAGCAGCGAGCCGATGGTTTGCAGGGCGGAGCGGGACTCGCCCGCGGCGAGGGTCAGCTGGGGGCCAGCGGAGCTTTTCATGTGGCAGGATGTGGCATGGCCGGGCGGGGCTGGAAAGGGACGCTCTGGTGACGCCTGCCATTCCGCGCTAACGCAGGTGGATGGAAATCCTGCTGCGACGCTTGGCCGAATTGAACTCTGCCGTCCTGCCGGGCGGGCGGGTGCCCTTCCTGCTGGGGGCGGAGCAGGTGGGCTGGCTTTCCCCCGCGCTGGCCGCGGCGGTGGCGGCGTTCGACGATGTGCAGGCCGGCCCGGCGGGCGTGGTGCTGGCGGCGCCGGCGGCGCTGCCGGGGATTGCGCAGGCGCTGTCGGCGCGTGGGCTGATGCGCTGGCGGCGGGAAGCATTCGATGTGCGGGCCACGCCGGACGGGCCGGCGCTTTCCACCATCGACCGCGGTGCCCTGCCGGCCTTCGGGATCGAGGCGCAGGGCATTCACCTGGATGGGCTGGTGGTGCGGGCGGACGGGCTGCACATCTGGATCGGCAAGCGGGCGGCGAACAAGGCGCTCGACCCCGGCAAGCTGGACCATATCGTGGCGGGCGGCATGCCGGCCGGGCACACGCGGGAGGAAACGCTGGTGAAGGAGGCGGAGGAGGAGGCGGCGATGCCGGCCGAGCTCGCGCGCCGCGCCGTGCGCACCGGGGTGCTGCGCTATGCGATGGAGCGGCCGGAGGGGCTGCGCCGCGACCTGCTTCATTGCTACGAGGTGGAGCTGCCCGAACGCTTCACCCCCACCCCGCGCGATGGCGAGGTGGAGAGCTTTTCCCTGTGGCCGCTGGCACGCGTGGCGGACGCGCTGCGTGCCGGCGGCGAGGCCTTCAAGTTCAACGTGGTGGCGGTGCTGGCCGCCCTGCTGGTGCGCCACGGGATGTTCAGCCCGCACGAGGCGGCGCGGATTTCGGCGGCACTGCCACGGTAGCTACATCATGTAGGGGATGCCGTAGTAGTCGTGCACCGCCTGGCCATAGCCGGGGCGGGACCAGACGTCGTCGTCGCGCCCGTAGTTCGGCGCGCCTTCCAGCTGCTCCTTGTTGAGGTCGACCACGTAGCCGCCGCGTGAGGTGTCGTAGGTGAGGGTGCCCCAGGGCAGCGGGTGGTAGCGCTCGCCGATGCTCAGGAAGCCGCCAAAGCTCATCACCGCATAGGCGACGCGGCCGGCGGTCTTGTCGATCATCAGGCCGTGGATGGAGCCGAGGGTCTCGCCGCCGCGATTGTACACCGCCGTGCCGATGACCTTCTCGGCGGAGATCAGGCGGCCGGTTTCGTCCACCTCCAGGTCTTCGCCCGCGTCCCCTCCGGTGCTGGCCATGTCGGCGCGCAGGCTGGCGCTGCCAAGCCCTGGCCGGGACATGCCGACGCCGGTGCCGGCGAGGTCGGAATCGAGACTGGTGCTGCCGTTGCCGCGTGTGCCGGACATGATGTGCTCCTGCGATAGCTGTGCAGGCGCAAGCGCTGGGCACCCCAGCCGGTTCCCGCGCGCGGCAACCGCACCCTTCGCAGGGGCAGATGCCTAGAGCGATAGCCGACCTGATAGGCGGTCGGCCAACGCTCTAGCTCTTTGTTTGAGCGAGCAACTTGAGCCGATCGGATGATTCCACCTGGTCGGCTGTTGCTCTAGATCTTCTGGCCGGTCAGTTCGTGGATCCGCTTGGCGTAGGCGGCCAGGTGCAGCTTCATGTCCAGGTGCTTCTCGGCGTAGCGCCGCGCCCCGGTGCGCAGCTTGGTGGCGAGCTTGCGGTTCTCCAGCAGCGCCAGGACCGTATCGGCCAGCTTCCCGGCGTCGAGGCAGGGGGTGATCAGGCCGGTGCGGCCTTCAGTGATGAACTCGCGCACCGAGTCTACGTCCGCGCCTACCACGGCGCAGCCGGTGGCCAGTGCCTCGCGCAGGGACCAGGAGGCGACGAAGGGGTAGGTGAGATAGACATGCGCGTCGGAGCGCTGCAGCAGGCTGAGATAGGTGGAGTAGTTCACCTGCCCGGGCATCAGCAGGCGGGCCGGGTCGTATTTGCCGGCGATTTCCTTCAGGTAGTGCTTGCGCCAGCTGCCGGTGGGGCAGCGCGCGCCGTAGCTGACATCGTCGCCGCCGACCATGACCACCTTGAGGTCCGGCCGCGCGCGCATCAGCGCCGGCAGCGCCCGGATCATAGTGTGGGCGCCGCGATACGGCTCCAGGTTGCGGGCCACGTAGGTGACCAGCGTTTCCTGCGGCGCCACGGTGAACGTGCCGAGGGTCAGCGGGCGGGTGCGGGCGGTGGGGTCTGGCTTGCAGAGATCGAGCTGCGCGCCTTCCGTCAGCAGGGAGATGCCCGGGCGCATATGCTCGGGATAGAGGCTGAGCTGCCATTCCGTGGGCGTCTGCCCGGCCTTGCCCAGGCCGTAGGCGAGGTGGTTGACGGTGTTCATGGCCCGGATGCGCGGCCGCTGGGCGGGGTCCAGCGGGAACTCCGGGTCGAAGTTCACGTCGATGCCCTGGGACCAATAGTAGAACTCGAAGTAGCCGAGCAGGGGCACATCCGGGAACACGTCGGGGATGTTCAGCAGCTCGCCCCAGCCGTGGTGGCCGATGACGATGTCTGGCGTGAAGCCCAGCTTCTTCAGGTTGGTGGCGGCGGCGGCCACTTTTTCGGCCCGGCGCACCGCGCGGTCCAGGTCCTGGGCGGCGGGGTGGATGTATTCCGGCGTGCCGGGCTCCGGCTTGTAGAGCACGCGGCGCACGCCGGGGATGGTGTTGTCGTTGGCTTCCGAGATGAACACGATGTCGTGACCACCGCGGTCCAGCAGGTGCATGATGAGATGCTGGTACTGCGCCGGAAAATTCTGGTGGATGAAGAGGAACTTCATGGCCGCGCCCCGGGGGTGCCCCAGGCCGGGGCGCCCATAGCCTCACGGCCCCGGGCCGCCGGCCCGGGGCGCATCAACGACCGCGGCATGGCGAAGCGCGCCGTGCCGGAGGTATCGCTCAGCGGCGGCGCGGCGCCGGCTTGGCGGGGGCCTTCGGAGCCGGCTTGGCCGCAGCCTTCGGGGCAGGCTTCGCGGCGGCCTTGGGCTTGGGTTCGGCGGCCGGGGCCGGGGCTGCGGCGGCAGGGGCGGTGCGGGCCGGGGCGGCAGGAGCCGCCGGAGCCGGGGCCTGGCCGCGGCGGCGCAGATGGATCTGGAAGGATTCCAGCGGCGACAGGCTTTCGGATCCGCAGGCAGCACCCGCGGCCACCGGGCCGGCCTGGGTACCGTCGGTGAAGCTGGCGGAATAGGTGCACTCCCAATCCCGCGCCGCATCGCCGCGCAGGCGCAGGCGCAGGCCCAGCACCGGCAGCGCCATGCCACGGCTGCCGCAGAACTCGCCGCCTTCCACCCAGGGGGAAAGCCAGCCGCGGCCCAGCACCGCCTGGTATTCGATGTCCGACGGCGCGACATCCGTTGTCGGCGCGATCGCAAAACCTTCGATCCAGCGCTTGCTGCCGACCTCGCCCAGGCGATCCTGGATGAGCGCGCCGACATCGCCGAGGCCCTGGATATGGGCCACCATGTCCATCACCCGCGGGCCGCCCTGCGGCGCGGCGGCGGCGGCGGCTGCCACATGGGCATCGCCCTGCGCGGGGGCCATGCCGGGCGGCGCGACGCGGGCGGCGGTGGCGCGCGGCGGCGCGCGATCCAGCAGCTTCACCACCTGGATGTTGGGCGCCGATTCCTGGTGCGCGGGGTCTTGATAGACCGTGACCAGCACATGGGCCGGGCCCTGGTGCACGCGCACAAGGGCGGCATCCCCGAAACCGGAGAGCCAGCCATCGTCGCGGAAGGTGGTGATCTCCACCTGCTCCGGCCGGCTGTCCACGCCTGGTGCGGGCGAGAGGCGCACGCCCGGCATGCCGCTGCGCAGGTCGGCGTTCGGTGCCGGCTTGTTGACGATACAATACAAGCCGGTCTCCAGGCGCATCAGGTTGCCGGAGACGCGCAGCTCAACCACCCGGTTCCCGGCAGTGCCGGCCTGGCGGCCGGCCGCGTTTTGCGGGGCGGTCTGGGATGCAACGGCGGCGTCTGACATCAGGATCTCACTTCTCGAACGGACGGTCGGGCAGGCGCGTTAGCGTTTGGTAGGTGGATTCCCTCACCCACCGTTGGACGCAAGGTAGCATACATTGCGCGGTCACGGTTCCACGGCAAGCAACGCATTGTTGATCGCTGCCGCAGGCAGGCCCAGAGGTAATATCCACCCGTGGCCGGAGGCGCGGACGCGCTCGGCCTGGGCTCCGATATCGAACACCGCGGTGCGCAGCCCGGCACGCCAGGCAACGCCAAGGGTGAAGCACCACGTTTCCGGCCAAAGCGATGGCAGGAACGCCAGATGCGGCCGATGGGCACGAACAAGCGCCTCGCCATCGCCTTCGCGGTAACCGCCTGTCACCAGCACGCGCCCGGTATCCAGCAGCCGGCGGTCGTCACGGGTATGTCCCACGATGGTAAACTGGATCTTAAGGTTGCGTACCCGCGCGTCTCGCGCGCACGCCAGGATAACATCGTAGCCTTTTTCGGTGCCGATCCCGCCGATGATCGCCACGCGCCGTACCTCCCCTTCCAGCACGGCCGGGCGCGGCAGGCCGCGCGCGGCGGCCAGCGCCGCGGCGTCGTCTTCCAGAGCCACTACCTCGGGCGTGAGGCCCGGGAAGTGGCGGCGCATCCGCGCGGCGGTGTCGGCCGAGGGCGCCACCACGCGGCGTGCGCGGGCCAGGTCGGCGGCGGAACGGGCGCGCAAAGCGGCGGTGGGCAATGCCTCCTCTAGCACGCGCCCCGCATCGGCCACGCAGGCATCACATTCGCGTGCGTCCTCGGGCTCGCCGCAATAGCGCCGTTCCGGGCCCAGAAGGGTGACGCGCGGGCAGAACCAGGCGTAGTCGTGCAGGTGCACCTCCTCCGGCACGCCCAGCAGGCCGGCGAGGCCCAGCAGCGCGTGGTCGTGGCCCAGCAGGTGGTGCACCTCCAGCAGCGCCGGCTTGTCGGGGCGCAGCAGCTGCGCCAGGGCCGGGAGCTCCTCCGGCAGGGCGAAGACGAGGTTGGGATAGGGCGGGCCGCCGGCCTCCTCCACCCGCACCAGGCCGGGCCGCGCGGTGGGGCCGGTGGTGGAGGCGCGCATCCGGTCCGTGACCGGGCGCAGCAGGATGGCCCGCCGCCCTTCGGCCTGCAGTGCCTCGCAGCGGGCGCGCACCACGCGCTCCACCCCGCCGCCGCTGTCATGCGTGACCAGCACCACCGCTTGGCCCGCGCCCTTGCGCCGCGCTGCCTGCCAGCGGGCGGCATCCAGGCGGCGGCGGGCCTCGGCCAGCGGGTCGGCGGCCTGGAAGGCGGCGATCAGCGCGGCGTAGCCGGGATGCAGCCGTTCCAGCACGGCCAGGTTGCGCGCCACCAGCGGCGAGGTGGCCGCACCGAAGGATTGCCCGCCCTCATGCGCCACGAACACGCCGGGCACGCCGACATGGCGCCAGCCGAGGTGGCGGGCGCGCAGGCACAAATCGTTTTCCTCGCCATAGCCCTGGGCGAAGCTGTCCTCACGGAACAGACCGGTGGCGGCCAGGCATTCGCGACGGATGTACATGCAGAAGCCCACGGCGGTGGGGATCTCCACCGCCACGCCTGGGTTGGCGCGCGCGGCGAGCTTCGCCAGCCGGGCCAGTGCCGTGCCCTGCGGCGGCGGGTTGGTGCGCGTGATGTCGGGGTAGCTGAGGATGGTCGCGTCGTTCGACAGCGGCGTGGCCGTGCCGATGTCCCCGGCCGCGTGCACCGAAGCGCGCAGCCCCTCGACCCAGCCCGGCGCGGGGATGGCGTCGCTGTTCAGCAGCATCAGGTCCGCACCCGGTGCCAGGCGCGCGGCGAGCCGCAGCCCGGCATTGGCGCTGGCGGGAAAGCCGCGATTGGTGGGCTGGCGCAGCAGCCGGATGTGGCCCGCCTGGGACATTTCGTCCAGCAGCGCAGCCAGCGCGGGTTCGGGCGTTGCGTCATCCACCACCACCACCAGCGTGCCGGAAGGGGCGGTGGCGCGCACCGCCTCCAGGCAGCGGCGGGTGACAGCGATGCCGCGATAGGCCGGCACCACCACGGCCACGGCGCGGCCAGGGGCGGCCTTCGCCCGCGCTGGCGGGCCGCGCAGCGCGGCGTTGGTGGCGGCGTGGGCCAGCGGTTCGTCCGCCCCGGAGGGCGCGCCACGCAGCGGGAAGCGGCGGGCCACCGCCTGCGCAATCGCCACGGCCGCGCGGGTTTCGGCGCCGGGGTCCAGCGGGCTGCCGGGCAGGTCGCGGCCATCCGGCCCGGTGACGCGCAGCGGCGGCGCCAGGGCGGCGAGCCGCGCCGCGGAGATTTGGAAACGCCGCGGCCGTGCCAGGGCACCGCCGGCGGTGATCGCGGTATCATCGGCCACCAGCGCGATCCGCACCTGCACGTCGGCGGAAATCACGGATAGCGCGGGATCGGCCTCGGGGTTGCCGGGGTGCCAGGCCCAGCCTTCCAGCCCGCCATCGCGCGCCGTGACCACGCCTTCCACCCGCCGGGCACGCCGCAGGTCGATCGGGCTGCCGAGGCAGGCCCGCCCGCCGATCGCAACCTCCAGCCGCGCCGCGCCGGGCGGGACCACATCGGGCGCCCAGTCTTGCCCATCAAGCCTGAATTCCGCCCGCCCACCGGCGGCCGAGGCCGCCCAGGCGCTGCCATCCGGCGCCACGCCGCACCAGCCCGGCGCACCCACGCGCTGGGCCACCCCGCGCGCCAGCGCCGCCAGTTCCGGCCCCGGCGCCACCAGGTGGCCAGAGAGCATGGCGCCCAGCGCCGCGCCGGCCCCGGTGCCGTCGCCGGACGCCAGCCGCGCGGCGGAGAGCAGCAGCAAGGCCTCGCGCGAATCCACCCGTGCCGCCACCGGCTCCAGCACCGCCCGGGCCCCTTCGGCATCGCCCTGGCGCAGCCGTGCGCCGGCCAATGCCAGCGCCGCGGCGGGGTCGTCTGGTGCCAAACGCCAGGCGCGTTCCATCCAGAAAACGGCGCGCGGCAGGTCACCTTCCTGCAGGGCGGCCTGGCCTTCGCGCCACGCCTCGCTGGCCTGTTCGCCGAAGAACGCCGCCTGGGTGCGCGGCGCGCCGTTCCCTTCGCCTTGCGGCGCGGGCGCCGGGGCGCGGCCCGGTCCGGCGTTCATGCGTTTCAGCTGGCGCCGCGGCGGCCGGCAGCGGCGCGCGGGGCCGAGGCCTCCGGCGCGGGGGCGGCGGGCGGTGCGGTTTTCGCAGCGGGCAGTGCCGCGAGGTCGCCCTGCGCGTCGGTCAGGCCCTGGGCCAGCGCCTTTTCAAGCCAGGCCCGCGCCTCATCCGTGTTCTGCTCGCCGGCCAGGGCGCGCGCGAGGTAGCGCCCGAGCATCATCTGCGCATGGGCGTGGCCACGCTCGGCCGCCGCGCGGAACCATTTCTGGGCCTGCGGCCGGTCCCAGGGAATGTCGTGCCCGCCGCCATGCAGCGCGCCGAGCGCGAACATCGCGCCGATATGCCCGTGGGTGGCGGCCTTGCGGAACAGCTTCTCGGCCTGGGCATGGTCCTTGGTGCCGCCGCGCCCGCTGACGAGCATTTCCGCCAGCACCACCTGGGCATCGACCAACCCGGCCTCAGCCGCCTTGGCGACCCATTGCCGGCCCTCGGCGAGGTTCGCCTCCACGCCGCGGCCTTCCATCAGCATGCGGCCGTACCAGTACTGGGCATTGATCACGCCATCGGCCGCCTTGCGCAGCCACTGCGCCGCCTGCCGGTCGTCGCGCTCCACGCCCACGCCCTCGGCGAGGCAGATGCCGTAGTTGTAGGCCGCCACCAGATCCCCGGCGGCGGCTTCCTGCTGGAACCATTCGCGGGTGAAGACGGAATCGGCGCGATCCGCCTCGCCCTTCATCACCAGGGTGGCCAGGTCGTAGCGCGCCTGCATCTCGCCCGCCTCGGCGGCGCGGCGGAACCACACCGCGGCCTCGCGCGGGTCCTTCGGCATGCCGGCGCCGGAGAGCGCCATCAGCCCCAGCGCGCGGGCCGCCGTCTTGTGGCCGGCAGCGGCGGCGCGGCGATACCAGATCGCTGACTCCGCGTAGTTGGGCGGCAGCTCGCCGCCGCGCGAATACAGGTCGCCCACCAGCGCCGCGGCATCGGCATCGCCCTGCAGCGCGGCGCGGCGCAGCCAGGATTCCGCTTCCTGCACGTTCTTGGCCACGCCCAGCCCGTTCAGCAGCGCAAAGCCGTAGCGCGCCTGGGCGCTGCGCAGGCCCTTGGAGGCCGCCTGCTTGTAGAGCTCGGTGGCGGCTGCCCGGTCCGCCGGCACGCCCTTGCCCTGCTCGGTGACGACGCCGAGCATGTACTGCGCCGTGGCCAAGCCAGCGGCGGCGGCACCACGCAGGTATTCCGCCGCGCTCGCCGCCAGCTCGGGATCGTCGCGGCGCAGCAGGGCCAGCGCGTAGCCGAGCCGTCCCTGCGGGCAATCCGCCTCGGCGGAGCGGCGATACATCTCCTCCGCCCGCGCCACGTCGCGCAGCGCCTCGGGCCCGGAGGTCAGGATGAAGCCGAGCAGCGCCTGCCCGTCGGCCGAGCCACCCTCGGCGGCCTTGGTCGCCCAGGCGACGGCCTTCTCGTAGTCGGGCTTGCCCGCGTCGGTGGCGCCGAACAGCGCGGCCGCCGGGCGATCGCCCAGCAGGGCGCCGGCCTCCCCCTGCAAGGCAGCACCGGGCTCCATGCCGGGAATGCCGCGCAGATACAGCGCGGCGATCATCGACTGCGCTTCGAGGAAGCCCTGCGTGGCGGCCCGTTCCAGCCAGCGCGCACCCTCGGCCGCGCTGGGCGGCACGCCGCGGCCTTCCAGGTAGCAGCGCGCCACCAGGAATTCCGCCTCGGCATGGCCGGCCTTGGCCACCGGGGCCAGCAGCTTGAAGGCCTCGGCCGGCTTGCCTTCCTCCAGCAGCGCCTTGCCGCGCTTGATCTTGCCGGCGGCCGATGAAACGAGCCCGGCCAGCCGGCGCAGCGATCCAGACATGCTCAGCCGTGCCCCATCCGTGCCCGCGCGCCTGCTGCGTTATCCCGCCTCATGGCTCGCGCATCCCCTCGGTGGCCACCGGCATCACGCGGGCGAACAGATAGGCCAGCACGGTGCGCTTGCCGATCTTGATGTCGGCGGTCACCGGCATGCCCGGGCTGAGCCGGAACCCGTCGGGCAGGTTGTGCAGCTTCAAGGCGTCGATCGACATCCGGGCGCGGTAATAGGCATTGCCGAAATCCTGGTTGCCGCGCGGCCCGCGCTGGCGCTGCCGGTCCTCGTTCGGGTTGCGGAAGCTGTCGGGGCTGACAACCTGAACCTTGCCGTCCGCCATGCCGTAGATCGCATAGGGGAAGGTGTCGAACTTGATCGTGACGGGGTCGCCCACGCCGACGAAGCCGGCGTCGCGCCCATCCACCACCACTTCCACCTCCAGCGGCGCATCCACCGGCACCAGGGTGAGGAACTGCTCGGAGGACTGCATCACGGAGCCGACGCTCACCGGCGCCACGCTCAGCACGATGCTGTCGCGATCGGCGCGGATCTCCACCAGTTCGCGCCGCAGCCGCGCCTTGTTCAGGTTCTCGCGCGCCTCGCTGAGCTTGCGGCCCTGCTCGTTCAGCTGCTGGGAGGATTCGTTGCGGTATTGCTGGACATAGCCGTCGCGCTCGGCCGTCAGCGCATCCAGATCGCGCTGGCTGCCGATCGCCTGGGAGCGGGCGGATTCCAGCAGGCGGGCGGCTTCGTTGCGGTCCTGCACGGCCTGGAAGGTGTTCAGCTTGCTGCCCACCGCCTGGCGCTCCAGCTCCACCCGCATCGCCTCCACCTGGCGTGCCACGGCCAGGCGCACGGCGTAGCTTTCCACGTCGGCCATTGCCTGCATCACGCGCACCCGCAGCGAATCGATCTTCTGGCGATAATTCTCCAGCTTATGACTGCGCTCGGCGTTGCGCTGGGTGAAGATCAGGCTTTGCAACTGGCTGGGCGGGGAGCCGTCGCCGGCATAGTTGCGCCCGTCCACCTCGGCCTGCAGCCGGTCCACCTCAGCCTGCAGGCTGGCAACCTGGGTTGCCGTCAGGTCGGCATCGGCGGCGGCGAAGGTGGGATCGAGCCGGGCCAGAACCTGCCCGGCCTTCACGATCTGGCCCTCGCGCACATCGACCGAGCGCACGATGGCGGTTTCCAGCGGCTGGATCACGATGTTGGAATTGGTGGTCACCACCTTGCCCTGGCTCACCACCACGCGGTCGATCGGGATGGTGCCAGACAGGACCAGCGCCACCACGAACATGGAGGCCATCACCCATAGCGTGTAGCGGCTGCCCGCCGGCACGCGCTGCTCGATCAGTGCGGCGGACGGCGACTGGTATTCCAGCAGCATCGGCGCGAGGTCGTCGTTCTTGCCGGCGGCGGCTTGTGCGGCGCCGGCAGGTGCGGGGGATTGTGCCATGGTTGCGTCCTCCGCTCAGTTGTCGCCCTGGGCCAGCACGGGCTTGGGCGCGGCGGGGCGGCCGCTGTTCTCCATGTGCCTGTGCTGCTGCAACCAGAGCTGGCGATACACGGAGCAGCGCTCCAGCAGGTCCTTGTGCGGGCCCATATCCACCACGCGGCCCTGATCCAGCACCAGGATGTTGTGGCAATCCACCAGCGAGGACAGGCGGTGGGAGACGATCAGCATCGTGCGGCCATGCGCGATGCGCTGGATGTTGGCGTTCACCAGCGCCTCGCTCTCCGGGTCCAGGGCGCTGGTTGCCTCGTCCAGGATCAGCAGGCGTGGGTCATGGATCAGCGCGCGTGCAATCGCCAGGCGCTGGCGTTGCCCGCCGGAGAGGTTGGGCGAGCCTTCCTCGATCCAGGTCTCGTAGCCCTGCGGCATGCGCTCGATGAATTCCTCGGCACCCGCCAGCCGTGCCGCGCGCACCGCATCGCTGATGGTGAGGCCCGGGCGGCCGGCCAGCAGGTTCTCGCGGATCGTGCCGCGGAACAGGAAGTTGTCCTGCAGCACCACGCCGAAGCTGCGGCGCAGATGGGCCAGGTTGATCTCGCGCAAATCGGTGCCGTCGATCTTGATGGAGCCCTCGTACTCGCGGTTGATGCCCTGCAGCAGCCGCGTGATCGTGCTCTTGCCGGAGCCGGAACGGCCGACCAGCCCGAGCATGGTGCCGGGCGGCACCTCGAAGTTGATATCGATCAGTGCCGGGTTGCGCGAGCCGGGGTAGGTGAAGTCCACGCCCTTGAAGGTGATCGCCCCTTCGAAGCGCGGCCGCAGCCCGGCGCCGGGGTTGTTGGTCTCGGGCTTGTTGTTCAGCACGTTCGCCGCCAGCGCCACCGCCGCGCGGGTCTCCTCCAGGTCTTCCACCAGCCGCGCGGTGCTCACCAGCGGCTGCGCCACGCGGCCGGAGAGCATCATGAACGCCATCAGGCTGCCTATGCTGACGGCGATGTCGCCAGTGACGGCGAAATACGCGCCCACCAGCAGCACGCCGCGATTCATGAAGTTTTCGAACGGCACCACCAGCGTTTGCGGCCAGTTTGAGATGTCGCCCAGCGCCTGCTTGCGGGCCGAGGCGGTTGCCACCTTCTGGTCCCACATCTCGCGCTGCTGCGGTTCCAGCGCCAGGGATTTCACGGTGCGGATGCCGTGCACCGTCTCCACCATCACGGTGTTGCGCTGGATCTCCGCCTCCATCCACTTGGCATAGGCGGCGCTCACGGAGGGCAGGAAGATCACGATGATCAGCGCCACCATGCCGGCGGCCCCGATCACCATCCAGGTCAGCGGCACGCTGATCCAGAACAGCACTGGCACCATCACCAGCAGCGTGACGAAATCGAGCAGCGTCGAGAGCAGCCGCCCGGTCAGGAAGTCGCGCACCTTGGAGATCTGGCCGACCTGGAACAGGATCGCGCCGGTCTGCGTGCGCTCGAAATAATCGATCGACAGGCCCAGCAACCGGCGGAACACGTGCAGGGCCAGCTTGGTGTCCAGCCGTGTCGCCACGATCTGGATCAGTTGGCGCCGGATATAGCCAAGATAGGTCTCGTACAATGCCGCCGCGCCCAGGAACAGGGCGATCAGGGCCAGCGTGCTCATGCTCTGGTAGGTGACAACCTTGTCCACCACCACCATCACCAGGATGGGCGGCGCGATCGCCAGTATGCTGAGCACGATGGAGCCCAGCACCACGTCGCGCAGCACGCGCTTCTCCACCCACACCATGCGGGCCAGCCAGGCGAAGCTGAACGGCTCGTCGTCGAAGGTCACGCCGCGTTCGCGGCGCACCAGGATCGCCTCGCCACCCCACACCTGCGCCAGGCGCAGCTCATCCACGGCCACGGCCATGTCGTCGCTGGCGGAGAGCGGGTCGCGCAGCCACACCACATTGCGCGAGGGATCGGCGCGCACCATCAGCGCCGCCGTGCCGTCGTTCAGCAGCAGCACCACGGGGCCGCCGCCGGCGATGCCGAGCAGGTTGCGCCAGCGCATGCGCACCGCCTTGGCCCACAGCCCGGCGCCGCGCACCAATTCCACCAGCAGCGCCGGCGCGGGCATCTCGCCCTCCGGCACGCGCAAATCGTCGCGGTCCAGCTCCACGCCGTGGTGGCGCGCTGCCACCGACAGCGCGCGCAGGCGCAAATCGAGCGGTGTCGGCGGGGGCGGCGCCTCGCGCCGTGCCTCGCCGGCACCCTGCGGCTGCACCGCCGCCAGCGGAGCGGGTGTGCGTGCGGCCTCGGGGCTAGGCGCGCCGGAGGACGGATCGGGAACGCTCAAATCAACCTACCTTCGTCTGCGTTGGCGAGGGTCCGTGGCGGCGACGGCACATAGCCGCGTTCGTGGGGAACCACGCGCCGAACCTGCCAGCAATTCGATACCGGATGGTATACCGGCCCCGGGGCCGCTTCCGGCCGGCGCAAGCTATAGCATACTCACTTCCGCTTGATGACCAAAAACACCCTGGCACCCCTCCGCACAACCCCCGGAAGGCGCTAAAAAACCATTCAATCACCGTGAAGTGTACGAAGGTCTGCAACCCTTGCAGCCCTACCCCTCCACACGGAAGCGGGCGGCCGCCACCCGGTCCGCGCGCAGCGCTTCGGCCACCGCGGCGGGATCGGCCACCACTGCCAGAACCCGGGTGAACCACGGCACGCGCCCCGTCGCGCGGTCCTGGAACAACCCGGCCAGTGCCACCGCCGCCGCCGCCCGCCCGCCGCCGCAGCAAATGCAGCCGAAACGATGCCCTGCCGTGGCGGAAAATCGCGCCACCGCCTGCGGGCCAGCCGCAACGGGCCGGGCCCCCTCCTCCAGCAGCAACGCATCCTGTGGCCCCGCGGCGGCGGCCGGCCCAAAGCGCAGCGGAATCCGGTCATCGGTGTCCGTCATCATCCCATAGACATAAGGATATCTTTATGTCATAGCAACCCTATGGAGACCCTGCTCACCGCCCTGCGCGCCTGCGCCGAGCCCACCCGGCTGCGCCTTCTGGCGCTCGCCGCGCGTGGCGCCTTCTGCGTGGTCGAGTTCACCGAGATCCTCGCCCAATCCCAGCCCCGCCTCTCCCGCCACCTCCGCCTGCTCGGCGAGGCCGGGCTTCTGGACCGGGAGCGCGAGGGCGCCAATGTCTGGTTTACCCTCCCGGGTGCAGATACGCAGGCCGGCACCCTCGCCCGCGCCATCCTGGACCGCCTGCCGGAGGACGATCCCATCCTGGTCTCCGACCGCCGCCATGCCGCCCGCGTGCTGGCCGAGCGCGCCCGCGCCGCCAGTGACAGCTTCCGCCGCAAGGGCGCGGACTGGGACGAGATGCGCGCGCTGGAACTTCCGGCCGCCGACGTGGAGCAGGCCTTGCTCGCCTTGCTGCCGGAGGGAGGCATCGGCCGCCTGCTGGATATCGGCTCCGGCACCGGGCGCATGCTGGAACTGCTCGCCCCGCGCGCTATCACCGCGCTCGGCGTGGATGCCAGCCGCGCCATGCTCGCCCTGGCCCGCACCCGGCTGGCCAAGCCCGGCCTCTCGCACTGCGCCGTGCGCCTGGCCGACATGTACCGCCTGCCGCTCGCCGATGCCGGCTATGACCTGGTGCTGCTCAACATGGTCCTGCACCACGCCGAAGACCCGCCCGGCGCCCTGGCCGAGGCCGCGCGCGTGCTCAAGCCCGGCGGCCGCCTGATCGTGGTGGACCTTGCCGCCCACGACCCCGCCGCCACCCCCCACCACGCCTTCCGCTGGCCCGGCTTCGCCGATGCCCGCATGGCCGGCCTGATGCGCGAGGCCGGGCTGGAGCCCGCCACCGCCGTCATCGTGCCCGGCCCGCTCGAAACCCGCCTCTGGCCCGCCCTGCGCACCGCCAGCCTGCCTGTCCTGCAAGCCGACCCTGTGGATACCCAAGCATGAGCCGACCGCACCTCCTCGATGCCCTGCGCGACCGCGTGCTGCTCGCCGATGGCGGGCTGGGCAGCTTCATCCAGGCCAGCGACCTGACCATCGAAGGCGACTTCATGGGCCAGGAGAACTGCTCGGAGATCCTCACCCTGTCGCGCCCCGATTTCGTGCGTGACTTCCACACCCGCTTCTTCGCCGCGGGGGCCGACATGGTGGAGACCAACACCTTCGGCGGCTCGCCCATCACGCTCGACGAATTCGGCATCGGCGACCGCGCCTTTGAGATCAACAGGGTCAGCGCCGAACTGGCCCACGAGGCCGCTGAAAGCTTCGCCGACGGGCGCCCGCGCTGGGTGCTCGGCTCCATCGGCCCCGGCACCAAGCTGCCCTCGCTCGGGCACATCACCTACGATGCGGTGGAAGCCGCCCTGCTGCTGCAATGCCGCGGCCTTGTCGCCGGCGGCGTGGATGCGCTGCTGACCGAAACCAACCAGGACACGCTGTACATCAAGGCCGCGGTGAACGCGGCGAAGATGGCGGTGAAGGAAAGCGGCCGCGACATCCCGATCTTCGTGCAGGTCACGGTGGAAACCACCGGCACCCTGCTGGTGGGGCCAGACATCGCCGCCGCCGCCACCGTCATCCAGTCCCTCGACGTGCCGCTGATCGGCCTCAACTGCGCCACCGGCCCGCAGGAAATGGCCGAGCATGTGCGCTGGCTGGCGCAGAACTGGCCCGGCCTCATCTCCGTGCTGCCCAATGCCGGCCTGCCGGAACTGGTGGACGGCAAGACCCGCTATCCGCTCAGCCCCGACGACATGACCAGCTGGGTGGAGCGCTTCGTGCGCGAGGACGGCATCAACCTGATCGGCGGCTGCTGCGGCACCAACTTCCAGCACATCGCCTCGCTGGATGCGATGCTGAAGCGGTTGGGCGAGCACCGCCCCACCCCGGTGAAGCGCACAGCCGTATGGATGCCCTCGGTTGCCTCGCTCTACCAGCAGGTGCCGCTGTTCCAGGAGAACAGCTACTTCTCCATCGGCGAGCGCTGCAACGCCAACGGCTCCAAGGCCTGGCGCCAGTTGCAGGAAAAGGGCGACTGGGACGGCTGCGTCGCCATGGGCCGCGAGCAGATCGGCGAAGGCTCCAACAGCCTCGACATCTGCACCGCCTTCGTCGGCCGCGACGAGATGTTCGAGATGAGCGAGGTGATCCGCCGCTTCACCAGCAGCGTGAACTCGCCGCTGGTCATCGACAGCACCGAAACCCCGGTGATCGAGGCCGCCCTGAAGCTGCACGGCGGCAAGCCCATCATCAACTCGATCAACTTCGAGGAAGGCGAAGGCGCGGCGCATGACCGCATGAAGCTGGCCAAGAAGTTCGGCGCCGCCGTGATCGCGCTGACCATCGACGAGGTCGGCATGGCCAAGTCCGCCGAGGACAAGCTGCGCATCGCCTCCCGCCTGGTCGATTTCGCCTGCACCCAGTACGGCCTGGCGCAAAGCGACCTGATGATCGACCCGCTCACCTTCACCATCGCCACCGGCAACGAGGACGACCGCAAGCTCGGCCAATGGACGCTGGAAGGGATCAAGATGATCCGGGACAAGTTCCCGGAGATCCAGATCATTCTCGGCCTGTCCAACATCAGCTTCGGCCTCAACCCCGCCGCCCGCGCCGTGCTGAACAGCGTGTTCCTGGATCACGCCGTGAAGGCCGGCATGACCGGCGCCATCGTGCATGTCTCCAAGATCCGCCCGCTGCACCTGATCGCGGCGGACGAGGTGAAGATCTGCGAGGACCTGATCTTCGATCGCCGCGCCGAAGGCTACGACCCGCTGCAGGCCCTGCTGGCCAAGTTCGCCGACCGTAAGGCCGCCGACGCGGTGAAGAAGGTCCGCGCCGAAACCGTCGAGGGCCGCCTGAAGGACCGCATCGTCGATGGCGACCGCAAGGGCCTCGCCGATGAACTGGACGAGGCGCTCAAGACCAACAAGCCGCTCGACATCATCAACAACATCCTGCTCGACGGCATGAAGGTGGTGGGCGAGTTGTTCGGCGCCGGCAAGATGCAGCTGCCCTTCGTGCTGCAATCCGCCGAGACCATGAAGGCCGCCGTCGCGCATCTGGAGCCGCTGATGGAGCGCGTGGAAGGCCAGGAGAAGGGCACCATCGTGCTCGCCACCGTGAAGGGGGACGTGCACGACATCGGCAAGAACCTGGTGGACATCATCCTCACCAACAACGGCTACCGGGTGGTCAATCTCGGCATCAAGGTGCCGCTGGCCGACATGCTCGTGGCCGCCCGCGAACACAAAGCCCACGCCATCGGCATGTCCGGCCTGCTGGTGAAATCCACCGTGGTGATGCGTGAGAACCTGGAGGAAATGTCGCGCCAGAACCTCGACATCCCCGTGATGCTCGGCGGCGCCGCCCTCACGCGCAACTACGTGGAAGACGATTGCGTGCGCGCCTACGGCTCCGGCCGCGTCGCCTATGCGCGCGATGCGTTCGACGGGTTGCACCTGATGGACCGCATCACCGGCAACGCCTTCGATGACTACCTGGCCGCCGTGCAGTCCAAGCGCAGCGGCAAGGCCCGCAACACCACCCGCTCCCTGGGCCAGGCCGATGAGCGCGCCTACCGCCCGGTGGATGTTGCCGCCGTGCAGCAGCGCCGCCGCCGCCTGACGCAGGACCAGCCCCCGATCGAGCCGCCCTTCTGGGGCCCGCGCATGGTGGAGGCCGCGCCCAAGGCGATCGTGCCCTTCCTCAACGAGCGCAGCCTGTATCAATTCCAGTGGGGCTTCCGCAAGCAGGGCCGCTCGCTCGATGATTTCCTCGGCTGGGCCAAGCAGGAACTGCGCCCGGTGATGCGCCGCATGCTCGGCATCTGCGAGGAGCAGGACATCCTGAAGCCGCAGGCGATCTACGGCTACTGGAAGGCCGCCGGCCAGGGCAACGACCTGATCGTGTTCGAGCAGGACGGCACCACGGAAGTCTGCCGCTTCGCCCTGCCGCGCCAGCCCAAGGAAGACGGCGAGTGCATCGCCGATTTCTTCCGCGACGTGGACGACGAACAGCGCGACGTGATCGGCTTCCAGGTGGTCACCGTGGGCCAGAAGGCGAGCGACACCGCCCGCGTCTGGTTCGAGGAGAATCGCTACCAGGATTACCTCTATCTGCACGGCCTCAGCGTGGAGATGGCCGAGGCGATGGCCGAATACACCCACAAACGCATCCGCGCCGAGCTGGGCTTCGCCGGCGAGGATGACCGCGACATGGAGAAGATGCTCGGCCAAAGCTACCGCGGCAGCCGCTACTCCTTCGGCTACCCCGCCTGCCCCAGGCTGGAAGACCAGGAACCCATCCTGCGCCTGCTCCAGGCCGACCGCGTGGGGGTCTCCCTGTCCGACGAATGGCAGCTGCACCCGGAGCAATCCACCAGCGCCATCGTGGTGCTCAACCAGAGGGCGAAGTATTTCTCAGTGTAAGCAAGATTCTTCTTTTTCTGAAGAAAAAGAAGCAAAAAGACTTTCTTCACTGGCGCGCGTGCTGGCCCTCTGGCACGCGTGCAAGCGAACAAAAGTTTTTTGGTTCTTTTTTCAAAAAAGAACTTCTTGTTTGTCTTTCTCTCCGCCTGCACCCCCACCCCCGATTCCTGCGCCTTCGAAAAACTCGAAACCATCAAGCTCCGCCGCGAAGGCTCCTTCTGGGCGGTGGACGCGCAGATCGACGGCCAGCGCGCCACGCTGATGTTCGATACCGGCGCCGGCAACGCGGCTGCGCTTTCGCCTGCTGCCGCCACCCGTCTTGGCACACGGCGCACCCGCATGCGCTTCGGCATCTCCTCCGGCCCCGGCACGGGCATCCAGGCCCCGGTGCACGAGATCGGCCGCCTCGCCCTGGGCCGCGTGGTGCTGGAGCGCGTGCTGGTGCCGGAGCTGGAGGCGATCCCGCGCCTGCATGGCGCCTTCGACGGCATATTGGGGCTGGAGGCGCTGGAGGGCTTCGACCTGGAGCTGGACCTGCCTCGCGGTACCCTTACCTTCTATCGCGCCCGCATCTGCCCTGGCGGCGCCCCGCCCTGGTCCGGCCCCGTCTCCGGCATACGCCGCCTGCCGGCCGGGGACAGCACCGCCAACCGGCCCTTCGTGCCCGCCCGCCTCAACGGCCAGTTGGCGCATGCCCTGCTGGATACCGGCGCCACGGATACCGTGGTGGATACCGCCCTGGCCCGCGCCGCCGGTGCCCCCGCCACCCCGCCGCCGGGGGCGGAGGTCTCTACCATGATCACCATCACAGACCCCGAAGTGGTGATCTGGCGCCACGGGTTCGCGGTGCTGGAGGTGGCTGGCGCCCGGCTGCGCGCGCCCCGGCTCTGGATCGCCCCATTGGGCGAGCAGCCCAACATCGTGGTGGGGCAGGATATCCTCTCGGGCCTGCGCATCTGGCTATCGCCGGGCTCCGGCACCGTCCATATCGCCCCCGCCGCCCTGCGCCCGCCAGGCGGCTGACAAGCGGCTTCGTTGCGCGGCCGCATCGCGCGTGCCTATGCTCACAAGCCCCCCGCGGCAAAGGAACCAGCCCCCGTGCGTGCCTTGATCCTGCCGTCCCTGCTGGCCGCACTGCTCACCGCCTGCGCTCCGCAGCCGGAGCCTGGCAGCGCGGAGGCGTGCCGCATCGAGCAGGTGGCCACCGTCCCCCTCCTGCCGCCCGATCCGCCGCGCACCAGCCGCTGGGCGGTGGAGGTGCTGCTGGATGGCAAGCCCGCCCGCATGATGCTGGACAGCGGCGCCAACGGCCTGAGCATCTCCACGGAGGCCGCGCTGCGCCTTGGCCTGCGCCAGCGCAGCGACATGCGGGCGAGCACCACCGGCCTGGGCGGCACCGTCTATCGCCGGGTGTTCGAGGCGGACACGGTCGCCATCGGGGCGCAAACCCGCCCCACCCCCACCCTGATGGTCGAGACCACCGACGCCCAGAGCGCCGGGCGCGGGTTCGATGGCATTCTCGGCATGGAGGTCTTCGACCGCAACGATGTCGAGATCGATTTCCCGGCCCGCACCCTGTCGCTGTATCGCGCCCGCTTCTGCCCACAGGGGCGCCCGCCCTGGCAGGGCGGCTTCCTCTCCTTCCCCGGGCGGGGGCGGGGCAGCACCGCACCGGCAACCATCCTATGATCGAGGCGCGGCTCGATGGCCGGCCGGCGCATGCCCTGGTGGATACCGGCGCCACCACCACCGTGGTGGACCAGAGTTTCGCCGTGTCTGCCGGCGCCCCGGCCGAACCGCCGGATGGCGCGCCCCGCGGCACCACCGGCACCATGTCGGA
The DNA here is from genome assembly GCA_026400815.1 of Alphaproteobacteria bacterium. GTDB lineage: Bacteria > Pseudomonadota > Alphaproteobacteria > Acetobacterales > Acetobacteraceae > CAMDGX01. The sequence goes on from JAPLOI010000022.1 coordinate 108,476, forward strand.
GGCCACGCTGCCGATGTGGCTGCACCGCTTCGGCGTGCTGGAGATCGGGCCGGTCCGCATCGTCCAGCCCGAGCTCTGGATCACCGATCTCGGCATGGCGGCGGACATGATCCTGGGTCTCAGCCATATCGGCCGGATGCGGATCTGGATCTCCAACGGGTCGGACATGGTCTATCTCGCCGCCCCACCCCGGCCGCCTGCCCAGGCCCCGCGGCCGGCCAGACCGCCGCCGCGAAGCTGAAGCCCATTCCGGCAAGCTGCCCCTGCGGCTAGATTGCCGCCGCCGGTCACCAGCGGGCTGGGCGGACGAACGCGGCAGGGGGCCCGGACACGATGATGACCGACGCAGAAGCACGCCCGCCCCGCCTCCTGTCGCGGCGCCGATTCCCCATGCTGCTGGCCGGGCTCGCCCTTCCGCCCGCGCTGCAGGGCTGCGCCCCCAATGGTTCCCCCCTGGGCCCTCTCTCCTGCGGCATCCGCCCGCAGGCGGAAATCCCGCTGCGCGTGGTGGACAACATCCCGCTGGTGGATGTGCGGCTGAACGGCGGGCCGGCCACGATGGTGCTGGATACCGGCGCCGAGCGCACGGTGCTGACAGAGGCCGCCGCCCGCCGCGTGGGGCTGGAATTCGATCCGCGCAACATCCAGCGCGGCGCAGGGGCCGGCGGCGTGGTCACCAGCTTCGCCGCCCGGGTGCGCCGCATGGAGCTGGCCGGGCTTTCCATCCCCGATCACCCCGTGCTCGCCACGCCACATTCTCTGGGCAGCGTCGGCGGCACGCCGATCGACGGGCTGCTGCCTGCCCTGGTGCTCAGCGCCTTCGATGTCGATCTCGACCTGCCAGGCCGCAAGATCACGCTCTATGCCGGCACCGTGTGCGGCGACACCATCATCCCGCCCTGGAGCGAACCCTTCATCTCCCTGCCCGCCGATTTCTCCCGCCCGCCGCGGGTGAACCTGCGCGTGCGGGCCGGCGGCCAGGAACTGCGCGCCCTGCTCGATACCGGCGCCCAGGGCATCACCATCACCGCCCGGGCCGCCGCTGCGGCCGGCGTGGGGCCGGCGGAGCTGGAGGCTGGCCAGCCCATCATGGTGCGCGACGTCGGCCCCACGCCGGTGCAGGCCCGCCTCGTGCGCCTGCCAGAGCTGCAGATCGGGCCGGAGACAGGGCGCAATACCCCCGTGATCGTGACCGACAGCGGCATGGACCGGATCGACATGATCCTGGGCATGGACTACCTCGCCCATCGGCGACTGTGGCTCTCCTATGCGCGCCAGCAGGCCTTCTTCATGCTACAGCCGCGCCGCTGAGGTACCTGCAGGGATTCGGATGAGACAGGCGGAGCGCATCGCGGCCGGCAGCATTGCCATCGGCCTGGCCGTGCTGGCCCTCAAGACCGCGGCCTGGTGGGTGACGGACAGCGCGGCGCTGTTCTCCGATGCCGCGGAATCCGTGGTGAACGTGGCCGCCTCGCTCGCCGCCTTCGTCGCCCTGCGCCTGGCCGCCCGGCCGGCCGACGCCGACCACCCCTACGGCCACGACAAGGCGGAATTCTTCGCCGCCGTGATCGAGGGCGTGCTGATCGTGGTCGCCGCGCTGGTGATCCTGCAGGAGACCTGGCAGGCGGTGCAGGCGCCGAAGGCGATCACCGCGCCGTGGCAGGGCATGGCGCTCAACCTCGCGGCCGGGGTGCTCAATCTCGGCTGGGGGTTGCTGCTGGTGCGCGCCGCCCGCCGGCTGCGCTCCCCGGCGCTGGCCGCGGACGGCAAGCACCTGCTGGCCGACGTGGTGACGTCGGCCGGCGTGCTGGCCGGCTTCGCGCTGGCGGTCACCTCCGGCATCTGGTGGCTCGATCCGCTGCTGGCCGCGGCCACCGCGCTCTATATCTTGGTCTCCGGCACCATGGTGATCCGCGCCTCGGTCGGCGGGTTGATGGATGAGGCACCGGCGGCGGCGATCGTGGCCCGCATCCGCGAACTGGTCGGCGTGCATGCCGAGGGCGCGATCGAGGCGCATGATCTGCGCATGCGCCACGCCGGGCGGCTGACCTTCCTGGAGTTCCACCTCGTGGTCCCCGCCCTGATGACGGTCGCCGACGCGCACGCGATCTGCGACCGGATCGAAGCGGCGCTGAAGACGGAGATGGAAGGGCTGATGATCACCATCCATGTGGAGCCCGAGGGCAAGGCCAAGCACCAGGGCGTGCTGGTGCTGTGAGGCGGCTGGCCGCCGCCGCCCTGTTGGCCTTCCTGCTCGCCCTGCCCGCCGCGGCGGCGCCGCGCGTGGTCTCGCTCAATCTCTGCACCGACCAGTATCTGCTGGCCCTGGCGCCGGAGCAGGCGGCGGCGGTGACGCATCTGGCGCGCGATCCCACCCTCTCTGTGTTGGCCGAGGCCGCCCGCGCCGTGCCCACCGTGCGTGCGGATGCAGAGGCGGTGCTGGCATTGCGGCCCGATCTCGTGCTCGCCGCCCCCTGGGGCGCGCAGGTGACGCTGGCCGCGTTGGCGCGCCGGGGTGTGCGCGTGGAACGGTTCGCCCTGCCGGACAGCTTCGAGGCCATCCGTGCCACCACGCGCGAGATCGCCGCCCTGCTCGGTGTTCCCGCGCGGGGCGAGGCGCTGCTGGCGGGCTTCGATTTCCCGTCCGCCCCGCCGCGCGGGATGGCGATCGCGTTGGAGCCGCGCGGCCTTACCGCCGCGCCTGGTAGCCTGCGCGATGCGGTGCTGCGGGCGGCGGGGTATGCGAATGCATCGGATGGCCGCGCGATGGGGCTGGAGGCGCTGGCGCGGCGGCCGGAGGTGTTGCTGGTGGTGGCGCCGCCGCCGCCCACCCCTTCCCGCGCCACCGAGTTCCTCGCCCATCCGCTGCTGGCCGGCCATGTGCGGCGCGAGGTGCCGGCGGCGCTGACTATCTGCGGCGGGCCCTGGACGGCGCGGGCCGTGGCGCTGCTGGCGCCGTGAGGATCGTGCTCGCCCTGGCCGTGCTGGCGCTCGCCGTGCTGGGGCTGCTGACCGGCAGCGCCGGGCTGGGCCTGGCCGATGCGGGGGTGCTGTGGGAGTTGCGGGCGCCGCGGGTGGCGCTGGCGGCGTTGGTGGGCGGGGCGCTGGGGCTGTCGGGCGCGGTGCTGCAGGGGGCGTTGCGCAATCCGCTGGCCGATCCCGCGCTGCTGGGCATCGGGGGGGCCGCGGGCGTGGGGGCGGTGGCGGCGTTCTATTGGGGGTTGGGCATCGTCGCGGTGCCGCTGGCTGGGTTGCTGGGGGCGGGGGCAGGCTGCGCGCTGCTGTTCGCGCTGGCGGGGCGCACGCTGTCGGCCACCGCGCTGGTGCTGGCGGGGGTGGCGATCGCGGCGATTGCCTCCGCGCTGCAGGTGCTGGCGCTGTCGCTGGCGCCCAACCCCTATGCCCTGGCGGAGGCGACGTTCTGGCTGATGGGCGGGCTGGCCGATCGGGCGCCGCTGCATGTGTGGATGGCAGCGCCGCCGATCCTGCTGGGCGGCGCGCTGCTGCTGCGGCTGGGCCGGCGGCTGGATGCGCTGGCGTTGGGGGAGGAGGTGGCGGCGAGTTTGGGGGTGCCGGTATCGCGCACGCTGGCATTGGCGGCTTCGGGGGTGGCGCTTTCGGTGGGGGCGGCGACGTCGGTGGGCGGCGGGATCGGGTTTGTGGGGCTGGTGGTGCCGCATCTGCTGCGGCCGGTGCTGGGCGAGCGGCCCTCGGCGCTGCTCGGGGCGTCTGCGCTCGGCGGGGCGGCGTTGCTGCTGGCGGCGGATTGGGTGGCGCGGGTGGCTCCCCTTGTTCTTCCGTTGAGCCAGGAGCCGCCGCTGGGGGTGCTGACGGCGCTGCTGGGGGCGCCCTTCCTGGTGCGGATCGCGCGGCGGGTGGCGGCGTGATCGGGTTTGCCGGCAGCGTGGCGCTGGCGGGGCGGACGGTGCTGCACGATGTGCGGTTCCAGGCCGGGCCGGGTGAGTTGGTGGCAGTGGTGGGGCCAAATGGGGCGGGGAAGTCCACCCTTTTGCGTGGCTTGGCGGGGTTGCTGCCGGGTGGGCGGGCCGATCCGGTGCGGGTGGCGTGGCTGCCGCAGGGGGCGCGGTGTGCCTGGGGCATGAGTGTGGCAGAGGTGGTGGCGCTGGGGCGGGTGCCGCATGGCGATGACGGTGGTGGGGCGGTGGAGGACGCGATCGCGGCGTGTGGGTTGGTGGCGTTGCGGGGCGAGCGGATCGACCGGCTCTCGGGTGGGCAGCAGCGGCGGGTGATGTTGGCGCGGGTGTTGGCGGGGGCACCTTCGGTGCTGCTGCTGGACGAGCCGGCGGCGGATCTGGATCCGGCGGCGGCGCATGAGGTGATGGCGTTGCTGCGGGCACGGGCGGAGGCGGGGGCCTGCGTGGTGGCGGTGCTGCACGATATCGGGCTGGCGCTGCATCATGTGACCCGAATGGTGGTGGTGGAGGGCGGGTGGATCGTGGCTGATGGCGTGCCGGGGGAGGTGCTGCCGGCGGCGGCTGCGGCGTTCGGGCTGCCGTATGGCTTGAGCGATCGGCCGGGGCTGTTGCCACCGTGACGGGGGTGGCGCGGCTGCGGTTATGGGGTGTTGCCTCCTTGCTGCTGCATGCGGCGCTGTGGCTGGCGTTGCTGCTGGGGCCTGGCCTGGTGGGGCGCAAGCTGGCCGAGGCGCCGCTGGAGCCGGCGGTGGTGGACGTGGTGCTGGGCGAGGGCGGCGAGACGGTGCGGCCGGAGAAGGACGAGGAGGCGAGCCCTTCGCCGGAGCCACCGGTGCCGCCGCAGCCGGAGCAGAAGGAGGAACCGGCATCGGAGGCCGCACCGCCGCCCCAGCCGGAACCACCGCCACCGGAGGAGCCGGAAGAGACGGCGCCGCCGCTGCCGCCGTTGCCGCCCTTGCCGCCGCCGCCGGTGGTGGCGCAGGCGCCCGAGCTGCCGCCGCCGCCGCCGATGCCGCGGATCGCGCTGCCTTCCGCCCCTCCGCCCAGTGCCGGGGGGCCGCCGGCGGTGCGGCTTGGGGATGCCGGCAAGCCGCCGTATGCCGACCTGCTGGACCCCGAGAACAACCGCTTTCGCGCCGCCACGCAGGACAACGGCAACAGGATGCCGGGCTATCCGCTGGAGGCGGCGCGCAAGCTGGAATCCGGCACGGTGAAGCTGCAGCTGTTCGTGGATACCTCTGGGCGGGTGGCCAATGCGCTGGTGGTGAAGTCTTCCGGCTCCGCCGTGCTCGATCGGGCGGCGCGGGAACAGGCGCTGACCTGGAACTTCACGCCGGCCAAGCGGGACGGAAAGCTGGTGCCGGACATTGTGGAAATTGAAATCGAGTTCAGATTGCTCTGAGCGATTGGAGACGTGACATGGTGCGGATCGACAGGGTGGTGACGCGGGGCGGGGACACTGGCGAGACATCGCTGGGCGATGGCACGCGGGTGCCGAAGGATGCGCTGCGGGTGGAAGCCTATGGCGAGGTGGACGAGGCCAATGCGGCGCTGGGGATGCTGCGGCTGCATTGCGAGGGCGAGGCGGATGCGATGCTGGGGCGCATCATGAACGATTTGTTCGACGTGGGCGCCGATCTGTGTGTGCCAGGTGCGGCCGGCGAACGGCTGCGGCTGACCGATGCGCCCTCCCTGCGGCTGGAGGCGGAGGTGATGGCGATGAATGCGGAGCTGCCGGCGCTGACGAGCTTCGTGCTGCCGGGCGGCACCCAGGGCGCGGCGCATGCCCACCTGGCGCGGACGCTGGTGCGGCGGGCGGAGCGGCGGGTGGTGGCGCTTTCGCACGTGGAGGAGGTGAACCCGGCGGTGGTGCGCTACCTCAACCGGTTGTCGGACCATTTGTTCGTGCTGGGGCGCTGGTTGAACGGCAAGGGCGCTGGGGATGTGCTGTGGGTGCCCGGGGCGAACAGGTAAGCAAGAGTCTTCTTTTTCTGAAGAAAAAGAAGCAAAAAGACTTCATACCTTTGCGCCGGGGATAGTCTCCGCGCAAAGGCATGAAAGTTTTTTGGTTCTTTTTTTCAAAAAAGAACCGCTTTCTTAGAACCCATCCGGGAAGTTCTGCATCATGCTCAGGGCTTTGGTGCCAGTCTCCGCAGCATGATGCGGATCATCGCCATACGCACGAAGGCCGCGGCGAT
>JAPLOI010000069.1 GCA_026400815.1 Alphaproteobacteria bacterium
ATCGCCGCGGCCTTCGTGCGTATGGCGATGATCCGCATCATGCTGCGGAGACTGGCACCAAAGCCCTGAGCATGATGCAGAACTTCCCGGATGGGTTCTAAGAAAGCGGTTCTTTTTTGAAAAAAAGAACCAAAAAACTTTTATTTACGGGGACGCGTGCCGGGATGGCTGGCACGCGTCCCAGTCCGAAAAGTCTTTTTGCTTCTTTTTCTTCAGAAAAAGAAGATTCTTAGATCACTTTTCCATCCTCCATCGCCACGATCCGGTCCGCGATATCGAGAATGCGGGGATCGTGGGTGACCAGCAGGATCGGCACGCCGCGTTGGCGGGCGAGGTCTGTGAGCAGGCGCACAACGTCTTGGCCGGATTGGCGATCGAGGGCGGCGGTGGGTTCGTCGGCCAGCACCAGGCCGGGGCGGGCGGCCAGGGCGCGGGCAACGGCGACGCGTTGGCGCTGGCCGCCGGAGAGCTGGCCGGGGAGGCTTTCGGTTTTGTCGGCGAGGCCGACGGCTTCGAGCATCTCGCCGGCGCGGGCGAGGCGGGCCTGTTCGGTGGAGCCGGGTTCCAGTTCCAGGGCCATGGCGACGTTCTGGCGGGCGGTGAGGAAGCCGAGCAGGTTGTGCTGCTGGAAGATGAAGCCGATGCGGCGGCGCAACGCCACGCGCTGGGATTCGGTGGCGCCCATGAGCTGTTGGCCGAGGACGGTGCAGGTGCCGGACTGCATGGCGCGCAGGGCGCCCACGAGGGTGAGCAGCGTGGTCTTGCCGCTACCGGAGGGGCCGGTGAGCAGGACGATCTCGCCTTCCGCGATGGTGAGGGCGACATCTCGCAAGACCGGGCGGTCGCCTTTTTCGTAGGTGTAGGAGACGCCGGAGAGGGTGATGGGGCCCATTTTCTGCGGAGGGATCATCAGAACATGTCCGCGGGGTTGGCTTCGCCGAGCTTGCGCATGGCGAGCAGGCCGGCGATGGCGCACATGGCGAAGATCATGCCGAAGACGGAAAGGGCGCGGGCGGCTTCCATGCCGAGGGGCAGGAGCGTCGCTTTGGCGACGACGCTGTAGAGGGCGGTGGAGCCGAGGAAGCCCGGGATGAAGCCGAAGAGGGCGAGCAACAGCGCGGCGGCCATGACGACGAGGCGGAGATAGTGGTTGGAGTAGCCGATGGCCTTCAGCGTGGCGTATTCCTTGAGGTGGGTGGCGATGTCGCTGAACAGGATCTGGTAGACGATCACCATGCCGACGATGAGGCCCATGAGGCTGCCGAAGCCGAAGATGAAGCCGATGGGGGTGCCCTTCTCCCAGTAGCTGCGCTCCCACGCGATCAGCTCCGCGCCGGTGAGGACGACGACATCGGGGGGCAGGATCGTGGTGAGGCGGTGCTTCACGGCCTGGGCATCGGCGCCGGGCTTGAGGCGGATGGCGACGAGGTCGGTTTTGCTTGGCTGGCGTTCCTTGACGATGCGGCGGAAGTTCGTTTCGGTCATCACCGCGTTGCCGTCGGCGCCGAAGCTGGTGCCGAGCGAGACGGCACCGACGATCAGCATGGCGCGGCCGCCGACCTCCACCTCGAACGGGCCGGATTGCTCCAGGCGGGCGGCGATGGGGCCGAATTCGGGGCGCGAGCGGCGGTCGAAGGCAATGGTGTCGATGCGCTTGAGGGCATCAGTGAGGGAGTTTAGGCCCTGGAAGCTGACGGCGCCGGCTTCCGGGTCGAAGCCGATGAGCTGGATGGTGCGCTGGCGGCCGGTGTCGGGGTTCCGGAACTTGGTTTGCGCCAGGTAGATCGGCACGGAGAGGGCGACATCGGGGTCGGCGAGGACCTGGCTGGCGCGGACGTGGGCGACGGGTTCCGGGCGGAACATCACCAGGGTGAGGGGGTTGATGAGGAAGAGCTCGCCCTGCAGCGCGCGGGGGAGGTTGGAGGCGCTTTCGAACAGGGCGGCGCGGAAGCCGAGCTGCATGAAGACGAGCACGCAGGCGAAGGTGACGCCGGCGATGGCCGAGACAAGGCGGGCGCGGTTGCTGAACAGCTGGCGCCAGGCGAGGCGGGCGGCGAGGGCGGCGATCATGGGGAGGCCGGGGGAATCGCGACCTGGACCTGCATGTTCACGCGGCGCATCAGCGCGCGGCGGCCTTCCTCCGAGAGGATGAGGCGGACCTCCACCGTGCGGGCATCGGTGGCGGCGACCGGGTCTGTGCCGGCCAGGGTGGTGCGGCGGACCTGCCAGCCGATCTCACGCACGGTGGCGGCGTAGCGGGTGGCGGTGCCTGGCACGATGATCTCGGCCGCCGCACCAAGGCGCAGGCGCGGGACGTCGGTTTCATAGACATCCGCGACCACATCGAGCGCATCGAGGTTGGCGAGGTCGAGCAGGCCGTCGGCGCCCAGCTGGTCGCCGGGGCGGGCGTAGATGCGCAGGATGGTGCCGGCGATGGGGGCGGCGATGCGGGAGAGGGCGGCATCGGCGCGGGCCTTGGCGAGGGCGGCATCCGCACTGGCGCGGCGGGCCAGGGCGATGGCGAGGTCCTCGGGGCGGGGGGATTCGAGGGTTTCGAGCACGGCCTCGGCCTCACGCCGGGCGGCGTTGGCGCGGTCGGCGGCGAAGCGGGCGCGTTCGGCGCCGGCGCGGGTGCCGGCGCCGCCGGGGACGAGGGTTTCCTGGCGGGCGGCTTCGCGGCGGGCATTCTCCTCATCGGCGCGCAGGGCGGCGATGCGGGCCTGCTGGGCGGTGATCTCGCTGTCTCGCCCGCCGGCGGCGACGCGGGTGAGGTTGGCCTGGGCCTCGGCCAGGGCGGCTTCGGCCTGGGCCAGGGTGGCGTCTTTCTGGGCGGCGTCGGCGAAGGTGGCGAGGATCTGGCCGGCGGCGACGCGGTCGCCCTCAGCCACCACGAGGGATTCGATTCGGGTGACGGCCATGCCGCCGGGATGGGTGAGGCGGCGGACGCGCGAGGCGGGCTCGATGCGGCCGAGGGCGCCGACGCCCATGGGGGCGGCGATGGCGGCGGCCGTGGCGGGGGCGGTGGGGGCGGGGCGGGCGAGGGTCCACCAGGCACCGGCGGCGAGGAGCAGCAGTAAAGGCAGCAGCAGGACGACGCGTCGCTGGGTCATGAAGCAGGATGTGGCCAGATTTGGCCGGGCTTCAATCCCGCTTGAGGACGCGGCGGCGGCGCAGCAGGGCGAGGCCGGCGGCGCCGGTGGCGAGCAAAGCGAGGCTGGCGGGTTCGGGCACCGTGGTGGAGACGCTGTTCAGCAAGGTGAAGCTGCCGGTGAAGGGGCGGTAGTGGAGTTCGCCGTTGCCGCTGAAGCTCTTGGCAAACAGGCCGCCTTCGATCGGATTGGCGTTGGTGACGGCGGCCAGGGGGGCGATGACGGTGCCCTGGATACCGGTGGCGCCGAAATCGATGCTGGTGGCGTTCTCGAAGTTCCAGATCACCTTGTCGCGCCAGGCGGCGCCGTTCTGCCATTTGGGCTGGGCGCTGTAGTTGCCGGTGACATTGATGATGACGGTGCCGGCGCCGTTGGGGTTGACGGAGAGCGAGGGGTAGGAGCCGAGCAGGCTGGCCGAGATGTCGATCACGGCGACGTTGGCGATGCCATTCACGCTGGCCGGGGTGGCGGTGATGACGGCGTTGTTGCTGCCGGGGGCCGGGAAGGAGCCGGGCGACGTGGTGGCGGTGAGGTTGGACAGGCCGGTGGAGAGGAGAGGGTGGTGATCTGGCCCCACATCGCGCCGGCGGTGGCGGGGAAGCTGGCGTTGTAGGTGACGCTGGCAGCACCCGAGAAGCTGCCGCCGCTGGCGGCCCCCACGCGCACGTTGAGGCCGTTGGTGTTGTAGGTGGCGCCGGCGGCGTTGCCATAGACGTTGACGGAGCCGAAGCCCGAGAGCGTGACGCCCAGCGGGATGCCGAGGTTGAAGACGCTGCCGCTGCCCGAGAGGTTGCCGCCGACGACGAAGGGGCCCTCCACGTCGTGACCGGTGGTGAAGTTGCCCTGGGTGAAGGCGTTGAAGCCGGAGATGATGGCCGAGGCCGAGGGGGTCGATTGGGCCTGGGCGGCGGCAGGCAGCGCGAACGATGCGGCGAGACAGGCGGCGAGGGCGAGGCGCATGGGGGGAAATGTCCCGGTGAGCGGATGAAATGCTTGGGTGGGTCTGCGATCGGCCAGGCGGCGTGTAACGCGGCGGCTGTAGGCGTTCCATGAGAATATCGGCATGGACGGTTACAATCTGGTGAGCGGCGTTAAAACCGGCCGGGCTTGCCTTGGCGGCCGGGTTGGGCCATATGCCGCCCCGCCGGTGGCGTGGCTGCCGGTAATTCGCACGCGGGGCACCTTTCCACCCTGGCCACATGCTCCCGTGGTCAAGGGCCGGAATCCGGTGCCGCAAGGCATTGCCCCGCGGAGGTTCAACCGGATACGAGGAAAGGAGCACGCCGATGGCGATGCCCGATTTCACCCTGCGCCAGCTGCTTGAGGCCGGCGTTCACTTCGGCCACCACACCCGCCGCTGGAACCCCGCCATGGGGCCCTATATCTTCGGCATTCGCAACCAGGTGCACATCCTGGACCTGCAGCAGACCGTGCCGATGCTCGACCGTGCGCTGCGCGCGCTGCGCGACGTGACCGCGGCCGGTGGGCGCGTACTGTTCGTGGGCACCAAGCGGGCCGCGGCGGAATACATCGCCGATTCCGCCACGCGCTGCGGCCAGTACTACGTGAACCACCGCTGGCTGGGCGGCATGCTGACCAATTGGAAGACCATCACGGGCAGCATCAAGCGCCTGCGCCAGATGGAGGAGCAGCTGGGCGGCAACATCGAGGGCCTGACGAAGAAAGAGGTGCTCGACATGACCCGCGACCGCGAGAAGCTTGAGCGCTCGCTGGGCGGGATCAAGGAGATGGGCGGGCTGCCGGACATCCTGTTCATCATCGACACCAACAAGGAGAAGTTGGCGGTTGAGGAAGCGAACAAGCTGGGCATCCCGGTGATCGCCATCCTGGACAGCAACTCCGACCCCAAGGGCGTGACCTACCCGATCCCCGGCAACGACGACGCGATCCGCGCCATCACCATGTATTGCGACCTGGCCGCGGGCGCGGTGCTGGACGGGATCAGCGCCGAGATGATGGCCTCTGGCCGCGACATCGGCGCGTCTGAGGACCTGCCGATCGAGGCGATGCCCGCTGAGGCTGTTGGTGCAGCCGAAGTGGCCGCGCCGGCCGCCGACTGACCCTGACGACTGGCTGAAACCGGGCCGGCGGGGTGCCGCCGGCCCGGACAGCCATTGACCCGGATTGTCATGGAAGTGCGCTTGATCGCGCGGCGCCGCTATGGCGCCTGTGGCGGTCGCGCAAAGACCGAGGAGAGATCGAGATGGCCGAAATCACCGCCGCCCTGGTGAAGGATCTGCGCGAGCGCACCGGCGCCGGCATGATGGACTGCAAGAAGGCCCTGGTTGAGAACGGCGGCGACATGGAAGCCGCGATCGACTGGCTGCGGAAGAAGGGCCTTTCCAACGCCGCCAAGAAGTCTGGCCGCGTGGCGTCTGAGGGGCTGGTGGGCGTGGCCTCTGGCCCGCAGCGCGCCGCCATGGTGGAAGTGAACGCCGAGACCGACTTCGTGGCGCGCAACGACACCTTCCAGAATTTCGTCGCCGAAGTGGCCCGCGTGGCGCTGGCGGTGGGCGAGGACATCGAGGCGATCAAGGCCGCGCCGTACCCCGGCACCGGGCGCAACGTGGGCGAGGAGCTGACGCACCTGGTGGCCACGATCGGCGAGAACATGAACATCCGCCGCGCCTGCGTGCTGACGGTGAGCGAGGGTGCGGTTGCGACCTACATGCATTCCGCGGTGAAGCCGGGCCTGGGCAAGATCGGCGTGCTGGCGGCCGTTCAAGGCCCCGGCGAGATCGCGGTGCTGGAGACGCTGGGCCGGCAGATCGGCATGCACGTGGCGGCCACCAGCCCGGAGGCGCTGGACACGAGCGCGGTGGACCCCGCCGCCCTGGAGCGCGAGAAGGCGGTGTTGACCGAACAGGCGCGCGCTTCCGGCAAGCCGGACAACATCATCGAGAAGATGGTGGAGGGCCGCATCCGCAAGTACTACGAGGAAGTGGTGCTGCTGGAGCAGGTGTGGGTGCATGACGGCGAGAGCCGGGTGAAGGCCGTGGTGAAGAAGGCCGGCGCCGAGCTGATCGGCTTCGCCCGCTTCAAGCTTGGCGACGGCATCGAGAAGGCCGCTGGCGACTTCGCCGCCGAGGTGAAGGCCGCCGCCGGGGTGGGCTGACGCCCCCTGCCCTTCGCTGGCGGCCTTGTTTGGGGCCGCCGGCGCGCCTACCCTTACTTGTGACTGAATGCGCCGCCGAGTCGGTCCTTGCGCGGGACCCGGCGGCGCTTTCATGCGCATGCCTTGCCTCAGCCGTGATCAGGACGCCCCATGAGCCAGCCCCTCACCTACAAGCGCGTCCTTCTGAAGGTCTCGGGCGAGGCGCTGATGGGACCGCGCGAGTTCGGGCTGGACAACGACACGGTGGCCGCGATCGCGGCCGACATCGCCGCCGTGGTGGAGATGGGCGCCGAGGTGTGCCTGGTGATCGGGGGCGGGAACATCTTCCGCGGCATCTCCGGCGCCTCCCAGGGCATGGATGCGGCGCAGGCGCATTACATGGGCATGCTGGCCACCGTGATGAACGCGCTGGCGATGCAGGCGGCGCTGGAGAAGATCGGGGTGGCCACGCGCGTGCAGAGCGCCATCCCGATGGCCAGCGTGTGCGAGCCCTATATCCGCCGGCGTGCGATGCGGCACATGGAGAAGGGCCGCGTGGTGATCTTCGCGGCTGGCACGGGCAACCCGTTCTTCACCACCGATACCGGGGCGGCGCTGCGCGCGGTGGAGATGGGGTGCAACGCGCTGCTGAAGGGCACGCAGGTGGATGGGGTGTATTCCGCCGATCCGCGCAAGGTATCGGGCGCGGAGCGTTTCGACACGCTGACCTATCACGACGTGCTGGCGCGGGACCTGAAGTTCATGGACGCGGCGGCGATCAGCCTGGCGCGGGAGAACGGGGTGCCGATCATCATCTTCAACATCCGCGCGCCGGGCGCCTTCGCGGCGGTGATGCGCGGCGAGGGCAAGTTCACCACCGTGGTGGAACCGCACTGAGGCCGGGTGCTCGCGTGCCCCACTGGTGCGACCTGGGCTCGCGGTGATAGAGCGTAGCCGGTTAGCGGATTGATTTGTCGGGGGCATCCCCGGGGAGGATGGCGTGGCGACCGATCTGAACGAGCTGAAGCAGGACCTGACGCGACGCATGGACGGCGCGCTGGAGACCCTGCGACGCGATTTCGCCGGGCTTCGCACCGGGCGGGCGAGCCCCGCGCTGCTGGAACCGGTGCGCGTGGAGGCCTATGGCAACGAGATTCCGCTGACCCAGTGCGGCACGATCTCCGTGCCGGAGGCGCGCATGCTGACGGTGCAGGTGTGGGATCGCGGCCTGGTGAACAACGTGGTGAAGGCGATCCGCGATGCCGGGCTGGGGCTGAACCCGGCCAATGACGGGCAGATCGTGCGCGTGCCGATCCCGATGCTGACCGGCGAACGGCGCACGGAGCTGGCCAAGCTGGCGGCCAAGTATGGTGAGAACGCCAAGGTGGCGGTGCGCGGCGTGCGGCGCGACGGGATGGAGCAGATCAAGGCGCTGGAAAAGAAGGCCGTGATCAGCAAGGACGACGAGAAGCGCTGGTCGGACGAGGTGCAGAAGCTCACCGACGACTATGTGAAGCGGATCGACGTCTCCCTGTTGGACAAGGACAAAGAGATCAAGCAGGTCTGAGACGCATCGCGATGGTTATGCGCACGCCGCTTTCGGGAAGCGCGGCCGAGGCCGCCGAGGCGGTGCCGCGCGCGGCTGGGGCGGTGGTGCCGGCGCACGTGGCCATCATCATGGACGGCAATGGGCGCTGGGCGTCTCGCCGCGCGCTGCCGAAGGTGGCCGGGCACCGGGCCGGGGTGGAGGCGGTGCGGCGCACGATCCGCTGCGCGATGGAGGCCGGCGTGGGCTGGCTCACGCTGTATGCCTTCAGCAGCGAGAACTGGCGCAGGCCGGCGGGCGAGGTTTCGGACCTCACAGGGCTGCTGAGGCATTTCCTGCGCAACGAGGTGGCGGAGCTGGACCAGGCCGGGGTGCGGCTGCGGGTGATCGGCGACCGGGCGCGGTTCGACCGCGACATCCAGGTGGAACTGGAGGCGGCGGAGCGGCGCACTTCGGGGAACACCAAGCTGACCCTGGTGGTGGCACTTTCCTATGGCGGGCGGGCCGAGATCGTGGCCGCGGCGCGGGCGGTGGTGGAGGCGGCGCTGGCCGGGCGGCTGGACCCTGCGGCGTTGACCGAGGACGGGTTCGCGGGGCTGCTTTCAACGACGGGGATTCCCGACCCGGATCTGATCATCCGCACCTCCGGCGAGCAGCGGCTGTCGAACTTCCTGCTGTGGCAATCCGCCTATGCCGAGCTGGTGTTCCTGGACGTGCTGTGGCCGGATTTCGCGGCGGCGCATTTCGACGAGGCGCTGGCCGAGTTCAACCGCCGGGAGCGGCGGTTTGGTGCGCGCCCTGGCTGAGCCTTCACCCACGGCGCGGCCGGCGGCTGGCGGGTCTCGCTGGGCCGATCTGGGGCCGCGGGCGCTGTCGGCGGCGGTGATGCTGCCGCTGGCATTGTATTGCCTGTTCGCCGGCGGCTGGGCGTGGAATGCGATGGTGCTGGCCGCGACCGTGGCGCTGCTGTGGGAATGGTGGCGCATGTGGCGCCATGGCCCGGAGCCGCGCCCTGCCCTCTCGCTGCTGGCGGGCTGGGGCTACATGCTGGCCGGCGCGGCTTCGCTGCATTGGCTGCGCGCGGATAGCGCCGTGGGGCTGATGGATGTGCTGTTCCTGCTGGTGGTGGTGTGGAGCAGCGATATCGGCGCCTACCTGGCCGGGCGGGTGATCGGCGGGCCGAAGCTGGCGCCGCGGATTTCGCCGGGCAAGACATGGTCTGGCGCGCTGGGCGGGCTGGTGGCGGCGATGCTGGTGGGGCTGCTGGTGTCGCGCCAGTTCGCGCCGGGGCCGCTTACGCATGTGCTGCTGGTAGCCGGCGTGCTCTCCGTGGCCTCCATGCTGGGCGACCTGCTGGAGAGCGCGTGCAAGCGGTATTACGGCGTGAAGGATTCGAGCCGGCTGATCCCTGGCCATGGTGGGGTGTTCGACCGGCTGGACGGGGTGCTGGCGGCGGCGCCGGTGGCCGTGGCGGTGGCATTGGCGCTCGGGCCGGGGGTGGAGCTTTGGCGGTGACGGCAATCCGCAGTGTTTCCGTGCTGGGCAGCACCGGCAGCATCGGCACGCAGACAATCGACCTGCTGGCGGCCGAGCCCGGGCGCTATCGCGTGGTGGCGCTGGCGGCCGGGCGCAATGCGGCCCTGCTGGCGGCGCAGGCGAAGCAGTTGGGGGCGGAGGTGGCGGTGCTGGCCGACCCCGCCGGCTATGCCGAGCTGCGCGCGGCGCTGGCCGGCACGGGCATTCGCGCCGAATGCGGGCCGGAGGCCGTGGCGGCGGCCGGGGCGCTGGGCGCCGACTGGACGATGGCGGCGATCACCGGGGCGGCGGGGCTGGCCTCCACGCTTGCGGCAATCCGCCGGGGTGGCGTGGTGGCGCTGGCCAACAAGGAGGCGCTGGTGTGTGCCGGCGAGGTGATGCTGGCGGCGGTGCGCGCGCATGGCGCAACCCTGCTGCCAGTGGACAGCGAGCACAACGCGATCTTTCAGAGCATGGCCGACGGCAATCGCGGCGGGATCGAGAAGATCGTGCTGACCGCCAGTGGTGGCCCGTTCCGCACCGCCAGCCGCGAGGAGATGGCGCGCGCCACCCCGGAGGCGGCGCTGCGCCATCCCGTGTGGTCTATGGGCGCCAAGATCAGCATCGACAGCGCCACGATGATGAACAAGGCGCTGGAGGTGATCGAGGCGGCGCGGCTGTTCGCCCTGCCGAGCGAGCGGATCGAGGTGCTGGTGCACCCGCAATCCGTGGTGCACGGGCTGGTGCACTACAGCGACGGCAGCGTGCTGGCGCAGCTTGGCTCGCCGGACATGCGGGTGCCGATCGCGCATACGCTGGCCTGGCCCGGGCGGATCGCCACCCATGCGCCGCGGCTGGACCTGGCGGCGGTGGGGCGGCTGGAGTTCTCCGCCCCCGATGCCGAGCGCTTCCCGGCGCTGCGGCTGGCGCGCGAGGCGCTGGCGGCGGGCGGCGGTGCCTCGGCGATCATGAGCGCGGCCAATGAGGTGGCGGTGGAGGCGTTCCTGGGGCGGCGGATCGGCTTCCTGGATATCGCGGCCGTGGTGGAGCAGGTGATGCAGGAGATGGGCGCCCCGCCGGCCGAGACGCTGGAGGCGGTGGTGGCACTGGATGAAGCGGCGCGCGATTGCGCCCTGCGATGCGCGGCCGCGCGGCAGGCGGCGTGAGGGGCCGGCTTCCGACCTTGCCAAGAATTCAGTAGGCAAGGGCGCCGCGCTGCGGCACATGCCGCGAATCGGCCCGCCTTGCCGGGCTGCCAAGGAGTTGCCGTGTTCGAGCTGTTGCCCCCGCCGATCGACTCGATCCTGGCCTTTCTTGTGGTGCTGGGCGTGCTGGTGTTCATCCATGAGCTGGGCCACTACCTGGCCGCGCGGATGGTGGGCGTGCACGTGGAAACCTTCTCCATCGGGTTCGGCCGCGCCATCGCCAGTTGGACCGACCGGCATGGCACGGTGTGGAAGCTCGCCTGGCTGCCGCTGGGCGGCTACGTGAAGCTGCATGGGCAGGAACGCCCGGAAGACGTGACCAGCGACGTGCAGGCGCTGTGGCAGGAAGGCCGGACCTTCCATGAGAAGCAGGTGGCGGCGCGCGCCTTCGTGGTGGCGGCGGGGCCGCTGGCGAATTTCCTGCTCGCGGCCGTGCTGTTCGCCGGGCTCTACGCCACGCTGGGCAAGCCGGTGGCGCCGGAGCGGACGGATCCCGTGGCGGTGATCGGCGAGGTGGTGGCCAATTCGGCGGCGGCCAAGGCCGGGCTGAAGGTGGGCGACCGCATCCTGTCGATCGAGGGCAAGCCGATCGAGCGCTTCAGCGAGTTGCAGGCGACGATCTCGGCCGCGCCGGGGCAGACGCTGGCGCTGCGGGTGTTGCGCGGCAACAGCGAGATTTCTGCCACCGCGACGGTTGAGGCGCGCGGCGCCACGGGCATTCTGGGCGTGCGCAGCGCCGCGCCGCCGCCGGTGTTCGAGCCGGTGGGGCTGGGTGCCTCCCTGGTGGGTGGCGTTGAGCGCACCTGGGATGTGTCGGCGCAGACGCTGGCCGGGCTGTGGCAGATGATCACGGCGCAGCGCGGCACGGAGGAGCTGGGCGGGCCGCTGCGGATCGCGCAGCTTTCGGGCCAGGTGGCGCAGCTGGGGGTGGCGAGCCTGGTGTCGTTCATCGCAGTGCTGTCGGTGAACCTGGCGCTGATCAACCTGTTCCCGATCCCGATCCTGGATGGCGGGCACCTGCTGTTCTATCTGGCGGAGGCGATCCGCGGGAAGCCGCTGCCGCCGCGCGCGCAGGAATACGGGATGCGGGCGGGGCTGGCGGTGATCCTGGCGCTGTTCGTGTTCGCAACCTGGAACGACCTGGGCCATCTGGGCCTGTTCCGCTGGGTAGCCGGCCTCGTTGGGTGATATCTGCACCGCCGTGGCCCTGGCCACCCGGGGTGGCCGGCCTCGTTGGGTGATATCTGCACCGCCGTGGCCCTGGCCACCCGGGGTGGCCGGGCTGCGCGGCTGAGCCTGCGGGGCGGGCCGGCCCGGCTGCGGGTAGCGCAGGGGCGGGCGGAAGGGTATACCGGATGCCGGCCCTGGTTCGACTGCCCCGGCTGGTTGGGGTGGCGCCGCATGGGAGGATTCCTGCTTTGATCATCATGCGCTGCGCCCTGGTTGTTTCGGCAATTCTTCTGGCTGTACCTGGATCTTTCCAGGCGGACGCCCAGCCTGCGCGGCCGCGCGGCCAGCCAGCGGCGGCAGCGGCGCCTGCCGGGGCGATCGCCTCGATTCGCGTGACCGGCAACCAACGCATCGAGGAAGGCACCATCCGTTCCTACATGCTGGTGCAGCCCGGCGATGCCTTCGACCCGCAGGCGGTGGATCGCAGCCTGAAGGCGCTTTACGCCACCGGGCTGTTCGCCGACGTGCAGCTGCGCCGCGACGGCAGCGTGCTGGTGGTGGCCGTGGCCGAGAACCCGATCGTGAACCGCATCGCGCTGGAGGGGAACAAGAAGGTCACCGACGAGCAGCTGCGGCCGGAATTGCAGCTGCGCTCGCGCGTGGTTTTCACGCCGGCGCTGGCGGCGGCCGACCGGCAGCGCATCCTGGACCTGTACGCCCGCCGCGGCCGGTTCGCCGCGCGGGTGGAGCCGAAGATCATCCCGCTGGACCAGAACCGCGTGGACGTGGTGTTCGAGATCGCCGAAGGCGACACCACGCTGATCAGCCGGATCGCCTTTGTGGGCAACAAGGCGTTCAGCGAGAGCCGGCTGAAGGAGATCGTGAACTCGCGCGAGGAAGCCTGGTACCGCTTCATGTCGAGCAGCGATACCTACGATCCCGACCGGCTGCAGTTCGACCGCGAGCTGCTGCGGCGCTTCTACCTGCGGCAGGGCTATGCCGACGTGGAGATCCTGGGCGCGAGCGCCGAGCTGGCGCCCGACCGTTCGTCGTTCTTCGTGACGTATCAGGTGAACGAGGGCGAGCGCTACCGCATCAGCGAGACCTCGGTGAATGCGACGCTGAAGGACGTCGACGGGGACGCGCTGCGCCGCAAGCTGCGGCTGGGCGCCGGGGATTGGTACGACGGCGACGCGGTGGAGCGCGACACCCAGCAGCTGAGCACCGAGGTTCAGAACCGCGGTTATGCCTTCGTGGAGGTGAAGCCGCGCGTGCGCCGCGACCAGGACGCCAAGACGATCGAGATCGTCTACGACGTGGGCGAAGGCCCGCGGGTGTACGTGGAGCGCATCGACATCGTCGGCAACCAGCGCACCAAGGACAAGGTGGTGCGGCGCGAGTTCCGGCTGGCCGAGGGCGACGCGTTCAGTGCCTCGCTGCTGCGCCGCTCGCGCCAGCGCATCCAGGACCTGGACTTCTTCAACAAGGTGGAGGTGAACGCCTCCCCGGGCTCCGCACCCGATCGTTCGGTGGTGTCGGCGAGCGTGGAGGAGCGGGCGACGGGCGAGCTGACCCTGGGCGGCGGCTTCTCCACCGATATCGGTCCGCTGCTGACCGCGGGCCTGCGCGAGCGCAACATGGTGGGCACCGGGATCGATGCCGGCATCAGCGGCATCCTGGCGGCCAAGCAGAG
This sequence comes from Alphaproteobacteria bacterium, assembly GCA_026400815.1. Taxonomy (GTDB): domain Bacteria; phylum Pseudomonadota; class Alphaproteobacteria; order Acetobacterales; family Acetobacteraceae; genus CAMDGX01. Next base: position 13,394 of record JAPLOI010000069.1, read on the forward strand.
CCAGGTGACGCTGTCGGTGACCGACCCGTATTTCCTGGACCGCAACCTGGTGGCCGGGTTCGATATCTTCCACATCCAGAACATCCTGCAGGACCTGGCGCAGTACAACGAGCGCCGGACCGGCATGAGCCTGCGCCTCGGCTACGAGTTCAGCGAAAATCTGCGGCAGGTCTGGACCTACTCGATCATCCAGCGCTCGGTGTACGACGTGGGGCCGCTGGCAAGCATCTATGTGAAGGACTCGGCGGGCAGTTCGATGCTGTCCCAGCTCGGCCAGACCATCACGGTGGACTACCGCGACAGCCGCATCGACCCGCGCGAGGGCTTTGTGATCCGGCTCGGCACCGATTATGCCGGGCTCGGCGGCGATGCGAAATTCATCCGCACCAAGGTGGACAGCACCTACTACATCCCGCTGGAACGCCTGGTGAACGACCCTGATTGGACGATCGCGCTGTCGGCCGGCCTGGGCTACCTGGTGCCGCAGGGCGCGCGCGAGAAGATCATCGACCGGTTCTTCCTGGGCGGCGACAATTTGCGCGGCTTTGCCGTGGGCGGCGCGGGGCCGCATGCACAGCTGTCTGGCAACAACAGCATCGGCGGCCGGGTGATGTGGACGCAAAGCTCTGAACTGCGCTTCCCGCTGCCGGTTTCGGCCGATCTGGGCCTGCGCGGGCGCGTGTTCGTGGATGTCGGCTCGCTCTCCGGCGTGAGCCCGCTGCGGCAGAACGGGGTGCTGGTGCCGATCATCGACGACGCGGCACCGCGCGTTGCGGCCGGGTTTGGCGTTTCCTGGCGCACGCCGTTCGGCCTGCTGAACATCGACATCGCCCAGCCGATCGTGAAGAAGCGGTTCGATCAGGCTCAGCTGCTCCGCTTTGGCTTCGGCACGAGGTTCTAGCCCATGCTCCGCACTTCCTTCCTTGGCACCGTGACGGCGGGCCTGCTCGGCGTGGCGCTTCTGGCCGGCGGTACCCCCGCGCTGGCGCAGTCCCAGGATTTCTTCATCCCCGGCCAGGGCCGCCCTGGTGCGGCCCCCGCGCCCGGCGGCGCGGCCCGCCCGCCCGGTGCCCAGCCTGCGCCGGCGCGCCCCCCGGCCGCCGCCCAGCAGCCGGCGCGCGCCGCGGACCAGCAGCAATCCGCCGACCTCGATGAAGCGCCGCTCGGCCAGATTCCCATGCCGGCGGTGCCCGAACTGCCCGCGCTGCCCAAGGGCACGGCGCCGCCGGTGGCCGCCATCGGCGTGATCGGCCTGCCGGAAGTGATGCGCGCGTCCCTGGCCGCGCAGTATGCCGACAAGATCATCGGCGAGCGGCGCGAAAAGCTGAACGAGGACGCGCAGAAGGAGCAGCTGCTGTGGCGCGACATGCAGCAGGCCCTGGCCCGCGACCGCGCCCGGCTGACGCCGGACCAGATCCGCGCCCGCGAGCGCGAGCTGCAGGAGCGCATCACGGGCGCGCAGCGCAGCTTCCGCGACCGCAACCGGATAATCCAGGAAGCGGCACAGTTCGCGATCAACCAGGTGCAGGCCTCGCTGGTGGCGGTGATCCGCCAGGTTTCGGAGAGCCGCGGCATCAACCTGGTGCTGCATCGCAGCCAGGTGGCGCTGAACGTGAACGAGTTCGACATCAGCGAGCAGGTAGCCGAGGAGCTGAACAAGATCCTGCCCACGGTGAACGTGCCGGCCGATGGGGTTTCCCCCGCCGTGCCGCCGACCCCGCCGGCCGCTGCCCTGCCGCCGCCGCCCGCCATCGCGGCGCCCGCGGCCGCGCCGGCGAACCGCTGAGGCGCCAGGGCCGGCCATGACCCGCGCTGCCGCACTGCCGGGCGACCCGCGCTTCTTCGCCCGCACCGGGCCGCATGCGCTGGCCGCCGTGGTCGCGGCGGCCGCAGGCGATGCGGTGGCCGAGGGCGAGGTGCTTCTGCACGGCATCGCGCCACTTCAGGCCGCGACGCCGGAGACGGTGAGCTTTCTCGACAACCGACGCTATGTGGACGCGCTGAAGGCGACGCAGGCCGGGGCGGTGCTGGTGCACCCTGCCCTGGCATCGCACGTTCCGGCCGGCACGATCGCGATCCGCACCACCCAGCCCTACCTCGCCTGGGCGCGGGTGGCTGCGCTGTTCCATCCGATGCCGCCCGCGCGGCCGGGCATCCACCCCTCCGCGGTGGTCGATCCCGGCGCGGTGGTGGACCCAACGGCGGAGATCGGACCGCTGGCCGTGGTGGAGGCGGGTGCTGAAATCGGCGCGCGTTGCCGCATCGGGCCGCTTTCGGTGATCGGAGCCGGGGTGGTGCTCGGGCCGGATTGTCGTGTGGGCGCCGGATGCAGCCTCAGCCACGCGCTGGTGGGCGCGCGCTGCAGCTTCTATCCCGGCAGCCGCATCGGGCAGGACGGGTTCGGGTTCGCCACGGGGCCCACCGGCTTCACCAGCGTGCCGCAGCTCGGCCGGGTGCTGATAGGCGATGACGTGGAGATCGGCGCCAATACCACGGTGGACCGCGGATCGAGCCAGGATACGGTCATCGGGCCGGGCTGCCGGATCGACAATCTGGTGCAGATCGGCCACAACGTTCGCCTTGGGCGCTGCTGCGTGATCGTCGGGCAGGCCGGGATTTCGGGCTCCACCGTGCTGGGCGATTTCGTGCAGCTGGGTGGCCAGGCGGGGATCACCGGGCATCTGGCGATTGGCGATGCTGCGCGAATTGGCGCCAAGTCTGGCGTGATGGCGGATGTGCCGGCAAAGGCCGAGATGGTGGGTGCGCCCGCCATGCCGGCACGGCAATTCTTCCGTGATTATGCCACCATGCGGCGCATGGTGGAGCGCGAGCAGGCTGCGCGGGGTGCCGCCAAGGATGGTGCGGCCAGGGATGGCGGCGCAGGGACGGACAAGGATCGGGGCTGAGCGGGATGGACGACACCAACCAACAGGCACAGCAGCAGGGCGAAACCGTCGGCACCGTCGACATCGCCCGCATCATGAAGCTGATCCCGCACCGCTACCCGTTCCTGCTGATCGACCGGGTGGTGGATCTGGTGCGCAACCAATCAGCCACCGGGATCAAGAACGTTACGGCCAACGAGAACTTCTTCCAGGGCCACTTCCCCGGCCACCCGGTGATGCCCGGCGTGCTGATCATCGAGAGCATGGCGCAGACCGCGGCGGTACTGGTGGTGGAGACGCTGGGCGAGGAATCCGCCGGGCGGGTGGTTTATTTCATGTCGATCGAGGGGGCGAAGTTCCGCCGCCCGGTGGTCCCTGGCGATCAGGTGAAAATCCACATCGTCAAGGAACGCAGCCGGGGCAATGTGTGGAAGTTCCATGCCGTGGCCAAGGTGGATGGCGTGGCGGTGGCCGAGGCCACCTATGCCGCGATGATCATGGAGCGCACCGCGGAGCACTGATGTGCCTGCTTGCCATGATTCCGCCATTTTCTAGCCAAAACAGGCACTTGGCGGGTGTTGTGGAGAAATATGCGGCAACAATGATTGTTTAGCCGCGGCGCGTCGCAGGCCCTAGGTTGCAGGTGCGAGATATCCCTGAGCTGCGAAAGTTCGTTCGATGGATGCATTCCCTGTCCACACCACTGCGGCCGACCTGGCAGCCTCCGGCGCCAGCGATATCGGCCGCGTGCGGGGTGTGCGCATCCATCCGATGGCCGTGGTAGACCCCTCGGCGCGGCTTGGGATGAATGTGGAGATCGGGCCGTTCTGCACCGTCGGCCCGGACGTGGAGATCGAGGACGGGGCGCGCCTGATTTCCCATGTGGTGATCGACGGGCACACGCGCATCGGCGCCGATGCGGTGATCTATCCCTTCGTGACGATCGGCATGGCGCCGCAGGACTTCAAGTACCGCGACGAGCCCACCCGCACCGAAGTGGGCGCGCGCTGCCAGATCCGCGAGCACGTGACCATCCATCGCGGCACGGCGCATGGGCGCGGCATTACGCGCGTGGGCACCGATTGCATGCTGATGGCCACCACCCACGTGGCACATGACTGCACGCTGGGCAACGGCGTGGTGGTGGCGAACAACGCCGTGATGGGCGGCCATGTGACCATTGGCGACTTCGCTGTGATCGGCGGTGCCGCGGCGATCCACCAGTTCGTGCGCATCGGGCGCGGCGCCATGATCGGCGGCGTTTCCGGCGTGGAAGCCGATGTGATCCCGTTCGGCACCGTGCTGGGCAACCGGGCGCGCCTGGCCAGCCTCAACATGATCGGGCTGCGGCGCCGCGGCTTCACCAAGACCCAAGTGACCCAGCTGCGCGCAGCATTCCGGCTGATGTTCCGCGGCGAGGGCGTGATGGCCGAGCGCATCGAACAGGCCCGCGGGCTGTATGGCGAGGATGCGCTGGTGGCCGAGGTACTGGCGTTCATGGAAGCACCGAGCCGCCGTGGCCTGATCCGGGCTGCCGGCGTGGGGGCCGAGACCGAGGCCTGATCCGGCCGTCGCCACATCCCCTGGCGTGCCACATTAACAAAAATTACTGAGCCGCGCGCATTGCGCATGGCCGACATGCAGACCACGTGACCCAGCGAATCATAACCGCTGGGAGACTTCGCATGCGACTGAGCCGCCGTGGCCTGATGGCCGCCTCCGCCGCCGGGGCTGCCACCCTGTCGATGCCCTCCATCGTCCAGGCCCAGGGGGCCCGCGAACTTCGGTTCATGCCGCATGCCGATCCCATCTCGCTGGACCCGGTGTGGACCACGGCCGACATCACCCGCAACCACGGCAACATGGTCTATGATCAGTTGTTCGGGGTGGACGAGAATTTCCGGCCGCATCCGCAGATGGTGGGCGGGGTCAACACCTCGGCGGACGGGAAAACCTGGGAACTCACGCTGCGCGACGGGTTGAAGTTCCATGACGGGGAGCGGGTGCGCGCGATCGACTGCGTGACCTCGATCCGGCGCTGGTGGGCGCGCGACAGCTACGGCACGGTGCTGGCCTCACGCACCGACGAGATCGTGGCGGTGGACGACAAGACCATCCGCATCCGCCTAAAGGCGCCGTTCCCGCTGCTGCCGGAGGCACTGGCACAGCCGGCCTGCGTGATCATGCCCGAGCGCATCGCCAAGACCGAGCCCACGGTGCAGATCACCGATCCCACGGGCAGCGGGCCGTTCCGCTTCAAGCCCGATGAGCGCGTGGCAGGCAGCCGGGTGGTGTACGAGCGGTTCCGCGACTACGTGCCGCGCGCCGACGGGCAGACGAGCTTCCTGGCCGGCCCGAAAGTGGTGCATTTCGACCGGGTGGTGTGGACCTTCCAGCCTGACCCGGCCACGGCGGCGGCGGCGATGCAGAAGAACGAGTTCGACTGGCTGGAAGGCCCGTCGGTAGACCTGATCACGCTGCTGCGGCGCGACAAGGACCTGGTGCTGCGGATCATCAACCGCATGGGGGGCATCGGCTGCATCCGCTTCAACCACCTGCACCCGCCCTTCGACAACCCGGCGATCCGCCGCCTGGTAATGGCGTGCGTGAACCAGAAGGATTTCGCCGAGGCTGTCTCGGGCGCGGAGCCGGAGCTTTATGCCACCGGCGTGGGCCTGTTCACCCCGGGCATGCCGATGGCAACCAATGCGGGCGTGGAGGCCATGGCGGGGCGCACCGATTTCGCCAAGGTCAGGCAGGAGCTGACCGCGGCCGGCTACAAGGGCGAGAAGGTGGTGCTGCTGGGCCCCTCCACCATTCCCTCCCTGCACGCGCAGTCACTGGTGGCCAGCGACATGCTGCGGCGGATGGGCTTCAACATCGACTACCTGTCGCTGGAATGGGGCACGGTGGTGCAGCGCCGGGCGAGCAAGGAGACGATCGACAAGGGCGGGTGGAGCATTTTCATCACCAATCTGACCAGCCTGAACAACGTGTTCGTGCCGGCACAGATCGGCATTCGCTCCGGCCCCTCGGCCTGGTTCGGCTGGCCGGATGCCCCGAAGCTGGAGGAGCTGCGCGAGCAGTGGCTGGCGGCATCCAGCGAGACGGACCAGAAGCGCATCGTGCAGGAACTGCAGTTGCAGGCGTTCCGCGACGTGCCTTATGTGCCGACTGGGTTCTGGACCGGGTTCACCTGCTTCAACAAGTCCATCACCGGTATCCAGAACGGGTGGCCGGTGTTCTGGAACGTTCGGAGGGCGTAGGAAGAGTCGTCTTTTTCTGAAGAAAAAGAAGCAAAAAGACTTCATTCGTTTGCGCCTCACTCTCCCAGGAGAATGCGGCGCAAACGGATAAAAGTTTTGCGGTTCTTTTTTTCAAAAAAGAACCACTTCCTTTTCCAACACGATATTCCCGTATCCATCGAGCTTCGCCGCGAAGCCCGGCGGCACCACGCAGGTGGAGCCATATTCCTCGATGATTGCTGGTCCCTGGACGGGGCTGGCGAGGTCGGAGCGGAACAGCACCGGGGTTTCGCGCCAGCCGTGGCGTGGGCCGAAATAAGCTTGGCGCGGGGCGGGGCGGGTGGTTTCTTCCGGGACGGCAACGCGGATGTGCTCGGGCACCGCGGCGCGTTCGGGGATGCCGCGGGCGATGACGGCGAGGCTGATGACGTCGATCGGTTCTTCCGGGCCGGCGCGGTGGCCGTAGGTTTTCTCGTGCTCCTGGCCGAAGGCTTCGCCGAGGGCGGGGAGGTTGGGCGGGCCGTCGGGCACCGGGATGGTGAGTTCGAAGGCCTGGCCGTGGTAGCGCAGGGCGGCGAGGCGTTCCACCTGGCGGCGGGCGGACGGGAAGCCTTCGGCTTCGAGCATGGCCAGCACCTCGGCGGCCATGGCGGACCAGGTGGTTTCCATGGCGGCGGCGTGGGTGCCGAGGGGGGCGCGGAAGCTGCGGGAGCGGTGGTGTTCCACCTCGGCGTAGAGCAGGCCGAAGGCGGAGAACAGGCCGGGGGAAGGCGGAATCACCACGCGGCTGATGCCGAGTTCGCGGGCCATGGCGGCGCCGAAGACCGGGCCGTTGCCGCCGAAGGCAAACAGGCCGAAGCGGCGCGGGTCGCGGCCGCGTTCGGTGGAGACGGCGCGGATGGCGCGCATCATGCGGGCGACGGCGATCTCGTAGGCGCCGTGGGCGGCGCGTTCCAAGGAGAGGCCGAGAGGGGTGGCGATGCGGTCCTGGAAGACGGCGCGGGCCTTTGCGGCATTGAGGCGCAGGCGGCCGTTCACGAGGTAGGCGGGGTTGATGTAGCCGAGGGTGAGCACGGCGTCTGTCACCGTGGGTTCGGTGCCGCCGGTGTCGTAGCAGACCGGGCCCGGGGAGGAGGCGGCGCTGTGCGGGCCGATCTGGAGCGAGCCGCCGGCGTCGATCCAAACGATGGAGCCGCCGCCGGCGCCGACCTCCGCGAGGTCGATGGCGGGGACCTTCAGGAGGTAGCCGGCGCCGGTGAGCAGGCGGGAGCCCATGATGACGCCGCCGCCCACCTGGTATTCCGGCGAGCGGCTGTAGCGGCCATCCTCGATCAGCGAGGCCTTGGCGGTGGTGCCGCCCATGTCGAAGCTGATCATGTTGGGCAGGCCGAGGCGTTCCGAGACGGCGCGGGCGCCGACGACGCCGGCGGCGGGGCCGGATTCGACGATGTTCATCGGCAGGCGGGCGGCCTCGTTGGCGGTGGTGAGGCCGCCGTTGGATTGCATGAGGCGCAGGGGGGCGGTGATGCCGGCGGTGGCGAGGTCAGCTTGCAGGGTGGCGAGGTAGCGGGCGACGACGGGCAGGACGTAGGTGTTCACCACCGTGGTGGAGGTGCGTTCGTATTCGCCCATCTCAGGCAGCACGTCGCTGGAGAGGCAGCAGGGGAGGTTGGGGGCGAGGGTGGCCACGAGCTCGCGCAGGCGGCGTTCGTGGGTGGGGTTGGCGAAGCTGTTGATGAGGCAGATGGCGATGGCTTCGACGCCCTCGGCCAGCAGGGTTTGGATTTCGGCGATGGCTTCCTGCTCGTTGAGGGGGCGGGCGATGGTGCCTGAGGTCTCGACGCGTTCATCGACGGTGCGGCGCAGGTAGCGTTCCACCAGCGGGGGCGGCTTGTCCCAGGCGAGGTCGTAGAGGCGGGGGAGGCGGAGGTTGCGGATTTGAAGAATGTCGCGGAATCCGCGGGTGCCGATCAGGCCGATCTTGGCGCCCTTCTGCTCCAGGATGGCGTTGGAGCCGACGGTGGTGGCGTGGCGGAGTTCGCTGATGGCGGGGGTTTCGATGCCGTATTCGGCCAGCGCCTCGGACAGGCCTTCGGCGATGGCGCGGGCGTAGTTCTCGACGCTGGAGGAGATCTTCTTGGTACGGAAGCTGCCGTCTTCGGACATCAGCACGATGTCGGTGAAGGTGCCGCCGATGTCGATGCCGATGCGGAAGGCGGGGCCGATAGGCGAGGCAAGCATGGGCTAAAGCTCCCGCCGGTCGGCGTTGGGGTGGGTGGGGGTGCGGCTGACGGCGGGGGTTTCCGCCCAGTTGCGCTCGGCGCGGATGGTGGCGCGGCGGGCTTGGGTGGCTTCGTGGTCGATGGTGCGGCCGGAGAGGATGACGCCGTAGCAGGCTTCGGCGCGGGCTGGGCTGACGATGTCGTTGCGGACGTCATTGGCCACGGCTTCGGGGTCTCGGTCCAGCGGGTCGCCCCAGCCGCCGGGGCCGGCGATTTCGTGGCGGAGGACGTCGCCGCGGTGGATGGTCATGGTGAGTTTGGAGGGGAGAATTCTTGCTTCGGTATCGGGGTTGAGGATGTTGTTGGAGGGGGCGCCGGGTTGGCCGCCCTGCAGGCCGTAGGGGCGGATTTCGCGGCGGTCGGAGCGGACCTGAAGGGTGGCTTCCGCTTCGAGGAAACGGTAGTCGCGGCGGAAGGGGGTGCCGCCGCGGTATTTTCCGGCGCCTTCGCGGTCTGGGACGAGTTCATAGGCCAGGCATTGGACGGGGTATTCGGATTCGGTGACCTCCACGGAATAGGAGGCCATGTTGGCCATGAGCGAGGAATGGCCGTCGGCGCCGTCGGCCCAGGGGCGGGCGCCCCAGGCGCCGGCGACGAATTCCACGTAGATGAAGGGTTGGCGGTTGGCGTCGTAGCCGCCGATGGAGATGCCGGTGTTGCCGCCGTCGGAGGCCGCCGGGATTTTGTCGGGCAGCATTCCGGCCAGGGCACCGAGGGCGCAATCCATCATGCGGAAGCCGGAGAGGCCGCGGGCGGCGCAGGCGGCGGGGAGTTGCATGTTGGTGATGGTGCCGGGGAGGGCCAGGACCTCGATGGCGCGGAAGACGCCTTCGTTGTTCGGGATGTCCTGCGGCAGGATGCATTTGACGGCGCAGTAGGTGGCGGCCTTGGTCCAGCCCAGGGTGCCGTTGATGGCGCCCCTTACCTGAGGGGCGCTGCCGCTCCAATCAGCGTGGAGGGTATCGCCGCGTTTTTCGAAGGTGACGTGCAGGCGGATGGGCTTGCCGAAGTCCACGCCGTCGTCGTCGATCCAGTCCTCGAAGCTGAAGCGGCCTTCGGGGAGCCGGCGTATGGCGGCGCGGGTGAGGCGTTCGGCATGGGCGATGGAGTCGTCCATGTAGGCGATGGTCTCGGCCAGGCCGTGGCGGGCGACGAGATCGAGGATGGCGCGTTCGCCGATGGTGCAGGCGGCGAGCTGGGCGCGCAGGTCGCCGCGGACCTTGCCGGGCATGCGGACGTTGGTTTCGATCAGGTCGAACATGGTGTCGTTCGGGATGCCGGCGGCGTAGAGGCGGGTGGGCGGGATGCGCAGGCCTTCGGCGTAGATCTCGGTGGAATCGGCGGCGTTGGAGCCGGCGACGCGGCCGCCGACATCGGTGTGGTGGCAGACGGTGCAGGCGAAGGCGATGTGGGTGCCTTCGGCGAAGACGGGGGCGAACATGAAGATGTCAGGCAGGTGCATGCCGCCGGCGTAGGGGTCGTTCATGATGTAGATGTCGCCCGGCGCGATGGCGGCGCCGAAGCGGGCGAGGACGGCGGCAAGGGCGGTGGGCACGGAGCCCAGGTGCCCGGGGATGGTGAGGCCCTGGGCGGCGAGGCGGCCGTCGGCGGTGGCGACCGCGGTTGAGTAGTCCATGTTGTTCTTCAGCACGCCGGAATAGGAAGTGCGGAAGATGGTGAGGGCCATCTCATCCGCCACGGCGAAGAGGGCGTTCTTGAACAGCTCGAAATCGATTGGGTCGCGCACCTGGCAGGATCCCCTTGCGTGGTTCGCAAGGGGAGAACGGACCGGAGCGGAATGCAAGCCGCGGGTTAGAAGTGGGGGCCGGGGAGGACGATGATGGTGGGGGTGCTGGGCAGCGTGGCGCGGCTGACGGTGATGGTGGGGCTTTCAGGGCGGAGGATCTCGGCCTTGTCGCGCATGCGGGAGAGGAAGCGGGCGAGGATGTCTTCGCCCCAGTAGTGCATGGGCAGGATGAGGCGGGGGTTCAGCTGGGCGAGGACTTCGACCATGTCGCCTTGGTTGGCGGTCCAGGCGCCGTCGATCGGGACCATGACGATATCGAGCTGGCCGATTGTGGCGAGGTCATCCGGGGTGAGCAGGTGGTGCAGGTGGCCGAGATGGGCGATGCAGAGGCCGGCGGCTTCGAAGACGAAGATGGAGTTGCCGTAGCGGCGGGTGCCGCCGTCCCATGAACGGATGTTGGTGGGCAGGTTGCGCACGCGCATGTCGCCCACCTTGATGTCGTGGTTGGCGGGGCCGCCATCGGGGCGCCAGCCGCGCAGGACGTGGGGGATGCGGGGATCAGGGTAGTCGGTGAAGTGGGTGCTGTGGGCGTGGTTCATGGTGATGATCTCCGGCACGCGCGGGGGTTGGTGGCGGCCGGAGTAGTCGGTGGCGGCCATGGTGCCGCCGGGGGATTCGATCACGAACGTGGCGTGGCCGAGGAAGGTGATGGTGGTGACGCCGGCTTCGGCGGCGACCAGGCTTGCGTGGAGGAAGAGCGGGGAGCGGGCGGAGACGCCGCAGGCCAAAGCGAGGGTGGGGAGCATTCCTGCCAGGATTGCCAGCCCGGACAGGAGCACGCGCGCGAACCTCGCCATTTTGGACCCCCTTGGTGGTGTGGGGCGATCCTGCCGAAACGGCGGGGGGGCCGTCACGGAAAATCGGGGGGTGGCGTATGGGCGTGAGTCATCGACCTTGGTTTTGATGCCAAGGAGCGCTTTGGGCGCTGATTTTCAGGGGAGATGGGCGCGCGCGGGCGGGCCGCGGCCCTGGCGGGGGCGCGGGGGGAGGCGGCGGAGCGGGCGCGCGGGGTTGCGCGGCGGCAGCCGGTAGGCATGGACGACGAGGAGTTCGGGGGAGCCACGGCGTAGGCGGCGGGGGATGAACGGACGCAGCTCGGGCGTGCGGCGGCGGCGCGGGCGCAGGGCGGGGATGATGCCGGCGAGGGCATAGAGCAGCAGCGACACGGTCCAGCCCTTGGCCGGGGTGGCGACTGTGATGCCGAGGTGGCGGCAAAAGAGGTTCATCAGGGCGAGGAGCATGGCCACGCCGGCCGCAAATTGGGCGCGATTCTCCGACGCGTTCCCCTGGGGGGCGCGGGCGGGCTCGGCCGGGTTGGTTGCGGGATGGACCTCCATTTGCGCAATTTACACTAACAACCACAGCGGTGCAATGCGGGGAGGGGATGGGTGGCGTGTGGGATTGGGGGTTGGCGCGGGGTTTTGGGGGTGGCGGAGGAGGTGTAACCATGAGACACCTTGCTTTTTCCGACCGTCAGCGTCGCAGGACGGATAGACAAGGCGACGTATTTGGAGCTATCGTTGCGGACATTGATGAATCTCACAGACGACAGTAGGTAATCTTGGCGCCATGATAGACCGTTTCACTCTGTCTAAATTCAAACAGATTGAGCATGCAAGTCTTTCCCTAGGGCCAATTAATGTGCTAGTTGGCGGGAACAATTCGGGAAAGAGCTGCGTATTGCAGGGGTTACATTTCGGAATTGCACTGGCACAGGCCCGAGAGAATGCAACAGTTGATCAATTTCCACCTGAACGACTTCTCTACTGCCCTACCGAAGATTTCTTGGACTTACATCATGCGCGACGCCTAACGGAAGGAACAAGCGTTGGTTTTCGGTAAGAGAATGGTGAGGTTTCTGCCAAGAACTTTGCCAATGTAACGCTTCAAAGAGGCCGTAATGGCGTTGTAAAAGCGCAGACGAGTGGCAGCACACTACTCAATCATATTAAAAAGCCCCATGGATTTTTCTCTATTTATGTTCCCGGCCTAGCAGGAATTACTATACGTGAGGAATATCGATCTGAGGCGGTTCTGACAAATGGCATCGCCAGAGGAGACGCCAATCTTTATTTGAGAAATGTGCTACTCAGAATCCAAAGAACTCCCGCGAAAAATAAGAAATTTGGCGAATATTTAAATCATGTCTTTCCCGGCATCTCCGTAAATACTGACTTTAAAGAAAATATCGATCTTTGGATTAGATCTACAGTGATACGTGAGGGACATGATAGGCGGGCACTAGATCTTGTCGGAACAGGATTGCTACAGGCAATACAACTGCTCGCTTACGTCTCAAATTACGAACTAAAAATTTTATTATTAGATGAACCTGATGCACATCTACATCCCAGCAACCAGCGCCTTCTCGCAGAAACACTATTGCTGATATCGGAGAAGACAGAAACTAAAGTTGTACTTGCAACGCACTCTCGGCATCTGTTGGATGCGCTAAGCGAAAATCCATCTGCCCGACTTTTCTGGATAAAAAACGGCGCTGCCACACCACAGACCAACTGGTCGGATATCGCTGTCCTTATGGACTTGGGAGCACTTGATAAAGGCGAACGCTTTCTCGCTGGTGATTATGAGTATTTAGTTTGGTCAGAAGATCGGGATACAGAAGCCCTATCATTGCTTCTCGAAGCCAATGATATACCTCGCAATAAGGCTCTCGTTTTTAGCTATCAAACAAGCAGTAAGGTTGACGCTGCGAAACTTATGGCGGCCTTTGCTGAAAGAGTTCGCCCTGGCGTCAAAACTATCGTTCATCGAGACCGGGATTTTATGGACGACAATGAGGTTGAAAGACTTCGCGAAAAGTACAAACTAGATCAGACACCCAACCTCCGCTTATTATTGACACGCGGATCCGATATAGAGTCTTATTTTTGTAGCCCTGCACATATCTCGCATGTCACAAAAAAGCCAATAAATGAGGTTAGTTGTTTAATTTCGGACATACTTTCAAAAAATGTCGTTGAATTTGTTCTCTATTTTTGTGAAAAACGAGAGGAGATAAAAAGAGACCTCTACAAAAAGGATCCCGATGCATGCCCTCCTACTGACAAGCTAGTTTCCGGCAGCTACATCTCACCTGAACATGCGGTAGGCAAAAAACTCTTAAAACTACTACGCGCACGCCTCCAAGAACAGGGAATCCGAACCAGCGGACTTTTAGAAATGAGTCCGGCACTCCGCGATGAAGATATTATAAATGTTTTTACACAGGACAAAAATATAATGCCCAATTAGCGCGTTTATCAACTACAGAATTCACATGCTCTGTCACGGTCATCTCCAAGTCCCGGCACTGTTCTAGCCGCGGGATTAGTAAGGCCCACTTCCTAAGAGGCCATTTCGAATCGCCTCAGCAACGCGCCAGTCGGCGTAGCAGTATGACGCTTGCGGCGGCGTAGATGAATGCCTCGACGGACGCGACCAAGCGTTCGACATCGCGGGCGAAGCGGCGGTTGCGTCCGATCCAG
>JAPLOI010000076.1:0-125217 GCA_026400815.1 Alphaproteobacteria bacterium
GAGGTCAGCTTCGAATCACACCGCACCGTGTCGGGGGAATCCTCTTCCGACAATTTGTCCACGCGGCCTAGAGCGGTAGCCGAGCTGATAAACGGTCGGCCACCACTCTGGCTCGTTGTTTTTGCGACCAACTTCAGCCGACCGGACGATTCCATCCGGTCGGCTGTTGCTCTAGCCGCGCCCTGTTGTTGGCCCATGAAGGATGGGTCAACTCGGGCCGGCGTGAGTCTTTGGGTTCGCGCGCGGGCACCGGCCAGCCCCGCGCGCGATACCAGCCCGTGCAACGGCCGGAAGGGCCGGCCAATGCAACGTCTCGTATGACACCCGCCCTCGTCCCTCCGCCCTGCCCTCTTATCCGGCCAGCAGCGCCCGGGCTGCATCGGCCATCACGGCGCCGCCGAGCATGATGTCTTCGTCTGACGTGTTCTCGCTCCAGTGTTGGCTGATGCCGCCGATGCTGGGGGCGAAGAGCATGGCGGATGGCATGACCTTGGCGAGCATCTGGGCGTCGTGCCCTGCCCCGCTGGGCATGTGCTGGTGCAGGCCCGGGGCGTGGACCTCGGGGGCGGCTTCGAGGGCGGCCTGGAAGCTGGGGTCCATCACCTTCGGGACCGAGCGGGAGTTGTGGGTGAGGGTGGCCGTGAGATGTCGGGGTTTCTGCGCAAGCCGGAACTGGCCGACATGGAGATTGGCTGAACGGGTGCTGGCGTGGTCGCCGACCTGCTCGGCGGCCGGCGCTCGCTCCGGATTTCTGATTGAGAGGGCAAATCCTCCGATCCGGCGTTTCCGCCAGATCGGATGTTGCCCTGGCGCCTTGTCTTGGCGAACGGTGCGCGTTCGGCAGCTGTCATCCCGTCACCGCCGGGCATGATGCCGCCGGCCCTCCAGGCCGTGCGGGCGGTGCAGATGTTGGGGACTTCCCGCTCGATGCCGACGATGGCAATGGCGTGGCGGACGATCGCACACAAGTGCAAACAATACCCAGGACACAGATCAGTGATGCCAGTGGAAATGCATTGGCGAATATTTTGGCTTCTTATAATTTTCAATGACTCAATAGATGGGAGCCATGAAAATGTCTGTAACAAAATTTACTTCAATAGCATTCGTTTGTTCTGGAATAATTCTGCATTGCTCCCCATCGTATGCGGGGCCGTTCATCCTGGCCGGCACCGATGCCGATGACCATGGCTCGGCCACCGCCAGCGCCAACGTGGACGGGTGGCTGTTCATGCAGAAGGTGCTGGAGAACCTGGCCCCGGCGGTGACCAACGGGAACAAGAACGTTGTCTCCCTGGGCAGCAACCCCGGCTCCACCGCGGGCAATGCGGCCTTGTCTGCGTTCAGCAAGTCGGCCCTGCCCGGCTTGGGCTGGACCTTCCAGACGGTGAACGACGCCGCGGGGATTACGGCGTTCCTGAGCGGGGGCGCGGCCGGCACGGGTATCGTGATGCTCGATTCCGGTTCGAACGTGGGAGGCGGCCTTTCGGGCGCGGAGTTGACGGCGATTTCGAGCCAGGCGGCGGCCCTGAACACCTATGTGGGTGCCGGTGGCGGGTTGTTCAGCCAGGCCAACGGCTTCGGCTTCCTCGGCGCGCTGGGGCTGGGGGTGACGGTTGTCGATGAATCCGAGACCGGGATCGCGCTGACACCGGCCGGGCAATCGGCGTTTCCGGGGCTGACGAACAGCGATCTGAGCGCCGGGCCGTATCATTCGTCCTTCGCCAATGTCGGCTTGATCCCTGTGCTGGGGCTTTCGACGGTGACCACCAACATCGTGATCATTGGCTCGAACACCGGCAGCATCATCAATCCCGGCGACCCCACCGGGATTCCGGAGCCGATGACCTCCGCGCTGCTGGGCGTGGGGCTGCTAGGCCTGGGTCTCGCACGCCGGCGCCGGGTTTAGCTGCGCCGGACGTGACTGGGGTGGGGGAGGCCGGTGGCCTCCCCTGCCTTATCCGGCCAGCAGCGCCCGGGCGGCATCGGCCATCACGGCGCCGCCGAGCATGATGTCTTCGTCGGAGGTGTTCTCGCTCCAGTGGTGGCTGATGCCGCCGATGCTGGGGACGAAGAGCATGGCGGACGGCATGACCTTGGCGAGCATCTGGGCGTCGTGCCCTGCCCCGCTGGGCATGTGCTGGTGCAGGCCGGGGGCGTGGACCTCGGCGGCGGCTTCGAGGGCGGCCTGGAAGCTGGGGTCCATGACCTTCGGGACCGAGCGGGAGTTGTTGGTGAGGACGGCGGTGCAGGGGCCCTGGTTGGCTTCGGCGACCAGGCGTTCCAGCGTGGCTTCGAGGCGGAGCAGGACCTCCGGATCGGCATCGCGGAACTGGAAGATCAGCTCGGCGCCGCCGGGGATGATGCTGCCGGCGCCGGGATCGAGCGAGATGCGGCCGACCGTCCAGACCGTGCGGGCGGCGCAGATTTTGGGGAATTCCTGGTCGATGGCGACGGCGAGTTTGGCGGCGGCGAGGCCGGCGTCTTTCCGGATGGCCATGCGGGTGGTGCCGGCGTGGTTCTGCACGCCGGTGAACTGCACGCGGTAGGACCAGATGCCGACGATGGAGGTGACGATGCCGATCTTGAGGCTGCGGGCTTCGAGGTCGTCGCCCTGTTCGATGTGGGCTTCGAGGTAGCCCTTGTAGCGGCCGGGTTCGAAGGCGATGCGGGGGGTGCTGGCGAGGCCGGCTTCGGCGAGGGCTTCGCGCAGGGTCTTGGCAGAGTAGCGGTTGGAGCAGGAGTCGATCTCGGCTTCGGTGACTTCGCCGATGTAGGAGCGGCTGCCGAGGAAGCTGCCGTAGTGGCCTTCCTCGTCGGCCCAGGAGACGACGTCGATGCCGCCGCCGAGGGCTCTTGCGGTTTCCAGGGCGTAGAGGACGCCGAGGGCGCCATCGAGCCAGCCGGCTTCGGGCTGGGTTTCGGTGTGGCTGCCGAGGAGGAGCTTGGGGCCCGGAGTGGGGTCGCGACCGATGACGTTGCCGATGCCGTCGATCTCCGGGACCAGGCCGGCCTCGCGCATGCGCTCGCAGAGCCAGTGGCGGGATTCCATATCGACCTTGGAGTAGGTCGGGCGGTGGACGCCGGTCTTGAAGGTGCCGAAGCCGCGCAGCTTGTAGAGGTCGGCCAGGAGGCGGCGGCCGTCGTAGCCGGTGTTGGAGCGGGTCATCGGGGATTCCTTCGGGCCGTCGGCTTCGTTCGCGGCGACATTGTCCGCTTGCTGGGAGGGCATGCAAGCGGGGTCTGCGGCGCAAAGGAAGATTCACCGCGGAGGCACGGAGGGCGCGGAGACGGCACGGAGCCGCAGCGTCACCTCCGTGCCTTCTCCGTGATCTCCGTGGCTCCGTGGTGAGGCCTTCCTTCTGGCGCGCCGGCGGGTGGCGGCGGCGGCGAATGGGGGCATACTGGGGGCATGAGCGAGATCTATGTGGATGCGGATGCCTGCCCGGTGCGGGACGAGGTGTACAAGGTGGCGGGCCGGCTGGGGCTGGTGGTGCACCTGGTGAGCAATGGGTCCAGGCCGATCCGGCCTTCCGGGCTGCCGAATGTGCGCAGCGTGATCGTGGCCGAGGGGGCGGATGCGGCGGATGACTGGATCGCCGAGCGGATCGAGGCGGCGGATGTGTGCGTGACCAACGATATTCCGCTGGCCTCGCGGTGCCTGGCGCGGGGGGCGCGGGCGTTGGCGAGCAACGGGAAGATTTGGAGCGGGGACAATATCGGCAATGCGCTGGCCGGGCGGGCGGTGGCGCAGCATTTGCGCGAGAGCGGGTTCATGACCGGGGGGCCGGCGCCGATGAGCAAGGGCGACAAGTCGAAGTTTCTGTCGGCCCTGGATACGCTGGTGCAGGCGGCGTTGCGGGGGCGGTAGGCGGGAGAAAGCAAGAAAGAAAGCAAAGTGGTCACAGAGGACACGGAGGAGAATTTTTGGATTTCGATCCCCGCATGTCGGCTGCGTCGTGATGTTTCTTCTCTGTGCTCTCCGTGGCCCTCCGCGTCCTCTGTGACCCCTTTGCTTTCCTTCCTTACATGCCGGCAAACAATGCCGTCGACAGATACCGCTCGGCGAAGCTGGGGGCGATGGCGACGATGAGCTTGCCGGTGTTGGCGGGGTCTCGGGCGAGGTCGAGGGCGGCGTGCAGGGTGGCGCCGGAGGAGATGCCGATGGGGATGCCCTCGGCCTGGGCGCAGAGGCGGGCGGCGGCGATGGCGTCGCGTTCGGAGACGCGGACGACCTGGTCCATGAGGGCGAGGTCGAGGACGGAGGGGTGGAAGCCCGGGCCGATGCCTTGCAGGCCGTGCGGGCCGGGCTCGTCGCCGGAGAGGACGGCGGATTCGGCGGGCTCGATGGCGATGACCTGGAGGCCCGGGCGGCGGGGCTTGAGGGCGCGGGCGATGCCGGTCAGCGTCCCGCCGGTGCCGGCGCCGCCGATGACGATATCGACCAGGCCCGCGGTGTCGGCCCAGATTTCCTCCGCCGTGGTGGCTTCGTGGATGGCGGGGTTGGCCGGGTTGTCGAACTGGCGGGGCATCCAGGCGCCTGGGGTGGCGGCGAGGATGGATTCGGCGCGGGCGATGGCGCCGGCCATGCCCTGGCGAGCGGGGGTGAGCTCGACTTCCGCGCCCATGAGGCGGAGCATCTTGCGGCGTTCGACCGAGGCGCCCTCCGGCATGCAGACGATGAGGCGGTAGCCGCGGGCGGCGGCGACGAAGGCGAGCGCGATGCCGGTGTTGCCGCTGGTGGGCTCCACCAAAGTGGAGCGGCCGGGGGCGATGGTGCCTTCGGCCTCGGCAGCGTCGATCATGGCCAGGCCGATGCGGTCTTTTACCGAGGCGAGCGGGTTGAAGAATTCCAGCTTCAGCGTGAGGTCGGCGGACAGCGACTGGGCGGCGGTGAGGCGCGGCAGGCGGACGAGGGGGGTGGCGCCGATCGTGTCGAGCACGCTGGCATGGATCCGGCCGCGGAAGGACGCGCTGGCGGTGCGGGGCGTGGTTGGCGGCTTGGGTCGAGTCATGCGGTGTTCTAGCATGGCTGACCGTGGCTTTACACGCCTGCTGGGCGTGGTTTAGTGGCTGGGTAGCCGGCGGGACGACCGGCGGATACGACGCGGAGGGACAACCATGCTGATCCGCAAGGACAGGGCGATGCTCGCCATCACCATCCTGCTCGATGTGGCGTTTCATGGCGGGCGGCAATCGACGGTGAGTGCGGCGGATCTGGCGGAGCGGCTGGGGCTGGCGCGGCGGGGGATGGAGCCGCTGTTGCAGGCGCTGTCGCGGGCCGGGCTGCTGGAGAGCGTGCGCGGGCCGCGCGGGGGCTATCGGCTGGGGCGGCCGCGGCGGGACATCAAGCTTTCGGAGATCGTGGCGGTGGCCGGGGGCGAGGAGCCGGATGCGGCGGATGGGCCGCACGGGGCGCTGCTGGAGAAGGTGGTGGAGCCGCTGTGGCTGAAGCTGGAGATGTCCACCCAGGGGGTGCTGGGGGGGATGACGCTGGACGACCTGCTGCGCCAGGCCGGGGCGGCGGGGTTGCAGCGGCCGGATGCGGAGCCGATCACGTTTGCGATCTGACCCGACGCCATTTGATCTTTGCGGTCGGCGCCGGTAAGGCCCCGGATGCGAGATGCTGGAGAGCCTGATGTCCGACTACCGCATGGCGATCATTCCCGTGACCGTGTTCCAGCAGAATTGCACCGTGATGTGGCACACGGGCACCAAGCGCGCGGTGATCGTGGACCCTGGCGGCGAGGTGGGGCGGATCCTGGACCTGCTGGAGACGCAGGAGCTTCAGGTGGAGACGATCCTGCTGACGCATGGGCATCTGGACCATGCCGGCGGGGCGGAAGCGACGCGCGGGGTGATCAACGAGGCTTATGAGCGGCTGGGCTGGGCGCGCGTGCCTGTGCTGGGGCCGGATGAGCGCGATGCGCCGCTGCTGGCGCAGATCGAGGCGCAGTCGGCGCGGATGGGGTTGCAGGGGCTGGTGAACGTGGTGCCGGACCGGTACCTGACCGAGGGCGAGGTGATCGAGACGATCGGGCTTTCGTTCGAGGTTTTTCACTGCCCCGGGCATTCGCCGGGCCATGTGGTGTTCGTGGAAAAGACGGCGCGGATGGCCTTTGTGGGCGACGTGCTGTTCAAGGGCTCCGTGGGGCGGACGGATTTCGACTATGGCGACCCTGCGGCGCTGATCTCCTCCATCAAGGACAAGCTGCTGCCGCTGGGGGACGATATCCGCTTCATCTGCGGGCATGGCGACGGATCGAGCTTCGGGGCGGAGCGGGTGGGCAATCCGTTCCTGCAGGGCTGACAGAGGGACATTGCCGATGAACCGCGAGCCGCTGATCATGGTGTGCACCTGCGAGATGGCCGGCAGGGTGCGGGGCAAGGGGTTTCCGGCGCGGGAATTGCCGGGGCGGATGGCCCGCGGCGTGGGCTGGGTGCCGACGAATGCGATGATCAACGCGTTCTCGGTGATCGCGGGCACGCCGTTCGGGACCGGGGGCGACCTGATCCTGGTGCCGGACCCGACGGCGGAGGTGGAGGTGGATTTCGCCGACGGTTCGGCCAAGGAGCACTTTTTCCTGGGCGATCTGCGCTGGCTGGATGGGCGGGCGTGGGCGTTGTGCCCGCGGGATTTCCTGCGCCGGGCGCTGGCGGCACTGAAGGAGGCGGCCGGGGTGAGCCTGGTGGCCGCGTTCGAGCATGAGTTCACCTATACCGGGGTGCAGGACGGGCCGGGCAATCCGTATTCGCTGGATTCGTTCCGGCGGCAGGGGGTGTTCGCCGAGGTGTTCACGGCGGCGCTTCGTGCGGCCGGATGCGAGCCGGACAGCTTCATGGCCGAGTATGGCGGGCGGCAATACGAGTTCACCGTGGACGTGGCCGAGGGGATGCGCGCGGCGGACCGGGCGGTGGTGGCGCGGGAGATGGCGCGGGCTTCGGCGAGCCGGCTGGGGCATCGGGCGATCTTCTCGCCGGTGCTGGACCCCGCCGGGGTGGGCAACGGGGTGCATATCCATTTCAGCTTCAAGGATGCGGCCGGCACCCCGGTGATGCATGACCCCGCCGATCCCCTGGGGCTTTCGCCGGTGGCGCGGGCCTTCGCGGCGGGGATCCTTCACCATCAGCCGGCGCTGTGTGCGCTGACGGCGCCCTCGACGATTTCCTATATCCGGCTGCGGCCGAACCGCTGGGCGCCGACGCATGCCACGCTGGAGCAGCAGGATCGCGGCGCGGCGCTGCGCATCTGCCCGGTGCTGCCGGGGCCGAACGTGGCCAAGCAGTTCAACGTGGAATACCGGGTGGCCGATGGCGCGGCCTCGCCCTACCTCGCGCTTGCGGCGGTGGTATGGGCGGGGGTGGATGGGATTCGGCGCGGGCTGGCGATTCCCGCGGAGGGCCCTGCCCTGCCCGCTTCGCTGGAGCAGGCGCTGGATGCGCTGGAGGCCAGCGAGGCCGCGCGCGGCTGGATGGGCGAGAGCTTCCATGGCGCCTACCTGATGCACAAGCGCGGCGAGGCGGCCCTGATGGCGGGGCTGACCGAAGCCGAGCAATGTGCCCGCTACGCTGACACCTACTGAGGAGCCCACGATGGCCAACCTGCCGCACCCCGATACGCGCGACCTAAACGTGGAGATTCCGCACACCACGCTGCTGTTCATCGATGTGCAGAATTACTGCGCGCGGCGGGACGGCAGCGAGTTCGCGCATATGTCCCCGGAGCAGTTCAATAGTGAGTTGGGCTGGTTCTTCGACAAGTTCGAATCCGAGACGCTGCCGAACATGCAGAAGCTGCAGGAAGGCTGCCGCAAGGCCGGGATCGAGGTGATGTACACCGTGATCCGCAACCTGACCGACGATGGGCGCGACCGGTCGCTGGACTACAAGATCACCGGGTTCAACGTGCCGAAGGACAGCTTCGACGGGCAGGTGCTGGATGCGATCAAGCCGGTGGGCGACGAGATCGTGATGCCGAAGACATCCTCCAACGTGTTCGTCTCGACCAACATCGACTACGTGCTGCGCAATCTCTCCACGAAATACCTGGTGATTTCCGGGATCGTGACCGACCAGTGCGTGGCTTCCGCCACCATGACGGCGTGCGACCTCGGCTACCTCGTGACGCTGGTAACGGATGCCTGCGCGACCTACACGCAGGAGCGGCACGACGCGACGCTGCGCGCGATCAAGGGGTATTGCCGGCAGCGCACGACCGAGGCGTTTCTGGCCGAGATCGGCGCGGGCTGAGTTTGGATTGACCCCTCACCCACCCTTGATCCGCTTCGCGGTTCAAGCCCCCAAGGGGAGAGGGCTTTTTTGTGTGTTGTTGGGCTCTTACGGGGCCGGGAAGATATCCTGGCCCAGGGTCATCTCGTCCATTCGCGGCTCCATGCGCAGGCCGCGGCGGCCGGCCCAGAGGTTGAGCTGGTAGTGGGTGGGGATGACGGCGACATCCTGGATGGCGAGGCGCTGGGCCTGGGCGATGGCGTTGCCGCGGCTTGTGGGGTTGGTGTCGGTGCGGGCCTGGTCCAGCACGGCGTCGATGGCCGGGTTGGTGTGGCGGCCGTAATTCTCCAGCCCCTTGCTGTGCAGCGTCTCGCGGATCAGCACGTAGGTGTCGCCGGTGGCGAAGCCCCAGCTGACGATGTTGAAGGTGAAGGCCTGCCTGCGGGCGTTCTGGAAGAACATGCCCACGGGCTGGGTTTCCACGGTGGTTTGGATGCCGATGCGCGAGAGCATCTGGGCGATGGCCTCGGCCTGCTGCTGGTCGTTGGCGTAGCGGCCGGCGGTGCTGTGGATGGTGAGCTTGAAGCCCTGGGGGTAGCCGGCTTCGGCCAGTAGCGCGCGCGCCTTTGCGGGGTCGAAATCCGGCAGGGTGATGGCGGGGTCGTAGCCCGCCATGCCGATGGGCACGAGCTGGGTGGCAGGGACGGCGACGCCTTCCATGATGCGGTCCAGCAGCGCCTTGCGGTTGATGCCGAGCATGACGGCCTGGCGCACCCGGATATCGCGGAACGGGTTGGGGATGGCGGTGCCGTCCTTGGCGGTGGCGTGGGGCGTGGTTTCGCGGCTGGTGTCCATGGTCCAGAACACGTCGCGGTTGGAGACGCTTTCCCAGACGGACAGCTTGGGATCGGATTTCAGGCGCGGCAGGTCGGCGGTGGGGACGGCGGCGATGAGGTCCACGTCTCCGGCCAGCAGGGCGGCGACGCGGGCGCCGTTGTTGACCACCGGGCGCATGCGGACGGATTGCCAGTTCGGCGCTCCGCCCCACCAGGCGGCGTTGCCGGCGAAGGCGATCTCGGCCCCCGGGGTCCAGCGCACGAAGCGGTAGGGGCCGGTGCCGATGGTGTGCTGGCCGTTGTTGAAGTCCTTGGGTTCCGCCGCGGCACCGATCTTCGCCGGCACGATGGGCACGTTGGTGAGGTTGTTGGGCAGGATGGCCGAGGGCTCGGCGGTGCGGATCAGCAGGGTTGATGCGTCGACCACCTGCACCTCCCGGATGTCGCGCACGAAGCGGCCCATGGTGGAGGGGGCGTTGGGGACGGCGACGATGCGCTTCAGCGAGAAGGCGGCGTCTTCGGCGGTGAAGGGGGTGCCGTCGTGGAAGGTGACACCCTGGCGCAGGGTGAGGCGCCATTGGGTAGGGTCTTCGGTGAGCTGCCAGGTGAGGGCGAGGCCGGGGCGGAGTTCCGCCGTGCGGCCGGCGGTGACCAGCGAATCGAAGATCTGGCGGGCGACGTTGGCGTTGGGGCCGATGTCCTGGAAATGCGGGTCGATCGAGGTGGCATCTTGCGGGATGGCGACGGTGAGGGTTTGGGCGTTGGCATGGGCGCCGGCCAGCAGCAGCGTGGCGGCGAGAAGGGTGCGCATCCGGGGCATCTCCAGGCGTGTCGAAGGCGCTATCCCGGGGTGTGGGCTTGAGTGTGTCAAGCGGGGTTGAGCCGCGGCGGGGCGCGTGGTTCGGTGCGGCACGAAGGAGTGCCCGCCATGGCCCAGCCGCTGACCGCCGCCGAGATCGATTTCGACACGCCGGGCTTTCGCACCGGATATGTGCGGCTTTCGCATTCCGATGACCGGCATGCCTTCTCCGTGATCCCCGTGCCGGTGGCGGTGCTGGTGGGCGGGCGGCCGGGCCCGACGATGTTCCTGAGCGGCGGGACGCATGGCGACGAATACGAGGGCCAGGCGCTGCTGCACCGGCTGTTGCGCGCCACGGACCCGGCGGGGCTGGCGGGGCGGCTGATCGTGATGCCGGCGTTGAACCTGCCGGCGGTGCGGGCGGGGCGGCGGGTGTCTCCGCTGGATGGTGGCAATCTCAACCGGGTGTTTCCCGGCGATCCCGCCACGGGGCCGACGGGGGCGATTGCGGCCTGGGTGGCGGCGAATGTGCTCAGCCGCGCGGGGTTTGCTTGCGACCTGCATAGCGGGGGGAGTTCCGGGCGGTATCTGCCCTGCGCCTATCTGCACTGGGGCGGGGATGTGGCGTTCCGGCGGCGCAAGATCGCGGCGGCGCGGGCGTTCGGGGCGCCGTTCACGGTGATTGCGGCGGGGACCGGGGCCTATGGCTCCATGACCGCCGAATGCGACCGGCGTGGGGTGGTGATGGTCTCGGCCGAGTTCGGCGGCGGGGCCTCGCTGGACGTGGAGCTGAAGGATCTGGCCGGGGCGTGCCTGGAGCGGCTGCTGGCGCATGTTGGGATTCGCGATGCCGGGGTGGCGCCCGTGGGGGAGACACGGTTCCTGCGGCTGGCGGGTTCGGGCAGCGCGCCGATGGCCGAGGTGCCCGGCCTGTTCGAGCCGGCGCGGCGGATTGGCGAGACGGTGCGGGCGGGGGAGTTGGCCGGTACGATCTGGCCGGTGACTTCGCTGGGCAGCCCCGGGGTGGAGGTGCGCTTCCCCCGGGACGGGCTGCTGGTGGTGGAGCGGGTGCGGCCGATGGTGGAGCCGGGCGACCTGCTGTTCCAGCTGGGGACCGAGGTGGACCCGGAGAGCCTGATGGATTTCTAGGCGCGGGCCGCGGCGATCATGCGCCGGACGCGGACGGGGTCTGTGACCGTGTGGCGGTATTCGCGATCGGCGTCGTCGCCGCCCATGGCAAGCGCCGGGTTGCGGTAGCGCATGGCGCTGGGGATGGTGGCCGGGGCGGAGAAGTGGAGCTCCGAGAGGTTCGCGGTGCGGCGGACCTGGCCGATGGTGGCTTCATCGAGGTCGCCGCAGCCGAGGATGATGATGCGGCCGGCGGATTGCTGGACCAGGCTGGCCAGGAGAGGAGCGCCGTCGATGCCGCGGGGGCGTTGGCCGCTGGTGAGCACGCGCTTCACGCCGCAGCGGATCAGGGCTTCCAGGGCTTCAGCGGCATCGGCCGTCATGTCGAAGGCGCGATGCACGGTGGTGTCGAGCGGGCCGGCGGCTTCGGCCAGCGCCTTGGTGCGGGGTTCGTCGATGGCGCCATCGGGGGTGAGGCAGCCGAAGACAACGCCAGCGGCGCCGGTTTCGCGGATGGCTTCGATATCGGCGCGCATGGTTTCGAATTCGCGCTGGGAATAGAGGAAATCGCCGCCGCGGGGGCGGACCATGACCATGACGGGGACGCGCACTGCCTGGACCGTGGCGCGGATGGTGGCGAGGCTGGGGGTGATGCCACCCTCGATCAGGGCGGCGCAGAGCTCGATGCGGTCCGCACCGGCATCTGCCGCGGTGATGGCGTTGTCGATGCCTTCGACGCAGAGTTCGATCAGGGGCATGAAGGGCTCCAAGAAAGGAAGCATGTTCTTTTTTGAAAAAAAGAACCAAAAAACCTTTCCGACTTTGCGCGGGGGCTAGCCTCGGCGCAAAGTCGGAAAGTCTTTTTTGCTTCTTTTTTCTTCAGAAAAAAGAAGAGTCTTGCTTCAGGGCGCCACGCCCGCCACGGCGAGAATGGCGGTGAGGCCGGCGGCCATGCCATTGACGGAGTTGGTTTTCTCCACGTCGATCCATTCCTCCAGCGAGTGGCCGCGGCCGCCAGTGCCGCCGGAGCCGATCTTCACGGCGGGGATGCCCAGGCTCATCGGTATGTTGGCATCGGTGCTGGAATAGACGTGGCGCACCGCGATGCCGTGCGCCTTCAGCGCCTCCGTGGAATGGCGGACGATGTCCGTCTCCGCGCCGGTGGAGCCCGCGGGGCGGTCGCCGATCAGCTTGGCTTCCACGGTGATGGGGCCCTGGGCGATGGAGCGGGCGTGGTTCTCGGCATCCGCGGCCTGCTCCACGATGGCGAGGAAGCGGTTTTCGAGGCGGGCGAGTTCGGCGGGGGCTTCGGAGCGGAGATCGACTTCCACCCAGACCTCGTTGGGGATGGCGTTCACGCTGGTGCCGCCGCCGAAGACGCTGGCGCTGAAGGTGGTTTTCGGCTTGGCGGGGACCTGGATGCGGGAGAGCTCCAGCATCGCCTGGCTCATGGCGAAGGCGGGCGAGACCAGGCCGAAGGCGCCGAAGCTGTGGCCGCCGGGGCCGCGGAAGATGGCGCGGTAGCGCTTGGAGCCGACGCCACCGGTGACCAGGCCTTCCATATCCGGGCTGTCCACGGTGAAGAAGGCCTCAATGCGGTTTTTGTACTTGCCCTCGGTGAACAGGTGGCGGATGCCGCGGAGGTCGCCCAGGCCCTCCTCGCCGACATCGCCGACGAAGAGGATATCGGCGTTGGTGCGCACGCCGGCGGCATCCAGCGCGCGGATATAGGCGAGCAGCACGGCGAGGCTGCGGGTGTCGTCGCCCACGCCGGGGGCGAAGAGCTTGGTGCCTTCGCGGCGGACCGTGACGTTGGTGCCGGCGGGAAAGACGGTGTCGAGATGGGCGGCGACCACGATCAGCTTGCCGTTCCCTGCGCCGCGGCGCAGGCCCATGGCGTTGCCGATGCCGTCCAGTTCCACATCCTCCAGCCCGTGGGCGCGGAGCATTTCCAGATAGTGGGCGGCCTTGGGGCCCTCGGCGAAGGGAGGGGCGGGGATTTCGGTGAGGGTGATGATGTCCGCCACCGTGCGGTCATGCTCGGCGTCGAGGGTTTCGACGATCTTGCGGTAGGCGGGGGATTGGATGATCTCGGTGACGGACATGGGCGGTCTCGCAGAAGGGAAGGAAGAGTCTTCTTTTTCTGAAGAAAAAGAAGCAAAAAGACTTTATCCGTTTGGGCTGGGCGCGCGGAGAGGCCTCGCCCTAAACGAATAAAAGTTTTTTGGTTCTTTTTTTCAAAAAAGAACGCGCTTGCTTTCTGTCACTTGTTCAACTCTTTGGCCATCTCATCAATGCCGCCGAGGGTGAGCGGATACATCCGGTTTTCCATCACCTTGCGCAGCATGCCGATGGTCATGGCGTGGTCCCAGGCGTTGCGCGGGCGCGGGTTGAGCCAGGCGGAGCGGCGGAAATGCTTGGTGAGGCGTTCCATCCACACCGAGCCTGGCTCGTCGTTCCAGTGTTCCACGCTGCCGCCGGGGTGGGAGACTTCGTAGGGGGACATGGAGGCGTCGCCGACGAAGATCGCCTTGTAGTCGGGGCCGTATTTGCGCATGACCTCTTCCGTCGGGGTCATGTTGTCGTTGCGGCGGCGATTGGTCTTCCAGACGCGCTCGTAGATGCAGTTGTGGAAGTAGAAATATTCCAGGTGCTTGAACTCGCCGCGGGCGGCTGAAAACAGCTCCTCGCAGACGCGCACGTGTTCGTCCATCGAGCCGCCGATATCCAGGAACAGCAGCACCTTCACCGTGTTGTGGCGCTCCGGCACCATCTTGAGGTCGAGGTAGCCGGCATTGTTGGCGGTGGTGCGGATGGTCTCGGGGATGTCGAGTTCGGTGGGCGTGCCCTGGCGGGCGAATTTGCGCAGGCGGCGCAGGGCGAGCTTGATATTGCGGGTGCCGATCTCGACGGTGTCGTCGAGGTCCTTGAACTCGCGCTTGTCCCAGACCTTGATGGCGCGGCGGTTGCGGCCTTCCTGCTGGCCGATGCGGACGCCCTCGGGGTTGGCGCCGTTGTTGCCGAAGGGGGAGGTGCCGGCGGTGCCGATCCACTTGCTGCCGCCCTGGTGGCGGCCCTTCTGCTCCTCCAGCAATTCCTGCAGGCGCTTCATCAGCGCTTCGAGGCCGCCGAGCTTCTCGATCTTGTCCATCTCCTCCTTGGAGAGGAACTTCTCGGCCAGGGCCTTGAGCCATTCCTCGGGCAGGTTCTGGATCGGCATGCCTTCGGGGGGTTCGAGGCCCTTGAAGACCTCGCCGAAGACGCGGTCGAAGCGATCGAGGTGGCGCTCATCCTTCACCAGGGTGGCGCGGCAGAGGTAGTAGAAATCATCGATCGAGTAGTCCGCCACGCCCGCCTTCATGGCGCCCATGAGGGTGAGGTACTCGGTGATGGAGGCCGGCAGGCCGGCCGAGCGCAGGGCCAGGACGAAGGACGCGAACATGGGCAGACCCCACTTCAGGTGATGCGGGTCCAGGGAGCGCCTGCCCCCTGGCGGGTCGAGGGCAGGGCCCTCGCCTTACCCGCGACGCGACAGGAACGCGAGACGCTCGAACAGGTGCACGTCCTGCTCGTTCTTCAGCAGGGCGCCGTGCAGCGGCGGGATCACCACGTGCTGTTCCTTGCTGCGCAGCACTTCCGGCGACAGATCCTCGATCATCAGCAGCTTGAGCCAGTCGAGCAGTTCGGACGTGGCCGGCTTCTTCTTCAGGCCCGGGACATCGCGGATCTTGAAGAACACCGTGAGCGCCTCGCGGGCGAGGTCCTGCTTGATGTCGGGGTAGTGGGCCTGGACGATCTGTTCCATCGTCTCGCGGTCGGGGAAGCGGATGTAGTGGAAGAAGCAGCGGCGCAGGAAGGCGTCCGGCAGTTCCTTCTCGTTGTTGGAGGTGATGAGCACGATCGGGCGGTGCTTCGCCTTGATGGTCTGGCGGGTTTCGTAGACGAAGAACTGCATGCGATCGAGTTCCAGCAGCAGGTCGTTCGGGAATTCGATGTCGGCCTTGTCCACTTCGTCGATCAGCACCACGGTCTGCTCGCCGGATTCGAAGGCTTCCCACAGCTTGCCGCGGACGATGTAGTTGCCGATGTCCTTCACGCGCTCGTCGCCGAGCTGGCCGTCGCGCAGGCGGGAGACGGCGTCGTACTCGTAGAGGCCCTGCTGGGCCTTGGTGGTGGACTTCACGTGCCATTCGATCAGCGGGTGGCCGAGCGAGTTGGCGATCTCGTGCGCCAGCACGGTCTTGCCGGTGCCGGGCTCGCCCTTCACCAGTAGCGGGCGCTGCAGGGCGACGGCGGCGTTGACGGCGACTTCGAGATCGCGCGAGGCGATGTAGCGATCGGTGCTCTTGAAACCAGACACGTA
The DNA here is from genome assembly GCA_026400815.1 of Alphaproteobacteria bacterium. Taxonomy (GTDB): domain Bacteria; phylum Pseudomonadota; class Alphaproteobacteria; order Acetobacterales; family Acetobacteraceae; genus CAMDGX01. The sequence continues at coordinate 15,356 of JAPLOI010000076.1, forward strand.
GGGTCCCCTCCAGGAATGGGTCGCAGTTTCACGCCTGCGGGGCGTGTGGGCAAGCGGATCAGGTAATGGCGGACCTGCGGGTGGTGAACCAGCCCAGCGCCAGGGTGGGCACCAGGATGGCCAGGGCCAGCGCGCCCATGGTGACGGCGGAGATCGGCATCACCCCGCCGCCGGGTGTGGCCAGCACCATGCCGCCCACCACCAGGGCGATTCGCAGCGGCCATTCCAGCGTGCCGGCGCGGCGGAGATCGCCGAGAAAGGCCTGGTAGCCCTGGATGCCGCCGCAGATGAACAGCGTGCCGAGCAGGGCGGCGCCAGTGAGCCACAGCGCCTCCGCATAGAGGGCGACGCCGCCTGCGCCTTGCAGCAGAAGGGCCGGGTTCACCACGAAGAAGAACGGGATGAAGTAGATGATGCTGCCCACCCACATGGATTCCCAGCCGGTCTTCATCGCCGGCGCGCCCGCGATGCCGGCGGCGGCGAAGCTGGCGATGGCCACGGGCGGCGTGATGGAAGAGAGCATGCCCCAGTAGAAGATGAACATGTGCACCGCCATGCGGTTCAGCCCGAGCTTCTCCAGCGCGGGGCCGACCAGGATGGCCAGGAAGATGTAGCAGGCCGTGGTGGTGAGCCCGAGACCGAGGATGAGGCTGGTGAGCGCGCACATGGCCAGCAGCAGCAGCACGTTGCCGCCGGCAAGGTTCAGCAGGTCGGCCGCCAGGGAGGAGATCACGCCGGTCATGGAGAAGGCGCCGATCAGCAGGCCGCAGCCGGCGAGGATGCCGACCAGTTCCACGAAGGTTTTGCCGTTGGCTTCCAGGAAGGCGAGGTAGCGATTGAGGCCCCAGCGCTTTTCGGTGAAGACCTCGTTCAGCACCACCAGCAGCAACAGCCCGCCCAGCAGCGGGCGCAGGCCGGAATTGAGGTAGGCATCCATGCGCAGCCCGGGATCGACATGCGCCGGCAGGGCGCGGGCGCGGGCGAGGTCGTCGCCGAACATGGTCATGGCGGCGAAGGCGGCGATGGCGATGGCGAGGTTGGCGGCGTTGCGCCAGGTCCAACGCGTGGGCATGGCCCATTGGCTGAGCACCAGCAGCAGCGCGGTGGCGTAGAACGGGGCGTGGCTCTCGCGCTTGAAATACAGCAGCATCACCACGAGCAGGACGATGACGAAGACGTAGTACCAGCCTTCACGCAGGGTCTGCAGCAGGGAGGGCAGCTCGCTGCGCGGAATGCCGACCAGGCCGTGGCGGGCGGCGTAGGCATCCACCTGCATGAACAGGCCCACGTAGTACAGCAGCGCGGGAATGGCCGCGGCCAGCGCCACCTCGGCGTAGGAGACGTTGAGGAACTGCGCCATCACGAAGGCGGTGGCACCCATCACGGGCGGGGCGAGCACCGCGCCGGTGCTGGCGCAGGCCTCGATGGCGGCGGCGTAGCTGGCGCGGAAGCCGGATTTCTTCATCACCGGGATGGTCATGGTCCCGGCGGTGAGCACGTTGGAGACGATGCTGCCGGACATCATGCCGAGCAGGCCGGAGGCGAAGATGCACACCTTGGCCGCCCCGCCGCGGAACGTGCCGCAGAGCGAGAAGGACAGGTTGATGAAGAACTTGCCCGCCCCGGTCATCATCAGCGCGGTGCCGAACACCAGGAAGCCGATCACCGTGTCGGCAAAGGCCTGCACGGGGATTCCGAGCAGGCTCTCATTGCTCAGCACGTGATAGGCGGCGGTTTCCGCCATGCTGGATTCATGGCCGCGCATCGGGCCGAGCCAGCCGGCGCCGGCGACGACGGGGTAGAGCGTGAACGGGGCGACGCTGAGCAGCAGGCTCCAGCCACCGGTGCGGCGCAGGGCCTCCATCAGGATCGCCCACATCACGAAGCCAGCGACAATCACCGGCTTGGGCACCGCATCGGGGTCCATCTCCCACCCCATGGTGTTCGATTCGGCGATCACGCTCATCAGGTAGGCGGAGGTGCCGATGGTAAGGACGAACAGGGCCAGGTCGATCGGGCTGATGCGGTTCAGCGAGGCGCGCTCGCTGTGCGGGAAGATCAGGAAGGTGAAGGGCAGCATCAGCAGGATCAGCAGATACATGTACTGCGTGTTCAGCACCGTGGTTCCGGTGAAGAAGCGCAGGGCGAATTGCTGGTTGATGCACAGGAAGATGGTGGCCGCGGTGGCCACCAGCAGCAGGGCGCGCCACCAGCCGCGTGGGGCGCGCAGGCGCATCGTCTCGGCCTCAGCCGGCCCGCCCAGCACGTGGGGGTCTTCGAATTCCACGCGCTTGGGGGGCGCGGCTGCCTGCTGGTTGGTCACCTGATGCCCCGGCTCAGTCGTTGTAGCCGAGGTCGAGGCCGGCGCTGGTCAGCGCCGCCTCGCGCACCTTCATCCAGGCCACGCGGAACGCGTCCTTGTCCTCCGGCGGGCTGGTCTTGAGGAAGGCCTGCCAGGTGCCGCCGAGCAGTTCCTGGCGCTTCACCAACGCGGTGTTGTGGCGTTCCGCGGCTTCGGTCCAGACGCCGGCTTCCTTCAGCGCGCGCACGGCGCCGGCGTGATAGGGCATGGACCAGGTGAGGTTCTGGCGCTTGGCCTCCAGCCCGTCCACGCCCACGACGGCATCCCGGTAGTCGGCGTAGTGGTCGATCATCGCCTTGGTGAGCTGGTAGATCGCGCCTTCGGACTGGCTCGTGTAGGCGATGAAGATCGGATACGGGTACACCGGCAGCTCGTAGCTGGCACCGGCCGGGTAGCCCGCGCCGCAGGTGGATTTGTGCGGGTAGAAATAGGACGCGACCTTGTTCACCCGCGCCCAGCCCGCCGTGTCGCTGGCCGGGAATTCCGGCCAGACGATGCCGCGCGAGGAGTTCTCGGCTTCCTTGGCCTGGCCGGAGATGGTGCTGGCGAAGCCGATATCGGCCTCGTTGTTCATGATCCCCTTCCACAGCGCGCCGTAGGAGGAGAATTCCACCAGCTGCACGTCCTTGGGCGTGTAGCCGGCGAAGGCGATGAGGGCATACATCGATTGGTTGATGGCCGGCGCGCCGCGCACCAGGCCCAGGCGCTTGCCCTTGATATCCGCCACCGTCTTCACGCCGGTGTCCTTGGCAACCCCCATCGCCTGCCCGTTGCAGGAGGAGGAGGAGAGGATCAGCCGGGCCGGCTGCGGGCCCCAATCCTTGGTGGCGAAATCGAGCACGCCTTCCTGGGCGAAATAGGTGCCGATGCCGTTGGCGGAAATCTGGGCGCGGCCGGATTTCAGCGGCGCCATCCGGCCGGTGTCGTTGCCGGCGGGCAGCACGCGCATGTCCACGCCCAGGCGGGCCTTCACCATCTGGCCGACGGCGACGATCTGGTTGAAGCCGTTGGAGCCGGTGTCGTAGGCGGTGGCCGAGATGCTGGCCGGAAGCTTGTCTTGTGCGGCAGCCGGCGCGGCGGCGGCCAGGGCCACGCCGAGCGCGGCCACGAATCCTGAATGACGCATTTCCATCCCCAAATGATACCGAACCGTTGCCTGCCTTATCGCCGACTGTGCGCCAACCTCCAAGCGGGGATCGCCGGGCACGCAACGCCCCGGCGCGCTGGCCAGGGCGGTTGCAATGAGCCACCCTCGCCGCAGTCGATTGCGGGCAGGAAGAAACGATCTTGGCACGTGCCCTCCCCTGGCTCCTGGGCCTGCTGCTCGCCACGCTGCCGGGGCCCCAGGCCGATGCCCAGGCGCCGGCGCGCCCCGCCGCTTCGGTGCCGAGCCTGCCCACCACCACGCACGCCTTCGGCGACCTGGATGAGATCCTGCGCCGGCGCCAGTTCCGCTTGATCGTGCCCTACAGCAAGACCCAGTTCTTCCTGGATCGCGGGCGGCAGATGGGGGTGGCCGCGGAGTTCGGGCGCGAATTGGAAACCTGGCTCAACCGCCGCCGCCCGCCAGGCACCCTGCCGATTGTGGTGATCTTCCGCCCCACACCGCAGGACCAGCTGCTCTCCGCCCTGGTCGAGGGGCGCGGCGATGCGGTTTCCGGCAACCTCACCGTGATCCCGGAACGCCAGGCGATCGTGGATTTCGCGCCCCCCTGGCTGAGCGACGTGAGCGAGATCCTCGTGACCGGCCCGGCCGCGCCGCCGGTGGCCTCCTTGCAGGCGCTGTCGGGGCAGGAGATCCATGTGCGGGCCAGCGCCAGCACCTACCGCCACCTGCTGGCGCTGAACGAGGGGTTCATCGCCGGCGGGCAGCGCCCGATGCGCGTGATACCGATCAGCGAACGCCTGCAGGACGAGGATTTGCTGCAGATGGTCAGCGCCGGGCTGCTGCCCTGGACGGTGGTGGACGACCACGTGGCCACAATCTGGTCGCGGCTGCTGCCTGGGCTGACGCCGCGGCCGGAGATCGCCATCAGCCGCAACGGAGAGATCGCCTGGGCGATTCGCAAGAACTCGCCCCAGCTGGCAGCCGCGCTGGGCGAGTTCTTCGCCACCCATCGCGACAAGACCTCGTTCGGCGCCACCATCCGCCGGCACTATTTCGTGAACCCCGCCGCCCTGCGTGAGGCCGGCGGCGCCGCCGGGGCGGAGCGATTCGCCGCGGTGATCCGCAGCTTCCGCACCCATGCGGACCGGCAGGGCTTCGACTATCTGATGCTGGCGGCGCAGGGCTACCAGGAATCGCAGCTCGACCAGTCCCGCCGCAGCGCGCGCGGGGCCGTGGGGGTGATGCAGCTGCTGCCCTCCACCGCCGCCGGGGCGCCCGTGAACATCACCGACATCGCCAGCAGCGCGGACCGCAATATCGAGGCCGGCGCGCGCTACATGGCGCATCTGCGCGCCCGCTACGTGAACGACCCCGTGCTGGGCGAGACGGACCGGGTGCTGATGACCTTCGCCGCCTACAATGCCGGGCCGGGCAATTTGCGCCGCTTCCGGGCAGAGGCGGTGAAAATGGGGCTGGACCCCAATGTGTGGTTCGAAAACGTGGAGCAGGCCGCGGCGCGCATCGTGGGGCAGGAGACGGTGCAGTACGTCGGCAACATCTACAAATACTATGTGGCCTACACCCTGGCCGAACATCGCGCGCAGGAAACGCGGGCCGCCGACGGGAAATAGCCCGCCAATCGCCAAAACGTGAATGAAATCAAGGAAGAAGGCGGATGGTGGGCGCAACAGGGATTGAACCTGTGACCCCCACCGTGTCAAGGTGGTGCTCTCCCGCTGAGCTATGCGCCCATCCGCGAACTCTCCTTATCGCGCGCTCCGGCGCCGTGCAACCCGCCTCGACCGCATCGCGGCATCCCAGTGCGATGCCAGGCTGTTGCTGCGCTGCGGGCAACAGGCTTAATTTTCGCGATGGACCTTCCCCTGCCCGATGCCGAAGCCTGCGAAAGCCCCGTGGCGGTGGTGCGCCCGCGCACGCTGCTGGCCCCGGTGGTGTTCGCCTCGCCGCATTCCGGCCGCGCCTATTCCGCCGCCTTCGTCTCCGCCTCCCGGCTTGATCCGCTGCGCCTGCGCCGCAGCGAGGACAGCTTCGTGGACGAATTGTTCGCCGATGTGCCGGATCTCGGCATGCCGCTGGTCAGCGCCACCTTCCCGCGCGCTTTCTGCGACGCCAACCGCGAGCCGTGGGAGCTGGACCCAGGCATGTTCGTCGACCCCCTGCCCTCCTGGGTGAACACCTCCAGCCCGCGTGTGGGGGCGGGGCTGGGCACGATCGCCAAGGTGGTGGCCTCCGGCGAGAGCATCTACCGGGAGAAACTCTCCTTCGCGGAGGCCCAGGCGCGCGTCAGCACCTGCTGGGAGCCGTTCCACGCCGCGCTGACCGGGGAGATCGAGGCAGTGCGGGCGCAGTTCGGCGCCTGCGTGCTGATCGATTGCCATTCCATGCCCTCCAACTCCCTGCCGCCGCGCAGTGCCGTCGACATCGTGCTGGGCGATGCGCACGGCACCGCCTGCGCGCCGGAGGTGATGGCCACGGTGGAGCGGGTGCTGCTGGGGCTCGGCTTCTCGGTGCGGCGCAATGATCCCTATGCCGGTGGCTTCATCACCCGCCATTACGGCCGCCCGCGCGAGGGCGTGCACGCGGTGCAGATCGAGATCGTGCGCTCGCTCTACATGGACGAGGCCAGGATCGAGAAGCTGCCGCGCTTCGATGCGCTGCGCCAGACGCTGACGCGTGCGGCGGCGGCGGCGGCGGCACGGCTGGGCGCGTTGCCGCTGGCGTGAGCCCGCCTTACGTGAATTGACGCGAGCGGCGCGGGCGCCTCACGCCCGCCTGACGACCTGATAACCCATTGAAACACAACCGTAGGCAGTTGTGTTGCGATCCCATCTTTCATTGCGAACGCTTCATGATTGCGCATAGGGTCCCCGCAACAACCAATGCGGGAGAACGCCTCAATGGCAACCAGAACCGACGGCCAACGCGAGATCACCCTCGACATCGCGGCACAGCTCGAAGACCGGCCGGAGGGGCTGCCGCCGCTGGTGGCCCACCTGTTCAGCCGCAGCGGCACGCTGCTGGGCCTGCAGGTGCTGGACAAGGAGGGCCGCGCCCGCCTGCCCGTCTCCATCGGTGCGGAGCCGCAGGCGCTGCGCGTGGTGGTGGCGCCCGAGATGGGCAAGGAGATCGATATCGGCGAGGTGCTGCGCCGCGGCGGCATCGAGCAGCACGTGGCGCTGCGGCCGGGGGTGGAGAAGCTGCCGCCGGTGCTCTTTACGATCGATACGGCGGCCATGCGCTTCTGGCTTGGCTCCTTCTGCGTGGTGCGCGGCACGCTGCTGAAGCAGGTGGTGTCCGGCGGCATCACCCTGCGCCTGCCGGTGTGCAACGCCGCGATCGACATCTACGAAGTGGATCCCTGGCCGATCCTGCTGCCGCACCTGCCGGAGCTGGAGATCGACCGCATCCGCGACATCATCGACGGGCCCTGGCCGCCGATCGACCTGCCGATCCCGCCGCGCCCCGGCCCGGGGCCCGATCCGAGCCCGATCCGCACCCGCGCCGCCATGCTGCCCTCCCCGGGCGCCATCGCCGCCTTCAACCCGCAGCCGGACCCGCCGCGCCTCGTGGAGGCAATGCCCACGATGCTGAAGCTCGCCGCCCGCGCCCCGCGCGCGGTGCTGGAGCGCGCCCTGGTGTCCCATCTGGACCTGGTGCGGCCGATGCTGTGCTGGCTGTTCCCGCGCCTGGTGACGAAGCAGAAGATCGCCACGGTGATGACCGACGAGTGCGGCCATTTCCGCACCCTGATCTGGAAATCGCGCCTGAACCCGGACCAGCCGGACCTGTATTTCGTCGCCCGCCAGCGCATCTGGCCGGGCTTCTGGGCGACGATCCTGCAGCCGCTGCCGGTGGCCTGCCACACCTACTGGAACTACGCCTGCGGCACGGAGGTGACGCTGGTGACGACCCACCCGCTCGCCCATGCCTGCCCGCCCTGCCCGCCCGTGGTGGCGCCGAACAACTGGGTGCTGTTCATGGCCATCGGCAACACCTCCGTCTGGCGCATCCACGGCGCCAACGACACCACCTCGCTGGGGTCCGGCGGTCTCGATCCGGTCAAGCGCGGGCTGCTGGACGGCACGCGGCCCTGGGGCGGCGCACTGCGGCCACGGCTGGAATTCGATGCCTCGCTGCGCTCCAGCCTGGGCGTGCGCTTCTACCGCGTGCGCTACAAGCGCCCGACCGAGCCCGAATCGGCCTGGCGCCCGAGCACGGAGGCGGTGAGCCGGCACTACACGCAGGAAATCGGCGGCGACCTGGTGCTGCAGCAATATCCGCTGGGGCCGCAAACCGTGGGCGCCACGGCGCATCTCTATGAGATCCCGCCCGCGCTCCCGCCCGTTGGGCAATGGTCCATCCCCAACGCGGTGCTGGACACGCAGAGCGCGGTGATCCCCACTAACGCGGTGGCCCCCGGCGTGGGGTTCGACGCCGCCGGCGCCCCGGAGGGGCCAGACCAGGGCGGGCTGTGGCAGATCTCGGTGGAGCTGTTCAACGCCGCCGGGGCGCAGGTGGACCCGGAGGCGCTGGGCATACGCTGGCGCGTGCCGGCGGATGACGACTTTTCGGGCACCATCGCCACGCGCGATGCGGCCACGCTGGGCCTGGTGGATGCGGCGGCGAACCGCATGGTGCTGACCGTGCGGGTGGACAACAACCCAACCCTGGCCCGGATCGGCGCGCCAACGCTGGATGGCGCGCCGGCAGGAACGGCCTGCGGCGTGCTGGCCTATGATGGCACCGCGGGCACGGTGGCCACGCCGTTCCAGGCGGTGCAGCGCAACGGCTACGCGGCCTACAGCTTCTCCGTGCTGCGCGGTGCCGGGCCAGCGGTGCTGGGGGCTGCCGGCACGGCCGCCACCAGCATCGCCGGGCCGCTGCCGGTGCCCAACGGGACCGCCGCGGCGTTGCTGGGCAGCTGCGGCATCGCGGGGTTCAGCGAGAACCTCTATGTGAAGCACCTGGCCACCGATGGCTGGTCGGACCAGTCCCAGCTGGACCGCAGCGACGTGCGGGCCTTCGTGCTGGCACCGGAGGCGATGGTGAGCTGAGCCGGCCCTCCCCGGCGGTGCCGCCTGGCGCCGCCGGGGTGCCGCGCAAAAAAAAGGGCGGTGCCCAAGGGCACCGCCAAGTTTAGGGAGGAAACGTCCAAGAAGCAGTCGGCAACCGGAGCTGCCGTGCTGCGATGCACAAGATAGGGGGACGGTCGTTCGTGTGCAAGCGATTTTTCGCATCGCAGCAATTTCCTGTTTTTGGCCGCCCCCGGGCTTGCGCCCGCGCCTTTCCTGCCCAGGGACGGCGTGCAAACCACGGCCCTGGCAGGTTTGTGATTCCCCTGCCCGCGCCGGAACGGTTATGAGAAGCGCCATGCGCGCCACGTTCATTTCAGCCCTGGCGATATCCATTGCGCTGCTTGCCCCGCCGGTTGCGGCCCAACCGGCCCGCGCCCAGGCGGCCCGCACCCAGGCGCCTGCGCCCGCCCTGCCGCCAATGGCTGGCGGCCTGCAATGCCGTGCCGCCATCCTGGCCGCGGAGCGCGCCGCCGCCCTGCCGCCGCAGCTGATGGCCGCCATCGCCCGCGTGGAATCCGGCCGGGTGGATGCGCAGGGCATCGTCCATCCCTGGCCATGGACCATCAACGCCGAGGGCGCCGGGCAGTATTTCGACAGCAAGGAGGCCGCGATCGCCGCCGTGCGCGCCCTGCAGGCCCGCGGCGTGCAATCCATCGATGTCGGCTGCATGCAGGTGAATTTGGCGCACCACCCGCAGGCCTTCGCCAGCCTGGACCAGGCCTTCGATCCCGCCACGAACGCCGCCTATGCCGCACGCTTTCTCAACGACCTCTACGCCACCACGCGGGACTGGACGCGGGCCACCGCCTTCTACCACTCCCAAACGCCGGAGCGCGGCGAGCTCTACCAGAAGCGCGTTGCCGCCGTATGGCCGGAGGAACAGAAGCGCCTGGGCATCACCCCGAGCCTGCCGGGCCACGCCTTCAGCCGCCATGCCTTCAGCACCAATGCCTGGAACAGCACGGCCGGCCCGCGCACCGGCGTGCTGGCGCAATCGGGCCGGCCGCAGCCCGCCCAAGTGCCGCCACGCCGGGTCGCCACCGTGGCGCCCGGCACGGGGACCCGAATGTAGTGGCGCCCTGCCCGCGCAGTTCACCCGACTCCGGGTGAATGGAGCGCATCAGCAGGCCGCCCAGAGATCAGCTGCCGAGGCTGGGTTTCTTGGCGTCGTAGGTCCAGCCGGGCACCAGGTACTGCATCGCCACCGCATCATCGCGCATGCCGCCGCCGATCTTCTTGTAGAGCTCATGCGCCGCCGCGAGCCGGTCGAGGTCGATCTCCACCCCCAAGCCGGGCCGGTCCGGCACGATCACGTCGCCGCCGACGAACTGGAACGGCTCCTTCGTCAGGCGCTCGATCCCCTCCTGCCAGATCCAATGCGTGTCGATCGCCGTCACCCGCCCCGGCGCGGCAGCAGCGCACTGGGTGAACATGGCCAGCGAGATGTCGAAATGGTTGTTGGAATGGGAGCCCCAGGTGAGCCCGAAGGCCTCGCAGGTCTGCGCCACCCGCACGGAGCCCTGCAGTGTCCAGTAATGCGGATCGGCCAGCGGGATATCCACCGCCTGCAACGAGAGCGAGTGCGCCATCTGCCGCCAATCCGTCGCCACCATGTTGGTGGCCGTCGGCAGGCCGGTGGCGCGGCGGAACTCCGCCATCACCTCGCGGCCGGAATAGCCGGTCTCCGGCCCCACCGGATCCTCGGCATAGGCCAGCACGTGGCCCCATTCGCGGCCCAGCTCAATGGCATCAGCGAGATACCAGGCGCCGTTGGGATCCACCGTCACCCGCGCCTCCGGGAAGCGCTTCTTGATCGCGGCGGCGGTGCGCATTTCGTCCTCACCGCGCAGAACGCCGCCCTTCAGCTTGAAATCGCTGAAACCGTAGCGCGCGGCGGCCGCCTCCGCCTGGCGCACCAGGGCGTCCGGCGTCAGCGCCTCCTCGGTGCGAACCCGCTCCCAGCCATCGCGCGGGCCGTGGCCTTCGGGATACGGTAGATCCGTCTTCGCGCGGTCGCCGATGTAGAACAGGTAGGCGAGCATCTTCACCCGGTCGCGCTGCTGCCCCTCGCCCAGCAGGGCGCACACGGGCACGCCGAGATGCTGGCCGAGCAGATCGAGCAGCGCCGCCTCCACCGCCGTCACCACATTATCCGTGCGCAGATTGATCTCGTGCGGCTGGGCCAGCACGCGGCGCTCCGCCTCTGTCGCCACCTGGTGAACCGTGGTTTGCCGGGCCTGCTTCGCACCGGGAAGTTCCGCACGCACTGCATTGAGGATGCTGGTGTATTCCCCGATCGCCCGCCCCTGCACCACCGGCACCAGGCGCTGCAGCGTGCGCAGAATGGCCTCGCTGCCCGGCACCTCGCCCACGCCGGTGCGGCCCGAGGAATCCGTCAGCAACACGATGTTGCGGGTGAAGAAGGGCCCGTGTGCGCCTGCCAGGTTCAGCACCATGCAATCCCGCCCGGCCACCGGCACCACCCGCATCTCGGTGACCACGGGCGTGCGCGCGGCCTCGCGCTGGGACAAATGGGACATGGGCGGCTCCTTCCTCGGCTCGCGCCAACCTAGCGGCAATCGCCCCAGCCGCCAAACCACGCCCAAATTCTGTATTTACATCTCGGATTGCGTATTTACCCCCGCGATCCTACATTCACCCCACGCAGTATCGTAAAACCCGCCCAGGCTAGGAGTTCCACATGGCCCGCATCCACGTGATCCACGAGAACCCCGCCTGGCTGCCGCCGCTCGCCGCCGCGCTCGACCAGCGCAGCCTGCCCTGGACCGACTGGTTCCTGCACGAAGGCGCCTGGGACCTCTCCGCCCCGCCGCCCGAGGGCATCTTCTACAACCGCATGTCCGCCAGCTCGCACACGCGCGACCACCGCTATTCCGCCGAGCTCACCGCCGGCCTCCTCGCCTGGCTCACCCGCTGGGGCCGCACCGTGGTGAACGGGCCGGCGGCACTCGACCTCGAAATCAGCAAGGTCCGCCAATACGCCGCCCTGGAAGCCGCCGGGCTGCGCACCCCGCGCAGCGTGATGGTGGCCGGGCGCCCGCAGATCGTCGCGGCCGCCCACATCCACTTCCCCGACCAGCCCGTCATCCTCAAGCCCAATCGCGGCGGCAAGGGCCTGGGCGTGCGCCTGTTCCATACCCTGGAAGGCCTCGCCGACTACGTCGCCAGCGACGACTACGAAGCGCCCGTCGATGGCATCCAGCTGCTCCAGACCTACATCCGCGCCCCGCGCCCCGTGATCACCCGCGCCGAATTCGTCGGCCGACGCTTCGTCTATGCCGTGGAAGTCGATACCTCCGAAGGCTTCGAACTCTGCCCCGCCGACGTCTGCGCCATCGGCGAGGCCGCCTGCCCCGTCGGCGAGGTCCCCATCGACGAAACGGGGGGCAAGCCCGAGCACAAATTCACCGTGCTGCCGGGCATCGACCCCACCCTGCGCACCCGCCTCGAAACCTTCCTGGAACACGCCCAGGTGGACGTCGCCGGCATCGAATTCATCACCGACGAAACCGGCCAACCCCTGGTCTACGACGTCAACACCAACACCAACTACAACCCCGACGCCGAATCCCGCGCCAACCTCACCAACACCGACCGCTCCGGCCCCGGCGCCCTGGCAACCTACCTCGGGACGCTCCTGGCACAGGGTCAGCGCCGGGCGGCTTAAGGGAAGGCCAGGGCTCTGCCCTGGACCCGCCAGGGACCTGAGGTCCCTGGACCCACATGAGTCTTTCCGCCTTCGGCGGGAGGGGCCGTCTCGGCGCGCGACACAGACCGGGTCGGCCCCTCCCGCCGAAGGCGGAAAAGGTATCGGGGTCTGGGGCCTAAGGCCCCAGCGGGGTCGAGGGGCAGAGCCCCTCGCCTTCCCTTCAGCCGAACTCGGCCCTGATCCCTGCGCTATGGGCCCCGATGTCGGGCACCGGGCCGTAGCTGCGCGGGCCGTCGCTGAGGATGGCCGGCGGGCCGGCGAGGCTGATGGGGCCGGCGGGGGTGTCCACGGTGATGCGTTTCAGCGCCGGGTGCTGGCTGAATTCGGGCAGGCCGTTGACGAAGCCGTAGGCGGTTTTGGCCACGCGCAGCCGGGCGGCGGCTTCGTCGCGGGTGAGGTTGAGGAACATCTGCTCCACGTAGCCGTCCACCTCGGCGCGATTGCCCACGCGCACCACGTTGGTTTCGAAGCCTGGGCGCTTGGGCAGATCGGGTTCCAGCATGAAATAGGTGCAGAAATCAGCCCATTCGCGCTCGTTCTGGATGCTGATCAGCACCAGCGAGTTGTCCTTGGTCGGGAAGGCGCCATAGGGCGAGATGGAGGGGTGGGCGAGGCCCATGCGCTCGGGCGCGCGGCCGGTGCCTTCGTAGAAGACCAGCGGCACGTTCATCCAATCGGCCATACCGTCGAACAGGCTGACCTCGATTCCCTTGCCCTGGCCGGAGATGCCGCGGGCGATCAGGGCTTCCAGCACGGCGGAATGCGCCGCCATGCCGCAGGCGATGTCGCAGGCGGAAACGCCCACGCGCCCCGGCCCTTCCGCGCGGCCGGTGACACTGGCGAGGCCCGATTCCGCCTGCACCAGCAGATCATAGGCCTTCATCTGCGCATATTCGCCGCGCTCGCCGTAGCCGGAGATGTCTACCGTGATCAAGCGCGGGTTCTTCACCCGCAGATCCGCCGAGCCCAGCCCGGCCCGCGCCGCCGCACCCGGCGCCAGGTTTTGAATAAAAACATCGGCCTGCAGCAGGATGGTCTGGAGCAGCGCGAGGTCGGCCGGGTTCTTGATATCGGCCACCAGGCTTTCCTTGCCCCGGTTGAGCCACACGAAATAGCTGGAGAGCCCCTTGGCCGCCTTGTCGTAGCCGCGCGCGAAATCCCCTTCGGCGCGCTCCACCTTGATCACCCGCGCGCCCGCGTCGGCGAGGCGCGATGAGCAGTACGGGGCTGCCACCGCCTGCTCCATGGCAACGACGAGCAATCCTTCCAAAGGCTTGGCGGCGGACATTGGCTGAGTGTCTCCCAAAGAAAGCGGTTCTTTTTTGAAAAAAAGAACCAAAAAACTTTTGTCCATCTGCCGGGGGGGGCTACCCCCGGCGCAAAGTGAGAAAAGTCTTTTTGCTCCTTTTTCTTCAGAAAAATAAGATTCTTGCTTAGTAGCTCCGCGGCATGCCGAGCACATGCTCGGCCACATACGAGAGAATGAGGTTCGTGGAGATCGGCGCCACCTGATACAGCCGCGTTTCCCGGAACTTGCGTTCGATGTCGTATTCTTCGGCGAAGCCGAACCCGCCATGGGTCTGGATGCAGGCCTCGCCGGCGGCCCAGCTCGCCTCGGCGGCCAGCATCTTGGCCATGTTGGCCTCCTCGCCGCAGGGCTCGCCGGCATCGAACTTGCGGATCCCCTCCCGCACCAGCAGCTCGGCCGCGCGCATCTGGGCGTAGGCGCGCGCGATCGGGAACTGCACGCCCTGGTTCTGCCCGATCGGCCGGCCGAACACCTGGCGATTGATGGCGTAGTCCTTTGCTTTCGCGATGAACCACTTGGCGTCGCCGATGCATTCCGCCGCGATCAGCAGCCGCTCGGCGTTCATGCCGTCCAGGATGTAGCGGAAGCCGCGGCCCTCGATGCCCACCAGGCTGTCAGCCGGGATCTCCATGTTATCGAAGAAAACTTCGCAGGAATTGTGGTTCATCATGGTGCGGATCGGGCGGATCGTGAGGCCCTTTCCCAGCACCTTGCGCATGTCCACGATGAAGGTCGAAAGCCCCTCGGTCTTCTTCGCCGTCTGGTCGCGCGGCGTGGTGCGCGCCAGCAGCAGCATCAGGTCGGAATGCTCGGCGCGCGAGGTCCACACCTTCTGGCCGTTGACGATATACTTATCGCCCTCGCGCTTGGCGAAGGTGCGAAGCGACGTCGTGTCGGTCCCGCTGGTCGGCTCGGTCACGCCGAAGGCCTGCAGGCGAAGCTCGCCGGTGGCGATCTTAGGCAGGTACTCCTTCTTCTGCGCGGGCGAGCCGTGCCGCAGGATCGTGCCCATGATGTACATCTGCGCGTGGCACGCCCCCCCGTTGCAGCCCTCCGCCTGCACGGTTTCCAGAATCGCCGCGGCCCCGGCCAGCGGCAGCCCGGCGCCACCGAACTCCTCGGGAATCAGCGCGCCCAGATAGCCCGATTCGGTCAGCGCGGTGACGAACGCGGTGGGGTAGGCCCGTTCCGCATCCAGCTTGCGCCAGTAGTCCCCGGGGAAGCGGGCGCACAGCTTGCGCACCTCCTCGCGGATTTCGGCATGCGGGTCTTGGCTGGCGTGGTCCATCGCGGCTCTCCGATCTTGCCCATCGGATTAAGGCGCGTTTGCCTGCCATGCAACGGCAGGGCAATCTGTCGATCAGGAGGACCATCCATGACGACAACAAGTTGGCAGGACGGCGTGTACGCCGCCCTCAAGAAGGCGGGTGTCCGCCAGATTGCCTATGTGCCCGATGCCGGGCATTCCCGCCTGATCGAGCTGGCCCATGCGGACAACGACATGCAGGCGGTTGTCTGCACCACGGAGGAAGAGGGCGTGGCGCTCGCGATGGGCGCGCATCTCGGCGGCCAGCGCGCCTGCCTGCTGATGCAGTCTTCCGGCGTGGGCAACACCATCAACATGATCGGCCTGCCCACCACCATGCACGCGCCGTTCCTGACGCTGATCACCATGCGCGGCGAATGGGGCGAGTTCAACGGCTGGCAGGTGCCGATGGGCCAGGGCACGGAGCCGGTGCTGAAGGCCATGGGCGTGCACGTGAAGCGCGCCGAAACGCAGGCGGAGGTGGTGGACATGGTCTCCGCCGCCGCGTCGCTCGCCTTCGGCAGCATCATCCCCGTCGCCGTCCTGTTCAGCCAGAAGCTGATCGGCGCGAAAGTGTTCGTGAAGGAGCAGGAGCAGTGAGCGCCGCCATGACGCAGGGTCTCGATCGCCGCGCCGTCGTCGCGGAACTGCTGCGTGAACCCGGTGATTGCCCGGGCGGCCAGCTTCTGGTCGTTACCGGCCTCGGTTCCACCACCTATGATGCTGGCGCCGCCGGTGACCGGCCGGAGAACTTCTACCTCTGGGGCGCCATGGGCGGTGCCGCCATGATCGGCCTCGGCGTGGCCCTCGCCCAGCCGGAGCGCCGCGTTCTGGTGCTCACCGGCGATGGCGAGGCGTTGATGGGCATGGGCGCGCTGTCCACCCTCTCCGCCCGCGCCCCCGGCAACCTCGCCATGGTGGTGATGGATAACGGCCAGTTCGGCGAAACCGGCCACCAGGCCAGCCACACCGCGCTGGGCACCGATCTCGCCGCCGTCGCCGCCGCCTGCGGCTGGAAGACCGTGCTCACCTGCACCACCATGGAAGAGGTCGCCGCCCTGCGGATGCGCCTGCGCCATGAGGTGATCTTCGCCGTGATCCGCATCTCCCCGGCCGACGTGCCGCGCTTCCTGCCCCCGCGCGATGCCGCCGCCCTGTCGGTGCGCTTCCGCCAGGCGCTGGGCATTCCGGCGGATTGAGCGCGGGGCCCCCGGCCAACCCCGCTCTGTTTCATCATGAATGCGCTTCAATGAAGGTTCTGCGTCGGCCTCCCCCTGGGCAATCATCCCCGGGGGGCGGCTGGACCTTCAAGCGCGCGTAACGGCCTCCGCGCGCCGCGCAGGCACGTTGCATTACTCCAGAGTCATGTGCGATTGATGGCGAAGGGTGGAAACGCGATGCGCCGGCGGCTGCCGGCGGATGTGGGGCACTGCTTTGCGTCCGCCTGGCCTGGACAGCGTGTTGTAGCAGGGCTTACCCCTTCGCAACGCGGGCCGGGCTGGTGGTCTGCCGGGGAGAACCGATATCCTCCAAGCGCCGCAAGGCGTGGCACCACCCGGCGCGGCCCCGACGCACCGGCAACATGGATTGAACGACGACCTTGATCCGGCCTGTCCCCTCCCGCGGCGTTCTTCTCGCCGCCCTGATCGCCACGGTGCCCTTGCTGCTGGGGCCTCTCGCGCACGCCCAGGCCCCGGCCCCCAACCCTGCCGCCCAGCTGCCGCCGGTACCCGTTACCGTCGTGGCCGCGGCCAAGCGAGATGTGCCCATCCTGCTGCGCAACATCGGCGCCGTGCAGGCCGGGCAAACCGCCGCCATCCGCCCGCGCGTCGATGGCACGCTGGAGCAGGTGCTGTTCACCGAGGGCCAGGAGGTGAAGCGCGGCGAGCTGATCGCCCGCATCGACCCCCGCCCCTACCAGGCCATCCTGGACCAGGCCATTGGGCGCAGGGCCGCCACGGAAGCCAGCCTGGCCAACGCCAGGCTGGACCTCGCCCGCAGCACGGATCTCGCCCGCAGCCAGTTCGCCTCCCGCCAGGTTGTCGATACCCGCGCCGCCCAGGTGGCCCAGCTGGAAGCCCAGCTGAAGTCGGATGAGGCCTCCGTCTCCGCCGCCCAGGTGAACCTGGACTACACCAGCATCACCGCGCCCTTCGATGGCCGGATGGGCCTGCGCAGCGTCGATCCCGGCAACGTGGTGCGCTTCGCCAACGACAACGCCGTTATCGTCACCATCAGCCAGATCAAGCCCGTGGTGGTGGTCTTCACCCTGCCGCAAGACAGCCTGCCCGCCATCCAGGATGCGATGGCCCGCGGCACCCTGCCCGTCACGGCCCATACGCCGGATGACCGCTTCGTGCTCGGCCAGGGCGAGCTGATCACCACCGACAGCGTGATCGACCAGACCACCGGCACGATCCGTATGAAGGCGCGCTTCCCCAACGAGACCACCCGCCTCTGGCCCGGCCAGTTCGTCAACGTCCGCCTGCAGCTGGAAGTGCAGAAGGGCGTGGTTACCGTGCCCTCCATCGCCGTGCAGCGCGGGCCGCAGGGGCTGTTCGTCTACACCGTGAAGGAAGACAGCACGGTGGAGATCGCCCGCGTGGAAGTCGGCCAGGACGACGGCACCCAGGCCATCATCCGCCGCGGGCTCGATGAAGGCGTGCGCGTGGTGGTGGCCGGCCAATCCCGCCTGCGCGCCGGCGCCCGCGTGACCATCAATACCCCGGGCGGCCCGCCGCCTGGTGCTGCACCGCCTGGCGCCGCACCGCAAACGCCCCGCCCTTCCGGCTAGCCTCGCTTTTGCTTCGCGCTTCGGATCACCCCCTTCGCACGTCAGGCATCCCGGCATGAGCATTTCCACCCCCTTCATCCGCCGCCCGGTGGGAACGTCGCTCCTCATGGCGGCCATCGTGCTGGTGGGGATCGCGGCCTTCCCGCTGCTGCCGGTCTCGCCGCTGCCGAAGGTGGAATTCCCCACCATCAACGTGAACGCCACCTTCCCGGGCGCCAGCCCGGAAACCATGGCCACCGCCGTTGCCCAGCCGCTGGAACGCCAGTTCGCCCAGATCCCCGGCGTGGCGCAAATGACCAGCACCTCCGTGCAGGGCCAAACCTCCATCACCATCCAGTTCGACCTGGCCCGGCAGATCGATGCTGCTTCGCTGGACGTGCAGGCCAAGATCACCGCCGCCACCGGCCAGCTGCCGCGCAACCTGCCCCAGCCCCCCACCTTCTGGAAGGTGAACCCGTCAGACAGCCCGATCCTGATCCTGTCGGTGCAATCCGACGAGCTGCCGATGATCGAGGTGAACGACTACGCCGACAACATCCTTGCCCAGCAGATCTCCACCATCAACGGCGTCGCCCAGGTCTTCATCGGTGGCCAGCAGAAGCGCAGCGTGCGCGTGCAGGTGGATCCGGCACGGCTCGCCTCCATGGGCCTCACCATCGAAGATGTGCGCGGCGTGCTGTTCACCGGCACCGCAAACGCCCCCAAGGGCACGATCGACGGCGCCGAGCGCAGCTTCACCATCTACGCCAACGACCAGCTGACCAAGGCGGAGGAATACAACAACCTCGTCATCGCCTACCGCAACGGCGCCCCGATCCGGGTGCGCGATGTCGGCCAGGCGGTGGAGGCAGCCGACAATCTGCGGGTGGCCGCCTATCAGAACGGCAAGCGCGGCGTGCAGCTGATCATCTTCAAGCAGGCCGAAGCCAACATCCTGGACACGGTGGCCCGCATCAAGCGCGAGCTGCCGCGCCTGCAGGCCTCCATCCCGCCCTCCATCGAGGTGGCGGAGATCGTCAACCGCACCGGCACCATCCAGCACACGGTGGAGGAGGTGGAGTTCCACCTGGTGCTCACCGTGGGCCTGGTGGTGATGGTGATCTTCCTGTTCCTGCGCAATCTCTGGGCCACGATCATCCCCAGCCTCACCGTGCCGATCGCGCTGGTGGGCACCTTCGCGGTGATGTACCTGTTCGAGTACAGCCTGAACAACCTCTCCCTCATGGCGCTCATCATCTCCATCGGCTTCGTGGTCGACGATGCGATCGTGATGCTGGAGAACATCTACCGCCACATCGAGGACGGCATGCGGCCGATGGAGGCGGCCATCAAGGGTGCCGGCGAGATCGGCTTCACCATCGTCTCCATCTCCATCTCGCTGATCGCGGTGTTCATCCCGCTGTTGCTGATGGGCGGTATCGTCGGGCGCCTGTTCCGCGAATTCGCGATGACGGTGACGATCTCCGTGCTCGTCTCGATGGTGGTCTCGCTGACGCTCACGCCCATGATGTGCTCGCGCTTCCTCTCCAACCACCATGGCGGCCATAACTGGGCCTACCGGGCGGTGGAAAAGTGCTTCGACCTGCTGCTGGCCGGCTACCGCCGCACGCTGGATATCGCGCTGCGCTTCCAGTTCATCACGTTGATGGTCTTCTTCATCACGCTGGGGGCCACCGGCTACCTGTTCGTGACAATCCCCAAAGGGTTCTTCCCGGAACAGGACAACGGCATGCTGATGGGCATCGCCGAAGCCAACCAGGACATCTCCTTCGCCGAGATGCAGAAGCGCGCGCTGGCCGTGGGCCGCGTGCTCACCAGCGATCCCGCGATCAAGGCCTATTCCGTGCAGGTCGGCGCCGGCCAGATGGGCCAGACCAACAACAACGCCCGCTTCTTCATCTCGCTGAAGCCCTGGGAGGAACGCAAGGCCACCGCGCAGGAGGTGATCGCCCGCCTGCGCCCCAAGCTCGCGCGCCTCGAAGGCGTGCAGATGTTCCTCTCCGCGGGGCAGGATGTGCGCATCGGCGGCCGCGTCTCCAAAACCCAGTACCAGTACACGTTGCAAAGTGCCGATACCGATGAGCTGTATTCCTGGTCACCGCGCATCCTGAACCGCCTGCGCAGCGTGCCTGAACTGCGCGACCTCGCCACAGACCAGCAGAACGGCGGCACCACCGCCATCATCACCATCGACCGCGACCAGGCCGCCCGCTTCGGCATCAACCCCACCGTGATCGACGACACGCTCTACAGCGCCCTCGGCCAGCGCCAGGTCACGCAGTATTTCACCCAGGTGAACACCTACCGCCTGATCGTGGAGGTGCTGCCAGAGATGCAGGGCAGCCTGGATGTGCTGAACAAGCTCTTCGTCCGCTCCAACACCGGCGTGCCGGTGCCGCTCTCCACCTTCGTGAAGGTGGACACCAGCAAGACCGCGCCGCTCAGCATCGGCCACCAGATGCAGTTCCCGGCCGTCACCCTCAGCTTCAACCTCGCCGAGGGCGTTGCACTTGGCCAGGCGGTGGATGCGGTAACCCGCACCGTGCGCGAGATGGGCGTGCCGATCTCGGTCCAGGGCACCTTCCAGGGCACCGCCCAGGCCTTCCAGGCCTCGCTCGCCAGCCAGCCCTACCTGATCGCCGCCGCGCTGATCACGGTCTACATCATCCTGGGCATGCTCTACGAAAGCTACGTCCTGCCCCTCACCATCCTCTCCACGCTGCCGTCGGCCGGCCTGGGTGCCTTCCTCACGCTGATGGCCTTCGGCTACGATCTCTCGGTCATCGCCGTCATTGGCGTGCTGCTGCTGGTTGGCATCGTGAAGAAGAACGGCATCATGATGGTCGATTTCGCCATCACGGCCGAGCGAAGAGACGGCGCCACACCGTTCGATGCGATCCGCCAGGCCTGCCTGCTGCGCTTCCGCCCGATCGTCATGACCACGATGGCCGCCCTGCTCACCGGCCTGCCGCTGATGTTCGGCGAAGGCCCAGGCAGCGAACTGCGCCGCCCGCTCGGCTTCGCGATGGTCGGCGGGCTCGCGGTCAGCCAGATCCTCACCCTCTACACCACGCCGGTGGTTTATCTCTACCTGGAGCGCCTGCAGCGCCTGCTGGCGCCCAAGCGCACGCCCCAGCTGCCCACCCTGGCGGAAAAAATGGGCACCGCCGCGGGGAACTGATGCCGACCGCCCGAGTCGCCAGCTCTTCCGGCGTTTCGGGCGGGTGGTATCGCGCGCCGGGCTGGCCGGTGGCGGCGCGCAATACAAAGAGTCATACCTCGACAAGCGCGCAGGTGATCCGCATCACTGCGGCACCCGCGCGTTGTCATGATAGTGTCATCAAACTGAAATGGCCGAGTCGCCGACCCTGCCTAGGGTGCCGCAAGCCGGGATACCGAGTCCCGGACGCCGAAGCACGCACCGTCAGGAGTTGACATGAACCGCCTCACCTCCCTCTTGGGAGCCGCCGTCGCCAGCCTCGCGCTTTTTGCGGGCGCAGCCTCGGCCCAGCAGATCACCGGAGCCGGCGCCACCTTCCCTGCCCCCGTCTATACGAAGTGGGGCGAAGCGGTGAAGGCGGCCATCGGTATCCAGCTCAACTACCAGGCCATCGGTTCCGGCGGTGGCATCAACCAGATCACCAACCGCACCGTGGATTTTGGCGCCACCGATGCCCCGATGCCCAATGACCGCATCGCCTCGGGCAACATCGTGCAGGTGCCCACCGTGATCGGCGGCGTTGTGCCGATCGTGAACATCCCGGGCGTGGCCGACGATGCGCTGAAGCTCACCGGCGAGCTGCTGGCCGAAATCTACCTCGGCAAGATCACCAAGTGGAACGACACCAAGATCGTCGAGCTGAACCGCGGCGTGGCGCTGCCCAACCTCGCCATCGCCCCGGCCTACCGCGCCGACGGCTCCGGCACCACCTTCGTGTTCACCTCCTACCTCTCCGCCGTCAGCCCGGAGTGGAAGGAAAAGGTCGGCGCCGCCACCAGCGTGAAGTGGGTCGTCGGCAACGGCGCCCGCGGAAATGATGGCGTGGCGGCCACCGTGCGCCAGGTCCGCGGCGGCATCGGCTACGTGGAAAGCGCCTTCGCCACCCAGAACAAGCTCTCCGCCACCCAGCTGCGCAACCGCGCCGGCCAGTTCGTGGCCGCCTCGCTCGATAGCTTCTCGGCCGCCGCCGACAATGGCGACTGGTCGGCCAACCCGAACTTCGCCGTGAACCTGATCGACACGCAGGGCGCTACGTCCTGGCCGATCGTCTCCGCCACCTTCATCCTGCTCCCGAAGGACGCGAAGGACGAAAGCCGCACCGCCAACGTGCTGAAGTTCTTCGACTGGGCCTACACCAACGGCGACAAGATCGCCCGCGAGCTGGAATACGTTCCCCTGCCCCAGAAGGTGAAGGACGCCGCCCGCGCCACCTGGCGCGCCCAACTGAAGTACTGAGCCTGCCACGCCCCCGGCGCCACGCCTGCGTGGCCGCCGGGGGCGCCCCCTTTCCCTTCAGCCGAAGCGGATCATTCCCTTGTCCCAGACTGCCCTCAGCGCGCACCAGCTGACCAGCCGCAAAAGCAGGCTGTCCGGCGACGCGATCTTCGCCGGCGCGGCCCTTGTCTCGGGCGTGTTCGTGCTTCTCCTGCTCGGCGCGATCATCCTGTCGCTGTTCATCGGCGGCTGGCCCGCCTTCCACGCCTTTGGCCTCAGCTTCGTCACCAATGTCGACTGGGATCCGGTGCAGGACGTGTTCGGCGCCGCGGTGTCGATCTACGGCACGGTCCTCACCTCCATCATCGCCCTCGTCATCGCCGTTCCGCTCGCCTTCGGGGTGGCCTTCTACCTCACCGAGGTGGCGCCCACCTGGCTCCGCCGCCCGGTCGGCACCGCGATCGAGCTGCTCGCCGCCGTGCCCTCCATCATCTACGGCATGTGGGGCTTCTACGTGATCGTGCCGTTGATGTCGCAAACCATCCAGCCCGCCGTGATCGAGACATTCGAAGGCATCCCGGTGCTGGAGACCCTGTTCGCCGGCCCACCCTTCGGCACCGGCCTGTTCACCGCCTCGCTGATCCTGGCCGTGATGGTGCTGCCCTTCATCGCCGCCACCATGCGCGATGTGTTCCTCACCGTACCGCCGGTGTTCAAGGAAAGCGCCTATGGCGTCGGCGCCACCACATGGGAGGTGATGCGCTCCATCGTCATCCCCTACACCCGCATCTCCGTCGTCGGCGGCATCATGCTCGGGCTCGGCCGCGCCCTGGGTGAAACCATGGCCGTCACCTTCGTGATCGGCAACACCAACCGCATCGCCACGTCGCTGTTCGGCCCCGGCAACACCATCGCCTCGATCGTGGCGCTGGAATTCCCCGAAAGCCCCGCCGGCAGCCTCAAGCTGGCCTCGCTGCTGGCTCTCGGCTTCATCCTTTTCGTCATCTCCTTCATTGTGCTGGCCATCTCACGCGTGCTGCTGAAGCCGCGGACCGGCGGCTGAGGACGGGACCCATGAGCACCACCGCCTCCGCCGGCCTGCCCTCCCCCAACCTCCGCTCGTCCGGCCCCAAGCGCGACCCGGCCGTGGCGTTGGCCCTCGGCCGCAGCCGCAAGCGCCGCGACATCATCGCGCGCTGGCTCTGCGTCGGCGCCACCACCATCGGCATTGCGCTGCTCGCCTCCATCCTTGCCACGCTGCTGGTGCGCGGCCTGGGCGGCATCTCGCTGGATGTGTTCACCAAGGTCACCCTGCCCCCGGGCTCCGATGGCGGCCTGCTCAACGCCATCGTCGGCAGCCTGATCCAGACCGCCATCGGCACCGCCATCGGCACGCCGATCGGCCTGATGGTGGGCACCTACCTCTCGGAATACGCACGCGGCTCGCATCTCGGCAACGCCGTGCGCTTCGTCTCCGACGTGCTGCTCTCCGCGCCCTCGATCCTGATCGGCCTGTTCGTCTACACCGTGCTGGTCGCCCCCTTCGGCGGCTTCTCCGGCATCGCCGGCTGCATCGCGCTGGCCGTGATCGTGATCCCCATCGTGGTGCGCACCACGGAAGACATGCTGCAGCTGATCCCGGTCGCCCTGCGGGAGGCCGCGGTGGCGCTCGGCGCGCCGAAATGGCGCTCGATCGTCTTCGTCTGCTACCCCGCCGCGCGCGAAGGCATCCTCACCGGCGTCCTGCTCGCCGTCGCCCGCGTCGCCGGCGAAACCGCCCCGCTGCTCTTCACCTCGCTCGGCAACCTCAACTGGTCGCTCAGCCTCGCCCAGCCGATGGCCAGCCTGCCCGTCACCATCTACCAGTACGCCGGCTCCGCCTTCGATGACTGGGTGCGCCTGGCCTGGGCCGGCGCCCTGCTCATCACGCTCGGCGTGCTCGCCATCAACATCATCGCCCGCGTCGTGCTGCGCCAGCGCAGCTAACCCGCCCCACCCTGCCGGACCAGCCCACCAGGAGCTGCCATGAACGAAGCCACCACCAGCCAGGCCGAGCCGATCACAGGCCCCACGCTGGAAACCCGCCCCGAGATCGCCGCCACCCAGGCCAAGATCGCCATCCGCAACCTTGATTTCTTCTACGGCGACAACCGCGCCCTGAAGTCGATCAACCTCGATTTTCCGGAGCGCCAGGTCACCGGCATGATCGGCCCGTCGGGCTGCGGCAAGTCCACCCTGCTGCGCTGCCTCAACCGGATGTACGACCTCTACCCCGGCCAGCGCGCCACCGGCGAGGCGATGATGGAAGGCATCAACATCGTCGACCCCAAGGTGGACCTCAACGCCCTGCGCAGCCGCATCGGCATGGTGTTCCAGAAGCCCACGCCCTTCCCGATGTCGATCTACGACAACATCGCCTTCGGCGTGAAGCTGCACGAAAAGCTCACCAAGGCGCAGATGGACGAGCGCGTGGAATGGTCCCTCAGCCGCGCCGCCTTGTGGGATGAGGTGAAGGACCGCCTCGCCTCCCCCGCCTCCGGCCTCTCTGGCGGCCAGCAGCAGCGCCTGTGCATCGCCCGTTCCATCGCCGTGCGCCCGGAAGTGATCCTGTTCGATGAGCCCACCAGCGCGCTCGACCCGATCAGCACGCTGAAGGTGGAGGAACTGATCGACGAGCTGAAGCAGGATTTCACCATCGCCATCGTCACCCACAACATGCAGCAGGCCGCCCGCTGCGCCGATCGCGTTGCCTTCTTCTATCTCGGCGAAATGGTGGAGGTCGGCACCGCGGCGCAGATGTTCACCGCCCCGCGCGAACTGCGAACGCAGCAATACATCACCGGCCGCTTCAGCTGAGAGGCTTCCAGATGCCCCAGGAACACATCGTGAAAAGCTACGAGCAGGAGCTGAACCGCCTGCGTGACCTCATCGTGGAGATGGGCGGCATGGTCGAGAGCCAGGTAGCCCTCGCCTGCGCCGCCATCCTCAACCGCGACCGCACCGCCGCCTCCCAGGCGATGGAGGCGGACCCCAAGGTGGATGCCCGCGAACAGGAGATCGAGCAGTTCGTCATCCGCCTGCTCGCACTGCGCCAGCCCATGGCCGGCGATTTGCGCCACATCGTCGCCGCGCTCAAATCCACCGGCGACCTGGAGCGCATCGGCGACTACGCCGCCAACGTCGCCAAGCGCAGCCTCGTCCTCCAGGAATTCAGCCTGCGCTCCGCGGCCAGCGGCCTCGCCCACATGGCCAGCCTGGTGCAGGAAAACCTCAAGCGCATCATCGACGCGGTCGGCGCCGACGATCCGGAAAAGGCCATGCAAGTCTGGCGCAGCGACGAGGCGATCGACGAGATCTACAACGCCCTGTTCCGCGAGCTCATCACCTACATGATGGAAGACCCGCGCAACATCACCCCCTGCACCCACCTCCTGTTCATCGCCAAGAACCTGGAGCGCATCGGCGACCACGCCACCAACATCGCCGAGACCGTGCACTACGCCGTCACCGGTATCCCGATTACCGAGGCAAGGCCGAAAAGCGACCTCTCGTCCTTCGCCAACGTCCGGCCCGCCGGCGAATGAGGACCGAAATGATGCCGCCACGCCGCCAGGCCCCGGCGCCCGAACCCATGGCCACGCCCAACCGCCCGCTGATCCTGGTGGTGGAAGACGAAACCGCCCTGCTCACCATGCTGCGCTACAACCTGGAAAAGCACGGCTACCGCGTGGAGGAAGCCGGCAACGGCGAGGAAGCCCTCGCCCGCATCGCGGAGGAACGCCCGGACCTCATCCTGCTGGATTGGATGCTCCCCGTCCTCTCCGGCATCGAGGTCTGCCGCCAGATCCGCCGCCACCCCGATACCCGCGAACTGCCGGTCATCATGCTCACCGCCCGCACCGAGGACCAGGACGCGGTGCGCGCGCTCAACACGGGCGCCGACGATTACATCACCAAGCCCTTCGGCCTCGAAGCCCTGATGGCCCGCATCCGCGCCCTGCTGCGCCGCGCCAGCACCGCGCCCGCCAAGGGCCGCCTGGAATACGCCGACATCGCCATGGACCTCGCCGCCCATCGCGTGCAGCGCAACGGCCGCGCCGTGCATCTCGGCCCCACCGAATACCGCCTGCTCGAATTCTTCCTCCAGCACCCCACCCGCGTCTTCACCCGCGAGGAACTGCTGAACGCCGTCTGGGGCCCCGACATCCACGTGGAACCGCGCACGGTGGATGTCCACATCCGCCGCCTGCGCAAGGCGATCAACGCCGAAGGCGAGGCCGACATCATCCGCACCGTCCGCGCCGCCGGCTACGCGCTGGACACCGAACCCGCCTGACCCCACCCGGCCGGTCCCATCCGGCTGGCCTGGCCATTCGAAACACCGAAGCAACATCCGATCTGGCGGCACCGCCAGGTCGGATGTTTGCGTTTCCGATCAAATGGCTAGCGCGGCAGCCGGCCATCCGTCAGCGCGCCCCTCGCGCCGCCAAACCGCCGCCAAATCGTCATCGCTCTGTCATCCATCCTTCAAGATAGTGTCGCGGACCGCCTGCCATAACCGCCCCGCATGTAACGGGGATTCGCGATGCTGGTTCTGGAAGGCCTGACGAAACGCTTCGGCTCCGTCACCGCCGTGGATTCCGCCTCGCTGTCCATTCCGCGCGGCCAGTTCGTCGGCATCATCGGCCGCTCCGGCGCCGGCAAGTCCACCCTGCTGCGCAGCATCAACCGCCTGTCGGAACCCAGCGCCGGAACCATCGCCTGGAACGGCGCCGAAATCACCACGCTCAAGGGCGCCGCCCTGCGCGACTGGCGCCGCCGCTGCGCCATGATCTTCCAGCAGTTCAACCTCGTCGGCCGGCTGGATGTGCTGAACAACGTGCTGCTCGGCCGCCTCGCCCACACCCCTGGCTGGCGCGCCATGTCCCGCCTCTGGCCGCACCAGGACCGCCTGCTCGCCATGTCCGCGCTGGAACAGATGGACATCGCCGGCCTCGCCGCCCAGCGCGCCGACACGCTCTCCGGCGGCCAGCAGCAGCGCGTCGCCATCTGCCGCGCCCTGCTGCAGGAGCCGGAAATCATCCTGGCCGATGAACCCGTCGCCTCGCTCGATCCGCGCAACGCCAAGATCGTGATGGACGCGCTGCAGCGCATCAACCGCCACCACGGCCTCACCGTGCTGGTCAACCTGCACTCGCTCGACCTCGCCCGCACCTATTGCGATCGCCTGGTCGGCATGGCCGCCGGCCGCATCGTGTTCGACGACGTGCCCGCCGCCCTCACCGAAGGCGTCTCCCGCACGCTCTACGGCATGGAAGCCGCCGACGTGATCGATCACGCGGCCGCCCCGGGCCTCGAAGCCGGCCTCGCAGCCCAGGCCGCCTGACCCCCCTCCCCCTGAAAAGGACCTCCCCATGCTGAACCGCCGCACCGTCCTGGTGGCCCTCGGCGCCTCCACGGGCCTCGCCACCGCCGCCCGCGCCCAGGCCTGGAAGGCCCGCTACCCCGAAATCGTCCTCGCCGTCGTCCCGGCCGAGAACGCCTCGGGCGTCACCGACCGCATGGGCCCGTTCGTTGCCTACCTCTCGCGCGAACTCGGCACCAAGGTCACCCTGCGCATCGCCAACGACTACGCCGCGGTGATCGAGGGCCAGCGCGCCGGCAACATCCATATCGGCGTCTACGGCCCCGCCTCCTTCGCCCGCGCCCGCCTCACCGGCGTCAAGACCGATGCCTTCGTCATCGACGTGAACGGCGACGGCACCAAGGGCTACAACTCGGTCTTCTACGTGCTGGCCAAGTCGCCGTACCAGAAGATCGAGGACCTGCGCGGCAAGAACGCCGGCATGGTCGATCCCAACTCCACCTCCGGCTACTCCATGCCGATGTTCGCCCTGAACCAGCTCGGCATTCCCGATGCCAGCAAGTTCTTCGGCCGCATCCAGAGCACCGGCAGCCACGAGAACGCCGTCATCGCCCTCGCCCAGGGCACGGTGGACGTCGCCACCAACTGGTGGAACGCCGACGACGACAGCAACCTCACCCGCATGCTGAACAAGGGCATGCTCAAGCACGCCGACGGCAAGCTGATGACCAAGGACGATTTCCGCATCGTGCTGAAGTCGCCGCTGATCATCAACTCGCCCACCGCCATGCTGTCGGATATGCCGGACGACCTGAAATCCGCCATCCGCACCGCGTATCTCCAGGCCGCCACCAAGGACGAGGCCGCCTTCAAGCGCCTCACCGACGGCAAGGCCCGCCCCTGGGAAGCCGTGGACAACGCCGCCTACGACGACACGATCAAGCTGATCCAGTTCGTGGACCAGCTGCGCCGCCGCTCGTCCTGATCGGTTCCGCCGGCGGCACCCCTGGGTGCTGCCGGCCCTCTCCCTGCATGCCGGAACCGCAATGACCGCCTCCACCACGGCGAACCACACCGTCACCGTGCTGCCCGATCCGCAGCTCGCCCCGCTGATGCGCGCCTATGGCGAGGCGATGGCCGCCAAGCGCCGCCAGCTCATCCTCGGCGCCGTGCTGTTCACCATCGCCCTCGCTTTGGCCCTCCTGGGCGCGGAGGTCGATCTCGGCACGCTCTGGGCCAAGATCGGCAATTTCACCAGCTACTTCACCCGCCTCGCCCATCTGGATAACGGCGCCTCCGTGCTGTCAGACCCCGCCGAGTGGTTCTGGGGCCTGCGCAAATGGTCGCTGCTGCTCGGCGAAACCCTGCTCATCGCCTATGTCGGCACCATCACCGGCGCGGCCTTCGCCTTCTGCCTCTGCTTCCTCTGCACGCCCGGCCTGATGCCCTTCCCCTGGGTCCGCGCCGCCACACGCCGCGTGCTGGAATTCGCCCGCACCGTGCCGGAAATCGTCTTCGCGCTGATTTTCGTGGTCGCCTTCGGCCTCGGCCCCGTTCCCGGCGTGCTCGCCGTCGCCATCCACACCACCGGCGCGCTCGGCAAGCTCTTCGCCGAGGTGGTCGATAACATCGACGCGAACCCCGTCGAAGGCGTGCGCAGCAGCGGCGGCACCTGGTTCGCCCAGGTGCGCTTCGGCGCCGTGCCCCAGGTACTCTCCAACTTCGTCAGCTACACGCTGCTGCGCTTCGAGATCAACGTGCGCGGCGCTGCCGTCATGGGCTTCGTCGGCGCCGGCGGCATCGGCGAGGAACTCATCACCGCCATCCGCAAATTCTTCTACGCCGATGTCAGCGCCATCCTGCTGCTGATCATGGTCTGCGTGGTGGTGATCGACCTCATCTCCGAACGCGTCCGCCACCGCCTGCTCGCCTTGGAATCCCGCTGATGCGCGACATTTTCCTCGCCGACCAGGCCGGCATCGCCGCGCGCCATGCCGCCGTGCTGCGCCCGAACATCACCACACGCCTCATGGTCACCGGCGGCATCGCCGCCGCCATCGCGCTCTACCTCGCCGGCCTCGTCCTGCTCGGCTTCTCGCCCGCGCGCATCCTCGCCGGGCTGTACCGCCTGGGCGACATCATCCCGCTCATGATGCCGCCCATCCCCGCCAGCTGGGCCCGCACCGAGATCTACCTGGATGCCCTCGGCCAAACCCTGGCCATCGCCTTCCTCGGCACCATGGCCGCCGCCATCCTCGCCATCCCGCTTGGCTTCCTTGCCGCACGCAACATCGTCGCCAGCCGCGTCGTCCACTTCCTCACCCGCCGCTCGCTGGATGCCGGGCGCAGCATCGATACGCTGATCTGGGCACTTATCTGGATCAACGTCGTCGGCCTCGGCCCCTTCGCCGGCGCGCTCGCCATCATGTCGTCAGACCTGTTCAGCTACGCCAAGCTCATGAGCGAGGCGATCGAAACCGCCGATCGCCGCCCGGTCGAAGGCGTGCTGGCCTCCGGCGGCTCCCGCCTCCAATCCATCCGCTTCGGCATCGTGCCCCAGGTACTGCCGGTCCTCGCCAGCCAGGTGCTCTACTACTTCGAAAGCAACACCCGCTCCGCCACCATCATCGGCATCGTCGGCGCCGGCGGCATCGGCCTCGTGCTCTCCGAACAGATCCGCGTGCTGGAATGGAACGAGGCCGCCGCCATCATCCTCATGGTGCTCGTCACCGTGGCGATCATCGACGCGATCTCGGAACGACTGCGGGCGATGATTATCGGAAGGAAGTAAGAACCCTTCTTTTTCTGAAGAAAAAGAAGCAAAAAGACTTTCCAACTCCGCACGCCACCACCTCGCGTGGGGCGGAACGCGAAGCGGTTCCGCCATCCCGGCACCTCGCCTTTCCTTCCGCGCCAGCGTCGTCGCCTTCCTCGCCTCCCCGCTCGCCATGTGGCTCACCGCCCAGGTCATCGCCGTCAGCGGCGGCCAAGGCTTCGCCCGCTAACCCCTCCACCCCGTAGGGCGGAATGCGAAGCAG
This sequence comes from Alphaproteobacteria bacterium, assembly GCA_026400815.1. Classification (GTDB taxonomy): domain Bacteria; phylum Pseudomonadota; class Alphaproteobacteria; order Acetobacterales; family Acetobacteraceae; genus CAMDGX01. The sequence continues at coordinate 45,899 of JAPLOI010000076.1, forward strand.
TTCCGCCACCCAACGCGCGGCACAAAACCAAGAAAGAAAGCGGCCACAGAGACACAGAGGCACCGAGAAGCAAGCCAAGGGAGAAGAAAAAAACCCGCCGCGTAGGGCGGAACGCGAAGCGGTTCCGCCAACCCATCTCCACCCTAATCCCCGCCACGTATCAGAATCGTCCCCTTCTCCCTTGCCTTACTCCTCTGTGCCTCTGTGTCTCTGTGGCCAGTTTCTTTCTTCCTTACTTCCTTCCCGGCCCCGACGCGCCCCCCGACTACGTACGTAAAGAAAGCCCTTCCCATCCTAACAAACGTTAGATATATTCCTCCTCATGACATCCCATCCCCCCTCCCTCGCCGAGCACTTCGCCGGCCTGCGCGCTGCGCTCCAGCCGCAGACAGGAGAATTGCGCCCGCACGCCGGCGCGCTGGATGTCATGCTGCTCACCCTCCTCTCCGCCCTGCTCGGCCGCCTGGTGCGCCTCGCCCGCGCCTGGCACCCCGCCCCCACGCAGGAGGGCTCCGACCAGGAGGCCCAAGCCCCCCTCTTCCCCGTCGCCCTGCTCTACCTCTTCGGCCCCCGCCGTAACCGTGGCATGCGCTCCCACGCCCGAACCACGCCCATCGCCCGCCCCCGCACCGCCCGCGCCCCGCCTTTTCCAAAGCGCAGCCAAACGGCGTCCACCCACACCCCACACAGCAAAACGGCCCCAACCGGGGCCGCGATGCGACGTCTATTTTATTACGATATCAACTCGTTCCATTATCGCGCAGGCGTAAACCCGAACACCTTCTCGAACCGCTTCGCAAACGCCGGCCAAACCTCCGGGTTCAGCACCCGCGTCGCCGGCTTGCCGTCCAGGATGTCCAAGATCTGCTGTGCGGCGATCCGCCCCATCTGCTCCCGGCTCTCCCGCGTCACCCCCGCCGTGTGCTGGCTCACGATCACGTTGTCCAGCGTCAGCAGCGGATGCTCCAGCGGCGGCGGCTCGCGGGCCCACACATCCAGCCCGGCGCCGGCGATCTTCCCCGCCTTCAGCACCTCGTACAGCGCCGCCTCGTCATGAATCCCGCCGCGCGCCGTGGTGATGAAATAGGCCGAAGGCTTCATCCGCGCGAACTGCGCCGCCCCCACCATCCCCAGCGTCTCCTTGGTGCGCGGGCAGTTCACGCTCACATAATCTGCCTCGCCGCACAGCGTATCCAGATCCACCTTCTCCGCCCCGCGCGCAGTCATCTGCTCGGCCGTCAGGTACGGGTCATAGGCGATCACCCGCATCCGGAACGCCACCCGGCACAGCTCCGCCAGCCGCGTGCCCACATGCCCCATCCCGATGATGCCGATCGTCTTGTCCAGCGCATTGCGCCCGATATAGGCCGCCCGGTCGAACACCAGCTCGCGCCGCATCGCCCGGTCGATCTCGCCGATCCGCTTGGTCAGGTTCAGCAGCAGCGCCAACGCATGCGTCGCCACCCCTTCCGCATTGCCGCCCGCCTGGTTCACCGCCAGCACGCCCGCGGCCGTGCAGGCATCGACATCGATGGTGTCGTAGCCGGCCCCGTTGCTGCTCACCACCAGCAGGTTCGGGCAGCGCGCCAGGAAGTCCGGATGCGCGAAGAACTCCGGCGCCAGCTCGTCCCGGCTCGCGCCGATCTGGAACGCGTGCGCCGCCTCCAGCACCGGCGCCACCGCGGCGGCCGGCGAGTCGTTCTCCAGCTTGTCCAGCCGCACGTCCGGCCGGGCCTCCATCATCTCGTTGAACACGGTATGCGCGACATATTTCACATAGAAGACGCGCTTGGTATTGGCGGCCATGGAGTATCTTTCCGGCTCGTTGGGACGTCCCGCCACGCTACACCCCACAGCCGCGCCTGCAAACGCACCCACCCTGGCCGCGGCCGCCGAACCGCGCTAATCCACCCGCCAATCTACGAAGGACCAGCCCCATGGCAGCCGCAAACACCACCACGATCACGCTCGAAGAGAACGAGGTCGCCCTGATCATCGGCGAGGAAGACGGCGCCATGTCCGTCCGCGTCGTCTCCGCCACCGAAGTCGCCGACGACGCCGACGACATCGGCGCCGCCCCGGAAATCGTGCTGGCGCTCGCCATGCGCCTGCTCAAGGACCCCGAGTTCCACGACGACGTCCTGGAATGGTACTACGCCCAGGACGACGACGAAGACGAGGGGAAGCAGGCCTAGTCCCCACGCAGCGCGAAGGCGGCCTTGGCCGCCGGGCGCGCCAGGGCGGCCGCGTACCACTCCCGCACCGCCGGCTTGTCCAGCAGCGCCTCGGGGTTCATGCGCAGGTAGAACACGCAGCAGGCCAGGTTGAGGTCGGCCACCGTGAACCGCCCGCCCATCACGAACCCGCCGCCCTTGGCCAGCACCGCCTCCAGCACCAGCAACGGCGCCTGCACCTGCTGCAGCGCCGCCGCCTTCAGCCCCGGCACCCGGTCCGGCTCCGGCAGCATGAAGGTATGGTACATCGCCTGCGCCGCCGGCGGCTCCAGCTCGGTCGCCGCCCACACCGTCCACATCGTGGCCAGACTTTCCTCGGCCAGCCCCGCCGGCGCGATCGGCCCGCCATGCTTGCGCGCCAAATGCAGGTTGATCGCCATGGATTCCCACAGCACCAGCCCGTCGTCATCGATGAACGGCACATGCCCGTTCGGGTTGATGGCCAGGAACTCGGGGCTGCGAGACCCGTCCGCCCCCGGCGCCACCTCGATCATCTCATAGGGAATGCCGAGCTCGTGGCACATCCACAGGGTACGGATCGCGCGCGAACGGGGAATGCCGTAGATCTTCAGCGCCATGGAAACCTCCTGGATAGGCGCCGAAGGTAGCGCCCCGGGCGCCCGGCCGGAAGTCAGCCGTGCAGCGCATCCCCCACCGCACGCCGCAGCGCCACGATGCCGCTCTCGGTGTGGCGGGAAGGATGCACCCGGTTGGTCAGCAACACCCAGGCGCGCCGGCGGTCCAGGTCGATCCACAGCCCGGTGCCGGTGAACCCGGTATGCCCGATCACCGAAGCCGGGCAGCGATCGCCCGCCGGCCAGCCCGGCGTGGCCAACTGCCAGCCGAGCCCACGCCGCACGCCCTGGATTACATTCTGCTCGGTGCGCAGCGCGGCGATGCTCGCCGGCGACAACAGCCCGTCCTCCATCATCGCCCGCGCGAAGCCCAGCAGCGCCGCGGCGGTGCCGAACAACCCGGCATGCCCGGCCGCCCCGCCCATGGCGAAGGCGTTCTCGTCATGCACCTCGCCCCGCATCACCCGCCCACGCCAGCTGCAGCGCTCGGTGGCCGCGCAATCCGCCGGATCGGGCCGGAACGTGAAGCCGGGCGGTAGCGCCTGCTCCGCCAGCGTCAGGCCGGTCAGCCGCTCGATGGCGATGCCAAGAAGTAGAAAGTTGTTGTCGCTGTAGGCCGGTGGGCAGTGCCGCCATTCCCGCTGCAGGATGAAGGCCCGCAGCGTCTGCGGATCCTGGCCATAGGTATAAAGTGGCTCCACCGCCGGCAGATGGGTGGCATGGGCCAGGCACTGCCGGAAGGTCAGCCTGCGCTCCGCCGCGCCGGCCACGTCGTATTGCCGCAGATCGGGAATGGCCACCGACAGAGGATCATCAAGCCCGATCCGCCCCTGCTCCACCAGCCGCAGGATGGCGGTGGTGGTGAGCACCACCTTGGTGAGCGAGGCGAGGTCAAAAACGGTCCCCTCGCGCATCGCCACCCGCTCAGGCTCGATCACGGCATGGCCGGTGGCACGCAAAGTGGTGCGGCCATCCTCCAGCAGGCCGAGCACGGCGCCGGGAATGCGGGCGCTGTCGATGGCCGCCTGGATCGGGGCGAAGGCGCAGTCGAACTGGGTCATGCGGGCTCGTACAGATGGCAGGCGGTTTCGCGCGGCCCGTGCGGCGTGGCGCGGCGGAGAAGCTCGGGCCGGGTGGCGCTGCAGCCCGGCAGCGCGTGCCGGCAGCGCGCAGCGAAGGCGCAGCCTGGCGGGGGGTTGGTGGGGTCCGGCAGGTCGCCTTCGAGCAGGATGCGCTCGCGCCTGGGTGCCCCCGGCGGTTGCGGCACGGCGGAGAGCAGGGCCTGGGTGTAGGGGTGGGCCGGCTGGTCGAACAGCTCGGCGGCCGGGCCGATCTCCACGATGCGGCCGAGATACATCACCGCGATGCGCTGGCTCACATGCCGCACCACCGAAAGGTCGTGGCTGATGAACAGCATGGCCAGGCCCAGCCGGCGCTTGAGGTCGGCAATGAGGTTGATGATCTGGGACTGGATGGAAACATCCAGCGCCGAGACCGGCTCGTCCGCCACCAGCAGCTTCGGCGAGAGGGCAAGCGCACGGGCAATGGCGATGCGCTGGCGCTGGCCGCCGCTGAACTCGTGGATATAGCGGCGGCCGGAATCGGGCGGCAATCCCACGAGATCCAGCAGTTCCGCCACGCGCTGCTCACGGTTCGGCAGGCCGTGGATGGTCAGCGGCTCGCCGATCAGGGTGGCAACGCGATGGCGCGGATTGAGCGCGCCAAACGGGTCCTGGAACACGATCTGCATCTCCCGCCGCGCCCGACGCAACGCGGCACCGGAAAGAGCGCGCAGATCCTGGCCCTGGAACAGGATCTCGCCAGCGGTCGGCTCGGTGAGGCGCAGCACGGCACGGCCGAGGGTGGATTTGCCGCAACCGGATTCACCGACGATGCCGAGCACTTCGGACTCCGCCAGGGTGAAGCTGACATCCTCCAGCGCCCGCAACGTGGCGGTGGGGGTGCGGTAGTGGACGGTGAGGTGGCGGGCTTCCAGCAAGGGCGTCATGCGGCCGGGTTCCAGCAGGCGGCCGCGTGCGGCGCGCCGGCGAGGGACGGGCGTTCGGCGCAACGCGGCACGGGGGCATCGCAGCGCGGCTGGAACGCGCAACCCTGGCCGCGGCTTCCCGGCGGCGGGACCTGGCCGGGGATCGCGGGGAGGCGTTCGCCCGGCGGGTTGCGGGCCGGCATGGTGCGCACCAGGGCGGCGGTGTAGCGGTGGCGCGGGGTGGCGAAGACCTCCGCGGCCGGGCCGGTTTCCACGATGCGGCCGGCATACATCACGGCCGCCCGGTCGCAGTATTCGGCGACCACGCCGAGGTCGTGGGTGATCAGCAGGCAGGCCATGTCGAGCTGGCGGCGCAGGCGGTCGATCAGGGCGAGGATCTGGGCCTGGACCGTTACATCGAGCGCGGTGGTGGGTTCGTCGGCGATCAGCAGGCGGGGCTCGCAGGCCAGGGCGGCGGCGATCATCACGCGCTGGCGCTGGCCACCGGAGAGCTGGTGCGGATAGCGGGCGAGCTGGCGCGTGGGGGTGGGCAATCCCACGAGATCAAGCAGGTCCGCGGCGCGGGCGAGGGCCTGCTTCGCAGAGAGGTTGAGATGCAGGCGCAGCGGCTCGGCGATCTGCTCGCCGATGGTGAAGACCGGGTTCAGGCTGGTCATCGGCTCCTGGAAGATCATGCCAATCCGGTGGCCGCGCAGGCGGCGCATGGCTTCATCGTCCAGCCCGGCGAGGTCGGTGCCGTCGAAGCGAATGGCACCGGCGGTGCGGCTTATGGCAGGCGCCAGCAGGCGCATGATGGCCAGCGCGGTGACGGACTTGCCGCAGCCGGATTCACCGACCAAAGCGAGCATCTCGCCGGGGGCGAGGGTGAAGGAGACATCCTCCACCAAGGCGGCCTGGGAAGTAGCGAGCGTAAGACCCTGGACTTCCAGGATGTTCATACCTGCCACAGCTCGCCGCCAGGCATCGGGTGCGGCGCGCCGGTGGTGCTGGGCAGGCTCAGCGGCAGGCCGTGGAGGGAACGCACGGCGAGATAGGCGAAGCACTGGGCTTCCAGGAAATCACCATCCCAACCCACGGATTCCACGGGATCGACCGGCACGCCGAGGGTCTCGCGCAAGCCCTGCATCAGGGTCCGGTTGTGGCGGCCGCCGCCGGTGACGAGCCAGCGGCGAGGTGGCGTGGGCACCTGCGCGGTGGCGCCGGCGACCGAGGCGATGGTGAAGGCGGCCAGCGTGGCGGCACCGCGGGCATCGTCGTTGATGCGGTCGATCGCGGCGGCCCAGCGATGGAAAGCGTTGCGATCCAGTGACTTCGGCGCCGGCCTTGCGAAATAGGGGTGGGAGAGAAGCTGGGCGAGCAGATCGCTGTCCGGCGTTCCCGATGCGGCGAGCGCGCCATCCCTGTCGAACGGCTCGCCGCGGCGCTTGAGCAGGAAATCGTCAAGCAGGGCGGAGGCGGGGCCGGTATCGAAGGCGATGACGGTCTCGCCAGCGAGATACGTCACGTTGGCGACGCCGCCGAGGTTGAGGACCATCAGCGGCTGGGCGAGGCCGGAGGCCAGCGCCTGGTGGTAGAGCGGCGCGAGCGGCGCCCCCTCCCCGCCCGCGGCTATGTCGGCGTGGCGGAAGCGGTTGACCACGTCGATGCCCAGCGTGGCGGCCATGCGGGCGCCGCTGCCGAGCTGGCGGGTGAAGCGGGAATCGGGCTTGTGGAACACGGTCTGGCCGTGGATGCCGACGAGGTCGATGCGGTCGGCCGGGAGGCTGTGGTCGTCCAGGAAGGCCAGCACGGCGCCGGCATGGGCGTCGCTGACCTCGGCTTCCAGCTCCGACAGCGGGTCGTGTTCGGCGCGGCTGGGGGCGGCGAGGAAGGCGATGAGTTTCGCGCGCAGGGCGGGGGCGTAGGGGTAGGCGCCGGTGGGGCCGGCTTCCACGATGCTGCGGCCGTCGGTGCGGATCAGGGCGACGTCGATCGCGTCCATCGAGGTGCCGCTCATCACGCCGATCGCGGTGGTCAGGCCCATGGGATGCGCGTTCTCCTTGTCACGATTCCTATAGGGCCATAGCTTCCCGGGGAACAGGAAGCCCCGGCGCAGGGGCGTGCAGGAGGCTCACATGGCTCGTCTTTCGTTCCGCGCGATGTTGCTGGCAGGCGTGCTGGCGTCGGGCGTTGCCTCGGCCCCAGTCGCTTGGGGGCAGGTGCTGGAGGTGGCCGTGGATGCCTCGCCGGTCGGGCTCGATCCGCATCGGGCGACGGCGTTCTCCACCTTCCAGATGATCAACGGCACGATCTACGAAGGCCTGACCGCGATCGACAAGGATCTTCGCGTGCGGCCGGGCCTGGCGGAAAGCTGGACGGTTTCGGCGGATGGCAAGACCTATACCTTCAAGCTGCGCAGTGGGATGACCTTCCATGACGGCAGCAAGGTGGAAGCCGCTGATGTTGTGGCGACGATCAACCGGGTGCTGAGCAAGGAGATCGCCTCCCCGCTGGCCTCGCGCCTGGCGACGCTGGACAAGGCCGAGGCGCCGGATGCCGGCACCGCGGTGTTGACGCTGAAGGAGCCGACAGCGCCGCTGCTGGCCTCCGTCGCCACCATCGCCATCGTGCCGCGCAGCATGGAGATGGAGAAGGACGCGCTGCAGCGTGCGCCGATCGGCACCGGGCCGTTCAAGTTCAAGGAATGGCAGGCCAACGGGTTCGTGGCGCTGGAGAAGCATGCCGGGTACTGGCGCGCGGGGGCGCCGAAGCTGGACGGGATCAAGTTCAACATCGTGCCGGAATCAGCCACCCGGCAGGTGGGGCTTTCCAGCGGGCAATACGCCATGCTGCCGAACATCGATGCGGCCACCGCCATGCAGCTGAAGGGCCGGCCGGGGGTGAAGCTCGCGGAGACGCTGGAGCTCGCCTACATGTTCGTGGGGGTGAATGCCTCCAAGCCGCCCTTCAACGACGCCCGCGTGCGCCAGGCGGTGAACTATGCGCTGAACCGGCAGGAGGTGATTGCCGCCGCCCTGTTCGGCGCCGGGGTGCCGGGTGGGCCGCTTTCGCCGGCGCTGAAGGACTGGGCGACGCCGGTGGATCAGTTCGCCTGCTACAAGACGGATCCCGCCCGCGCGCAGGCGCTGCTGAAGGAGGCCGGTTACACGGCGCCGGTGGCGATCACCATCAACGTGCTGCCGCGGCAGGATATCCGCGACATGGCGCAGGTGGTGCAGGCGCAGCTGAACAAGGCCGGGTTCAAGGTGGAACTGAAGAACCAGGAGCTGGGCCAGTTCATCCAGGATTGGCGCAACAGCAATTTCGACATGTTCGCCAGCACCAACGCCGGCAGCCCCGATCCGGACGACTATTTCTTCCGCACCTTCCGCACCGGCGGCTCCACCAACGTGTTCAAGTATTCCGATACCACGCTGGACGGGCTGCTGGACGGGGCGCGGACACTACAGGACCAGGCGGCGCGCAAGGCGGCCTATGACAAGGCGCAGGCGATCCTGGCCTGCGACGGGCCGATCATGCACATCGCCTATGGCCAGCTGTTCACGGCGATGCGGGCGAATGTGGGCGGGTTCGAGATCATCGCGAACCGTTCGCTGAGCACGCTGGCCGATACCGCCGTGGCGAAGTGACGCAGGCGGGCCACCTGGGATGCTGAGGCGGCTGCTGGTTGCGCGGCTGGTGGACCTGGCCGTGGTGCTGGCCGCCGTCTCGGTGATCGTGTTCGCGATGATCCGGCTGATCCCCGGCGATGCCGTGGCGATCATGCTGGGCGCGAACACGGAGGTGACGCCGGCGGCGATCGCGGCGCTGCGGGCGCAGATCGGGTTGGACCAGCCGATTTACGTGCAGTATTTTGGCTGGATGTCCAAGGTGTTGCAGGGCGACCTTGGCATCTCGCTGTGGACCGGCAAGCCCGTGGCCGGCGAAATCCTGGTGCATGTGTGGCCGACGGTGCAGCTGACCGTGCTGGCGCTGGTGCTGGGCGCGGGGCTGGCGGTGCCGGCCGGGTGCCTGATGGCGCGCTGGCGCGGCGGGGCGGCCGATGCGGCGATGCGGGTGGCGACCGTGGCGGGGCTGACGATCCCGAGCTTTTGGCTGGGGATCGTGATGATCCTGGTGCTGGCGACGGTCGCACCTTCGCTGCAGTTGCTGGGCTACGTGCCGTTCAGCGTTGATCCCGTGGGAAACATCACGCGGCTGGCGTTGCCCGCCTTCGCGCTCGGGCTGCCGATCCTGGCCAACCTGTCGCGGCTGGTGCGCTCGGCCATGCTGGATGCGTTGGGGCAGGACTATATCCGCACGGCGCGGGCGAAAGGGGTGCCGGAGCGGAGCGTGGTGTATCGCCATGCGCTGCGCAACGCGTTGATCCCGTTCGTGACCTCGGTGGGGATCATGACCGGGTATCTGCTGGGCGGGGCCATCGTGGTGGAGCAGGTGTTCGCAATCCCGGGGCTCGGGCGGCTGATCCTGGGGGCGATCGCGGAGCGCAACTATCCGCTGCTGCAGGCGACGATCCTGATGGTGACGCTGGGGTTCGTGGTGGTGAACTTCGTGGTGGATTTGCTGTACCTGGCCATCGATCCGCGGGTGCGGGCGTGAGGGCGGGGCAGAGGTTGCTGTGGTTCGCCGTGGCGCTGGTGGTGCTGCAGGTGCTGGTGGCCGGGTTCGCGGAATGGGTGGCGCCGTATGATCCCGTGGCGCAGGACATCATGGCACGGATGAAGGGGCCCACGGCGGCGCATTGGTTGGGCACGGACCAGTTCGGGCGGGACGTGCTCAGCCGGATCATCCATGGCAGCCGGACCTCGCTGTTCGTCTCTGCATTGGCTGTGGGCGTTGCGCTGGTGGCGGGGGGCACGCTGGGGCTGGTGGCGGCCTATTACCGCGGCTGGACGGACCGGATCGTGATGCGAGCGATGGATGTGCTGTTCGCCTTTCCCGTGATGCTGCTGGCGATCGGGGTGGTGGCGGTGCTGGGGCCGCGGCAGGAAACCGCCGCCGTGGCCATCGCCGTGGTGTACACGCCGATCTTCGCCCGCCTGCTGCGCGGCCCGGCGCTGGTGATCTGCGAGAGCGACTACGTGACCGGGGCGCGGGCGGCGGGTGCGACCGACGGGCGCATCATCTTCCTGCACGTGCTGCCGAACCTGGCGAGCGTGGTGCTGGTGCAGACCTCGCTGCTGCTCTCGGCCGCGATCCTGGTGGAGGCCTCGTTGTCCTTCCTGGGGCTGGGCACGCAGCCGCCGACGCCTTCCCTGGGGTTGATGCTGTCGGAGGGGCGGAATTTCCTGATGCTGGCGCCGAGGCCGGCGGTGTTCTCGGGCGTGGCGATCCTGCTGCTGGCGTTCGGGCTGAACCTGCTGGGGGATGCGCTGCGGGATACGTTGGATCCACGGCTAAGGGGCGGGCATTGATCGTCCGCGCCGCAACGCCAGGGGATGTGCCGGCGGTGAGCGCGGTGGCCAGCGCCTCCTACCGCGCCGCCTTCGCGCCGATCCTGGCTGACGAGGAGCTTGCACGACGCACGCCGGAGAGTTTCGTGGCGCGGTTCGAGGCCAGCCTGGACCGCCTGCGCGTGGCCGAAGCGGATGGCCGCGTGGTGGGGTTCTCGCTGGTGACCGGCACGCATCTGGACATGCTGTTCATCGACCCGGCGGTGCAGGGCACGGGCGCGGGGCGGGCCTTGCTGGCAGAGGCAGTGGCGCGGGGGGTGTGCAGCCTGGAATGTTTCCGGGCGAACGGGCCGGCGCGGCGCTTCTATGAGCGTGCGGGCTGGGTGGTCACTCGTGGCTACAGCCGCCCCTTCGCGGGGCGGCTGCACGGCTTCGTGTACTACGAACGCAACGAAGCCTAGTGGTCCGTGGCCTGCTCATCCGCTACGTCCGTCCGAAGCCGGACGAACTCCGCGGGCAGGACACTAGCCCTTCGCAGGGCTGCGGGCGAGGGAGCGGATGGCGGGGCGGGGGCGGCCGGAGGCCTGGCCGATTTCGCGGTCCTGCTGCTCGATGATGGGCTGTGCGGCCGCGTCGCCTTCGAGGCCGGTAAGGGCGGTGGCGGGGACGCGGCGGTTGGAGGTTTGGGTGCCGTCGACATAGGTCACGTCGAAGGCGATGAAGCTGGTTTCGATGCGGCGCCTAGGTGGGGCCATTCTGTTCGTCCTCCTTTACCGGATTTTCGGGGTTGGGGGACTCGTCGCGGGTGTTGCGGCGGCGGGCGACTTCCGCCTCCTTCTCGCGCAGCTTGGCGTCTTTCTTCGCCTGCTTGGCGCGATCGCGCTCATTGCGCTGCTGGTTGTAGTTAACCTTGAAAACCATTGCAGCCCCTGTTCATCCGCGGCGAAGCTCGGTCTCGCTGACCACGCGCTCGTGCTGGTCGCGGGCATGCTTCACGCGGTACTGGTAGTCGGTGCCCTGCCACGGCATGAGGCCCACGATCGTGTAGGTGCCGGCCACGACATTTGACGCGCTGAAGCGTGGGGGGTCGGACCGACCGGGGGAGAGCTCCACCCGGTCGCCGACGGCGAATTTGCGGGTGGGCGGGGGCAAGCGCCCGCGCCCTTTCTCCGCTTTAGGCGTTCTTGAGGTTGACGGCGGACATCTTGCCCTGCTGGCCACGCTCGAGGTCGTAACCGACCTTCTGGCCTTCCTTCAGGCTCATGCCGGCACGCTCCACGGCGGAGATGTGCACGAACACATCCTTGGAGCCGTCGTCAGGCTGAATGAAGCCGTAGCCCTTGGTGGTGTTGAACCACTTAACCGTTCCTGTCGTCATCGCATGTCTCCTACGTCTCCGGCGCCCCGCGCTACTTGGCGGGCCGGAATTGATTTTCGAGGCAGGGAGAACCAGTGCGAAGACAACCAGAAGGCGGGACTTGCGAGGCGTTCAGCCCAGAACGAAAAGCGCCGAGGGTGAGCATATGGCGCATTGGGCCCCCCGGCACCAGCCCCCCGTGCGGGCAACTGGGCGCGAGGTAGGGTTCGATTGAAAGATTAATGTAGCGAATTCGTGGCAGATTGTATCCATACCGCTACAGCGATTGTCATTCACGCCATATTCCGAAAGCACTGCATTGACCTTTTTTTCTTCCTGCTGGTCGGGAACGGCCGTGGATACGCGCGGGACGGTGTCGGTGGAGTATGCCGTGGTGATCGGCACGCTCGCGGCGGCGATCTCGATGGCGTTCACCGGGCTGGGCGGGCGGCTGGTGGATAAGCTGGTAAACCTGCCGCTCTGACGGGCGCCGGAAGCAGGGAACGGCAGGCAGTCTTGCGGTCTTGTGCGATCGGTGGCTGAAACGCCGCCACTGGGAGCGTCCCAGGGGAGGAGCCGCATGATCGGGGTGGATTGGGGCACGAGCAACCTGCGCGCCTACCGGTTCGATGCCGCGGGGCAGGTGGTGGACCATGCCGCCTCCCCGCGCGGAATCACCAAGGTGGAAGGCGGCGCCTTCGCCGCGGTGCTGCAGGAGACGGTGGGCGCCTGGCTGCAGGATGGCGAGCGGCAGGTGCTGATGTGCGGCATGATCGGCAGCCGGCAGGGCTGGGTGGAAGCGCCCTATCTGCCCTGCCCCGCCGATCCCCGGGCGATCGCGCAGGCGCTGGTGGTGGTGCCGTTCGAGGCGGCCGAGGTGCGGCTGGTGCCGGGGCTCTCCGGCCGCGATGCCTCCGGCGTGCCGGAGGTGATGCGCGGCGAGGAGACCAAGCTGGTCGGGCTGATGGCGGCCCTGGGCGGCGAGGGTGTGGTGTGCATGCCCGGCAGCCACACCAAGTGGGCGCGGATCGCCGGCGGGCGGATCGAGGGGTTCGCGACCTATTTCACCGGCGAGGCCTTCGCCGCACTCCGTGGGCACACGATCCTGGGGCGGATGATGGGCCAGGAGACGGATGCCGAGGGGTTCCGGCGTGGCGTGGCGCGCTCGGGCGAGGCGGGGCACCTGCTGCACCATCTGTTCGGCGTGCGGGCGCTGGGGCTGTTCGGCGAATTGCCGGAGGCGCAGGCGGCGGGGTTTCTCAGCGGCTTGATGATCGGGCACGAGGTGCGTGCGGCGATGCAGGGCGTGGACCAGGTGCGGCTGCTGGGGGACGAGGTGCTGGTGGGGCTGTATACCACCGCCATCGCTTCCTGCGGCGGGCGTGCCGTGGTGGTGGATGAGGATGCGGCGGCCCTGGGCCTCGCGGTGATCGGGAGGCAGGCCGGATGGCTTTGAGGGATTGGCTGCAGCGCTGCGACCTGGTCGCGATCCTGCGCGGGGTGACGCCGGAAGAGGTGGTGCCGATCGGCGAGGCGCTGGCGGAGGCCGGGATCGCCGTGCTGGAGGTGCCGCTGAACTCGCCGCGGCCGATCGAGAGCATCCGGCGGCTGGCCGCACGGTTCGGCGACCAGCTGCTGGTGGGGGCGGGCACGGTGATGAGCGCGGCCCAGGTGGCCACGGTGGCCGATGCCGGTGGGCGGCTGGTGGTGCTGCCGCATGCCAGCGAGGCGGTGGTGCGCGCGGCCAAGGCGCGCGGGATGGTGGCGGTGCCGGGCTTCTTCACGCCCACCGAGGCCTTCGCGATGCTGGCGGCCGGCGCGGACGGGCTGAAGCTGTTCCCAGCCGAGGCGGCGAGCCCCGCGGTGCTGAAGGCGATGCGCGCAGTGTTGCCGGCGAACACACTGGTGCTGCCTGTGGGCGGGATCGATGCCGGCAATATCCCGGCCTGGCGCGCGGCGGGGGCGGCGGGGTTCGGGATCGGGAGTTCGATCTACAAGCCCGGCGACACGCCGGAGATCGTGGCGGCGAAGGCCCAGGCACTTCTTTCCGCAGGACCCTTGCGCGCGGCCTGAGGCTGGGGCACGCCGGGGAAAAGCCCCGGAGGACGTGCCCATGCCCGTGAATTTCGCCGACAGCCCGGTGTTCGGAACGCTGTACGGTTCCGACGCCATGCGCGCCGTGTTCGATGACCGCACCTTCCTGCAGCGCATGCTGGATGTGGAGGCGGCCCTTGCCCGCGTGCAGGGGCGAATGGGGATCATCCCGGCCGAGGCGGCGGCGGCGATCAGCGCGGCGGCGCGGGTGGAGCACCTGGATCTCGGGCGGATGGCGGCGAGTGTCGCCAATGTCGGCTACCCCGTGGTGGGGCTGGTGGCCGGGCTGTCGGAGGCCGCCGGCGCCCATGGCCGCTGGACGCATTGGGGGGCGACGACCCAGGACATCATGGATTCCGCCACCGCACTTCAGGTGCGCGATGGGCTGGCCCTGGTGCGGGCAGAGCTGGTGGCGGTCGCCGTGGCACTGGCGAAGCAGGCGGCCCTGCATCGCGATACGCTGATGGCGGGGCGGACCCACCTGCAGCACGCGCTGCCGGTGACCTTCGGGCTGAAGCTGGCCACCTGGCTGGCGCCGCTGCTGGCGCATGTGGAGCGGCTGGACCAGTTGCGGCCGCGCGCCTGCGTGGTGCAGTTCGGCGGCGCGGCGGGCACGCTGGCCTCGCTGGGCGAGGACGGGATTGGGGTGATGGAAGGGCTCGCGGTGGCGCTGGGGCTCGGCGTGCCGGATGCGCCCTGGCACGTGGGGCGGGATGGGCTGGCTGAGGCGGTGTCGTTCCTGGGGCTGCTGTGCGGCAGCCTGTCCAAGATCGCCACCGACGTGATCCTGCTGGCGCAGAACGAGGTGGCCGAGCTGACCGAGCCCTATGTGCACGGGCGCGGGCAGAGCTCCACCATGCCGCAGAAGCGCAACCCGATCGCCAGCGAATACATCCTGGCCTCCGCCCGCGCCGTGCAGGCGATGGTGCCGCTGATGCAGGGGGCGATGGCGCAGGACCATGAGCGGGCGACGGGGCCGTGGCAGGCGGAGCCGCTGGCGATTGGCCAGGCCTTCGTGCTGACCCATGGCGCGCTGTGCCATGCGCGCCAGATCGCCGAGGGCATGGTGGTGGACACGGCGCGGATGCGCACCAACCTCGACCTCACCGGCGGGCAGATCGTGGCCGAGGCGGTGATGATGGGGCTGGGGCCGGTGCTGGGGCGGGAGGCGGCGCACCATGTGGTGAAGCATGCCTGCGACCAGGCGTTGACCCAGCGCATCGGGCTGGCCGAGGCGCTGGGGCGCGACTCGACCGTAACGGCCCGGCTGGATGGGGCGGCGATCGCGCGGCTGGTGGACCCCGCAGCGTATTTGGGCAGCGCCGGCGCCTTCGTGGATAGGGTACTCTTGCGCGCGAAGGGGGTGATCGCAATCTAGAATTGCGCGCGAATGCCTCTACAGGCATCAATGCGTTGCCCTTCTGGGGCATTGTGCCTAGGATTGGATCAGCACGGTCCCCGTTGGGGCCTTGTCGAAATCGCAACCAGCAGCCGGCGGTAAGCACGGCGCGCAGACGGGAGGCTTGATATCCTGATGACCAGGAACATTCTGTCCAAGCGGGAAGCCACGCGCCGCAAGGTGCTCAAGTTCGGTGCTGCTGCATCGGTTCTTCCGTGGGTGCACGTGCGCTCCGCCAAGGCGGCCGGCACGCTCTCCATCTTCCTGTGGGATCACTGGGTGCCGGCGACGAACGCCACCGCCCGCCAGCAGATCGCGGCCTGGGCCGAGCGCAACAAGGTTGAGGTGAAGCTGGACTTCATCACCTCGCAGGGCAACCAGACGCTGCTGACCATCAACGCGCAGGCGCAGGCCCGGCGCGGCCATGACATCATCACCATCGCCAACTGGAACGTGCGCGACCACGCGGACAAGTTGGAGCCGGTGGACGATATCGTTGGCCGCCTGATCGCCAAGCACGGCGCCACCAACGACGTGGCCAACTACTTCGGCCGCGAAAAGGGCAAGTGGCTGGCGGTTCCCTCTTCCTGGGGCACGCAGAACAAGGGCCCGGCCGGGCGCATCTCCCTGTTCAAGGAGCATGCCGGCCTCGACCTGCAGAAGATGTACCCGACCTCGCCGACCGAGACCCCGGAGTCCAAGGAATGGACGATGGACGCTATGCTGAAGGCTGCGGAGGCCATGTTCAAGGCCGGCAAGCCGTTCGGCATTGGCATGGGCACCACGGCGGACAGCGTGGACACCTGGGGCTCCATCCTGGCCTCGTTCGGCGCCGAGATGGTGGATTCCAGCGGCAAGATCCAGATCCGCTCGGCGGCGATGCGCCAGGCGATCGAGTACTGCCAGAAGCTGATCCGCTTCCTGCCGGCCGATGCGCAGAGCTGGGACGATAGCTCGAATAACCGCGCGCTGATCTCTGGCGCGTCGTCGTTCATCTACAACCCGCCGTCGGCCTGGGCGGTTGCGACCCGCGATGCGCCGGCCGTGGCGCAGGATGTGTGGCACCTGGCTCCCCCGGCTGGTCCGAAGGGGCGCTTCGTTCCGCACAACATCAACTTCTGGGGCATCTGGCAGTTCGCGCAGAACAAGACCGCTGCGAAGGACCTGATCGAGTACCTGATGCAGGAAGAACTGGTGGATGCGCGCTGCATCGCTTCCATGGGCTATGACCTGCCGCCGTACGAGAAGCTGACCCAGTCCAAGGCGTGGGACGACATCGGGCCGCCGAAGGGCACGGTGTACAACTACCCCGTGCGCGGCTGGCATGGTGCAAAGACCCACGTGGCGCACGCCCCGGCCCCGGCGGAAATCGCGGTGCAGATCTACAACCGCGGCACCTTCCCGACGATGCTGGCGAAGCTGAAGGCCGGCGAGACGATCGACCAGGTGATCACCTGGGGCAATCGCGAGCTGGAAGGCTTCCTGTAAGCCTTGATGCTTGCCCCTGCCGGTGCCCGGATTCTGGCACCGGCAGGGTTTCCCCCTTCATGACGGCGTGATCGCTCCTTCGGGGCCGTCGTGCCGCATCCGCTTGATGGAGACCCCTTCATGGCAGACGGTAGCACCATGGTGGTCGGAGCGCCTGCAGCAACCTCGCCGACACCGCGACAGGCCGGCAGCATGAAGCAGTTGGCGCGCCGCCGGTCCTTGGCCGCGCTGGCGCTGTGTTCGCCGCTGATCCTGCTGATCGTTTGCCTGAAGATCTATCCGACCTTCTACGCCGTCTTCCTGAGCATGCTTGACCGGAAGATGAACAACTTCGTCGGGTTCGACAATTTCGCCTTCATGATCAGCCGGCCGAGCTTCCAGCTGGTGATCTTCCAGTCCGTGCTGTTCGCGGTGACGGCGGTGATCCTGAAGGCCTTCCTGGGCTTTGTGCTGGCCCACCTGATGCACAACATCCGCGGCCGCAATGAGCGCGTGTGGCGCGGGCTGCTGCTGGTGCCGTGGGTGATTCCGCTCTCGCTTTCCACGCTCACCTGGTGGTGGCTGTTCGACCCCTCCTACTCCGCGTTCAACTGGACGCTGAACATGCTGGGCTTCGAGGATATCGCGTTCCTCGGCACGGTATGGAACGCGCGCCTCTCGGTGATCGCGGTGAACGTGTGGTTCGGCGCGCCCTTCTTCATGATCATGTATCTGGCGGCGCTGAAGTCGGTGCCCGAGCAGCTTTATGAGGCGGCCTCGATCGATGGCGCCACCGCGGTGCAGCGGCTGTTCTTCATCACCATCCCGATGATGCGCAACATCATCCTGATCACGGTGCTCTACAGCCTAATCGTGACCTTCGCCGACTTCGACATCGTGCGCATCCTGACCAATGGCGGGCCGCAGGACGGCACGCATCTGTTCGCCACCTACGCGTTCGTGGTGGGCATCCAGTCCGGCAACATTCCGCGTGGCGCCACGGTGAGCCTGTTCATGTTCCCGATCCTGGCCACGCTCGCGTTCTTCGTGCTGCGCGACGTGATGAAGCGCAACAAGGAGATGGCGTGATGAGTGCTTCCGCCACCGCCGGCAACCTGCCGGTCCCGAAGGCGAAGGTCGGCAGCATGGAGAAGCAGCGCCGCATGGCGCTGTGGGCCAGCTACATCGCGCTGACCTTCTTCGTGATCATCTTCCTGATCCCGCCCTTCTACATGATCATCACCAGCCTGAAGACCTCGGCTGAGATCTCGGCCCAGGCGGGCAATCCGTGGATCGTGCAGAACCCGACCTTCGACAATTACTGGGAGCTGATGACCAACGCCGCCTTCCAGCGGTATTTCATCAACTCCGTCTGGGTCACGGCCGTGACCGTGACGCTGAGCATGACGATCGCGATCCTGGCGGCGTTCAGCCTCTCGCGCATGGGGTTCAAGGGCAGCCAGGTGCTCTCCACCGGCGTGTTCCTCACCTACCTCGTGCCGCCGTCGCTGCTGTTCATCCCGTTGTTCCAGATCCTGGGCTGGCTGGGGCTGATCAATTCCACCTGGGCGCTGGTGCTGCTGTTCCCGACTCTGGCGGTGCCGTTCTGCACCTGGATCATGATCGGCTACTTCAGCTCGATCCCGAAGGAGCTGGACGAGGCCGCGCTGATCGACGGGGCGAGCTATCCGCAGATCCTGATCCAGATCTTCATCCCGGTGGCGCTGCCCGGCATCATCGCGGCGACGATCTTCGCCTTCACCGTAGCCTGGGGGGCCTTCCTGTATCCGCTCGCCTATCTCTACAGTGCGGACCAGGCGACGCTGACGGTGGGCATCGTGCGTGAGCTGATCAAGGGCGACGTGTTCGCCTGGGGCATGATCATGGCCGCTTGCGCCATGGCCGCCGCACCGCCGATCATCATCTACACGTTCCTGATGGACTACTACATTGCCGGCCTGACCGCCGGCGCCACCAAGGGTTGACCGCGCACCGCGGGTTTGGACCAAACGATAGCCGCGCGGTGCTGCGGCTCAACGAGGAGAAGTGACGGCAATGGCGAACGTGTCGATCCGCAAGGTGGTGAAGGCCTACGAGGGCGACGTGCAGGCGGTGAAGGGCATCGACCTGGAAATCATCGACCACGAGTTCGTCGTGCTGGTGGGGCCTTCGGGCTGCGGCAAGTCCACCACGCTGCGCATGATCGCGGGGCTGGAGGAGATCACCGCCGGCGAGATCTGGATCGGGGGCGACGTGGTGAACGACGTGCCGCCGCGCGACCGTGACATCGCCATGGTGTTCCAGAACTACGCGCTGTACCCGCACATGAGCGTGTTCGACAACATGGCCTTCGGCCTGAAGCTGCGGAAGTTTCCCAAGGAGGAAATCAAGCGCCGGGTGGATGAAGCGGCCACCATGCTCGACATCCAGATGCTGCTCGACCGCAAGCCGAAGGCGCTTTCGGGCGGCCAGCGCCAGCGCGTGGCGATGGGCCGCGCCGTGGTGCGCAACCCCAAGGTGTTCCTGTTCGACGAGCCGCTGTCGAACCTGGATGCCAAGCTGCGCGTGCAGATGCGCACCGAGATCAAGAAGCTGCACCAGCTGGTGCCCACCACCACGGTGTACGTGACGCACGACCAGATCGAGGCGATGACGCTGGCCGACCGCGTGGTGGTGATGAACCACGGCGTGATCGAGCAGGTCGGCGCCCCGCAGGAGCTGTATCACCACCCCGCAACACGGTTCGTGGCTGGGTTCATCGGCTCCCCGGCCATGAACTTCCTGCCCTGCCAGGTGATCGATGACGGCGGGCTGAAGGTGCAACTCGCCGACGGCACCAAGATGGCCATTCCGGCCGCCCGCGTGGATCGCTACGGCCCATACAAGGGCAAGAAGATGACCCTGGGCATCCGCCCGGAGCACATGACCGAGACCCACGACAGCGAGAAGCCCGGCGTGCAGATCATGAACGCCAAGGTGGACGTGGTGGAGCCGATGGGCATGGAAACCCTGGTGCACCATTTCGTGGACGGCGTGGCGGTGTGCTCGCGCATCGACCCGAACGTGCAGACCGGCCCGGGCGAGATCCTGCCGCTGGCGATCGACATGAACAACATGCACCTGATCGAAGACGCGACCAACCGCGTGGTCTGATCGGGCACCCTGCCCTCTTGCATCGCGGCCGATCGGACGCCACCGTCCGGTCGGCCGCTTTGCGTTTGCGGCCTATCACGAGGAGGAACGGCAATGCCCGCATTGAATGGCAAAACAGCTTGGGTCACCGGCGCGGGAACCGGCATCGGCCGCGCGATCGCGGTGGAGTTGGCCCGCGCCGGTTGCAAGGTGGGGCTCTCCGGCCGCACGCGCGGCACGCTGGACGAAACGGCGGCGGCAATCCGCAGCGAGGGCGGCATCTGCACCATCGCCACCTGCGATGTGGGCCATGCCGGGCAGGTGGATGCGGCCTGGAACGCGGTGGTGGCCGAGTTCGGCGACATCGACATCCTGGTGAACAATGCCGGCTGGAACACGCCGAACCGCGCCTGGAAGCAGCTGACGCCGGAGATCGTGCAGCAGATGGTGGGGGCGAACCTGACCGGGCCGTTCCTGTGCACGATGAAGGTGCTGCCGGCGATGCGCACCCAGCGCGACGGCGTGGTGGTGAACGTGGCCTCCCTGGCCGCCACCGGGATCTTCATGGTCTCGGGCGTGTCCTACACCGCCACCAAGCACGCCGCGCGGGCGATGAGCCTCTCCCTGAACGCCGAGGAAGGCATTCACGGCATCCGCGCCGTGTGCATCAACCCCGGCGAGGTGGAAACGCCGATCATGGACAAGCGGCCGCAGCCGCCCTCGGCCGAGGCGCGCGCGCTGATGGTGCAGCCCGAGGACGTGGCCGCGGCGGTGCTGTTCGCCTGCACCCTGCCGCCGCGCAGCTGCGTGAGCGAGCTGACCATCGTGCCGACGGACAACAATTTCTATCGTGCCGATGCGACGGCGATTGCCGCGCGGAGCTAAGAAAGCGGCTCTTTTTTGAAAAAAAGAACCAAAAAACTTTTGATCATTGGCACGCGTGCTGGGTGACCAGCACGCGTGCCAGTCGGAAAAGTCTTTTTGCTTCTTTTTCTTCAGAAAAAGAAGACTCTTGCTGGAACAAGAAACCAGGGAAACGACCATGGCCGACCTGCCCACCCATCTGATTGCCGTCGACACGCTGCAGCGCTTCGTGGGCGACATCTTCGTCGCCGCCGGCACCGGCCGTGCCGAGGGCGACCGGATTGCCCATCACCTGATCGGCGCCAACCTTACGGGGCACGACAGCCATGGCGTGATCCGCGTGCCGCGCTACGTGCAGAACCTGAAGGACGGCGACGTCACCGCGGGTGCGAAGATCACCATCGTCACCGAAGGCCCGACCCATGCGGTGATCGACGGCAACATGGGCTTCGGCCAGACAGTGGGGCCGCAGGCGGTGGATTTCGGCATCGCCAAGGCCAAGCAGGCCGGCATGTGCATCATCGCGCTGCGCGCCTCCGGCCATATCGGGCGCATCGGCGATTGGGGCGAGCGGGCGGCGGAGCAGGGGCTGGTCTCGCTGCATTTCGTGAACGTGTACCAGGGCCAGCTGGTGGCGCCGTTCGGCGGCGTGGACCGGCGCTTCTCCACCAACCCCGTGTGCATCGCGATCCCGATGGAGAACGGCCAGCCTCCGCTGCTGCTGGATTTCGCCACTTCCGTGGTGGCCGAAGGCAAGGTGCTGGTGGCCAGCAATGGCGGCAAGCCGCTGCCGGGCGATGCGCTGATCGGACCGGACGGCAAGATGTCCGATGATCCCGCGGTGCTCTATGGGCCGCTCACGCCCGGCGGGCCGCGCAGCGCCGGCAACGGGCCGGGCGCGATCCGCGCCTTCGGCGACCACAAGGGCAGCGGCATCGCCTTCATGTGCGAGATCCTGGCCGGCGTGCTGACCGGGGGCGGCACCTCCGGGCCGGTGGATCCCGATCGCACCCGCCGGCGCATCGCCAACGGCATGTTCTCGATTTACCTGGACCCGAACCGCTTCGGCTCCAGCAACTTCGTGGCCGAGGCGCGCGAGTACGCCAACTACGTCAAGGCCTCGCGCCTGGCCGAAGGGGTGGACGAGGTGCTGGTGCCCGGCGAGCCCGAGGCCCGGGCGCGGGCGGACCGGCTGGCCAATGGCGTGCCACTGCAGGTGGATACCTGGCAGAGCATCGTGGACACGGCGCGGGCGCTGGGGCTCAACCCGCCGAACTGAGGCCCCCCGCCCTACCCGGTCAGGGTTCGCGCGGCGGCTTGGATGCAGGCCTCGAACGCATCGAGGCTGGTCCAGGCCGCGCCGCGCGGCAGGTCGCGGGCCACGAGCACCCCGCCCGATGCCGCGATCGCGCCGTCGATCATCAGGTTGTCGTGCAGGGGCGCGAAATCCTCCACCAGCATGCCCTCGGCGTCGCGCCAGGTGCCGTCGGCCGCCTGGGTGGTGGCGAAGGCGGCGCGGGTGCGGGCAGCGAAGGGGGCTGCGGCATTGGACCAGCCGAAAACCGGGCGGCCGAGCGCGCGCATGAAGCCGAGTTCGAACACCGTGCCGGCATCGGCGCTGGGGCCGCGGAAGGGGGTGAGGTTGGCCACCAACGCGGCGCAACCGGCGATATGCGCCTCGTTGCGGCGGGCGATGCGGTAGGCTTCCGGCAGCCCGGCCCAGTCCGCGGGATCGCCGCCGGCGAGATCGTCCAGCGGCGAGACGCCGATGAGGCCATGGCCGGCGCAGATCGCCTTCAGCGCCGCGGCACGGGCCAGCGGATCGGGCAGGAACACGTCGGGGCCGGCGAGATAGACGCGCATGGGCGCATGTTGCCCTGGCAGGCGGCGCAACAGAAGTGCCGAGTGGTGGTCAGGTGGCGGGAAGCCAGGCGAGCAGCGCCGCACGGCTGCGCGCGAAGGTCTCGGGCAGGGAAGCGGCGGCGGAGCGGGTGATGGCGGCGTCCTGCTGGCGTGCGGCGGTGAGGGTGGCGCGGGCCTCCCGCTCCACCTGGGCCAGGCCGTAGCTGCCGGCCATGCCGGCCAGGGCGTGGGCCTCATGCTCCACCTCGGCTGGGTCGGCGTTCGCGAAGGCGGAGCGCAGGGCGGCGAGGCGCTCCTCCATGTCGTCCAGGCATTGGCGGCACAGCGTGCCCAGCACGGCGGGCGGCAGGTCCCGGCGCAGCTCCTCCAGCCGGGCGGTGTTCAGCAAGCCCGGCACCAGTGGGGCGGGTATCGGCGCGGCGGAGGGCACAAGACGGGCCGCACCCTGTTGCAGCACGTCGCGCAGCACGGCGGCAGGCACCGGCTTGGTCAGCATGCCCTGCATGCCGGCGGCGAGGCAGCGGGCGCCGTCTTCCTCGCCGGTGTTGGCGGTCAGGGCGTAGATCGGCACGCGGCCGGCATGGCCCGGCAGGGCGCGCATCCGGCGGGCGGCGTCGTAGCCGCTCATCTCCGGCATCATCAGGTCCATCAGCACGAGGTCGTAGGGCGTGCGCGCCGCCAGGGCGAGCGCCTCCGCGCCCGAGGACGAGATATCCACGCGATGGCCTTCGCGGCGCAGCTGGGTGGCGGTGACCACCTGGTTCACCTTCATGTCCTCCACCAGCAGCACAAGGTTGCGGCGCGGGCGGCCCGGGGCGGGCACAGGTGCTGCGGCAGCCTGCACCACGGGCGCGGGTTGCGGCTGGGCAGCCGGCGGTGCGGGCGGCCGATGGCGGGTGGTGACATCGGTGCAGCGCAGCAGCAGCGCGCCGCCCGGCAAGGCCTGCAACCGCACCTCCACGATCGCGCCATCGGGCCGGTGCCGCAGCTGCGGGAAGGCGGCCGGCCCGCGCTCCAGCAGGGCGAGTTGGCGAACCACCTCCTGATCAACATCGACCAGCCCGAACTCGCCGGCCTCGGCGACGAGGCGCAGCAGGGAGGCGAGTGTGGCGCCCTCGCGCGGCATGTCCTCCGGCAGGCCGGACAGCTCGGCAAAGCGGTGGTTCCAGTGGATCACGCGCTGGTCGCGATCGGCGACCAGTATTCCCTCCTCCAGCGCCTCCAGCGCCGTATCGAGCCAGGCGGCACGGGAGGCCGCGCGCATGCGGGCCGAGGCTTCCTCATGCCGTGCGGTGGTAAGCCGGGCCGCCTCGCGGCGCAGCCGGGAGAGGCGTTGGGCAAGCCAGGCAATAGCCCCGAACAGCAGCGCCGCCGGGAGGGCGAGCAGCTCGATAAGGTCGAGCACGCTCATGCCGGTGCACGCGGGCTTGCGGCGGGGCGCCCGCGGTGCCATTGAAAGCCCCTGATTCCGCACAGGCCGCAACGGGCGGCTGACGCTGCATGAGATGAGGACGGCATGGCGAAGATCAAGGTGAAGACCCCGGTCGTGGAGCTGGACGGGGATGAGATGACCCGGATCATCTGGGGCTTCATCAAGGACAAGCTCATCCTGCCCTACCTCGACGTCGATCTGAAGTACTACGACCTCGGCATCGAGTATCGCGACCAGACCGACGACCAGGTCACCGTCGACGCGGCCAATGCCATCAAGCAGTACGGCGTGGGCGTCAAGTGCGCCACCATCACGCCGGACGAGCAGCGGGTGGAGGAGTTCAAGCTGAAGAAGATGTGGCGGTCGCCCAACGGCACCATCCGCAACATCCTCGACGGCACGATCTTCCGCGAGCCAATTATCTGTACGAACGTGCCGCGCCTGGTGCCGCACTGGACCCAGCCGATCGTGATCGGCCGCCATGCCTATGGCGACATCTACCGCGCCACCGAAACCAAGATCCCCGGCCCCGGCAAGGTGACGCTGACCTACCAGCCGGCCGACGGTTCCCCGGCGCAGGTGATGGACGTGCACGACTTCAAGGGCCCCGGCGTCGCCATGGGCATGCACAACACCTCGGCCTCTATCTCGGGCTTCGCGCGCGCCACCTTCAACTACGGCCTCGCGCGCCGGTACCCGGTGTACCTGTCGACCAAGAACACGATCCTCAAGGCCTATGACGGCACCTTCAAGGACATCTTCCAGGACATCTTCGACCGCGAGTTCGCCGGGAAGTTCAAGGAAGCCGGCCTGACCTACGAGCATCGCCTGATCGACGACATGGTCGCCTGCGCGATCAAGTGGGAAGGCGGCTATGTGTGGGCCTGCAAGAACTACGACGGCGACGTGCAGAGCGACATCGTGGCGCAGGGCTTCGGCTCGCTGGGCCTGATGACCTCGGTGCTGCTCAGCCCCGATGGCAACACGGTGGAGAGCGAGGCGGCGCACGGCACCGTGACGCGCCACTACCGCGAGCACCAGAAGGGCCGCGAGACCAGCACCAACCCGATCGCCTCCGTGTTCGCCTGGACGCGCGGCCTGATCTATCGCGGCCGCTTCGACAACACGCCCGACGTGACGGCGTTTGCCGAAACGCTGGAGCGGGTGTGCATCGAGACGGTGGAAAGCGGCGCGATGACCAAGGACCTCGCGGTGCTGATCGGCAAGGACCAGCCCTGGCTGAACACCCAGGCCTTCCTCGCCCAGATCGATGAGAACCTGGGCAAGGCGATGGCCAAGGCCTGAGCCTTGCCACCAGACTTCGAGACGAAGGGCCCGCCGCGAGGCGGGCCTTTTTCGTCAATGGATGCTGCAGCACCCGCCGTGGCGCTCTCTACCCGGCTGGTGTTCTTCATGATCGGCATCGGCTTCGCCGTCTGGGCGCCGCTGGTGCCGGATGCCAAGGCGCGGCTGGGGCTGGATGACGCAGCCCTTGGCACGCTGCTGCTGGGCCTCGGCGTGGGCTCGCTGGCCGCCCTGCCCTTCGCCGGCCCGCTGGTGCAATCGCGCGGGCCGCGCTGGGTGATCCTGGGCACCGGCTTGGCCTTCTGCGCGCTGATGCCGGCCCTGGCGCTGGCGCCCACGCCCTTGGCGCTGGCCGCGCTGCTGGCCCTGTTCGGCGCCGCCACGGCCTGCGTGGACGTGGCGATGAACGCCCAGGCCGTGCTGGTGGAAAGAGCCACCGGCCGCACGCTGATGAGCGGCTTCCACGGCGCCTACAGCCTGGGCGCGCTGGTCGGCAGCCTGGCGATGACCGGCCTGCTCGGGGCAGGCGTGGCCCCGGTGGCCTGCGCGGCGCTGCTGGGGACCTCCTGCGCGCTGGCGCTGGCGATCCGCGCCGGCACTCTGATCCCACGCGCGCATGATGCGGAGGCACCGCGCCTGGTGCTGCCGCGCGGGCGGCTGGCGGCACTGGGCGCGCTGTGCTTCGCCGCCTTCCTGCTGGAAGGCACGATCCTGGACTGGTCCGGCGTGTATCTCCGCTTCGAACTCGGCCAGGCCGCCTCCCGCGCCGGGCTCGGCTTCGCGGCACTGGCCCTGGCAATGACACTGGGGCGGCTGACCGGAGACGCCGTGGTGCGCCGGCTGGGCCCGGTGCTGGTGATGGCCGGTGGCGGCGCATTGGCCGCGCTCGGCTTCGCGCTGGCCGCCGCCGCTCCTGCCTTCCCCGGCCAGCCCCTGGCGCTGTTCCTGGCCGGGTGCGCGCTGGTGGGCCTGGGCGTGGCCAACATGGTGCCGGTGCTGTTCAGCGCCGCCGGGCGCATGCCCAACATGGCGCCGAGTGCCGCCATCGCCGCCGCCGCCACGCCGGGCTACGCAGGCCTGCTGGCCGGGCCGGTGGCGGTGGGATGGATCGCCCAGGCCACCACCTTGCCGGTCGCCTTCGCGGGGCTGGCGCTACTGGCCGCAATCGTGGGGCTTTCGGCACGAATCGTCCGCGGATGACAGCAGCCGGTGCCATGGCTGACTCTACCTGCCATGGCGCCGGCTGCTGTCGCGTGCGGGGCTGGCCGGTGGCCGCGCGCCAAACAAAGACTCATGCCGGCCCGCGTTGATCCATTCTTCATGGGTCAAAGCGGGCTGGTATGAGTTGCCAGCCGCCACGCCGCCACGGCATGCTGCACCGCAAGAAGAACAACCGGGGCCACGCGCCCGACAGGAGTATCGCGATGCGCCTCACCCGCTGGCTGGCAACCGCCTGCCTCGCCGCCGCCCCGTTTGCCATCGCCCCCCCGCTCGCGGCGCAACCGCTGCGCGTGGCGCTGGAATTCGATCCCGCCCCGCTCGATCCCGCCACCGATGGCAGCTACACCAACCGCGTTGTCACCACCGTGATGTGCGACAGCCTGATCGACCTCACGCCCGACCTGCAATTCGTGCCGCAGCTCGCCACAAGCTGGGAATGGAGTGCCGACAAGCTATCGCTGACCGTGAAGCTGCGCCCCGGCGTGAACTTCCAGGATGGCACGCCGTTCGACGCCGCCGGCATGGTGGCCAACATCATGCGCTACAAAAACGTCGCCTACTCCATCCGCAAGGCGGAGATGGCGGCCATCACGGGTGCGGAGGTGATCGACCCGCTGACGCTGCGCATCTCCCTCAGCCGCCCCTTCGCGCCGCTGGTGATGCTGCTGGCCAACCGCGTCGGCACGCCCTACTCGCCCAAGATCATCGACCTGCCGCGCGGCGAGATCGAGGCCAAGCCGGTCTGCGCCGGGCCGTTCAGCTTCAAGTCCCGCCTGGCGCAGGACAACATCACGCTGGAGCGCTTCCCCGGCTACTGGAACGCCCAGGCCATCAAGCTGCCCGGCGTGGTGTTCCGCACCGTGACCGACAGCAACATCCGCAAGGTGGACCTGATGGGCGGCGGGCTGGAGATCGCGCAGAAGATCTCGCCAACCGATGCCGGCTCCATCGCCGCCAACCCGAAGCTGCGCCTGGCGAAAAGCCCCTCCCTGGGCTTCGTGCCGATCGAGTTCAACGTCGGCAACGGCAAGGCCGCCGACACCCCGCTGGGCCGCGATGCCCGCGTGCGCCGCGCCTTCTCGCTCGCCATCGACCGCGAGGCGCTGAACCAGGTGGCGTTCGACGGGCAGTACGTGCCCAGCAACCAGTTCGAGGCGCCGGGCAGCACCTTCTTCCACCCGGGCTTCCCGGTGCCGAAGCGCGACCTGGCCGCGGCCAGGAAGCTGCTGGCTGAGGCCGGCGTCAGCCGCGTCAGCTTCACCCTGCGCATCGGCACCGACCCGCTGGATGCCCAGGTGGCGCAGATCGTGCAGTCGATGGTGGCCGAGGCCGGGTTCGACATGAAGATCGTGATCCAGGATTCCGCTGCCCTCGTCTCCGCCACCCGCAGCGGCGATTTCGAGGCCTCCATGCTGCTGTGGTCGGGCCGTGCCGACCCCGACGGCAACGCGCCGATCTGGCTGACCAGCAAGGGCTTCACCAACTGGGGCCAGTACCTCAACCCGAAGATCGACGAGCTGTTCACCCAGGGCGCCACCGCCACCACCACGGCGGAGCGGCTGCCCTTCTACCGGCAGGCGACCGAGATCTTCCTGCAGGACCAGCCGCACGTGATCCTGTACCACTGGTCGATGCTGTGGGGTCTGTCGCAGAAGGTGCAGGGCTTCAAGGGCCGGCCGGACGGTCTGTGGCGCCCGGAGAACCTGAGCCTGTCGAACTGACCCACGCCCAGCCGAGGACCAGCCCATGGCCAGCGTACGCCTGATCGAGACCGAGCTGCCGATCTTCGGCGAGCCAACCGTGCAGCCGGAGGTGCCCGGCACCACCTATGCCGCGCGGATGCAGGCGGCGCTGGCACGCGCCAAGGCGGCCGGGATGGATGCGCTGGTGGTCTATGGCGACCGCGAGCACAGCGCCGGCATCGCCCACCTCACGGGGTACGACCCCCGCTTCGAGGAGGCGCTGCTGGTGGCCCCCACCGCCGCCTGGCCACGCCAGCCCGCGAGCCTGTTCGTGGGCAATGAGGGCTGGAGCTATGCCGAGCTGGCCCTGGGCAGCTTCGAGCGGGTGCTGTGCCAAAGCTTCTCCCTGCCCGGCCAGCCGCGCGACCGGCAGAAGCCGCTGGTGCGGCTGCTCGCCGAAGCCGGGCTGAAGGGCGGCATGACGGTGGGCGCCGTCGGCTGGAAATCCTTCGGCCCCGGCGACCCCGGCGCGGACGAAACCTGGCTCGACCTGCCGGAATTCATCGCCCGCGCGGTCCGGGAAATGGCGGGCGAAACCGGCCGGGTGGTGAACGCCACCGACCTGTTCATCAACCCCACCGACGGGCTGCGCGTGATCAACGACGTGGACCAGCTGGCCGCGTTCGAGTTCGCCGCCACCTATGCCAGCCAGGGCCTGCGCAACGTGCTGTTCGGCGTGCGCCCGGGCATGACGGAGTTTCAGGCCGCAAGGCTGATGGCCGTGCCCGGCATCCCGTTCTCCGCCCATCTGATGCTGTCGGCCGGCGAGCGCGCCTCGCGCGGCCTGCCCAGCCCCTCCGCACGCGTGCTGGGCCATGGCGACCCGTTCACCATGGCCTGCGGGCTGCAGGGCGGCCTCTCGGCCCGCGCCGGCTTCCTGGTGCACGACCCCAGCGAACTGCCAGCGGGCATCCGCGACTACGCCGACAAGCTGGTGGTGCCGTATTTCCGCGCCGTGGCCGAATGGTACGGCGAAGTCGGCATCGGCGTTACCGGCGGCACGCTGCACGCCATCATCGCCAAGCATTTGGGCGACCCGTTCTTCGGCGTGGGCCTCAACCCCGGCCACCTGCTGCACCTGGATGAATGGCTGCACTCCCCGGTCTTCGCCGGCAGCACCATCCCGCTCGCCTCCGGCATGGCGATCCAGGTGGACGTGATCCCGGCCACCCACTCGCCCTGGTTCACCACCAACATCGAAGACGGCATCGCCCTCGCCGACGCCGCCCTGCGCGAGGCCTTTGCCGCCCGCTACCCGGAAGCCTGGCGCCGCATCGAACGCCGCCGCGCCTTCATGGCCGACGTGCTGGGGATCCTCCTGAAGCCGGAAGTGCTGCCGTTCAGCAACATCCCGGCCTACCTGCCGCCCTTCCTGCTGTCGCCGACGCGGGTGCTGGCGCTGGCGTAACCGTCCGGCGCGCGGCCGAGCCTCTAGGTGATGCACCCATAGGCAACCAGCAGCGACGCGGCTCGGGATGCGCCACGCTGGCGAGAGGTGCGCCATGAAGCCACGCCGGCATGATACCAACCGCCCGAAACGCCGACTCTTCCGGCGTTTCGGGCGGTTGCTATCGCGCGCCGGGCTGGCCGGCGGCGGCGCGCAAAGCAAAGAGGCATGCCTGCCGCCGTCGACCGATTCTTCATCGATCGACATCAAGGGCGGCTGGCATGAGATCACGGGCATCGAGTGGTCGGTCATTCAGCCGCTGCTGCCGACCAAGCCGCGTGGAGTGCCGCGCGTGGGCGACCGCAGGGTGCTTAACAGGATATTCTGGCGGTTGAGCACGGACTCGCCCTTGGCCGACATCCCGGAGCGGTATGGCCCCTGCACCACCTGCCACAACCGGTTTGTCCGTTGGCGGAAGGCCGGTGCATGGGACCGGCTGTTTGCGGCCGTCTCGCGCGCCTATGACGGCGATCTGCAAACGGTCGACAGTTCCTCGATCCGGGTCCACCAGCACGCCGCCAACGGCAAAAAGGGGGGCATGGGCAGCAGCCGCTGGGCACCTTGATGCCGCCCGATACATGGGGCGCTCGCGCGCCGGCCTGACCACAAAGATCCATGCCGCGGTCAACGCCAACGGCAACATGATCATGCTCCAACTGAGGGAAGGCCAGGCAGGGCAAATCCTGCTCGCCGAGGCGGAGGAACGCGTGCAGCGGCAGGCTGTCGGCGTAGTGCCACTCCAGCCTCCGCTCGGTGTCGATTCCCTCAACGTCGCCGACCAGCACTATGCGGAAGTAGCGCCCCGGCGGCAGCGACGAGTTCGACCTGCAGCCGGTCGTAGAACGGATGTCCCGGTGAACATGGCATCCCCGACCACGACACCAGCATCTCCGACTGCCGATCCCGCTGCCGACCCAGCGGCAGACGACACCTGCCACCGCCAGCTGCAGGTGCCAGAATCCGGCTGCGCCGCATTCGTCAACAGGCTGCTAAAGGGGGTGATCAGCGTCCGAAAAAGAATCCAAGGGCCTCATCGCGGTTCTATCCAGCGCACCGGCATCATGGAGCGCCTTGCGCACCGCCTCGAGTACGGCAGAGCGGGTGGAGTCGGTTCCGAATTCCGCAAGGTAGTAGAGCATCACGAGACCGTGCACGCGATGGCCCTCGAGCCCCGATAGCACCACGCGGATCGGTCGGCTGTGGTCCACCGTATCGTTGCCCCCCATCGCCTTCGCCACGCTTTCATGGATCCGGGGCACCAGCGCCGCAGTATCCACCGTGGCCGACATGGTGAACGGCACCTGTAGCCGGGTGTAGCCGTTGTGCAGCGACATGTTGGAGAGGATCTGTGTGGCGATCAGGCCGTTCGGCACGAAGTGCACCTCGTCGTCGCGCGAGCGGATGCAGGCGAAGCGCCAGCCCCAATCATCTAGCCGGCCGCTGATCACCCGATCGCGCGTGCGCACCGTCACCCACTGGCCGATGCGCATGCTGTTGTCGGCCGCGATTGCGATGCCGGCGATGGCGTCGAAGATCAATTCGCGCAGCGCAAAGCCGATCACGGTCAGCAACACCGAGGTGGTGGCAAGCACCGGCCAGATATCGCGGTCCAGCACGGTGGTATAGAAAAAGGCGATGCCAGCCAGGTAGAGCATGGTGCGGAATATGAGCCGCACCACGGGATGCAGGCCCTGGCCCTCCTGGCGGCGGAGCAAGAGCTTCTCGAGCAGCATGTCGACCATCGTGACCACGATGAGCACATAGGCGAACTCGTAGGCGAGCAGGATCATCGACACGGTGGCCGGCGCCATGCGGTCCGCGAGTGCCCCGGTGAAAAGTGCGAATTCACTGAACACGCCGGTCAGCAGCAGCGTCGGGTAGATTGCCCACTTCAGCGCGTCGCTGCGCCAAGCCAGCCGCAGCAGACAGAGCAGGGCGAAGCCTATGGCCAGCACGATGAAGGCAAGCGCGACTCCGGTGCCGCCTAGCATCGCCATGATCCGCGCGGTCAGCGTCTGGTCGACCCGGGCGATCTCGGCGCTGTAGGAGCCGAGGTAGTAGTTTAGCCGGCCGTCCCGGCTGCGCGGATCGCCAAGACCATCGACCAGCCGGTCGTCCACGGCCAGCACCTCCGAGACCACTCGGTAATCCTGGCGGCTGTTCTCCACGCTACCCGGCGCAGCCTCGCTGCGCTGGGCTTCGGCATCCAGCACCAGCCGCAGCTGCGCTATATCCAGGGTGCGATGTCGCCATTCGATGGCAATGCGGCTACGCCTGAGGAGCATGTCGGACGGCTTCGGGACGAAGCGGAACTCGCCCTCGACCCGCCAGAGACGGTAGCGGCTGCTGCCCCCGGTGCTCTCCGTGACCAGCCGGACGGATTTCAGCGGCCCAGCCTGGTTGAGGAAGGCGATCTGCTCGATGCCGATGTCGTCCGTCGACTTCAGCCAGAAGTCGAAGCTCCCGGTGAAGGTCCCGGAGTCGAAATTGACCACCTCGAGGGCGTGCAACCGGAACCCAACCTGCACTGCGGGGATAAGAGGGTAGGCAAGCTCGCCGAGGCGGATCGCCTCCTCGCCGAGGCCCACCTGCTCGACCAGCCGGGGGCGATCGCTAAGTTGGACGATGAGGGGCAGCTGCCGACGCCCCACGAACTCTACGAGCTTCAGCGGGGTGTCGCGCTGGTGCGTGCTGTCGAAGGTGATCCGGCCGGTGAAGCCGCTGGTTGCGCCAGAATCGGCGTCGCGCGCCCGCATCCAGTCGTGCAGCAGGGAGCGCATCCGATCGGGGTCGGTCAGGGTAAAACTGCCATCGGCCTTGCTGTGGCGGATGAATTCGGCGAGCAGCAGCCCGGCATCGTAGCCCGAGGCATAGGCCCAGCTCGGCTCGGCGTTATTGCGGGCGATATAGGCCTGAACGCGACGCTGGCTCTCGGCGCTGGACATGCGCGGCGTGAACGGGACGGCGGCGATGATGCCGTTGGTGAAGAAGCCGGGAGTGATCCGCTCACGCCGGTCGTCCGTGAAGCGCTCGGCGAAGCTCGCCAGGGAGGCCTCGCCCAGCACAACGATGCGACCACCATGGCCGCTGACGCGCAGCTGGCGGATCGCCGCCTCGGCCTCCTTCATCGGCAAGCTGACCAGCACCGCATCGGCCTGAGCGTGGCGGGCCAGTCGTTCGCGCTGCTGCTCAGGCGTCTGGCCGGTCGGCCATGGCTCCAGCGTCAACTCGGCGCCGGCGCGGCCCGCGTAGGACAAGACCACGCCATCCCAATACCCGTCGGGCCTGCTACCGGGCAGCGCCAACAGCACCAGCCGGTCGCCAGGCAGCACGCGCTGCAGGATGCGGCCAAGCATCTCGCCAGTCTTGGTGTTCGGCGGCTGCATCGAATAGGCGAAAGAGTTCGGCTCGATGCCGGAAGGCGCGCCAATCGGCGCCAGCGCAAGCAAGGTGCCCTCGGCGGCGGCAGCAACCATTTCGGCGTAGCCATTGCTCTGGGTCGGGCCAACCATGGCGAGGGTATGGAAGCCGAGCGCCGCACCTTCGGCGAGCGCAGCGACCGCATTGGCGCGACCGCCATCGTCGCGGGTGACGAGCCGGAGTTCGCGGTCGAGGCCAGCCTCACGGATCGCGTCATCGAAGCCGCGGGCGATGTCGTTGCCGATCTCCCTCGCTTCGCCCGAGGCGTCGGCGATCAAGACAATGTCGAGTGGGTTGAGCTGGGAGCCGTCGGCCCGCACTTCGATATTCGGCGGAGGCGGCTCGAACTGCAGCGCCTTGCCGATCAGTACGGCCTGGCCGAGGAAGAGCAGCGCCAACAAGGAGTGTAGTACGAAGCCAACGATTTGCATCTGAAAGTAACGTCTCGCTCTGTTGGCGGCCTGCAAACCATTGTTTTGCATTCCGATCCCCGCTGCCCCCCATATCGGCAACGAAATCCTACGCCCGACGACTTTCTTCAACACACCGTGATGCGAACCGCAATGCAGCGGCCGGCATCCCGGATACATCGAACACCTCGTTTAGCGATATTGAGATAAAATGATTATTTGCGCCCCAGGTGATGGTGCAAGAGGCCACGCGCGAAGCCCCTGGCGAAGCGCAGCGCGCGGCCGGCCTTTTCCCATGCGCGCCCGGCTCGGCTGGCCAATGTGCTGCGACCGCGCCGAGAGCACGGCCCTATACAGCCAGCGTGCGCTCGCGCCGTGCCCCACCCGTGTCGTCCGCGCGCCCCCACAGCGAAGCCGCACCCGAAATCACCACGAATCCGTCGCTCATACCCGTGTCCGGAGGTGATGACTCATGCCCAAAGCGCTAGCCGGTCTGAACGGCAGCCCCCACCCCTCCAGCCCCATATTGCCAGCGCAACGCTCGCCGTCCGGGCGTTTCCACCCGAACGGCCGTTGCCACCGGGCTCGCTTACGCCGGTTCCTGGTCGCGCTCCGCCATCATCTCCTTGAAGGCCGGGCGAGCCTGGCAGGCGCCGATCCAGGCCTTGATGTTGGGATAGGCATCGATCAGCGCCGTGGCCGGCTGGGCGTAGCGGATCACCTCGGCCACGTTGATGTCAGCCACCGTGAAGCGCCCGCCCACCAGCCAGCCGCCGCCGGCCGCCAGCGCCTTGTCCAGCGCCGCGAAGGGGCGCGCCAGCCCATCGATCGATGCCTGCCGCGCATCGGACCCGGCGGGGTTCTGCATGATCGCCAGCGTCTTCGGCTCGGCCGAGGTGGCGGCCCACAGCGCCCACTGCACCATCGCGGCGTTCTCGCGCTCATCCTTCGGCGCCAGCGGGCCGCCGGCCTTGCGGGCCAGATACAGGGCGATGGCGAGGCTCTCGTGCAGCACGAAGCCGTCATCATCCATGGTCGGCACCTGGCCGGCCGGGTTCACGGCCAGGAAGCCCGGGCTGGCCGTGTGCAGCGGCGCGCCGGGGGCATTGGGGTCCGGCAGGCGATACACCTGGATCACCGGGATCTGCTCATAGGCGATGCCCAGTTCCTTCGCGGCCCAGACCGGCCGCGTCGCGCGCGATCGCAGCACGCCATAGATTTTCACGCCCATCGCTTTTCTCCCCTTTTTGATGCCGACCGTTCTCGCCCCCGCCCGCGCGCCGCGCAAGGGGCGTGCGGGCATCAGACGAACGTCAGCACCCGTGCCGGCGTGTGCACCATGATCTGGTCGATCTCCGCCTCGCTGAACCCGCGCTCGCGCATCAGCGGCAGGATGTTCTTGTAGATATGCGTGTAGCCGTGCCCGCCGAGCTTGGTCAGGCGGGTGCAGTAGCAAATGTCGTGGCTGATCGCGATGCGCTCCAGATGGCCATGCTGGATCAGCAGCCGGATCATCTGCAGCCGCATCCCGTCATTCGGCATGTCGATGTCCGACGCGCCGTAATAGGTCGTCTCCTGCCCGAACAGGTCGAACTCCACGATCACCCCGGTATCGGCCAGGCGCAGCAGGCGCTCCGAGTCGAAGATGGTGCGGTCGATATGGCTGATCACCACCCGGCCGAGATCCACGCCGCGGGCGCGGAGGAAATCCGCCACTTCCTGCGGCTGGTCGTCATGCCGGCCGGGATGGACGTTGATCGCCGCCCCGGTGTGCTGCTGGGCAATGATCGCCGCCTCCATTACCTGCTTCTCATGGTCGGTCCAGGGCGACTGGCAGCCGACCTCGCCGATGATGCCGCTGCGCACATCCGTGCCCCAGGCGCCCTCGGTGAGCTGGGCGATCATCTCGGCGGCATAGGAATCGACCCCACGGCCATAGGTGGCCGGCGCCTGGTATTCATCCACGTAGAAACCGCAGCCCATCACGATGTGGGTGTCCGTGGCCTCTGCGATGGCACGCAGGCCCTCCGGGTTGGGCTTCAGCCCCTCGCAGGTGAGCTCCACGATCGACTTGCCACCGGCGGCGCGCATCTTCGCCACCTCGTCGGTGATCAGCTCCGGCACGACCAGCTTGTATTTTCCGGCATGCGGCACGCGGCCATAGACGATCTCGTGGTAGTTCTCGAGTGTGATCTCGGGCCAGGGCTGGTTCAGCGCGGCCAGCTTGGGGGGCGTGATGTCGCAGAGCAGATGCTCATGCATCAGGGTCGCACCGAGTTCGCCGGGCTCGATCAGCCCACGAACCGTCTGGATACGGCCCTTCAATTCGCTACGTGACACCATCGCTGCCTCCTGTCGATCGGCGGCAGTGTGGCAAGGCTGGGAGGTGCCGTGAAGCGGCGGAATTGGTCGGAGCGGCGGGATTCGAACCCACGACCCTCAGTCCCCCAGACTGATGCGCTACCAGGCTGCGCTACGCTCCGACCGTTGGGGACGCACCGTGTAGCAGCCACGGTGCCGCTCTGCAATGCGGCTTGCTCAGGGCAGCAGGGCGCGCAACGCTTCCAGCTCACGCAGCGTCTGCGAGAGCACCAGGCGCAGCCGCGCGGCCTCCGCGGCGGAGGCATCGGTGGATGGTGCGTCTTCCTTGGCGGCCGTGCGGGCCGCAGGGCGCTTGGCGGCGCCCGGCGCGGCGGCGGCAGATGCGGCGGGCGTCAGGCCCGGCATCGGCAGCTCGGGTGCGTCGATTTCCGGCATGGCGGCGGCCTGGGCCTCCTGGTCCTCGCGCTCCTCCGGGGAGGGGGGCGGAATATCGTCGGAGAGCTTGCCGCCACCTTCGCGCAGAAGGCGCTGCACGCCCTTGATCGTGTAGCCCTGGATGTAGAGCAGGTCGGAGACGCGGCGCAGCAGGGCGATGTCGTCCGGCCGGTAGTAGCGGCGTCCACCACCGCGCTTCAGCGGCTTCACCTGCGGGAACTTGGTTTCCCAGAAGCGCAGCACGTGCTGCGGAATGTGAAGCTCGTCCGCCACCTCGCTGATGGTGCGGAAGGCATTGGGGGCCTTCTTCGGTTTGCCGCGGCCGTCGCCGTCGTCGCTATCCAAACCGTTGGCGGAGGCGGCAGGGGCGGCGGCCAAGGCCGCGCGGCCGCTCATTCATCGTCTCCGCCAACCGGCGGCGCCATGTGGTTCACGTGGGCACGCAGCACCTGGCTGGGGCGGAACACCAGAACCCGGCGCGGCAGGATCGGCACCTCCACCCCGGTCTTGGGGTTGCGGCCGATCCGGCGGCCCTTCTGGCGCACCGAAAACGTTCCGAACCCGCTGATCTTGACAGATTCTCCTGCCTCCAGCGCCGCCGCCATCCTGGCCAGCACAACCTCCAGGAGGTCGGCCGATTCGTTCCGGGAGAGGCCCACCTGGGTGTAGATGGTCTCGGTCAGGTGGGCGCGGGTGACAGTGTTCATCAGGGCACGCTATGCACATGCCGCCCCGGCGTCAAGAATACTCTGTAATCAACCCCTTGGGTCGGGCGGGTCCAAGCCCGCAAGAGCCTCGGCGGCTACAGCCGCACCAGCGCGCTGCCCCAGGTGAGGCCACCGCCCAGCGCTTCCATCAGCACGAGGTCGCCG
Source organism: Alphaproteobacteria bacterium (assembly GCA_026400815.1). Taxonomy (GTDB): domain Bacteria; phylum Pseudomonadota; class Alphaproteobacteria; order Acetobacterales; family Acetobacteraceae; genus CAMDGX01. Next base: position 82,891 of record JAPLOI010000076.1, read on the forward strand.
CGCTTCACGCGCCCGTCGCGATAGGCTTCGGACAGCGCCAGCGGGATCGAGGCGGCCGAGGTGTTGGCGTGGCGATCCACCGTCACCACCACGCGCTCCGCCGGCAGCGACAGGCGCTTGCCGATGGCATCGATGATGCGCAGGTTGGCCTGGTGCGGCACCAGCCAGTCCACGTCGGAAGCAGCAAGGCCATTGGCCTCCAGCGCCTCCGTCACCGCGCCGGCGAGCTTGCCCACGGCGTGGCGGAAGACCTCGTTGCCCTTCATCACGAGATGGCCGGGCTTGTCCGGCTGGCCGACCGCGCCATCCACATACAGGATGTCGCCGAGATCGCCCTGGGCATGCAGGTGGGTGGAAAGGATGCCGGGCTCGCCGGCCGCGCCGGTGCCGTGGCCCGCGCGCAGCAGCACCGCGCCGGCACCGTCGCCGAACAGCACGCAGGTGCCGCGGTCTTCCCAGTTCATGATGCGCGAATAGACCTCGGAGCCGATCACCAGCATGCAGCGCGCCTGGCCCGCACGCATCATCCCGTCGGCCACCGATAGCGCGTAGATGAAGCCGCTGCACGCCGCCGAGAGGTCGAAGCCGAAGCCCCCTGCCCCCAGCGCCGCCTGCACCCGCACCGCCGCAGCCGGGAAGGCCTGATCCGGCGTGGCGGTGGCCACGATGATGCCGTCCACCTCGGCCGCATCCACGCCGGCATCGGCCAGCGCGGCGCGCGCCGCCTCCGTGGCCATGAAGGCGCAGGTCTCATGCGGCGCGGCCAGATGGCGCTGGCGGATGCCGGTGCGCTCGCGGATCCACGCGTCGGAGGTATCCACCCGCTGGGCGAGTTCCTCGTTGGTCACGATCCGGGCCGGAAGGTAGGACCCGATGCCGGCCAGCTGCGTGCGCGGCCGGGTGCCGCCGGAGGCCATGTCAGCGCGCCGTGGCGAGGCGTGATCCGCCGGCGGGGTCTGCTGGTCCATGTCCAGATCCGTTTCCTGTCGTGGCGGAACCGGGGGCGGGGGTCAGCGCGGCAATGCGGCCGAGCCCCTCGCGAATCCCGTCGTTGAAGCGGTGCACCACCATGTCCATAGCGACGTCCACGGCATGCGCGAAGCCCTCGGCGTCGGTTCCGCCATGCGATTTCACCACCACGCCGGACAGGCCAAGCATGACGGCACCGTTGTAGCGCCGCGGGTCCAGCCATTCGCGCAGCCGCTCCAGCTGCGGGCGCACCAGCAGGTAGCCGATCTTGGAGGCGATGGAGGCGGAGAACACCTGGCGCAGCATCTGGCCCACCAGCTTCAGTGCGCCCTCGCCGGTCTTGAGCGCGACATTGCCGGTGAACCCGTCCGTCACGATCACATCGGTGGGGCCGGCGGCGATGTCGTGGCCTTCCACGAATCCGTGGAATTGCGGCCCCAGATGGGATTGGCGCAGCATCTCGGCGGCCAGGCGCAGTGTCTCGCTGCCCTTCAGCTCCTCCGAGCCCACGTTCAGCAGGCCGATCGTGGGGGCGGTGAGGCCGAGCACGGTGCGGGCGAACACATCGCCCATCAGGGCGAATTCCACCAGGTTGCGCGTGTCACATGCCACGTTGGCGCCGAGATCCAGCATCACCACGTCGCCACGCGCCGAAGGGCCGAGGGCCGCCATGGCGGGGCGGTCGATTCCCGGCAGGGTCTTGATGACGATCTTGGCCAGCGCCAGCAGTGCGCCGGTGTTGCCGGCGGAAACAACGCCCGCCGCCTCGCGCGCCGCCACCGCATCGATGGCCACGCGCATGGAGGCGCTCCGCAGGCGCAGCGCCGCAGTCGGCTTCATATCGCCGGTAATCACGTCCGGCGCATGGCGCAGGGTGCAGACGGCGGCGGCGCGCTTGTGCTGGGCCAGCAACGGGGCCACGCGGGCCTCGTCGCCAACCAACAGGAAACGCGCGCCGGGATGGCGCTCGGCCACGATATCAAGGCCGCGGACAACCACGTCAGGGGCGGCATCGCCCCCCATGGCATCCACGGCCAAGGTGAATTCGCTGCTCACGCGCCGCTATCCAGTCTGGTCCTGGCGGCCTGCCATTTGGCGGCAGGCCAGGCATGCGGGCATTGGCCCGGCATGATGTTCCCGGTGCGCGACGACGCCCGCGCCGGGGTCAGGCGCGGACAGCGCCCTTCAGGGCCTTGCCGGCCGTGGCCACTTCGCGACCGTCGTAATGGCCGCAATGGCTGCACACGTGGTGCGGGCGCTTCAGCTCGCCGCAGTTGGAGCATTCCGCATGGGCAGACGTCGTCAGCGCGTGGTGGCTGCGCCGCATGCCGATGCGAGACGGGGAGGACTTCTTCTTCGGTACGGCCATGGGACCACGCAACTCCGGGCAGCGTGACGATCCGGTCGGCTCGGTCAGGCAAGGCAACAGTGGCGGGCGGAACCCGGCACCAGAACCTAACCGCTCCGGCGGATACGATCACAGTAAGGCAAAAACGCGAGGGGCGCCCACTAGCAGAGGTATGAGCCCCCCGCAAGTGATGGCGCGACATGACGACCATCCTACCCCGGCCGCGCGCGCCGCGCCAGGGCGGCGAAGGGGGAGGTGGGTTCGTCGTCCGGGTCGGCCGGCAGGTCGCCGTCGCCCAGCGCCGCACCGGGCTTGCGGGGATACGGGTCCAGCGCCAGCGCCAGTTGTTCCACCGCGGCCTCGCCGAGGTCGATCTGGGTGCCGGCATAGGGCAGCTCGTCATCGGATTCGAGGTCGAGCAGGTCCTCCTCGTCGGGCTCCACGAACTGGTCCTCCGGCACGAAGCGCACGCGGAACGCCTCCTGCACCTCCGCCTCGAACGGATCCGTGGTGACCACGCATTCCTGTGTCACGTGCGCGGCCAGAACACCGTCTGCGGCCACCACGCCACCGCCCAGCGAGACCAGGCGGAACCGGCAGGCGAGCGCCGCCACGGCCGGGAGGCGCAGCCGCACCGCGATCGCCGCGCATTCCTCGGCGGTGGCAATCACCTCGCGCTCCAGCCCCAATACACCCACCTGGCCGACCGCGATCGGCCGATGCATCTCCACCGGGTCGCTCACGACAGGGCCTCCTGCGCATCCACGAAGCGAAATCCGCCGGCCAGCAGGGCCTCGGCCGGCATCGCCTCCAGCGCGGAGGCATGCAGCAGCACCAGCCGGGCCAGGCGCCGCGCGGCATCCTCCGGCATCTCCGATCCAGGAGCCGTGCCGCGCCAGACATTGCGCCCCAGCGCATCGGCCAACGCCGCCTCGTCGCCCTGCCCCATGGCGGCCGCATAGGCTGCGCTGCGGCCGTGCAGCGCCTCCCACATCGCCTTCACGCGCCGGCCCACCACAAGGTCGCTCACGCCCATCTCGCGCAGATTGAAATCCATGTCGGAGAACATCGCGTCGAACACCGCCTGGGCCACGTCCGGCCCCGGCGGCAGCAGCGCCGTCAGCCGGCGGATCACCAGGAACACATGCAGCCCGACCATGTCGAACCGCCCATCCAGCGTGTCGGGCACGCGCAGATCGCTGTAGAAAACAGCCTGGCGCGCCGCCGCAACGGACGCGCCATACAGCTCATACCCCAGCCTTTCGTGGCGACGCCGCCGTAGAAACCCCAGCACCCTGCTCTCCTGTCCACCCGGGCGAGACCGCGCCGGGCCTGTTGGGGGCACGCCAAGGGCACACGGCGCCCGAGATGGCGCGCTCCCGGTGTTCATGCTAGCACGTGGGTGCGCGCCGCCAAACCTGCCAGCCCCGATGGGGAACGGCGGGGCGGGGCCGCCCCGCATGGTCGCAGGGGCCGCGCGCAGGGCCAGACCACTGCCGGGGACCACGAGTTGCGTAGCATGCCACCCTCCTTCCTGCCGAAGCTCTTCGCCCTGGCCCTGGCGGCCCTGCCGCTGGCGGCGTGCGAAACCTCGGGCCTCCTCAGCCACCCGATCCAGGCCCGCGGCAACCGCGTGGACCCGGAGCAGCTGTCCCAACTCGTGCCCGGCACCTCCACCCGCAACGACGTGATGGCGCTGATCGGCTCGCCCACCACCCGCGCGACCTTCGACGACAACACCTGGCTCTACATCTCCGAAATGACGAAGCCGGTGATTGCCTCGACGAATACCATTCGGGATCAGCAGGTTGTAACCATTTCCTTCGACCAGCAGGGCGTGCTGCGCAAGGTGGAGCGCAAGGGGCCGGAGGATGCGGTACCGGTGGACATCGCGTCGCGCACCACGCCGACTCCGGGCAACGACACCAACTTCCTGCAGCAGTTGCTGGGCAATGTCGGCCGCTTCAGCCCGGGCGGTAATATCGGCTCCAGCGGTTCCGGCTCCAATCCGGGTTCGCGCAGCAACTACTGACTTCGCCTCAGGCGAAGTGGCTCCAGCCGCCGGCGGCGAGAGCCATCGGCGCGCCATCCGCCCCCCGAACGGAGACCTGCGGGGCGCCTGACACGAAGCGCCCGATCCGCGTCACCGGCACGCCGCAGGCCACCGCCGCTGCGCGCAACTCTGCCTCGCGCGACTCGGGGACGGCCAGCAGCAGCTCGTAGTCGTCCCCGCCCGTCAGGCAGCGGGCCAGCAGCGCCGGATCGGCGGCGACCGCCGCGGCGGCTTGCAGCGACAGCGGCACCAGCGACGCCTCGATCCCCGCCCCAAGCCCACCGCCGCGGCAGAGATGGCCGAGGTCCTGCACCAGCCCGTCGGAGATATCCATGGCCGCCGTGGCAATGCCGGCCAGGCGCTGCCCCAGCGCCACGCGCGGCTGCGGCAACCGGTAGCGGCCGGCCAGGAAGCCATCGGGATCATCGAGCCGCCCCGTCGCCGCCAGCAGCCCCAGCGCGCCATCGCCGATCGTTCCCGTGATCCACACCCCATCGCCGGTCCGTGCGCCATTGCGCCGCAGCGCCATGCCGGCCGAAACGGTGCCGAGGATGGTGAGAGAAAGGCTGACCGGCCCGGGCGTGGAGGTGGTGTCGCCGCCCAACACCTGCAGGCCGAACTCAGCCTGGTCGGCAGCCAGCCCCGCGGCGAAGCCGGCGAACCATGCCTCCGGCGTGTTGCGCGGCACGGAGACCGTCAGCAGGTAGCCCAGCGGCGTGGCACCCATGGCGGCGAGGTCAGAGAGGTTGGTGCGCAGCAGCTTGCGCGCCACCAGGTCCGGCGGGTCATCCGGCAGGAAGTGCACGCCGGCCACCATCGCATCGGCGGCCACCACCAGTTCCCGGCCCGGCGGTGGCGCGAACACCGCGGCATCGTCGCCCAGCGCCAGCGCACCGGGGCCGGCCAACGGCAAAAAATGCTTATAGATCAGGGAGAATTCGGGAGGAATGGAGCCGGCCATGCAGCCGCGCTCAGCCGCCCTGGAACTCGGCAGTGCGCAGGCGATGGGCGATGCGGTCCAGCACGCCGTTCGCCATGCCCGGAATGTCGCCGTCGAAGAAGCCGTGGGCGATGTCCAGGTATTCGTTGATCACCACGCGCGCCGGCGGCCCGTCGCTCATCCACAGCTCCGCCGCCCCCGCGCGCAGCAGGGCGCGCAGCACGGGATCAAGCCGCTCCATGGGCCAGTCGGCCGAGAGCGTATCGGCCAGCACCGCGTCCAGCGTGTCCTGCTGGGCGGTGGCGGTGCGCACGATGCGGCCGAACAGCGGCACGTTGGCATCAGGCGCGCGCCCGTCCTCGAAGCCGCTGCCGGGTTCCGCGCCCAGACGATGGCGGACGAACTCGTCGATCACCCGCTCGGCGGAAACCTGCATCTGTTCCGCCTGGAACAGCGCCTGCACCGCGGCCACGCGGGCCGAGGTGCGCGGGCGGCTGCCCGGCGCTTGTGGTCTGGCTTTGGTCATTCCTAGCTCGCCGCGCCGAGCTGGCGTGCGGCACGGATCTGCAGCAGCGCCGCGGCGGCGGCCTCGGCACCCTTGTTGTGCCCGTCCTGGCCGGAGCGGGCCAGGGCCTGGGCCTCGGTGGCCACGGTCAGCAGACCGTTGCCGAGGCTCAGCGTATGGTCCAGCGCCACGCGCGTCAGTGCCTGCATCGCCTCGCGGCAGACATGCTCGTAGTGGTCGGTCTCGCCCTTCACCACGCAGCCCAGCGCGACGAAGCCGTCATACGCCTTGTCCCCCTTCACGGCGAACTGGATCGCCGTGGCCAGTTCCAGCGCGCCGGCCACGTCCAGCACGTCGCAGGTGCCGCCGGCCTCGGTGATGATGCGCACCGCGCCGTCGCGCAGGCCATCGACGATCTGGGTGTAGTACGGCGCCCGCACCACCAGCATGCGCGGCGGGCGGCCACCGATCTTCGGCGCTTCGGGCAGCTTGGCGTCGGCCGTGCTCATCGGGGGGTGCTCATCAGAGGATCTCTTACAGCCCGTCGAGCGGGCGCTGGTCGACGATGTTCAGGCCGTAGCCCTCGATGCCGACGATGGTGCGCGGGTGGTTGGAGAGCAGGATCATGTCCCGTACCCCGAGGTCGAGCAGGATCTGCGCGCCGATGCCGTAGTCGCGCAGCGTTGAACGCGGGCGCTCGGCGGCAGCCAGCTGCCTCACGCGCTCCGACAGCGTGGTGGGCCCCATCTCGCGCAGCAGCACGATGGCGCCGCGGCCCTCGCGCGCGATCATCGCCATGGACTGGGTCAGCGCATCGCGCGTGGTCTCGCCCAGCACGTCGTTCAGCAGGTCCACGCCGTGCATGCGCACCATCACCGGGCCCGGTGCGGCAAGGTCACCCTTCACCAGCACCAGGTGCTCGTTGTTTTCCAGCGTGTTGGCATAGACGATCGCCTTCCACTCGCCGCCGACGGCATGGGTCAACGAGCCCTCCGTCACCCGGCGCACGAAGCGCTCGGTGCGGCGGCGATGCGCGATCAGGTCGGCGATGGTGCCGAGCTTGAGGTTGTGGTGCTGGGCGAATGTCACCAGGTCCGGCAGCCGGGCCATGGTGCCGTCGTCGTTCATGATCTCGCAGATCACGCCGGAGGGGTTGAGGCCGGCGAGGCGGGCGGCATCGACCGCAGCCTCGGTATGGCCGGCCCGCACCAGCGTGCCGCCCTCGCGCGCCACCAGCGGGAAGACGTGCCCGGGGGTCACGATGTCGATCGGCCCGCGCTCCGGGTTGATCGCCACCGCGATCGTGTGGGCGCGGTCATGGGCGGAGATGCCGGTGGTCACCCCGTCGCGCGCCTCGATCGAGACGGTGAAGGCGGTGCTGTGGCGGGTGCCGTTGGATTGGCTCATCAGCGGCAGGCCAAGCTGCTCCACGCGCTGGCGGGTCATGGAAAGGCAGATCAGGCCGCGGGCGTGCCGCGCCATGAAATTCACCGCATCCGGCGTGGCGAACTGGGCCGGGATCACCAGGTCGCCTTCGTTCTCGCGGTCCTCGTCATCCACCAGGATGAACATGCGCCCGGCCCGCGCCTCGGCGATCAGGTCCTCGGCGGAGGCGAGGTACTGCGACAGCGACTTGGTCAGCATCTGGCTCATATACGGCCCCTCAGGCGGCATAGTCGGCAAGGCGGGCCACATAGCGCGCCACGGTGTCGATCTCGATATTGACCTTGTCGCCCACCTTGAGAAGGCCGAACCCCGTCACCTCTGCCGTGTGCGGGATGATGTTCACGCCGAACGTATCCCCCTCCACCTCGTTGACCGTCAGCGAAACGCCGTCGATGGCAACCGATCCCTTGGGGGCGATGAAGCGGGCAATGCCGCCGGGCACGCGAAAGCGCCAGCGGGTGGAGCCCTGGTCCGGCGTGGCGGCCAGCACCTCGCCGAGCCCGTCGACATGGCCCGAGACGATATGCCCGCCCAGCTCGTCGCCCACCTTCAGCGGGCGCTCCAGGTTGATGCGCGTGCCGGTCTGCCAGACGCCAAGCGTGGTCTTGGACAGCGTCTCGGCGGAGGCGGTCACCGCGAACCAGTCCGGCCCCAGCTCCACCGCCGTCAGGCAGCAGCCGTTGCAGGCGATGGAGGCGCCGAGCGGGATGGTGGCCATGTCGGCCCAACCCACAGGCACGCCCACCACCAGCCGCATGTCCTGCCCGCGGCCGATCGGCGTGATCGCGCGAACCTCGCCCAGGCCGGTGACGATCCCGGTGAACATCAGACCTTCGCTCCCTTCTGCGCCCCGGCTTCGGGTACGCGAACATACTCGCTCAGCAGGTCCGCGCCCACCGGCCGCGTGCCAATGCTACGGAACCGCGGCATCTGCGCCAGCGCCTCCACCCCGAAGGCCTACGCCGCGGGCCAGCCGTCGCCGCCCATCACGGAGGGGGCGTGGAACCAGGCCAGCCGGTCCACCAGATCGGCGCGCAGCAGTGCCGCGGCAATCTGCGCCCCGCCCTCGGTCAGCAACCGGGTAATGCCGCGCTCGGCCAGCACCCGCAGCCCGGCGGCAAGGTCGATTCCGGCGGGCGAGTCGCCCACCTGCACCACGACGACTCCGGCCGATTCCAGCGCCGACACCCGGCGCGAGTCGACCCCACCTCGGCACAGCACCCAGGTTGGCGCTGAACGTGCGGTGGCCACCAGGCGAGAGGTGAGCGGCAGGCGCAAATGGCTGTCTGCCACCACGCGCACCATCGGCAGCGGCTTGAAGCCGGGAATGCGGCAGGTGAGGTCCGGATTGTCGGCCAGCACGGTGCCCACGCCCACCATGATGGCGTCGTGCCGGCCACGCAGCGCATGGGCCATCCGGCGCGCCGGTTCGCCCGTGATCCACTGGCTCTCGCCCGTGCGGGTGGCGATGCGGCCATCCAGCGTGGAGGCCAGCTTCAACGTGACCAGCGGCCGGCCGCGCTGAACGCGGGTAACGAACCCGGCCACCACATCGGCCGCCTCATCCTCCAGCACGCCTTCCACCACCTCGATCCCCGCCGAACGCAGCCGGGCGAGGCCGGCGCCGTTCACGCGCGGATCAGGGTCGCGCACCCCCACCACCACGCGCGAAACGCCGGCGGCCACCAGCGCATCGGTGCAAGGCGGCGTCCGGCCATGGAAGCAGCAGGGTTCCAGCGTCACATAGGCGGTCGCACCGCGTGCCGCCGCACCGGCCATGGCCAGTGCCTGCGGCTCCGCATGCGGGCGGCCGCCCTGGGCGGTGGTGGCACGGCCGACCACGCGCCCATCCTTCACGATCACGCAGCCCACGGAGGGGTTCGGCCAGGTGCGCCCATTGCCGCGCCGCGCCAGCGAAAGGGCGGCGCGCATATGCGCTGCATCCTGCGCCCCGGCGGTCACGGCTTCGGATCCGCCAGGGGGGGCACTGCATCCTCGCCGCCAAGCCCGCCCAGGAATGCTTCGAAATCCTTGGCTTCGCGGAAATCGCGATAGACAGAGGCGAAGCGCACATAGGCCACCTCGTCCACCTCGCGCAGCGCCGCCATCACCGCCTCGCCAATCGATTTGGAGGGCACGTCGCTGTCGCCGGAGGCCTCCAGCTGGCGCACGATCCCGTTCACGATGCGCTCCAGCCGCTCTTCCGAGACCGGGCGCTTGCGGATCGCCACGCGGATCGAGCGCACCAGCTTGTCCCGGTCGAACGGCACGCGCCGCCCATCGGTCTTCACCACGGTCAGCTCGCGCAGCTGCACGCGCTCGATGGTGGTGAAGCGCTGGGTGCAGGCGGGGCAGAAGCGGCGGCGGCGGATGGTCATGCCGTCGTCGCTCGGCCGGCTGTCCTTCACCTGGGTCTCGTCATGGCCGCAGAAGGGACAGCGCATCAGAACAAACTACCGGGCGTAGATCGGGAAGCGCGCGCACAGCTCCTTCACCCGCGCGCCCACGGCCGCTTCCACCACGGCATTGCTGCCGTCGTTGGAGGCGGAGAGCCCATCGAGCACCTCGCCGATCATCTGGCCGATCTGCTGGAATTCCGCCACGCCGAAGCCGCGCGTGGTGCCGGCGGGGGAGCCGAGGCGCACGCCGGAGGTGATGGCGGGCTTCTCGGGGTCGAAGGGAATGGCGTTCTTGTTCGCCGTCATGTGCGCCCGCTCCAGGCTGGCCTCGGCCGCCTTGCCGGTCACGCGCTTGGGGCGGAGATCCACCAGCATCAGGTGGCTGTCGGTGCCCCCGGTCACGATCGCCAGCCCCTGCTCCACCAGCGTGGCGGCGAGCGCGCGGGCATTGTCCACCACGGCCTGCTGGTAGGTCTTGAACTCCGGCCGCAGCGCCTCGCCGAAGGCCGCGGCCTTGCCGGCGATCACGTGCATCAGCGGCCCGCCCTGCAGGCCCGGGAACACCGCGGAGTTGAACTTCTTACCCAGATCGGCGTCGTTCGAAAGGATCATGCCACCACGCGGGCCGCGCAGCGTCTTGTGGGTGGTGGTGGTCACCACATGCGCGTGCGGCAGTGGGCTCGGGAACACCCCGGCCGCCACCAGGCCGGCGAAATGCGCCATGTCCACCATGAAGAAGGCGCCGACCTCATCGGCCACGCGGCGGATGCGGGCGAAATCGATCACGCGCGGATAGGCGCTGCCGCCGGCGATGATCAGCTTGGGCTTCTCGGCGCGGGCCATCGCCTCCAGCTGGTCGTAATCCAGCAGCCCGTCCTCGCGCCGCACGCCGTATTGGATGGCGCGGAACCACTTGCCAGACAGGTTGGGCGCCGCGCCATGGGTCAGATGCCCGCCGGCATCCAGGCTCATGCCCAGGATGGTGTCGCCGGGCTTCACCAGCGCCAGGAACACCGCCTGGTTGGCCTGCGCGCCGGAATGCGGCTGCACGTTGATGTAGCTGCAACCGAACAGCAGCTTGGCCCGCTCGATCGCCAGCGTCTCGGCCACGTCCACTTCCACGCAGCCGCCATAGTAGCGCCGGCCGGGATAGCCCTCGGCATACTTGTTGGTCAGCACCGAGCCCTGCGCCTCCATCACGGCGGCGGAGACGATGTTCTCGCTGGCGATCAGCTCGATGCCGTCCTGCTGGCGCACCAGTTCGCGGCCGATGGCGGCAGCCAGTTCGGGGTCGGTCTCGGCCAGGCTGGCGCCGAAGAAGCGCTGCAGGCTGGCGTGGTTCGCGCGATCGTTCATGCCCAACCCTCCGGGATCCTGGGAAAGAGGCGGGTTCTAGACGGTTGCGGGCGCTTCCGCGAGGGGCTTCGCAGCAGGGGAAAGCTTCTCCAACCGCTGCACATGCCGCCCGCCCTCGAACGGCGTGGCCAGGAACACGCGCAGGATTTCCTCGGCGGTAGCCGCATCGATTAGCCGCGCGCCCATGGCGATCACGTTGGCGTCGTTGTGCTCGCGGCAGAGCCGGGCGGTTTCGGCCTCACCGGCCAGCGCGCAGCGAATGCCGGCATGCCGGTTCGCCGCGATCGACATGCCCACGCCGGAGCCGCACACCAGAACCCCGCGCAGGGCCCGGCCATCCTCCACCGCCGCGCAAACGGCGTGGGCGATGTCGGGGTAGTCCACCCTGTTCTCGTCATGCGTGCCCATGTCCAGCACGGCATAGCCGGCCGCGCGCAACCCATCGGCCAGCTGGCGCTTCAGCGCCGGGCCGGCATGGTCGCAACCGATCGCAATCGTGGGCATGGTCTCGCTATCCATCCCTGTCTCCTATCACGCGTTCGTGCACCGGGCGAAGCGCGGCACGCCCCCGCTGCCGCATTGCCGCCATGCTTCGGGGCGTGTGGTTGGCAACCGGCGCCCCCGCCGCCATCATGCCGGCGAATCGAACGAGGGCGATCGACATGCGCATCCTGGTGCTCGGCGCGGGCGGCATCGGCGGCTACTACGGCGGGCGGGCAGCCGCCGGCGGCGCCGACGTCACCTTCCTGGTGCGCCCCAAGCGCGCCGCGCAGATCGCCGCCCGCGGCCTGGTGATCAAAAGCCCGCTGGGCGATGCCACCATCGCCGCCAAAACCGTGCAGGCCGATACGGTGAAGCCGGGCTGGGATGCCATCATCCTCTCCTGCAAGGCCTACGACCTCGACAGCGCCATCGAGGCGATCCGCCCCGCCGCCGCCGGTGCCAAGATCATCCCCCAGCTCAACGGCATGCAGCACCTCGACAGGCTGGAAGCCGAATTCGGCGCCGAAGCCGTGCTCGGCGGCATGACCGGCATCGCGGTTACGCTGGAGGCCGACGGCACCGTGCGCCACCTGAACACCATGGCCACCTTCGGCTACGGCGCCCGCCTGCCCAGCCAGGTGGCATTCTGCGACGCGCTGCAGCCGCATCTGGCCAAAGGCGGCTTCGATCTCACCAACTCGCCCGAGATCCTGCAGATGATGTGGGAGAAATGGGTGTTCCTGTGCTCCATCGCCGGCATGAACTGCCTGTTCCGCGGCAATGTGGGCAGCATCGTCAGCGCCAGCACGGAGGCCGCCGGGCTGATGCTGCAGATGGTGGACGAATGCACCGCGGTGGCCACCGCCGCCGGCTTCAAGCCGCGCCCGCCCGCCGATGCCCGCGCCCGCTCGCAACTCAGCGACCCCAAGGGCCAGTGGATGGCCTCGATGCTGCGCGACCTGCAAAAGGGCGGCGCGGTGGAAGCAGACCACGTGGTGGGAGACATGCTGGCCCGCGCCAAGGGCTTCGGCACGCCGCACACCATGCTGGCCACCGCATACACCCACCTCAAGGTGTACGAGGCGTCGCGCGCACAGAGCTAGGCCGGCGGCCCCTTCGCCTGCAGCTCGCGGACCTTCGCCGCAATCTCGCGCTGCTTGCGCCGATCGGCCAGCATCTGGGCGATCGGCCGCCGCAGATACAGCAGCGTCGCGACAATCCAGAGCAGAATGGCGATGGAGCCGACAATCCAGTTGAACATGCCCTGTCCTACCGCACCGGCAGGGTGGCAAGGAAGGCCGGAACGCGCGCGAGTGCATCTTCGCGCGCCGCCGGGTCCCCGCCCGTATGCACGATGCCGTCGCCGCGCTGGCTCGACGGGATGTTGCGCATCTGCCGAACCGGGATATCCACGTCGAAATTGTGCCAGGCGCCGGGATAGGCCACCAGGGTCACGGCCGGCCCGGCCTCCTCCGCCAGCGCGCGGCACGGCGCGATCGGGGTCCAATCGTCGGCCTCGCCGTGCAGCAGCAGCATCGGCGCCACCGACTGCCACCCGCCCAGCCGCGCCGCGGCACGACAGCCGGGATAGAAGGCCACCAGCCCGCGAATGAGCCCGCGCCGCTCCGAAAGGTCGCGCCCCGCCGCCAGCACCGTGCTGCCGCCATCAGACCAGCCCAGCAGCACCACCCCGCCCGGCGGCGTGCCCGCACGGTCGAACAGCCATTGCGCCGCCGCCAGCGCATCGCGCCGCCGCAGCCCCGCCGCCGTTACCGCCCGGCGCTGCTCCCGGCACTGGGAGCCGAGGCCGCGCGAGCCGAAGCTGTCGGGGAACAGCACGATGTGGCCGCGGCGCCGCAGCACCTCGCCCCATTGCGCATCGCGCTGCGGATAGGGCCCGCCGCAGCCATGCAGCGCCACGATGGCCGGCGCCAACGCCGGCCCGTCCGGCAGCAGCAACTCGGCCTTCAACGTCACGCCCTCGGGGCCGGGGATCGCCACGGTCTCGGCGCGGGCCGGCAGGCTCAGCAGCAGCAACAAGGCCAAAAAGCATTTCATCCCGCGATGCTAGCGCAGGCGCTTGCCGATCCACAGCGCCGGCAGGAAGCAGCCGGCCTGGAGCACCACGATCAGCGGCGCGGTGGCCACATCCAGATGGAAGCTCGCCAGCACGCCCAGCACGCAGGCGCTCACCGAAACCCCCGTCGCCACCGCCATCATCGCATCGAACCGCCGCGTCGCCACGAAGCCGATCGCCCCCGGCGCGATCAGCATCGCCACCACCAGCACGATCCCCGCCGCCGCCAGCGCCGCCACGATCACCAGCGCCAGCCCCACCAGCAGCGCGATTTCCAGGCGCCGCGCATCCAGCCCGATGGCGCGCGCATGGGCGGGGTCGAAGCACACCAGGAACAGGTCGCGCCGCCGCGCCCAGGCCAGCAACGCCACCGGCAGGATCACCGCCGCCGTCTCCGCCACCTCCGCCCAGGTCACGCCCAGCACATTGCCGAACAGGATGTGGCTCAGGTGCTGATCGGTATCCACCTTCACGAACAGCACCAACCCGGCGGCGAACATGCCCGCGAACACGATCGCCAGCACCGCATCCTCACGCACCCGCGAATTGCGCCTTATGTAGCCGGTGGCCAGCGCGCAGCCGAGGCCCGCCGCCAGCGCCCCCAGCTTCGTCGACAGCCCCGCGAGATGCGCCAGCACGATCCCCGGCAGCACGGCGTGGGAAACCGCATCGCCCATCAGCGACCAGCCCTTCAGCACCAGGTAGCACGACAGCACCGCGCAGCCGGTGCCCACCAGCACGGCCACGATCAGCCCGCGCACCATGAACTCATGCGCCAGCGGCGCGGTGAGCCACTCGATCACGAAACCGGCCTCGCCCGGCGCCATGCCGCCAGCCGCCCGTGCTTCGGCGCCAACAGGAAGGTGGCCAGGAACACCAACGTCTGCGCCACCACGATCAGCCCGCCCGTCGCGCCATCCATGAAGTAGCTCACATAGGCCCCCACCGCCGCGGTGGCGGTACCGATCGCCACCGCGATCACCAGCATGCGCCCGAACCGGTCGGTCAGCAGGTAGGCCGTGGCACCCGGCGTCACCACCATCGCGATCACTAGGATGGCGCCCACCGTCTGCAGGGCCGCCACCGTGCAGGCGCTCAGCAGCACGAAGAACAGCACCCGCAGCCGCCACGGGTTCAACCCCACCGCGCGGGCGTGGCTGGCATCGAAGAAGGCCAGCATCAGGTCGCGCCAGCGCAGCAGCAGCACCGCCAGCGAAAGGCCGGCAATCGCCACCACCTGCACCACGTCCTCATCGGCAATCGCCAGCACATTGCCCATCACGATGGTCTGCACAGAGATGGAGGTCGGATGCACCGAGACGATCAGCAGCCCGGCCGCGAACATGGCGGTGAACACCAGCCCGATCGCGGCATCCTCGCGCAGCACCGTCACCCGCTGCACCGCCGCCATCGCCAGTGCGGCCAGCATGCCAGAGGCGAAGGCGCCGGCCGCATAGGGCAGCTTCAGCAGATAGGCCACCGCCACGCCCGGCACCACGGCGTGGGAGAGCGCATCGCCCATCAGCGACCAACCCTTCAGCACCAGGTAGCAGGACAGGAACGCGCACACGCCCCCCACCAGCGCGCTCACCCAGATGGCGCGCGCCATGTAGGAATAGGTGAAGGGCTCCAGCAGCAGTTCCATCACGTCGCGTCGGGCCCCCGCCCCGGCGGCACCACGGCCTGGTTGCCTCCGGGCCCGTACAGCACCAACGGCCGCTCATCGTCGGTCAGCACCGTCACGTGGCGCGCATCGGCATCGTCGTGCAGGTCGGCTCCGCCCAGGCGCACATGGCGCAGCGCGGCGCCGAAGGTCAGTGCGAGGTTGGCGGCGGTGAAGGTGCTCGCCGTCGGCCCGAAGGCTAGCACGGTGCGGTTGAACAGCACCACCTGGTCGCAGAACTCCGGCACGCTGCCCAGATTGTGGGTGGAAACCAGCATCAGCCGCCCCTCGTCGCGCATCTCGCGCATCAGGGTCACGATTGCCTGCTCGGTGGTCAGGTCGATGCCGGTGAACGGCTCGTCCAGCAGGATCACCTTGGCATCCTGCGCCAGCGCGCGCGCCAGGAAGGCCCGCTTCTTCTGGCCGCCGGAAAGCTCGCCGATCTGGCGCATACGAAGGGCCGCCATCCCCACCCGCTCCAGCGCCGCATCCACCGCCGCCCGGTCCGCCGCGCGCGGAATGCGCAGCAGGCCCATATGCCCGTAGCGCCCCATCATCACGACATCCTCGACCAGAACCGGAAAATTCCAGTCCACGTCGTCGCTTTGCGGCACATAGGCCACCAGGCCCTTCTTCAACGCCTCGTCCACCGCCAGCCCGCCGATACGGATGCTGCCACCGCCTGGCGCCACGAAGCCCATCAGCGCCTTGAACAGGGAGGATTTGCCGCTGCCGTTCACCCCCACCAGGGCGCAGATCGTCGGCCGGTCCAGCATGAACCCCGCCCGGTCGACCGCCACCACCCCGTTGGGGTAGCGCACGGTCACGTCGCGCACCTCCAGGGATGCCGTCATGTCCCGAAGCCGCGCGCGACCGTCTCCACCGTCACTTCCAGCAGCTTGAGGTAGGTCGGCACCGGCCCGGAGGCCTCGCTCAACGAATCCACGTACAACACTCCACCGTAGCGTGCGCCGGTCTCCCGCGCCACCTGCCGCGCCGCCTTGTCGCTGATCGTGCTTTCGCTGAACACCACCGGCACCTTGTTGCGCCGCACCGTGTCGATCAACCGGCGGATCTGCTGCGGCGTGCCCTGCTGGTCGGCGTTGATCGGCCACAGATAGGCCTCATGCAGCCCAAAATCGCGCGCCAGGTAGCTGAACGCGCCCTCGCTGGTCACCAGCCAGCGCTGCCCTTCCGGGATCTTCGCCAGCCGCGCCCGCAGCGGCGCCTCGATCGCGCGCACCTGCTCGGCATAAGCCCGCGCATTGGTGGCATAGGTCGCCGCCTGCGCCGGATCCAGCGCCGCCAGGGCCTTCCGGATGTTCTCGATGTAGATCAGCGCCGAACTCGGCGACATCCAGGCATGCGGGTTCGGCTTGTCCTGGTACGGTCCCTCGCGGATCGGCATCGGCACAACGCCGTCGGAGACCACGGCACTCGGCACGCCCTTGGCGGTGTCGATGAACTTCTCGAACCAGCGCTCCAGGTTCATGCCGTTCCACAGCACCAGATCCGCCCCCTGGGCGCGCACCACGTCCTGCGGCGTGGGCTGGTAGTCATGGATCTCGGCACCGGGCCGGGTGATCGATTCCACCACTGCCGCCGTACCGGCCACGTTCTGGGCGATGTCCTGGATGATGGTGAAGGTGGTCACCACGCGCGGCTTCCACCCCGGCGGCCGGCCCGCCTGCGCCCAGGCCGGCGCCGCCACCAACGCAGCGGCACTGCCCAACAGAAAGCGACGCGACACGACCTCGTGCATGCCCATCCTCCTCTCCCGCCGCGCAGCCCCCTGGCCGCCGCGGCCGTCGTAGCGGGGGCACCGACACGATGCCTGCACCATACCATGTCCCCACGACACGAATATGATGCCAAGGCTACACTTTCTTCAAGCCCCCGATTGCCCCACCCAACCGGTTGATCCGCCACGCCGCTTTCGCCATGGTGCCCGCCGATACCAGGAGCCCGCATTGCCCCGCCGCCCCGCCGACGCGCAGCAGCGCCAAGCCGCGCCCAACCTGCCCGCCGAGCCCACGCAGGCCGGAAGGTTCGAACAGGCGCGCCGCGTGCAATCCATGGCGCTGCTGGAAGATTATGCCGAGCTGATCGCCGACCTGCACGCCACCGGCGGCGAGGCCCGGCCCACCGACATCGCCCGCCGCCTCGGCGTCACCCACGCCACCGCCATCAAGGCGATCACCCGCCTGAAGCGCGAGGGCCTGGCCACCGCTCGCCCCTATCGCGGCGTGTTCCTCACCGAAGAAGGCGAACAGCTCGCCGCCCGCGTGAAGGCGCGGCATTTGCTGGTGGTCGAAGTGCTGCGCGCCATCGGCGTGCCGCCCGACGCGGCGGAGCAGGATGCCGAGGGCATCGAGCACCATGTGAGTGACATCACGCTGCAGGCCTTCGCGCGCTTCCTGAAGGGGCTGAAATAGCCCCGCTCAGTCCCCCATGGGCGGCATCTTCGGGAAACTCACCATCCCCGCCACGAAGGGGAACCAATGCTGTGCACTGTCACGGAAGATATGCGCGTCCGGCACGAAGTCCCGCGCGTTGTCCAGCGTACCAGCCGCGATCATGGTGATCCCCGGCATCAGCTCCATCTCCGCCAGCAGGCGCGAACCGCAGACCGGACAGAACGCCGATGTCACGCCCTTGCCGCTGCCGCCGGTATGCGTGTGCCGGGTCAGGGCACCCGTGATCGAAACGGCCGGCGTCGGCACCGCCACTTCGCAGGAAAAGGCGCTGCCGGTACCGCGCTGGCAGTCGCTGCAATGGCAGGTGCCGCTGAACACCGGCTCCGCCTCCGCCCGGTAGCGCACCGCGCCACACAGGCACCCACCCTCGAACACCGCCATCGTCCCCTCCCCTGCACTGGTGGCCCACCCTATCGGCGGGCCACCCTCACAAAGAAGATAAAACGCTGACAGGCGCCCTCAGATGATCCCCTTCTTCTTCAGGCTCTCGAAGGTCTTGTTGTCGATCCCCAGCAGGTCCTGCAGCACCTCGCTGGTGTGCTCGCCCAGCAGCGGCGGCGGGATCCGGTAATCCGCCGGCGTCTCCGAAAGCCGCACGGGGTTGGCGATCACCGTCACCTCGGCGCCGCTGGAGTGCTTCATCTGCACCTCCATGCCGCGCGCCTTCACATGCGGGTCGTCGAACACCTGCTTCAGCGTGTTGATCGGCCCGCAGCCGATCTTCAGCGCCTCCAGCTTCTCCACCCACCAATCGGTCGGGTGCGTCTTCATCACCGGCGTCAGCGTGTCCGTCACCAGCTGGCGGTTCGCCACGCGGGCCGGGTTGGTGGCGAAACGGGGATCGGCCAGCAGAGCCTCCAGCCCGAACGCGTCGCAGAACCGCTTGAACGTGGCGTCGTTGCCCACGCTCAGCACCATGTAGCCATCCTCGGTCGGGAACACCTGGTAGGGCACGATATTGGGGTGCTGGTTGCCCAGCCGCGCCGGGTTCTCGCGCGTCGCCAGGAAGTTCATGCCCTGGTTGGCCAGCCACGCCACATGCGTGTCCAGCATGCCGATATCCACCTGCTGGCCCTGCCCGGTCTTCTCCCGGTGGCGCAGGGCCGCCAGGATACCGATGCAGCCATAGAGCCCGGCGAACAGATCGGCCACCGGCACGCCCACCTTCTGCGGCAGCCCATCGGGCTCGCCGGTCAGGCTCATCACCCCGCCCATGCCCTGGATCAGGCTGTCATAGCCCGGCCGCGGCGCATACGGCCCGGTCTGCCCGAACCCGGTGATGGAGCAGTAGATCAGCCCGGGGAATTCCTCGTGCAGCTGCTCATAGCCCAGGCCGTATTTCGCCAGCGCGCCGACCTTGAAGTTCTCCACCAGGATATCGGTATCGGCCAGCAACTGCTTGGCGATCGCCTGGCCTTCCTTGGTGGCGATATCCAGCGTCACGGAGCGCTTGTTGCGGTTCACCCCGATGAAATAGGCGCTCTCCTCCGTCCCCGGCATCACCGGCGGCGCGAATCCGCGCGTATCGTCCCCGGCACCCGGGCGCTCGATCTTGATCACCTCCGCGCCAAGGTCGCCCAGCATCTGGGTGCAGGTCGGGCCCGCCAGCACGCGGGTCAGGTCCAGAACCCGCAGGCCCTTCAACGGGCCGTGGGCGTCCTTGATGTTCATCGGCGTTCCATCCTGCAGGCCGGCGCCCGCGAGGGGCCGTTTCGTTTATGTTTCCAAGGGTTGCCAAAGTAGATGCGCCCCGCCCCGCTAGCAACGCCGACTTGCGTCCTACCCCCCGAAGCAGGACAGAATATGCCGCCAGGGAGGCCCGCATGACCGCATCGCTCCAGATCACCCCGCCAGACGCCATGGTGGACGTGCCACGCCGCATCACCGCCGCCGGCTTCGCCCCCGGCCGCCCGGTGGAGATCACCGCCGACCTCACCCAGAACGACGGCACGCGCTGGCGCAGCCACGCCACCTTCGTGGCCGACGCCAACGGCGCGCTCGACCTCACGCAGGATGCCCCGCTCTCCGGCGACTGGAAGGGCGTGGAGCCGATGGGCCTCGTCTGGTCCATGCGCGGCATCGGCGCCGGCGGCGAGGCGCGCGGCCAGACGGAACCGCTCACCATCCACATCACCGCCCGCGGCATGGGCCA
This sequence comes from Alphaproteobacteria bacterium, assembly GCA_026400815.1. GTDB lineage: Bacteria > Pseudomonadota > Alphaproteobacteria > Acetobacterales > Acetobacteraceae > CAMDGX01. The sequence goes on from JAPLOI010000076.1 coordinate 102,759, forward strand.
TATCGCCCAGGCCAGCTTCACCCAACGCTTCCTCGCCCCCGGCGTTACCCGCACCGAGATCCACGAGCGTGGCCTGGTCGGCGCCCTGTTCACGCCCCCCGGCCCCGGCCCGCACCCGGCGCTGGTCATGCTCGCCGGCTCCGGCGGCGGCATCTTCGAAACCCGCGCCGCCCTGTTCGCCGCACACGGCTACCAGGCGCTCGCCCTGGGCTACTTCAACGCGCCCGGCCTGCCGCCGCGCATCTCCGGCACCAAACTCGAATATTTCGAAACCGCGCTCGACTGGATTCGCGAAACCCTGAAGCCCAAGAACGATTTCGTCGCCGTCTCCGGCGTCTCCCGCGGCGGCGAGCTCTCGCTGCTCCTCGGCGCCACCTTCCCGCAGAAGGTCAGCGCCGTCATCGCCTACGTCCCCTGCCACTTCACCAACGGCGTGCTCAACGCCGGCCATCCGGGCCAAGACCGCCACGACCCCACCTGGACCCTGAACGGCGAATACCTGCCCGCCCTCGCCGCCCGCAACCGCACCGCCGATTGGTCGATGTTCGACAACGCCCGCGACGCGAAGCGCCAGACCCCCGCCTTCCTCTCCTGCCTCGGCGACCCCGAAGCCATTGCCCGCGCCCGCATCGCCATCGAGCGCATCCAGGGCCCGGTGATGTTCATCAGCGGCAGCGACGACCAGCTCTGGCCCAGCGAGGTGTTCAGCGAGATGGCGGAAAAGGATCTGGCCGACCGCCAGTTCCGCCACCCCGTCCGCCACGTTCGCAACCCCAATACGGGGCACACGATCAGCTTCCCCTACCAGCCCACCACGGTCATCCGCCGCCCGCACGCCGTCAGCGGCCTGTTCATGGTCTATGGCGGCACGCCCCCGGGCAACGCCCGCGCAGCGGAACGCTCCTGGCAGGAGGCATTGGCCTTCCTCGCCCAGGCCACCGGCCGGGCGTAAACGGCCTAAAACGGCAGCACGCTCCGCACCGCCCGCTTCGCCGCCCCCGCCGCCTGCTTGCCCGTGTCGATCACGGCGCGCGCGGAGCCACGCGCCCACGCCGTCCAGTAGCCGGACTGGTCCAGCTCCGTATCCCGCGCGCCCACCGTGTTGCCGGCCACCACCGCCGGCTTCGGTGTCAGCGCATGCAGCAGCACCAGCTTCCGGCCGCTGCCGTTCTCCAGCACGGAATCGCGGATCTCCGCGCCGCTGCCATGGCCCGAGAGATCACGCAGCACCACCGCCGCCGCCTCGGCCTGCGGCCCGCGCGCGAAGCTGCTGCCACGCACCAGCAACCCGCCGCCCTCCACCAGCACCAGGTGGCGCACCTCGCCCCCCGGCCCGTCCTCGAACCGGCTATCGATCACCTCGGTCCTGCCCACCCCGCGCGCCCGCACCACATCGCAGGCCTTCGCCCCCAGGAACCGGCTGCGCTCCACCACCAGCCGCGCCGTCTCGCCGATATCCAGCGTCGGCACGCAGCGCTCGCCCGCCACGCCGTTGCGCTCGAACACACTGTCCCGCACCGAAATCGTGGCATCCGGCTGCGGTGCCGACAGAATGCCGGACTGGTTGTTCACGAACCGGCTGTGTTCCACCGTCAGCCCGCGCCCCTCGGCCCGGATGCCGGCCCCGTTGCCATCGCCCACCCGGGCCCGCGCAAAGGTCAGGTGCCGCACCGTCACATCCGCACCGCCGATCACCAGGATCGCCTTGCCCTGGCACGTCATGTCCGTCAGCACCGCCGGGGTCGCGGGATCGGTGGGCCCGGTGAAGGTCAGGCGCTGCTGATAAAACACGCCGCAATCGTAGTACTCGCCCGGCGCGAATTCGATCGTGTCACCATCCTTGGCGACACGCGCCGCGGCACCCGGCCCAGGCAGCGCCTCGCCCGGCCCCACCTTCAGCACCGCCGCGCCGGCCGCAGACGCGCTGCCCAGCAGCACGGCGGCGGCCAGCACGGCGCGCACCAAGGTCATGACCGAGTCTTCAGCTCCACCCCGGCCAGCGCCTCCGGCAGCTTCGCCACCGCGGTATGGTCCTGGCCCGGCCCCAGCAGATGGCTCGCCGCCGCCCACAACTCGCGGCACTGCGCCGCGAACGGCGTCGGCACCGAACCCTCCCGCCCCAGCTCCAGCGCGATGCTGAGGTCCTTCACCATCAGCTCCAGCGAGAACCCGGAATCGAACCCGCGCGACAGCACGAACTGCCGGAACTTCTTCTGGGTCGAGTTGTTCATGCCGGTCGAGGCATTGATCACATCGGTCATCAACCCTGGATCCAGCCCGAATTTCTGCCCGATCAGCAGCGCCTCGATCCCGATCAGGAACCCGCCGGCGCTCACCAAATTGTTCAGCGCCTTCATCGCCTGCCCGGCACCAACATCGCCGCAGCGCGTGATCGTGGTGCCCATCGCCGCCAGCACCGGCCGCGCCCGCTCGATCGCCTCCTCCGGCCCGCCGACCATAATCGCCAGCTGCCCGGTCTTGGCCCGCGGCACGCCGCCCGAAACCGGCGCATCGATCAGCACGCACCCGGCCTCGGCCAGCTTCACCGCCAGCGCCTGCGTCACCGCCGGCTGGCCAGAGGTCATGTCGACCACGATGCTGCCGGGCTTCAACCCGGCCAGCACGTTGTCCTCCCCCTCGGCCAGCACGGCACCGACATGCGCGCTGGTCGGCAGCATCGTCACCACCACGTCGGACTGCGCGGCCAACTGCGCCAGCGTGTCCGGCGCAGTGCCACCGAGCTGCTGCACGAAGTTGTTCGCCACCTCGCGCCGCGCATCGGCCACCGCGACAGCAAACCCGCCTTTCAGCAGGTTCGCCGCCATCGGCCAGCCCATGTTCCCAACACCCACGAAGCCGACGCTCTGCGTCGGCGCGCTCGCGCTGTCGCTGCCGCGCGTGGACATCGCCGTGCTCACTTCGCGTCCATCTCCTTGAACACCCCGTCAGCCACCTTGAACGCATCCAGCCCGGCGGGAATGCCGGCATAGATGCAGGCCTGCAACAGGATCTCCTTGATCTCGTCCCGGCTCACGCCATTCGTGATCGCCCCGCGCAGATGCAGCTTCAGCTCATTCGGCCGGTTCAGCGCCGTCAGCATCGCCAGGTTCAGCATCGAGCGATGCTTGCGGTCCAGGCCGGGCCGCGTCCACACATCGCCCCAGCAATACTCCGTGACCAGTTTCTGGAAATCGACCATGAACTCGCTGGCATTGGCGATGGAGTTATCCACGTATTCGCCGCCCAGCACCGCGCGCCGCACGTCCAGCCCCTGCTGGAACAGCTTGGAGGAGAACTCCGCCCGCCGCTTCGGCGCACGCTTCGCCGCCGGCGCCGCGGCCTTGGCCGCCTTGGGGGAAGCGGCCTTCGGGGCGGCAGCCTTCTTCACGGCCGCCTTCGCGGCGGGCTTCTTCGCAGTCTTCGCGGCGGCCTTGGCCATGGTGGATTCTCCTTTGGTCGTCATTGTTGCTGCGAAGGGATTGCCAGCCGCCGCGTCAATCGGCAAGCACATTGAAAATCCCCGGAGGAAGTCACGATGTCCGCCCCGCTCTATGAGATCTTCGCCCTGCGCTACGCCCACCTCGCCGAACGCAACCAGGGCAGCAACCTGATCTTCCCCGACGACCACGAAGCCCCCATGCCGCTCGATTTCTTCGTCTGGGTCATCAAAGGCAACGGCCGGGTCATCATGCTCGATACCGGCTTCGACGCCGAAAGCGCCGCCCGCCGCAACCGCAGCTGGATCCGCTCCCCCATCGCTGCCCTCTCCAGCATCGGCGTGAAGCCGGAAGATGTGCAGGACGTGGTGCTGAGCCATCTCCACTGGGACCATGCCGGCCATTGGCACGAACTGCCCAACGCCAAGTTCCACGTGCAGGACGCGGAGATGGAATACGCCACCGGCCGCTGCATGTGCCACGGCCCCATGCGCCTGCCCTTCGATGTCGAGCAGGTCTGCACCGCCGTGCGCTTCGTCTATGCCGAACGCGTGAAGTTCCACAACGGCACCGGCGAGATCGCGCCCGGCATCCACGTCCACAAGGTCGGCGGCCACTCCAAGGGCCAGCAGATCCTCACCGTCCCCACCGCCCGCGGCAACGTGGTGCTCGCCTCCGATGCCGCGCATTTCTGGCACAACATCCGCCGCCGCTCGCCCTTCGTGCTGCTGCACAGCCTGCAGGACATGATCGAGGGCTGGGTGCTCTGCGAGGAACTCGCCGACAGCCCCGACCACATCATCCCCGGCCACGACCCCGAGGTCACGCGCCGCTTCCCCAAGCTGCCGACAGATGAGAACACCGTGCTGCTGCACATGAACCCGATAACCTAACCTTTTTGTTCCGGCCCCGCGGCGCCATATGACCAGCATGCGCCGCATTTTCCGCTGGGCCGTCCGTCTGGCCGCAGGCCTCGTCATGCTGCTCCTCATGGCGGCCGGCTTGGCCGCGGCCGCGCTGTGGCACACGCTCCCGGGCGGCAGCCACAGCGCCAGCATCGCTGGCCTCGCCCAGGGCGCCACGGTGGAGCTGGACGAACACGCCATCCCGCGCATCCGCGCCGCCTCCCAGCGCGATGCCGCCGCCGTGCTCGGCTACCTCCACGCCCGCGAGCGCCTGTTCCAGATGGACATGATGCGCCGCGCCGCCGCCGGCGAATTGTCGGAGATCGCCGGCGAAGCCACCCTGCCCACCGACCGCCTCATGCGCACAATCGGCCTGCGCCAAAGCGCGGAGCGCGATGCCGCCGCACTCGATCCCGAAACCCGCGCCATGCTGGAAGCCTATGCCGCTGGGGTGAACGCCTGGATCACCGCCCGCGGCCGCTTCAGCGCCGCCGAGTTCCTCCCCCTCGGCGCCCCCCGCCCCTGGACCGTGGTGGATTCGCTGCTCTGGGCGAAAACCATGGGCCTCTACCTCTCCGCCAACTGGCGCACCGAACTCGCCCGCGCTCAGGGCCACAAGGCCCCGTGGCCCCCCACCGGCTCCACCGCTGCCCCCCACGCCGCCCACGATCCCGCGCTCTCCGCCCCTTTGGCCGAAACCGCAAGCCGCCTCGCCGCCATCCTCCCCAGCTTCCCCGATCCCTTCACCCTGCCCACCAGCGCCAGCAACGCCTGGGCCGTCGATGCCCGCCATTCCGCCACCGGCGCCCCCCTGCTGGCCGGCGACCCGCATCTCGGCTTCTCGCTCCCCGGCATCTGGTACCTCGCCCGCATCGACACGCCGGAAGGCACCTTGGCCGGCGCCACCGCCCCCGGCGTCCCCTTCGTCGTCATGGGCCACAATGGCCGCATCGCCTGGTCCTTCACCACCAACGGCGCCGACGTGCAGGACCTCTTCGTCGAGACACCCGCCGGCCCCAACCTCTACCTATCCCCCGAAGGCCCGCGCCCCTTCGTCATCCGAGAGGAACGCATCCGCATCCGCGGCCGCGACGACGAAATCCTGAAAGTCCGAGAAACCCGCCACGGCCCCGTCATCAGCGACATCGCCGCACCCACCGGCCCCATCCTCGCCATCACCATGGCCAACCTCGCCCCCGGCGACACCTCCGCGGCCGGCCTGCTGGCCCTCAACCGCGCGCCAGACCGCGCCGCCGCCGCCCAAGCCGCCGAGCGCATCAACGGCCTCGTCCAGAACATGACCGTCGCCGACCGCCGCGGCATCGCCCTCTACCTCACCGGCCGCGTCCCGCTGCGCCGCGCCGGCGACGGCACGCGCCCCGCCCCCGGCGCCGATGGCAGCCACGATTGGCAGGGCTGGGCCACCGGTGCCCAACTCCCCCGCATCACCGATCCCCCCAGTGGCCGCGTCCTCAACGCCAACGAACGCATCGCCGGCCCCGATTTCCCGATCTTCCTCGGCCAGGACTGGAACGACGATCTGCGCGCCCGCCGCGCCCGCGAACTGCTCGAAGCCACGCCGAAACACACGCTCGAAACCTTCGCCGCCATGCAGGTCGACACACTGAGCGTCTTCGCCCGCGACACCCTTCCCCGCCTCCTGGCCTTGGCACCCACGGAAGACCTCCCCCGCCGCGCCCACGCCCTGCTCCGCGGCTGGGACGGCCAGATGCGCGCCGATGCGCCGCAGCCCCTGATCTTCCACGCCTGGATGCAAGCCTTCGCCCGCGGCCTCGGCACCGGCGAGGGCGGCGCCCCCTGGTGGCACCACGCCAGCCACGCCCTCTCCCCCAACGGCGCCACCTGGTGCGGCGGGGAGGACCACTGCACCGCCCGGCTGCGCCAGAGCCTCAGCGAAGCCATGCCCGCGCTCGCCGCAAGCTACGGCCCGGATCCCGCCCAATGGCGCTGGGGCACCGCCCACCAGGCCGTCTTCGCCCACCCGCTGCTGCGCTTCATCCCGCAGCTGGATTTCCTCTCCACACTCCGCTTCCCCGTCGGCGGAGACGGCACCACCCTGCTGCGCGCCAACACCGGCCGCACCACCGATGCCGTCCACGGCGCCGGCTATCGCGCCGTCTACGACCTCGCCGACCTCGACCGCAGCCGCTTCATCGCCACCCCCGGCCAGTCCGGCCACGTCCTGCTGGCCATGGCCCGCTCCCTGGCCCCACTCTGGCAGGAGGGCACGCTCCTCCCGCTGCCCGCCCGCCCGGCCCAGGTCACCACGCGCATCATCATCACCCCGGAGCCGACGCCATGAGCCACGGCACCCCCACCCCCGACGACGCGCTGGAAGCCGCCCTCATCTGGCACGTCCTGCGCCGCCGCGTCGCAGCCAGCCTCGTCGACCTCGCCCTCTGCTCCCTGCTGGCCGGCGTGCTTTTGCTCGCCGGCCTCATCCTCGGCATCCTCACCCTCGGCCTCGGCTTCGGCATCCTGGTGCTGCTGCCGGCGATCCCGCTGCTCTACCACTGGCTCTTCATCGCCTACGCCAGCGCCACCCCCGGCCAACGCCTGCTCGGCCTCGCCCTGCGGCGCGACTCCGACCTCGGCCCGCCGGAGGGCATCCAGGCCCTGGTCTGGGCGCTCGGCTTCGCGCTCACGCTGATGTTCACCGGCGGCCTGCTCTGGCTGCTCGTCGTCCTGATCACCCGCCGCAAGCGCGCCCTGCACGACCTTGTCGCCGGCCTCGTCGTGGTCCGCACCGAGGCGTTGACCCCGCCCCCCGCCTCCTGGAACATGCACACCGGAGGATACACCGCCCGATGAGCTTCAAGCCGCCCCGCCGGCCGCAATTCTTCTACACCACCGCCCCGCTGCCCTGCCCCTACGTGCCGGGCCGGACAGAGCGCAAGGTCGTCACGGAGATTACCGGTGCCGAGGCGGAATCGCTGCACGACAAGCTCTCGCGCGCCGGCTTCCGCCGCAGCCACAACATCGCCTACGCGCCCGTTTGCCCCGGCTGCAATTCCTGCGTGCCCATCCGCATCCCGGTGGCCGGCTTCCAGCCAGACCGCACCCTGCGCCGCATCGCCAAAGCCAATGCCGGCGTCGAAGGCTTCGTCATGCCCGCCCGCGCCAGCGCCGAGCAGTTCCAACTCTTCCAGCGCTACCAGCAGGCCCGCCACGGCGACGGCGACATGGCCACGATGAGCTTCTACGACTACCGCGCCATGGTGGAAGACACACCCATCGAAACCTGGCTGGTCGAATTCCGCGAAGCAGATGAAACCCTGATCGGCGCCTGCCTCACCGACAAGCTCGGCGACGGCCTCTCGGCGGTCTATTCCTATTTCGCGCCCGGCCAGGACAAGCGCTCGCTCGGCACCTACGCCATTCTCTGGCTGATCGAGAAGGCGAAATCCCTCGGCCTGCCCTACGTCTATCTCGGCTACTGGGTGCCAGAGAGCCGAAAGATGGCTTACAAGGCGCGCTTCCGCCCCAGCGAGGTGCTCACCGGCGGCCAATGGCGCATGCTCGCCGAAACCGACCTCGCCCGCATCCCGCAAGACGAAAACGCACAGCTGGTCCAGGTGACCAGCGCCTGAACCGCCGCCGCGCGAGAACGAAAGCAAAAGCCCATCAGACGGAGAATCGTCCAATGGGCCAAACTTGCTCGCTCAAGCAAAGAGCCAGTGGACAACCGCCTGGCAGGCCGGCTTGCGCCCTAACCGATCGCTTGCAGCTTCTGCCCCAGCGCGAACATCACCGCCTCGAACATCTCCGTCGTCAGCCGCCCGGTGTTCGTGTTGTAGCGGGACACATGATAGCTGTCGGCCAGGATCAGGCCGTCCGGCAGCTCATGCAGCGCCCCGTGGCGGAAACGGATGCGCGCCGGCGGAATGCCACAGGCCTTCAGCACCGCCGCATGCGCCAGCACGCCCAGCGCCAGCACCGCCTTCAGGTTCGGCAGCGCCTGCAATTCGCCACGCAGGAACGGGTTGCACGTCGTCACCTCCCCCGGCTCCGGCAGGTTGGCCGGCGGCACGCAGCGCACCGCGTTGGTGATGCGCGTATCCACCAGCGTCAGCCCGTCATCGGCATCCGCGCCATACCGCCCGCGCGCCCGGTCGAAGCGCAGCAGCGTGGAATACAGCAGTTGCCCGGCATGGTCCCCGGTGAACGGCCGTCCGGTGCGGTTCGCACCCTTCACCCCCGGCGCCATCCCCACCACCAGCAGGGAGGCATCCAGCGGCCCAAAGCTCGGCACCGGCGCGTTGAACCAGCCCGGCTGCGCCGCCCGGTTCCCCTCCCGGTACGCCACCAGCCGCGGGCATAGCGGGCAATCCGGCATCGGCGCGGGAATTTCCCCCACCGACGGGTCGTGAATATCCGCCATCACGTCAATCAGCTCCGCCATATCTCGCCAAGCCTCCACGCATGTAGCACTTGCGGCATCCAATGCCGCAGGCATCACGACCACGCTACGCGTCAATACATTGAGATTCGGTTAATCGCGTCCGAAGGACCGCAATTTCCGCTCAGGTGCCGTCCTGAGGGTCGGAGAACGGCTCCGTCGGGGTCAGACGCATCGGGCTGCGCGAAGGCCGCGGCTCCATCTGCCGCCGGGTGAATTCCGGCGCGATTTCCGCCAGTTCCAGGAACTGGTCCGCCTGCCGCCGCAGCTCATCCGCCACCATCGGCGGCGCCGTGCGGATGGAGGAGACCACGCTCACCCGCACCCCGCGCCTCTGCACGGCTTCCACCAGGCGGCGGAAATCCGAGTCGCCACTGAACAGCACCGCATGGTCGATCTTGTCGGCCAGCTCGAGCATGTCGATCGCCAGCTCGATATCCATGTTGCCCTTCACCCGCCGCCGCCCGGTCGCGTCGGTGAATTCCTTGGCCGGCTTGGTCACCAGGGTATAGCCGTTATACGCCAGCCAATCCGTCAGCGGCTTCAGCGGCGAATACTCCTCGGTCTCCAGCACCGCAGAGTAGTAGTAGGCACGGATCACGTGCGCCTTGCGCCGGAAGAACTCCAGCAGGTTGCGGTAATCGACGTCGAAGCCCAGATTCCGCGACGCGGAATACAGATTTGCCCCATCGATGAACAACGCAACCCGTTCGCTCGGCAGAAAATGCACCTTGAACCAACCTTCCAGCCGCAGCGACCAGATCTGAATGCCCGGATGATCCCGTTGCTCGCCGCACATTCGTCACGGCTGGCCACGGAACAAAAACCAAGCCCTATCTCTGTTACCGACAGGCTTCGGTGTCAAGCGCCGATCGCCCAGGGATACACATTACCGTGATCCTGATCGCCATCGGAGCCAATCTCCCATCCTGGGACGGCCGCCTGCCCCGCGCCACCTGCCAGGCCGCCGTGGAGGCCCTGCGCAGCCTGCCAGGCCTCGAACTGGCCGCCGTCTCAAGCTGGCACACCACCCCGCCCTACCCCCCCTCCGCCCAGCCCGATTACTGCAACGGCGCCGCCCGCCTGCACGGCAATGCCGACCCCGCCTGGCTCCTGGCCCGCCTGCAGGCCATCGAATCGGCCGCCGGTCGTCAGCGCAGCGTCCCGAACGCCGCCCGCACGCTGGATCTGGACATCATCGCCATCGGCTCCCTGGTTCGGGACACGCCCGACCCCATCCTGCCCCACCCCCGCGCCCATCTCCGCCGCTTCGTCCTCGCCCCCCTGGCCGAAATCGCCCCCGATTGGCGCCACCCCCGCCTCGGGCGCACCGTCGCCGACCTGCTCGCCGCCCTGCCACTCACGTAATTCCGCACTGCGGCAGCCCTTGATCCATGCCGCACTGCGGCAATCCAGTTGCGCCGAACCCTCGCCTCGCCTATGCAGATCATTCACCCGATACCACCCCTGGGCGGTGGCGTCCCTGCGTGGCCGCACCCGAACCCTCCCCAGGGGCCCTGCTGGAGGCGAACCCATGGCACGCGTCACCGTTGAGGACTGCGTCGAGCGGATCCCGAACCGCTTCGAACTCGTCCTGCTGGCCGCCCAGCGCGCCCGCAACCTCGGCCGCGGCGAGGAACTCACCGTCGAGCGCGACAACGACAAGAACCCCGTCGTCGCCCTGCGCGAAATCGCCGACGCCACCATCCCGCTCGACAGGCTCGAAGCCGACCTGATCAAGTCCCTCTCCCGCGCCCCGGAGCCGGAGCCGGCGGACGAGGAAGTGCTCGACCTCATCCCCACCGACCAGAACATCTTCGGCCTGCAGGACATCTCCGCCGAGGAGGAAGCCTCCGCCCTCCCGGTCGAGGAAAACGACATGCCGGAAGACCTGGAAGCCGCCATCGAGGCCGAGCTCGCCGGCCGCCGCCGCTAAGGCCCCTGGGTGAGCGGCACCACGCCCACCACGGCTCCACCCAAACCCGACGCGCGTTCGCCTGACGGCCCCGGCGCCGGGGCACGCGCGCCGGCGGCCACCGCCTCGCCCAGCCCCGCCGGGCTGATCGCGCGCATCCTGGCCTACGACCCCGGCGCCGACACGGCCATGATCCAGGCCGCTTTCGATGTCGCCGCCGAAGCCCACAAGCTCCAGCGCCGCGACAACGGCGAGCCCTACGTCACCCACCCGCTCGCGGTCGCGGAAATCCTCGCCAGCTACCGCCTCGATACCGGCAGCATCGCCACCGCCCTGCTGCACGATGTCATCGAAGACACCTCGGTCACCCGCGACCAGCTCACCAAGAAATTCGGCCCGCAGATCGCCGGCCTTGTCGATGGCGTCACCAAGCTCACCCGCCTCGAACTCCAGTCAGACCGCACCAAGCAGGCCGAGAACTTCCGCAAGCTCGTCCTCGCCCTCTCGCGCGACATCCGCGTCCTCCTCGTCAAGCTCGCCGACCGCGTTCACAACATGCGCACCCTCGCCGGCATCCCGAAGCCGGAAAAGCGCCAGCGCATCGCCCGCGAGACGATGGACATCTACGCGCCCCTGGCCGAGCGCATCGGCATGGACGCGGTCAAGACCGAGCTGCAAACGCTGGCCTTCGCCACGCTCGATCCCGAAGCCTTCGAAACCATCCAGGCCCGCCTCAACTTCCTCCGCGGCCAAGGTGCGGACGTGATCGAGGAAGTGCGCGAGGAGCTCGTCCGCGTCTGCCGCGATGGCGGCGTCGAGGTCGCCGAGGTCACCGGCCGCGAGAAATCGCCCTACTCGATCTGGGAGAAGATGCAGCGCCGCAACATCCAGTTCGAGCAGCTGTCGGATATCATGGCTTTCCGCGTCGTCGTGCCCTCGCGGGAGGCCTGCTACGCCGCCCTCGGCGCCGTCCACGCCGCCTACCCCGTCATCGCCGGCCGCTTCAAGGACTACATCTCCACCCCGAAGTCGAACGGCTACCAGTCGCTCCACACCGGCGTCACCCTGCGCGAGCCGCGCAACCAGAAGATCGAAGTCCAGATCCGCACGCCGGAGATGCACGCCATCGCCGAGAACGGCGTCGCCGCCCACTGGGCCTACAAGGGGCCCGAAGGCAGCCCCGCCGCGCAGGACGCCCCGCGCATGCGCTGGGTCGATGACCTCCTCGAAATCCTCGAGAACGTCGGCACCGAAGACCTGCTCGAATACACCAAGCTGGAACTCTACCAGGACCAGGTCTTCTGCTTCACGCCCAAGGGCCAGCTGATCCAGCTCCCCCGCGGCGCCACCCCGGTCGATTTCGCCTACGCCGTCCACTCCCAGGTCGGCGACACCTGCGTCGGCGCCAAGGTCAACGGCCGCCTCCTCCCGCTCCGCCACGTGCTGCAGAACGGCGACCAGGTAGAGATCATGACGGCCCGCGGCGGCACCCCCTCGCCGCAATGGGAACGCTTCGTTGTCACCGGCAAGGCCCGTGCCCGCATCCGCCGCTACGTCCAGCAGCAGCAGCGCGACCAGTACCGCGACCAGGGCCGCAGCGCGCTCGCCAAGGCCTTCCGCGCCGAAGGGCTGGACGGCTCCGAACGGGTCCTCGATACCGCCCTCAAGCCGCTCAAGCAGGCCAATCTCGACGACCTCTACGTCGCCGTCGGCAACGGCAATCTCGGCGCGCGCGATGTCGTCACCGCCGCCTATCCGGAACTGCGCCAGTCCGCCCGCGCCCCGCGCATGCTGCCCCCGCTTGCCGGCCGCGCCACCCGCGGCAATGGCGCCGTCGGCACCGCCTCCATGCCGATCAGCGGCCTCGTCCCCGGCATGGCAGTCCACTACGCCGGCTGCTGCCACCCCCTGCCCGGAGACGGCATCGTCGGCATCGTCACCACCGGCAAGGGCGTCACCATCCACACCCGCGAATGCCTCACGCTGGAAAGCTTCGCCGCTACCCCGGAACGCTTCATCGACGTGGACTGGGAACCGTCGGCCTTCACCTCCCCCGGCGGGAAAGGCAGCGGCCACACCGGCCGCGTCAGCGTCATCGCCGACAATGACGGTGCCGCCATCGCCCACGTCACCAACGCCATCGCCAAGCAGGACGGCGAAGTGGTCAACCTGCGCATCACCAACCGGCAGGCGGATTTCCTGGAAATGCTGGTCGATGTCGAAGTCCGCGACCTCCACCAACTCGTCAGCGTCATCGCCGGCCTGCGCGCCGCCAAGAGCGTCCACCAGGTTGAGCGGGCGCGCGGGTAAGGAAGCATGTTCTTTTTTGAAAAAAAGAACCAAAAAACTTTTATCCGCTTAGACCCGGGTCTCTCCACCACCCGGGCCCAAAGTCAGAAAAGTCTTTTTGCTTCTTTTTCTTCAGAAAAAGAAGACTCTTCCTTATGATCCTAGGCCTAGGCTCCGACCTCTGCGACATCCGCCGCATCGAGCAGATGCTCGACCGCCACGGCCCCCGCTTCACCGAGCGCCTCTTCACCGAGGTCGAGCGCGCCTATGCCGACGCCAAGCCCCCCCGCAGCCGCGCCGGCACCTACGCCAAGCGCTTCGCCGCCAAGGAGGCGGGCGCCAAGGCCCTCGGCACCGGCATGGCCGGCGGGGTCTTCCTGTCAGACATCGGCGTGGAGAATGCCGCAGGCGGCCGCCCCCTGCTCGTCCTCACCGGCGGCGCCGCCCGCCGCCTCCAGGCCATCACCCCCGAAGGCATGGCCGCCCACATCCACCTCACCCTCACCGACGAGCACCCCTACGCCTTCGCCCAGGTCATCATCGAAGCCCTTCCGCAGGGTCCAGGGTTCGGAACGTGACCGTCGTCGACGCGGCACCGGCCATCCGCCGCACCCGTACGGCCGCCGGTGACACGATCTACTGGCCCGCCACCACGCCCCTGGGCGGAATTGTCTGCCTGCACGGCAGCGAGGGCGGATGGGCCGGATGGAACGACCTGACGGCATGCCTGTTCGCGGCGAACGGTTTCGCCGCACTCAGCCACGCCTATACGCAGCCCCAGCGCTGGCCCCTTCATCCCGACATCGATGATGTGCCCCTTGAGAGCACCGCAGACGCTCTCGCCGCGATGCAAGCACAGATCGCCCCATTCGCCTGCGGGCTTGGCCTCTACGGCATTTCCCGCGGTGCCGAACGGGCGCTGCTCCTAGCTGGGCTGCTGGCCGAGGCGAAGGCACCGATCCGCCCCGCGGCCATCGCCGTCCACGCCCCGCCGGATGTCACCTGGCCCGCCTTCATCGCATCAGACTTCACCACAGGGGCGCCCTGGGCAGGGGATCCGGCCCGTCCCGCGTGGCGCTGGCAGGGAGGTCACGACAGGACGCGCCCGGGCACGCCGCTCCACCCGTCACTTGCACAGTATCCCGTCTTCATCACCCAGGGCGCCGCCGATCAAACCTGGGGCGCCGATATGGCCCGCCGGCTTGTCGAACGCCTGGCCATGTCAGGACACGCCCCGGAAGCGCATTTCTTCGAAGGCGAGGGCCACGTCCTGGGCCCGGACGCCAGCAATCGCGCCTGGGCTGCGATGCTGGCATTCTTCCGTCGGCACCTGTCTCACGCCGCCCGCCCGATGGCGCCCACCGCCTGATAGGAGTTCCCATGCGCATCCTCATCCTCGGCGGCACCCAGTTCCTCGGCCGCGCCATCGCCGCCGACGCGGTCGCCCGCGGCCACCAGGTCACCTGCGCCGCCCGCGGCATCACCGGCGCCGTCCCGCCCGGCGCCCGCCTCGTCCCCATCGACCGCGAAGCCCCGAACGGCCTCGCCGCGCTGGAGCAGGAAAGCTTCGACGCGGTTGTGGATGTCGGCCGCCACCCCGGCCAGGTCCGCCGCGCCGTCGCCACCCTGCGCCCCCGCGCCGGCCACTGGACCTTCGTCTCCACCGTCAGCGTCTACGCCGACAACAGCATCCCCGGCCAAACCCCCACCACCGCCACCATGCTCGCCCCCAGCGCGCCGGAGGTGGAATACAGCACCAGCGAGAACTACGGCCCCACCAAGGTCGCCTGCGAACAGGCCGTCGGCGCGGGCGCCTTCCTCTGCCGCCCCGGCCTCATCGTCGGCCCGGAAGACCCCACCGGCCGCTTCACCTACTGGCCCCTGCGCCTCGCCCGCAGCGGCGAAACCCTCGCCGGCATCGCGCCCACCGACATGGTCCAGGTGATCGACGTGCGCGACCTCGCCGCCTGGATCATCCACGCCGCCGAAACCAACCTCACCGGCGCCATCGACGCCGTCGGAATCCCCACCCAAACCGGCCAGTTCCTCGCCGACATCGCCAACGGCATCGGCGCCACGCCCCACCTCACCTGGGCCGACCGCGCCTTCCTCGAAGCGCAAAACGTCCGCAAATGGGCCGGCCCCCGCGCCCTGCCCCTCTGGCTCCCCGTGCCGGAGAACGCTGGCTTCCTCACCCGAAGTGCCCGCCCCGCGCTGGCCGCCGGCCTCACCCTGCGCCCCCTGCAACAGACAGCCCGCGACACACTTGCCTGGGCACAGGCCACCAACGCCCAACCCACGGGCCTCACCGCCGCCGAGGAACAGGCCATCCTCACCGCCTGGCACGCCCGCCCTGCGCCAAAAGCCATGCCGCTTCCTTGACAAACCGCCGCCCCTGCGGTTGATCGCCTCTTACCCCCCCAAGCGCGTCCCAGCGTCCGGAACACCTCATCTCCATGCCCCAACGCGCCGCCGGCACGCTCGTCGAGAACATCAAGACCATCGTCTATGCCGGCCTCATCGCCATCGGCATCCGCACGGTCGCGTTCGAGCCGTTCAACATCCCCTCCGGCTCGATGATCCCCACGCTGCTGATCGGGGACTACCTCTTCGTCTCCAAATACAGCTACGGCTACTCGCGCTATTCCCTGCCCTTCGCCCCCAACCTCTGGTCCGGCCGCGTCTTCGCCGCCACCCCGCGCCGCGGCGACGTCGCCGTCTTCAAGGTCCCGCGCGACAACAGCACGGACTACATCAAGCGCATTGTCGGCCTCCCCGGCGACCGCGTGCAGGTCAAGGCCGGCCAGCTCTACATCAACGGCGAACAGGCCCCCCGCCGCCTCCTCGGCGACTACGTGGAGCGCGACGGCTTCGTCCGCGTCCAGATGCGCCGCTTCGTCGAAACCCTGCCCGACAGCACCGGCAAGGGCGGCCGCAGCCACGACATCGCCAAGATGACCGATAGCGGCGGCTTCAATGACACCCAGGAATTCAAGGTCCCCGCCGACCACGTCTTCGCCATGGGCGACAACCGCGACAACTCGTCCGACAGCCGGGACCCCAATGGCGGCGTCGGCTTCATCCCGCTGGAAAACCTCGTCGGCCGCGCCGAGTTCATCTTCTTCTCGGTCGATTCCCAGTCGCCCTGGTGGCAGGTCTGGAACTGGCCCGCCCAGATCCGCTGGTCCCGCCTCTTCTCGGGCATCACTTGACCCCCCCGCGCCCAAGCAAGCGCCGCCGCCCGGCCCCACCTCCCTCCGGCCTCGACGCCACGCACCTGGCCCAGGCCGAGGCGCTGCTCGGCCACCGCTTCGCCCGCCCGGAACTCCTGCGCGAAGCCCTCACCCACCGCTCCGCCAATGCCGGCCTCGGCTCCAACGAACGCCTCGAATTCGTCGGCGACCGCGTGCTCGGCCTGCTCGTCGCGGAATGGCTGATCGAACGCTTCCCGTCGGAGAACGAGGGCGCGCTAGGCAAGCGCCTCGCCCAGCTCGTCTCCCAGCCCGTCCTGGCCGAGATCGCCGAAACCCTCGGCCTGCCCGCCCTGCTCGACGTCGCCACGCCCGAAGCCCGCGCCGGCGTCCGCCGCCGCGCCACCGTACTGGCGGACGCGATCGAGGCCTCGATCGGCGCCCTCTTCCTCGATGCCGGGCTCGATCCTGCGCGCGCCTTCATCCGCCGCGCCTGGCAAACCATCACCCAATCGCAGATCCGCCCGCCGCAGGATGCCAAGAGCGCCCTGCAGGAATGGGCCCATGCCCGCGGCCTGCCCGCGCCGGCCTACAAGGTGGTCTCGGCCACCGGCCCATCACACGCCCCCATCTTCGTGATCGCGGTCACGGTTGCCGGCACCTCCGCCAGCGCCTCGGCCGCCGCGAAGAAAGCCGCCGAACAAGCCGCCGCGGAGACCCTGCTCGGGATGCTGAAATCATGACCACCAAATGCGGCTTTGTCGCCATCGTCGGCGCCCCCAACGCCGGCAAGTCCACCCTGCTCAACAGGATGACCGGCGCCAAGCTCTCGATCGTCTCGCCCAAGGCGCAAACCACCCGCTTCCGCGTCCTCGGCATCCTCATGCGCGGCCCAAGCCAGGTCCTCCTAGTCGACACCCCCGGCATCTTCAAGCCCAAGCGCCGGCTCGACCGCGCCATGGTCGCCGCCGCCTGGACCGGCGCGCAGGATGCCGACACCATCATCCTCCTGGTCGACGCCAAGGCCGGCCTGACAGACTCCGTCCGCGAAATCGCCGAACGCCTGAAAGACCGCCAGGCCACCCAATCCGTCTGGCTCGTCCTCAACAAGGCCGACCTCGTCTCGCCGGCCACCCTCCTGCCCCTGGTCGCCGGCCTCAACGCCCTCGTCCCCTTCTCCGAGACCTACATGGTGTCAGCCGCCACCGGCGACGGCGTGGACGAACTGCAAGATGCGCTGGCCGCCGCCGTCCCCGAAGGCCCCTGGCTCTACCCGGAGGACGACCTCACCGACCTCCCCGACCGCCTCCTGGCCGCCGAGATCGTCCGCGAGCAGATCTTCCTGCAAACCCACGAGGAAGTGCCCTACGCCGCCACCGTGGAAACCGAGAGCTTCCAGGAACGCAAGGACGGCTCCGTCCGCATCGAGGCCACCGTCTACGTCGCCCGCCCCAACCACAAGGCGATCCTGATCGGCGCCAAGGGTGCGCGCATCCGCGACATCGGTGCCAAGGCCCGCGCCCAGCTCACCCACCTCCTCGAACGCCCCGTCCACCTCTTCCTCAACGTCAAGGAACGCGCCGGCTGGGACGAGGAAGGCGCACGCCTCCGCGCCATCGGCCTCGAAGACCCGCAATAACAAGCTGCCCTCCCCCCGCACGCGGGGGGAGCCGGAGGGGGGCTCTCCGCCCCGCACACGCATGCAAGACCCCACCTGGCTCCTCTGGGCCCGAGAACTCCAGGCCATGGCCCAAACCGGCCTCGCCTTCCCCACCTCCCACTGGGACCAGGCCCGCTACGAACGCCTCCGCGCCCTGGCCGCCGAGATCATGGCCACCCACTCCACCACCCCGGCCCCCACCCTCGAAGCCGCCTTCGCCCGCGAATGGGGCTACCCCACCCCCAAGCTCGATGTCCGCGCCGCCATCTTCCGCAACAACCAACTCCTCCTCGTCCGCGAAACAGCGGACCACCACCTCTGGACCCTCCCCGGCGGCTGGGCCGACATCAACCTCACCCCCGCCGAGAACGCCGCCAAGGAAGCCCAGGAAGAAACCGGCTTCACCGTCCGCCCCACCAAACTCGCCGCCGCGCTGGACCGCACCCGCCAAGGCCACACCCCCCAGCCCTTCAGCGCCGCCAAGCTCTTCTTCCTCTGCGAGATCACCGGCGGCGAAGCCAAAACCTCCGCCGAGACCAGCGAAATCGCCTTCTTCCCCGAACACGCCTTGCCCACCGACCTCTCGATCGACCGCACCACCCCCGCCCAGCTCCGCCGCATGTTCGAACACCACCGCAACCCCGGCCTGCCCGCCGATTTCGACTGAAGCGCGCGGCACCATTCCCTGTTCCCGCCCGCCGGCTTCGCGCTACCTTGCTCCCCACACGGAACATTCCCGTGCAAGGAGCACGCCATGGCCCGCGCACCGATCCTGGCTTTCCTCTCCCTGCTGGCGGCCCCGGCCCTGGCGCAGGAGCCACCACGCTGCGCCGCCTCGGGCTGGGACACGCTGCGCACAGCCGACCAGGTCATCGCCGACGTCGCGCGCCACCGCTGCCCCGCCGGCAGCCGCCTCGATGTCGCGATGACCATCGCGGGCCAGGCGATCGTCCTGCAGCGCAGCGGCCTCTGCCAGCCCGACACCGTGAACACCCGCACCGTGCGCCCCACCGCCGACACCAAGGCGCTGGGCTTCCGCTGCGACCTCGCGCCCCGCTGAGGCAGCCTCTCGGGCGCGATCTCGTCCAGGACAATCCGGTCCAAGAGACCCGCCCCGCACCCCTCCTCACCCGCGGCAAATTCCCCCTGCGCATCGAATCCCTGGCATAGCCCGGCCCGCCTCCCTTACGCTCGCCCCATGACCGACACGGAATACACCCCCACCGTCCTGGCCGACATGCAGGCCGCCATCCAGGCCGCCCTCCCCCTCTGGGGCCTCTCCCCGCGCACCGAACCCACCCTGCTCAACATCTCCGAAAACGCCACCTGGCGCCTCTCAGACCCGGAAGCCCCCGCCCCCCTCATCCTGCGCATCCACCGCGTCGGCTACCACACGGAGCAGGAAATCCGCTCCGAACTCGCCTGGATCGAGGCCCTGCGCACCTCCGGCCACGTCTCCACCGCCGCCATCCACCCCACCACCACCGGCGACCCCGTCGCCACGCTGCCCTCCCCCACCGGCCTCCCCACCCGCCACGCCGTCGCCTTCCAGTTCCTCCGGGGCCAGGAACCCGCCGCCGACGCCGCCCTCGTCCCGTGGTTCCACACCCTCGGAGCCATCACCGCCCGCCTCCACCAACACGCCGCCACCTGGCCCCGCCCCCCAGGCTTCACCCGCAAACTATGGGACTGGGATGCCATGCTCGGCGAACGCCGCCTCTGGGGCCCCTGGCAATCCGGCCTCGGCCTCACCCCGGAAGGCGCGGCCATCATCGCCCGTGCCAGCGAGAAAATCCGCCACCACCTCTCAACCTACGGCCAAACCCCAGACCGCTTCGGCCTCGTCCACGCCGACATGCGCCTGGCCAACCTCCTCGTCGACGGCCCCCAGATGCACGTCATCGATTTCGACGACTGCGGCCTCTCCTGGCACCTCTACGACTTCGCCGCCGCCATCACGCTGCACGAACACACCCCCATCATCCCCGCCCTCCAGTCCAGCTGGCTCGAAGGCTACGCGAAGGTCGCCCCCCTCCCGCCCAACCACCAGGCCATGCTCCCCACCCTCATCATGGCCCGAAGAATCCTCGTCATGGCCTGGATGGCCAGCCACAGCGAAACCCCCATGGCCCGCGAAGGCGGCCCCACCTACACCGCGCAGACCATCGAACTCGCGGAAACCTTCCTCGCAAGAAAGTAAGCGCCTTCTTTTTCTGAAGAAAAAGAAGCAAAAAGACTTTCCAAATAAAGTAGGGCGGGTCGCGAAGCGGACCCGCCACCGAACCGCACCAGCCCTCTCAAATAAGCGGCGGCGCCAACTCGATCACCACCGAGCCGATCGCCGCACGCCGAGGCCGCTTCGGCGCCGTCGGTTCGCGCGGCGGGACCGATGGCACGAAGAAAATCACCGGCCCCCGCTGCGTCACCTGAAACGGCTCGAAAGCCTCTTGCTCTGCAAGCTCCACGGCGCCGGTCGTATGCACCACAACATACCGCGCCTGCCGTCGCAGATCCCCCGCCAACAGCACCGGCACCTCCACCTGGATCGGCACCCCAATCCATCGCTCCCACTGCCGCGCCGCATTGACCTCCGTCGTCATCAGCGGGCGCATCTCCGCGTCCAGCACCGTCAGCATCGCAAAGAACAGACCATCGCCGTTGTAGGTGCTGGAAATGATCACCCGCATCTCCCCGGCAGAGGCGGGTAGCGCAAACCCCTTCGCATAGCTGCGCCCCCACAGCGGAATCTCCACCACCGGGCTCGCCCCATCGATGTCGAAGGCCGTGCGCGACGGAAACGCCAGCGGCGCATAGGCTAGCTCGGAAAACCGCACCACCCGCGTCCCCGGGTCGCGCAGCGCCGCCACCGCCCGCCGCTCCACCTCGCTCGGCCCGCACCCCGCCAGCAGCAGAACCACCAATGCCGCCCACAGCGCCCGCGTCATCGCCGCATCTCCGAGATCGTGAGCGAAAGCGGCCCCGCCGGCGAACTCCCGATCCGTGGCGCCTGTCCAGGCCCACTGCTACCGCCACCGGCCGGAATGTAGATGAAGATCGGCGCCGACCGCGCCTCCTGCCACGGCTCATCCGCCAGCGCGAAGCCCACCTCCACGATCTCGCGGCTGGTGTGCACCGCCAGGTAGCGCACCCGCGCCCGCTCCTCCGGCTGCACTTGCACCAGGATCAACATGCGCCAGGTTCCGCCCGATCTCGGATTGCTCACCACATGCACCGCGCTCGACGACGTCGCGCGCACCGGCGTCCGCGTCTCATCCAGCAACGTCACGATCGGATGAAAGGCCCGACCGCCGCGCACCACGTAGCTCGCCACCTCAATGTTGAGCCCCGCCGCACCCACCGGCAGTTCGAACCCTTTCGCGAAGGTCTTCCCATACGTCTCCAGCTCCATCACCGGGCTGCCGCGCATGATTTGGAACGCGGTGTCGGACGGAACCGCCACCTTCTCGTAGGGCAGCGTCTGGAATGTCACAAAGGGCGGCCGTGCATCGCGAAAGGCTGCCAGCTCCGCCTCCCGGTCCAAAGGAGCGCCACAACCCGCCAGGAAAACCAGTCCAATCAGCAGCCAGTGCCGCATCGCGTCCCCACTGCGCACAATCCTGACCACTGCAACACGGCACGCTTATGCAATCAATACTCAGTTGGATTTCATAACACCATCGCCACCCGAACATCCGTCCGCCCGAAATCATCCCCCACGAACAGCAGCGGCGCCTCCAACGCCATCGCCAGCGCATAGGCGAAGCAATCGCCGAAATTCAGCGTCCCGCCATGCCCCATCCCCTTCCCGAACCGCACCCGCGCCCGCATCGCCGCGCGCGCCTGCGCCGCATCCACCGGCGCCAGCCCAATCCCCACCTCGTCCAGGAACCGGTCCAGCTCCGCCAGTGCCCGTTCCCGCTGCGTCAGCCGCCGCCCGGCCAGCACGGTGCCAACCTCCACATAGTTCACCACCGACATCACCCGCTCGCGCGCCGCCCCCAACCGCGTCAGCAACGGCACCGCCGCCGCCTCCCCGAACAGGATCGCCGCCACTGCCGAGGAATCGACCACGATCACCTCAGCTCTCGCCCGAAGCGTCGTCCCACTCGGCCTGGGTCACCGGCCGCGTGTCATAGTGAACCCGCAGCCGCGCCGCGGCCTGCGTCGCCCGCGCCACAAAATCCCCTTCGGCCTCCCGCCGCGCCCGCTCCCGCGCCAGCCGCTCGCGCAGCGCCACCGTCACCGCCTCCGTCATCGTCTCGCCGGTCAGCGCCGCCAGCGCCCGCGCCAACACATCGGCCTCGTTCGTCTTGATGCTCAGCGCCACCGCCACCCCCGTCTAGACACCACGTCTAGATAAGCCCCTCCAAGCCGCGCTTCAACAAATCTCCGCCGTAGCCCGCGCCTTGGCGCGGGGTCGCCCCAAACCCCGCTGCAACCCCAAACCCACCCCACCCACCGCACTCCACCCATGCTGTTAGAACATATAAACACCCCTACCCATCGTCCCTTCCGTCAGTCATATTAACTCCCATGCATTTCGAACCCCGCACCCCCCTGGGAGCAGCACTGCGCCTGTCGCTGATTTTCATCTGGCGGCAGTTGCGCACCGCCGCCCTCTCCCTTCATCCCGTCACCCCCC
>JAPLOI010000076.1:125236-187566 GCA_026400815.1 Alphaproteobacteria bacterium
CCTCTGGCGCATCGCGCGGGGCCAGGTGCGGATGCACGTGCTCGTCGCCAGGCTGGATCGCCTCGCCCTGCGCTGGCTCGAAGGCACCCTCCCCAAGCCCCGCCGCAAGCCCCTCACCCCCCGCGCGCCCAAGCCGCGCCCCACGCCCGAGGCACAAACCACCCCCAAACCGCCCCGCGAGCGCGACCCCTCCGGCCAGGCCTGGCTCGTCCGGGTCTGGCAACCCGCCGCCCAGGGCGGCGAAGCCCTCAACCACATCTTCGCCAACCGGCAGGACCTGCGCGACCTCGTCGCCGCCTCCCCCCAGGCCGCCCGCCTGCTGCGCCCGCTCGCCCGCATGCTCGGCGCCACCCTCCCGGACTGGCTGCGCCTGCCCCCGCGCGCCCCGCGCAAGCCGCGCCCCAGGAAACCGCGCCCCGAACGCCCCTGGAAACTCACCGATCCCAGGCTCAACCTCCCGCCCAACATCATCGCCGCCGCCCGCTACTTCCGCAAAAAATACGGCTGACCCCACCCACCCCAACGCACGCCCATTTCATTACGATATCACTCCATTCTACTAAAACCACCCTTGCGAACCCCGCCCCCACCCCCCACAACACCGCCATGGAATGGGAAGCCCCCGCGATCATCCTCGATGCCCGCCCCTACGGGGAGGCAGACGCCCTCGCCACGGTCATGACCGAAATCCACGGCGCCCATCGCGGCCTCGCCCGCGGCGCCCAGTCCCGCACCCGCGCCGCCCTCTGGCAGCCCGGCAACCTCATCCAGGTCCGCTGGATCGGCCGCCTGTCCGATCAGCTCGGCTCCTTCTCCGCCGAACTCATCCACCCCGCCGCCGCCCTGGTGCTGGATGATGCCCTCGCCCTCACCATGCTCACCGCCAGCTGCGCGGTGGCCGAAGGCGGCCTGCCGGAACGCCACCCCTACCCCGCCGCCTTCGATGGCCTGCTCCACCTCCTCGCCCGCCTCCCCCAGCCCGAACGCCAGATGGCCGAACTCATCCGCTGGGAACTCGCCCTCCTGCGCGACCTCGGCTACGGCCTCGATCTCACCACCTGCGCCATCTCCGGCGAATCCGGGCTGGGTAATTCAGGAAAATTGGCCTACGTATCCCCCCGCACCGGCCGCGCCGTCAGCGAGGAAGCGGCAGGCACCTGGAAGGACCGTCTCCTCCCCCTCCCCCCCTTCCTCATCGAAGGCGGCGAGGGATCGCCCCCCGAATGGGCGGATGGCCTCCGCCTCACCGCCCACTTCCTCGCCCGCGACGTGTTCGGCCTGCAACACAAGCCATTGCCCCAAGCCCGAATCGCCCTGTACGACCGCGTCACCGCCCTGAAGGACCAATCCCCCGATGCCCGATGACCTGATCGGCAACGTGCAAGACACCAAGCTGCGCGAGGCGCTCTCCCAGCGCTACCTCGCCTATGCCATGTCCACCATCACCAGCCGCTCGCTGCCGGACCTGCGCGACGGCCTCAAGCCCGTGCACCGCCGCCTCGTCTACGCCATGCACCAGCTTCGGCTCGATCCCACCGCCGGCTTCAAGAAATGCGCCCGCATCGTCGGCGACGTCATGGGCAAGTACCACCCCCACGGCGACGCCTCGATCTATGATGCCATGGTCCGCCTCGCCCAGGATTTCGCCGCCCGCTTCCCCCTGGTCGAAGGCCAAGGGAACTTCGGCAATATCGACGGCGATAACCCCGCGGCGATGCGCTACACCGAAGCCCGCCTCACCGAAGTCGCCAAGGCCCTCCTGGCCGGCATCGATGAGGACGCGGTCGATTTCCGGCCGACCTACGACGGCGAGGAAGCCGAGCCGGTCGTCCTGCCCGGCAGCTTCCCCAACCTGCTCGCCAACGGGGCCGCCGGCATCGCCGTCGGCATGGCCACCTCCATCCCGCCCCACAATGCCGGCGAGGTCTGTGCCGCCGCCATCCACCTCATCCGCCACCCCGATGCCACCACGGCAGACCTGCTGGCCTTCATGCCCGGCCCCGATTTCCCCACCGGCGGCCTGCTGGTGGAAGAACCCGCCAGCATGCTCCAGGCCTACGAAACCGGCCGCGGCGGCTTCCGCCTGCGTGCGAAGTGGGAGGTGGAAAAGGGCCGCATGGGCACCTGGTCCATCGTCATCACCGAGATCCCCTACCAGGTCCAGAAATCCCGCCTCATCGAGCAGATCGCCCAGCTCATGGAGGAAAAGAAACTCCCCCTCCTCGGCGACGTCCGCGATGAATCCACCGAACTCGTCCGCCTGGTGCTGGAACCCAAGGCCCGCGGCGTGGAGCCGGAAGCCCTCATGGCCACCATGTTCCGCGCCACCGCGCTGGAATCCCGCTTCCCGCTCAACATGAACGTGCTCACCGCCGAACGCACCCCCCAGGTCCTCGGCCTCAAGCCCCTGCTCTCCCAGTGGCTCGCCCACCGCCAGGAAGTCCTGGTCCGCCGCAGCAACCACCGCCTCGCCGCCATCCAGCGTCGCCTCGAAATCCTCGAAGGCTTCCTCGCCGTCTACCTCAACCTCGATGAGGTCATCCGCATCATCCGCACGGAGGACGAACCCAAAACCGTCCTCATCCGCACCTTCTCGCTGACCGATACCCAGGCCGAAGCCATCCTCAACATGCGCCTGCGCAGCCTGCGCCGCCTGGAGGAGATGGAGATCCGCAAGGAACACAAGAACCTCACCAAGGAGCTGAAGGAGGTGCAAACCCTCCTCGGCAGCGAAGCGAAGCGCTGGGACCGCATCGTGGGCGAGCTGGAAACCATCAAGGGCAAGTTCGGCGAAGGCCCCCTCGGCAACCGCCGCACCGAACTCGCCGGCCCCCAGAAGGAAATCATCGTCGACCCCGACGCCTACATGGAACGCGAGCCGATCACGGTCATCCTGTCCGACAAGGGCTGGGTCCGCGCCGTGAAGGGGTCGGTCGCCAACCCCGACGACCTGAAGTTCAAGGAAGGCGACCGCCTCAAGCTGATCGTCCCCTGCGAGACCACCGATCGCCTCTGCCTCTTCGCCACCAACGGCCGCGCCTACACGCTCAAGGCCGGCGACCTCCCCCGCGGGCGCGGCGACGGCCAGCCGATCCGCCTCGTGGTCGACCTCACCAACGAGGACGACGTCACCGCCCTGTTCATCTGGCGCGATGGCATCAAGCACCTCGTCGCCTCCGATACCGGCCGCGGCTTCGTGGTGAAGGCGGAAGACCTGCTGGCGGAAAAGCGCACCGGCAAGCAGGTGCTCAACCTCAAGCCCGGCGAGGAAGCCGCCCTCATCGCCCCGGTGAATGGCGACCACGTCGCCATCATCGGCAGCAACCGCAAGCTGCTGGTTTTCCCGCTGGAACAGGTGCCGGAGCTGGCCCGCGGCGGCGGCGTGATGCTGCAGAAATACAAGGACGCGACCCTGGCCGACCTCAAGACCTTCGCCATGGCCGACGGCCTCACCTGGCGCCTGGGCGACAAGACCCGCACCGAGGAAAAACTGACCGACTGGCTCGGCGAACGCGGCCAGGTTGGCCGCCTGCCGCCGAACGGCTTCCCCAAATCCGGCAGGTTCAGCGGCTGAACAGAACCGGCTGATCCACTGGTCCATCCACTGGCCGGCGCCCGGCCGCCTGCCGGGCCTGGCGCATGTGGGCCAGCAGCTCGGTGTGGGTGAACGGCTTGCGCAGCAGGTTCATCTCGGCCTCCTCCGCGCCCTGTGCCGCCAGCGTGGCGGTGGGGTAGCCGGAGATCAGCAGCACCGGCAGCTCCGGCCGCAGCCGGGCTGCCGACCGCACCAACGCCACCCCGCTCACCGCGCCGGGCATCACCACGTCGGTCACCAGGATATCCAGCGGCACATCGCCTTCCAGAACCGCGCTCGCCGCCGCCCCATCGGCGGCCTCGGTCACCTCCCAGCCGCTGGCGGCCAGGCTCTCCTTCAGCACCTCGCGCACATCGGCATCGTCCTCCGCCAGCAGCACCCGCCCGGCGAAGGCCGGCGCCTCATCCATCGCCGGGGCGGGCTCGGCCACCAGCAGCGCGGGCAGTAGCAGGCTCACCGCCACCCCGCCCTCCGGCGGTTGCTCGATCCGGGCGGTGCCGCCGGACTGGTGGGCGAAGCCATGAACCTGCGACAGGCCCAGCCCGCTGCCCTGCCCCACCTCGCGCGTGGTGAAGAAAGGCTCGAAGGCACGGGCCGCCACCTCCGGCGCCATGTCGGGCCCGGTGTCGCTCACCCGCACGCAGGCGAAGGCGCCCGCCTCGTCCTGCGCCACCAGGCTGGTGGCGATGGTCAGCCGCCGCCCCGGCGGGCTGGCATCGCGCGCATTGATCACCAGGTGCAGCAACGCGGCCTGGAACTGCGCGGGGTCGGCCAGCACCAGCAACCGCACCGGCGCCAGTTCCAGCGCCAGTTCCATCCGCCCATGCAGCGTGCGGCGCAGCATCGGCGCGGCCTCCCGCAGCATCGCGTTGAGGTCCACCTCCTCCGGCCGCAGGCGCTGCTCGCGCGAGAAGGACAGCAGGCTGGCGGTCAGCCGGGCGCCCCGCTCGGTGGCGCGCTCGGCCGCGGCGACCAGGCGCTGGATATCCGCATTGCCCTCGCCGCGCTTGCCGATCAGTTGCAGGTTGCCGCCGATCACCGCCAGCACGTTGTTGAAGTCATGCGCGATGCCGCCGCTCAGCTGCCCGATCGCCTCCATGCGCTGTGCCTGGCGCAGCGTCGCGCCGGTGGCGCGATGGTCCTCGATCTCCGCCCGCAGCGCCGCATTGGCCGCGTCCAGCTCATGGGTGCGGCGTGCCAGCTCGATCTGCAGGCGCAGGGTGTCGCCGAAATGCCGGGCCGAGCGGCGGGCCGCCCACGCCATGGTCGCGGCGAACAACAGCACCGCGGCGGCCATCAGCCAGTACCGCGTGTCCCCCCGTGCGGCCAGGCCGACGGCCAGCGGCAGGCAGGCCGGCAGCACGAAGGCCAGGGCCACCGGCACATGCATGCCGTGCACCGTGGCCGCCCCGGCGCACATCGCGGCAAGCAGCAGCAGCATCACCAACGGGCCGGTGGAGCCGATCGCGCCGGCCTCCGTGCCTGGCAGCAGCACCGCACCCAGCCCCCAGACCAGCCCGGAGGCAAAGGCACCGCCCAATGCCAGCCCCAGCCACACCCCGGCATGGCCGATCCCGGCATGGCGGAAGCGCAGCCACAGCGCGGCCCGCAGCACAGTCAGCCCGGCCAGCAGCGCAAGCCAGGCCCAGGCCATGCGGCCCGTGCCACTTGCGGCGAGCACGAAGGCGGCCGCGGCGGAATTGACCGTCGTGATGGCCAGCGTCACCGGAAGCCGCTCGAACACCGCCCTCAGCCGCGCCGCCCGGATCTGCACATCGATATCCACGGCGCTCCCCCCGGAGGTATCGTCCTGGGATACGGCCCCGGCCGCGGCCAGGGTCACCTCACGAAAGAGCTAGCACGGCGCTGCAGGGTCCGGCAGCCATCATCCGTATCGGAGACGATTGGATACGAATGTAGGCTGGGGCCGGATCAGCCCTGGCTGGTGCCCGGGGTGGCAATGGCGGTGGCGATAGCGGACGAGAGGCGGCTGCCGGCGGGTTCGTCCGAGGCGCCGAACACCCCAGCCACGCGGCCATCGCGGCCCACCAGTACCTTGTTGAAGTTCCAGCCCGGCTCCCAGCCGCGCACGCCTTTCACCCAGCGATAGAAGGGATGGGCCTGCGGGCCGCGCACCTTCAGGATCGCCGTCATCGGGAAGTCGATGCCGAAATTCGCCTCACAGAAGCGCTTCACCTCAGCCTCGGTGCCAGCTTCCTGGTTGAAGTCCTGGGAGGGGATGCCAACCACCACCAGCCCTTCCTTCGCGCGGTCGGTGTGCAGCTTCTGCAGGGCGTCGTACTGGCGGGTGTAGCCGCAGAAGCTGGCGGTGTTGACCACCAGCAGCACGCGCCCCTTGTGGGCGGCAAAATCGAGCGTGCCGCCCTCGATATCCGGGAAGGTGAAGTCCCAGGCCAGCTGTTCCATCGTCCGTGCCTCCGTGCGTGACGCGGCCGACGCCAGGATGGCGGCCAGCAGCAGGCGCCGCGTTGCCTCAGCCATAGCGTTCCTCCTGCCAGGGATCGGCGTTGTTATGGTAGCCGTTGCGCTCCCAGAAGCCGGGCTTGTCGCGCTCCGTGATCTCGATACGGCGGATCCACTTGGTGGATTTCCACAGGTACAACCGCGGAATGAGGGCGCGCACCGGGCCGCCATGCTCGCGGGTGATCGGGGCGCCTTCCCAGCTGTGCACCAGGAACACGTCCGGCTGGTCGAACTGGTCAAGCCGCAGGTTGGTTGCGTAGCCATCGTACGCATGCAGCACGACATGGGCCGCACTCTCGCGCGGCTGCACCATCTCCAGCAGCGTGCGGGCGGCCACGCCGCGCCAGCTATTGTCGTAGCGCGACCATTGCGTGACGCAGTGCATGTCAGACACGCTGTCCTGCTGCGGCAGGGCCATGAATTCGGCCAGCGTGAGGCTCAGCGGGTGGCGCACGGCGCCATCGACATCCAGGCGGAAGCGCGCCTCGGTCACGTCCGGCTGGGCGCCGAGATCGAGCACCGGCCAATCCTGCGTCAGGCGCTGGCCCGGCGGCAGGCGATCCGCCTCCGGATCGGCCGTGGTGCCGGTGAGCAATCGTCCATCGCGGGCCCAGCCGCGCTTGGCGGCGAGCAGCTTCTCGCCTTTCGGCCCGAATTCCGGATCATCCGTCATGGCACCCTCCGGCGCCAGCATATGGGCACCGGCTAGGGCCGCGCCAGGGCGGAGGCGGCGGCGGCGCGTGGCTTCAGGCCCAGGAAGCGCTCCATCAACGGCCCCCAGATCGCCGAGCCGCCACGGCCGGTGAACAGGATGTGCCCATCGCGCCCCCAGGCCGGCAGGGCTGCCAACTCCGCACGGCCGCCGGCGGCGGTGAAGGCGCGGTGCATGGCGGCGGCGAGGTCGGGGGCGAAATAGCTGTCATTGGCGGTATAGACCCACAGCATCGGCGCCTTGGCGGTGGCGCCAAAGCGGGCCATGGCGGCCTCCAGCGCCTGCGGCTGGCAGACGGCGCCCGGCACGCGGTTGAGGTGGCCGCCATCGCCGCCGGCCATGCTGGCCAGGGCCGCGATGCGCCGGTCGTTCAGGCTGGCCAGCGCCACGGTGCCGAGCCCGCCGGCGGACTGGCCGACCACCACCACCTTGTCTGGCAGGATGCCCGGCAGGGCGGTGGCGTAGTCGATCGCCGCCCGAATATCGCGCGCCGATTCCGTGGCGCTGGGCACGTAGTCGCGCGAGGCGGCGCAGGTGGGGTTGCGTTCGGCCACCGTGCCGCCGCTGGCGCCGTAGCCGCGGCGCAGCGGCAGGATCACGGCGAAGCCGCGCTCCAGGAACCAGCGCACCTGCTCCGCCTCGCAGGATGGCAGGGTGAAGGCCTCGATCTCCGCGGTGCTGACCGGCTTGCCGTGGTTGAGCACGGCCAGGCGGCGGGGCGCATCGCCGGGCGGGCGGCACAGGCGGGCCAGGATCAGGCGGGGGCCGCCGGGCCCGGCCACCGGCACGGCGTGGAATTGCTGGGCCCAGGGTCCTTCCGGCCGACCGAGCGGACCGGGCTCGCGCAGGGCCGGTGCTTCCGCGGCGCAGCCGGCCATGACCAGGAGCAGCAGCCCAAGCAGGCGCTGGCCGGCACGGCGCATGGGGTCAGCCGCGGTCGCGCATCAGGCGGGCCTTGTCGCGCTGCCAATCGCGGGCGGCGACGGTGGCGCGCTTGTCGGCCTTGTTCTTGCCGGCGCCGAGGCCAAGCTGCACCTTGGCCATGCCGCGCTCGTTGAAATGGATATCCAGCGGCACCAGCGTCATCCCGTCGCGGCCGATGGCGCCCAGCAGCTGGTCGCGCTGCTTGGCCTTCACCAGCAGCTTGCGGGGCGCGCGTGGCTCGAACCGGCTGAGCACGCCGCCCTGGTATTCCGGGATGTAGCAGTTGAACAGGAACAGCTCGCCTTCCCGCTCCCCGGCCCAGGCCTCCGTAAGGGTGGCGCGACCGTGGCGGAGGGATTTCACCTCGGGCCCCTTCAGGACCACGCCGGCCTCGATGGTTTCCTTGATGGCGTAGTTGAAGCGGGCACGGCGGTTCTGGGCGGCAATGCCGTGGCTGATGAGGCCCGATTTCTTTTTGGTGGGCGGGGCCATGGGAAACTCCAGCGAGGAAAGGGCCGGGGCGTGCCCGTCGTATCGGGAAGCCCCGGCCCTCCCTTTAGTTCAATAGACCCGCATTGGTCATCGCATCGCGCACGCGTGCCCGTGTGGCCTCGCCCGGAGGGGCGAGCGGCAGGCGCACCGTCTCGGCGGTGAGGCCGAGCAAGGAGGCGGCGAACTTGATCGGGCCCGGCGAGGTTTCGCTGAACAGCGCGTCGTGCAACGGCATCAGGCGGTCCTGGATGGCCAGCGCATCCTTGATGCGGCCTTCCTGCCACGCCGCGTGCATGGTGCTGCACAGGCGGGGCGCGATGTTGCCGGTGACCGAGATGCAGCCATGGCCGCCGCCGGCGAGGAAGGCCAGGATGGTGGCATCCTCCCCGGACATCTGGGCGAAATCCTCACCGCAGGTGGCGCGGGTATGGATCGGCCGGGCGAGGTCGTTGGTGGCATCCTTCACGCCGACGATGTTCCGGATCTTGGCGATGCGGGCCATCGTCTCGACGGAGATGTTCACCACCGAGCGGCCGGGGATGTTGTAGACCACGATGGGAATGTCCACCGCATCGGCCACCGCCTTGAAGTGAAGGTACAGGCCTTCCTGGGTGGGCTTGTTGTAGTACGGCGTCACCAGCATCGCGGCATCGGCACCCGCCTTCTTGGCGTGCTTGGTGAGATCGATCGCCTCGGCGGTGCTGTTGGAGCCGGTGCCGGCGATCACGGGCACGCGGCCCTTGGCGACCGAGAGCACGACCTCGACGACGCGCTTGTGCTCATCATGCGTCAGCGTGGGCGATTCGCCGGTCGTGCCGGTGGGGACCAGGCCGTTGGTGCCCTCCTGGATCTGCCATTCCACCAGGGCCTCAAGCTTTTTCTCGTCCACAGAGCCATCCGTGCGCATGGGCGTGATCAGGGCGACGTATGACCCTTTGAACATCTGCGTCCTCCGGTGGGTGTGTTGCAGCCGGATTTTCATCGTTTGCCGGCCGTTGGAAGGCCGTGACCCTAGTGCCGTGGGGGATGCAGGGCAAGGGCGGGCGCGGTAGGATGGCGCATGCGTTCCATGCTCTCCGTTGCGATTCGTCTCGGGTTCCTGCTGACGGTGCTGCTGCCCAGGGCGGGTGCGGCGCAGGAGGTCATGGACCATGTGCGCGCCGATCGCTGGGCGGAGGCGCAGGCGGCCGTGGCCGGGCATCCCGATCCGGTGGCGCGCAAGCTGGTGGCCTGGATGCGGCTGATGGCCCCGGGCCAGGGGCGGGTGGACGAGATCGGGGCGTTCCTGGCGACAAACCCGGATTGGCCGATGCAGGTGAGCCTGGCGCGGCGACGCGATGAGGCGCTGGCGCTGGAGCCGGACAACGCGCTGGCGCGGGCGGAATGCAAGCGCGCGGCACCCACGCTGACCGGCGCGCTGCTGCGCTGCGCCGATGCGCTGGCGGCCTCGGGCGAAACGGCCGCGCCGATGCTGAAGACGGCCTGGGCTACCGCGGCCGGCGATGCGGCGTGGGAGGCGCGGTTCATCGCGCGCTGGTCCGGCGTGCTCAGCCCCGAGGACCATCTGAAGCGCTTCGAGCAGCTGAGCTGGACAGACCCGGCGGCGGCGCGGCGCCAGGCAGACCGGCTCGACAAGCCCTGGCAGGCCCTGGCCGAGGCGCGGCTGGCGCTGCGGCGCGACGATCCCGCCGGCGTGGCGCAGGCCCGCGCCGTACCGCTGCCGCAGCGCGAGGACCCGGCGCTGTTCCTGGACCACGCGCGCTACCTGCGCCGCGTGGGCCGCGATGAGGAGGCGGTGGCGCTGTGGAAGGCACAGGGCAACGCCGCCGAACGCGCAACGCCCGTCGCGCGGCGGGCGCAGTTCTGGGACGAGCGCAACCTGATGGCGCGCCGCCGGCTGCGGCAGGGCGACGATGCCGGGGCCTATGCGCTCGCTTCCGGCCACGCGCAGATCGGCGAGCCGCGCACCGATGCGGAATTCCTGGCCGGGTTCATCGCACTGCGGCGGCTGAAGGATGCCGGCACGGCGGCGGGGCATTTCCGCGCGCTGGCCGAGGCCTCCCGCGCCGCCATCACGCAGGGGCGGGCGCAATACTGGCTGGCGCGCGCCGCCGGCAGCGAGGCAGAGCGGCGGAACGGGTTCGCGCGCGCGGCGGCCTGGAGCAGCACCTATTACGGCCAGCTCGCGGCGCTGGCGCTGGATGGCGATGGCAAGGCCTTCGCTGCGCGGATGGCGGCCACGCGCGATCCGCAGCCGGATGCCGGCCAGGCGCTGGACCTTGCGGGGCGGGAGCTGGCGCGGGCGGCAGCGTTGCTGGTGGCCTGGGGCGAGAAGCGACGGGCGACGCCGTTCCTGCTGCAACTGTATGAGGTGTCGCCCGATGCGCCGGACCGGGCGCTGGCGGCACGGCTGGCGGCGGGGCTCGGCCTCACCGAAACGGCGGTGGCGATTGCGCGCCGCGCCGGGCGGGATGGGGTGATGCTGCCGGAAGTGGGCTGGCCGACGCTGCCGGGGGTTCCCGCGCAGCCCGTGGAGCCGGCGATGGCGCTGGCGATCATCCGCCAGGAGAGCAATTTCGATGCGGCCGCGGTGAGCCATGCCGGCGCGCGCGGGCTGATGCAGCTGATGCCGGGCACGGCGGTGGCGGTGGCCAAGGGGCTGGGCATGGCCGCCCCGCCGCTGCCGGCACTCACCGGCGATCCCGCGCTGAACATGAAGCTGGGCACCACCTATCTGCGCGGGCTGCTGGACCAGTTCGATGCCAACCTCGCCATGGCCGCCGCCGGCTACAATGCCGGGCCGCGGCGGGTGGTGGAGTGGATCGATCTGAACGGTGATCCACGCGCGCCGGGCACGGATATCGTGGACTGGATCGAGCTGATCCCGTTCTCGGAAACACGCAACTACGTGCAGCGCGTGGTGGAGAACACGGTGCTCTACCGGGCGCGGCTCGGTGGGTCGGGCGGGCATCCGCTGGCGCCGTGGCTGCGCTGAGCTTGTGACCTTCGTTTCATCCTGGGATGGGCTGGCGCTGAAGGTGCATGCCTGGGGGCAGGAGGGCGAGCGCCTGCCGCTGCTGTGCCTGCCCGGGCTGGTGCGCACCGGGCTGGATTTCGAGGACCTCGCGGCACGGCATCCTGGCCGGCGCGTGGTGTCGCTGGACTATGCCGGGCGCGGCGGCTCCGGCCGGGCGAGGGATGTGGCGCGCTATGCGCCGGAAGCCTGCCTGCGCGATGTGATGGAGGTGTGCGCGGCGCTGCACCTGCATCGTGCCGTGGTGGTGGGCACCTCCATGGGTGGGCTGCCCGCAATGGGGCTGGCGGCGGCGCGGCCGACGCTGGTGGCCGGCGTGGTGCTGAACGATATCGGGCCGGAGATCGGCAGCGCCGGACAGGCCATGGTGCGGGATTTCGTCGGCCACGACCCGGCTGCGCCAGACCAGGCGAGTGCCGCGGCGCTGCTGCGGGCGCGGCTGCCGGATCTCTCGCTGAAGACGGACGCGGAATGGCTGCGCATGGCGGCGCTGACCTATGCGCCCGGGGCCGACGGGCGCTGGCATCCGCAATGGGACATCCGCATCGCCACCCTGCTCGGCCGGCCCGCGCCGCCGCTGTGGCCGCTGTTCGGGGCACTGGCCGGCATTCCGGTTCTGCTGGTGCATGGCGGGCGCAGCACGATCCTCACTGGCGAGACAGTGGCGCGGATGCGCGCGGCGCGGCCGGACATGGGCTATGTTACGCTGCCGGAGGTGGGGCACGCGCCGCATCTGGGCGAGCCTGAACTGGCCGCGGCGCTGGAGGAATTTCTGGGATCATGAGGGTATCGCGGGCGATGCCACGAGGCGGCGCGTTCTGGGTGGCGAGCTTCGGCGGCAGCGGGCTGTCCCCGGTGGCGCCGGGCACGGTGGGCTCGGCGGTGGCATTGGTGCTGGGCATGGCGCTGCTGGCGCTGGAGCCGGCGTTGCTGCCGCTGGCCGCCGCGGTGGCGACGATGGGCGGGCTGTGGGCGGTGCAGGCGTGCCAGCCCGAAGGCGACCCCGGCTGGGTGGTGATCGACGAGGTGGCAGGGCAGTGGATCGCGCTACTGCCGCTGGCGCTGCTGCCGCCGGGGGCGGAATGGAACCTGCCCTCGCTGGCGCTGGCCTTCCTGGCGTTCCGGGCGCTGGATATCCTCAAGCCTGGCCCGGTGGGCTGGGCGGATCGGCAGGAAGGTCCGGCGGGGATCATGGCGGATGACGTGATCGCCGGGCTGCTGGCGGCAGGCTTGGTGCGCGTGGCGCAAATGCTGCTGCCGGAATGGTTCACGGTGCCGATGGCGGCGCTGACGGGCTAGGCAAGACCCATAAACGGGAGGGCGGGATGGCGACGAAGATCGGCATCGAGGGCGAGACATTCCTGCTGAACGGCGTGCCGACGCATGCCGGGTGCCGCTTCCGCGGGCGTTCGATCGAGGGGCTTCTGTTCGTCTCGCGCATGGCCAATGCGATCGTGAACGACCGCAATCCCGGCACGATCGGGGTGTGGGAGTATGCCGACGGGCCCTGGAGCGCGGAGCGCAACACGCGCGAGTTCATCGCCGCCCTGCCCGCCTATAAACGCTGCGGGCTGGATGCGGTGGCGGTGAACCTGCAGGGCGGCTCGCCCCAGGGCTATTCCTGGCACCAGCCCTGGAAGCTCTCCGGCTTTGCGCCGGACGGAGCGCCCTACCCCGATGCGCTGGATCGGCTGGGCCAGGTGGTGCGGGCGGCGGATGCGCTGGGGATGGTGGTGAATCTCGGGCTGTTCTACGGCGCGGCGGCGCGCTCGCTCACCGGAGAGGCGGCGGTGGTGCGGGCGGCTACCGAGGCGTGCGACTGGCTCGCGGCCGGGGGCTTCGGCAACGTGCTGCTGGAGATCGGCAACGAGATCGACATCCCGGCCTTCAGCCACGACATCATCAAGCCAGAACGCTGTGGCGAACTGATTGCGCTGGCCAAGGCGCGGGCGCCGGGGATCGCGGTGAGCACCAGCTTCAAGGGCGGCGTGGTGCCGCCGGATCACCTGATGGCGGCAAGCGACTACATCCTGCTGCACGGCAACCGGGTGGACCATCCCGATGGGATCCGCGCCCAGGTGGCGGCCACGCGGGCGAGTGGCGCCTATCGCGGCCAGCCGATCTTCTTCAACGAGGACGACCATTACGATTGCGATGCGGCCGACAACAACTTCGTTGCCGCGGTGGAAGGCGGGGCGGGCTGGGGGTTCTTCGACTACCGCCGCATCCGCGAGGGTTTCGTGGAGGGCTACCAGTCCTTGCCGGTGGATTGGGGCATCAACAGCGAGCGCAAGCGCGGCTTCTTCCGCCTGCTGGCGGAGATGACGGGCGGCGAGGCGCCGGCTTGATCGACGACGCTGTTCTCGCGCAGGCGGCCGCACTTCTGGCGCAGTGCCGCGCGGCCGGGCTGCGCGTGGCCACGGCGGAAAGCTGCACCGGCGGGCTGGTGGCCGCGGCGCTGACGGCGGTGCCGGATAGTTCCGCCGTGGTGGAGTGCGGCTTCGTCACCTACAGCATCGCCGCCAAGACGGAGCTGCTGGGCGTGCCCGCCGCGCTGATCGCGGAACAGGGCGCGGTGAGCGAGGCGGTGGCGCGCGCGATGGCTGAGGGCGCGCTGATGCGGTCTCGCGCGCAGCTGGCGGTTTCCGTCACCGGGCTGGCCGGGCCCGGCGGCGGCACGGCGGAGAAGCCGGTGGGGCTGGTGTGGCTGGCCTGCGCGCGTGCGGGGATGGAGACGGTAGCGGCGCGGCATGTGTTCCCCGGCGACCGGGCGGCGGTGCGGCGCGCGGCGGTGGTGGAAGCTTTGGCCCTGCTCGACCGGTGTCTGAGAGTGTCTTGAAGCGCGGGTGGCGCGTAGCCACCTCAGATGGACCCGGATCCGAGCCCCTCGGGCAGCGCGGTGCCGCACTGTCGGATCCTTCACCTGCCGCCCGCGAGGGGGGCATCTGGAGGTCGACATGGAGTGGATCGTCACCGCGGGGAACGCCGCCCCGATGCGCGCGGACGCGGGGGGCTGAGGGATGGATGCCCACCTGCCTGCAACAGACCACCTGGCGGCCTCGGCGCGGCTGCGTGCATTGGCCGAACGTGTGGCCGGGCCGGAGGCGGCGCGGGTGAGCGTGGGCGAGATGGTCGATACGCTTGGCGACACCGGGCTGGGGCTGACGCTGCTGCTGCTGATGCTGCCGGTGTTCATCACCATCCCGGGTTTGCCGGTGGGCATCTTCTTCGGCTTCCTGGTGGCGCTGCTGGGGGTGCAGATCGCACGCGGTGCGGATCGACTGCACCTTCCCGCTGGTATCCGCGCCCGCACCCTGGCGGCTGGGCAGGTGCGGCACGTGCTGCTGGCCGCACTGCCTTGGCTGGAGCGGGCGGAACGCTGGCTGCGCGGCGGGCGGCTGGCCGGGCTCACCTCTCCGCCGGCGCGGCGCCTGCTCGGGCTGGTGCTGGTGGTGCAGGGACTGGCACTCGCGGTGCCGCTGCCCTTCGGCAACCATCCGCCGGCACTGGCGGTGGTGGCGATCGGGCTGGGGTTGATGGAACGCGACGGGGCGGCCATCGCTTTGGGGCTGGTGCTGTCGGTGCTGGGCGTGGCCTGGAACCTGCTGCTGATCTTCGCCAGCGCCGAACTTCTGGCCTGGGCCGCGGGCTGGCTGGGCTGGTAGCCGGCCGGGCCGTAGGCTGTGGGCCTTCGTCATTCATGGATCGCCCGAAATGGACAAGAAGACGACGTTCAACGTTTGGTACTTCGTGGCGGCCTTCGCGGGGATCCTGCTGCTGCAGAGCGTGATCTCTGGCTATGTGGGCACCAAGCCGATCGCCTACAGCGAGTTCCAGCAGCTGTTGCGCGAGAACAAGGTGGCGGAGGTGGCGGTCTCCGACCGGTTCATCTCCGGCACGGTGAAGGAGGCGTTCGCCAGCGGGCAGACGCGGTTCTCCACCACGCGGGTGGAGGACAGCTTCGCCGAGGAACTCGGCAAGCACGGTGTGACCGTGAGCGGGCAGATCGAGAACACCTTCCTGCGCGACCTGATGAGCTGGGTGGTGCCGGTGCTGCTGTTCGGGGCGCTCTGGTATTTCCTGATCCGGCGCATGGCCGGCAGTGGCGGGCTGGGCGGCGGGCTGATGTCGATCGGCAAGAGCAAGGCCAAGGTCTATGTGGAGACCGATACCGGCGTGACCTTCGCCGACGTGGCCGGGGTGGATGAGGCCAAGGAGGAGCTGCAGGAGGTGGTGGACTTCCTGAAGAACCCCGAACACTACGGACGCCTGGGCGGGCGCATGCCCAAGGGCGTGCTGCTGGTGGGCCCGCCCGGCACCGGCAAGACGCTGCTGGCCAAGGCGGTGGCGGGTGAGGCGAAGGTGCCGTTCTTCAGCATTTCCGGCAGCGAGTTCGTGGAGATGTTCGTGGGCGTGGGTGCCGCGCGCGTGCGCGACCTGTTCGAGCAGGCGCGCGCCCGGGCGCCGGCGATCATCTTCATCGACGAGCTGGATGCGATGGGGCGCAGCCGCATGGCGGGGATGGCGGGCGGCGGCAATGACGAGAAGGAGCAGACGCTGAACCAGCTGCTGGTGGAGCTGGATGGGTTCGACACGAAATCGGGCGTGGTGTTGCTGGCGGCGACCAACCGGCCGGAGATCCTGGACCCCGCGCTGCTGCGCGCCGGGCGGTTCGACCGGCAGGTGCTGGTGGACAAGCCGGACAAGAAGGGGCGCATCCAGATCCTGGGCGTGCACATGAAGAAGATCCAGCTGGGGCCGGACGTGAACGAGGAGCAGGTGGCCGCGCTCACACCCTGGTTCACCGGGGCGGACCTGGCCAATCTGGTGAACGAGGCGGCGCTGCTGGCCACGCGGCGCAATGGCGATGCGGTGACAATGGCGGATTTCAACAATGCCATCGAGCGCATCATCGCCGGGCTGGAGAAGCGCAACCGGATCCTGATCCCGAAGGAGCGCGAGGTGGTGGCGTTCCATGAGATGGGCCATGCGCTGGTGGCGATGGCGCTGCCGGGCAGCGACCCCGTGCACAAGGTTTCCATCATTCCGCGCGGGCTCGGCGCGCTGGGCTACACGATCCAGCGGCCGACGGAGGATCGCTACCTCGTGACCCGCGAGGAGCTGGAGAACAGGATGGCCGTGCTGCTGGGCGGGCGGGCGGCGGAGTGGATCGTGTTCCATCACCTCTCCACCGGTGCGTCCGACGATCTGCGCCGGGTGACGGAGATCGCGCGGGCGATGGTGGTGCAGTACGGCATGTCCCCGGAACTTGGCCCCGTGACCTATGAGCGCGACCAGCGCAGCTTCCTGGGCGGCATGGCGATGCCGGCGGACCGGGCCTATGCCGACAGCACGGCCAGCAAGATCGACCGCGAGGTGCACGATATCGCCGAGCGGGCCTTCGGCCGGGCGGTGGAGGTGCTGACGGCGCGGCGGACGCTGCTGGACGCGACCTCCCACAAGCTGCTGGCGCAGGAGACGCTGGAGGCGGGCGACATCACGGCGATCGCGGTGGAGATGAAGGTTCCGGCTTGACGGATATCCCGCATCCGGGAAATTCTCCCGGATATGGAAGATGTGTTGGACACGGCATTGGACTCCCGGCTGGCCGCACGGCTCGCGGCGCTGCGGGCGGAGCATGGGTGGTCACTCGACCAGCTGTCCCAGCGGGCCGGGATTCCGCGGGCCACGCTCTCCCGGCTGGAGCGGGGCGAGACGAGCCCGACGGCCGCATTGCTGGGGCGGCTGTGCACGGCCTATGGCCGCACCATGTCGCGGCTGCTGGCCGAGGTGGAGGCGGAGCCGGCCAGGCTGTTGCGGGCCGAGGAGCAGCCGGTCTGGACCGACCCTGAGACAGGCTATGTGCGACGCAGCGTTTCCCCGCCCGCCGCCGGGTTCGATGCCGAGCTGGTGGAGGCACGGCTGCCGGCGGGGGCGGACATCGCCTATGCCGCGCCGGGCGTGGCCGGGCTGGAGCAGCATATCTGGGTGCTCGGCGGCGTGCTGGAACTGACCGTGGAGGGCCGCACGCACCGGCTGGAGCGCGGGGATTGCCTGCGCTTTAGGCTGTTCGGCCCCACCCGCTTTCGCGCGCCGGCGGCGGATGGCGCGCATTATGCCCTGGTGGTGTGCCGGCCGTGACCGAGATCGTTCTGCTGACGTCCGATGCCTTCGAAGCTGCGCTGGACGGGCTGGCGGAGGTGCTCCATGCCAGCGTGCTGGAAGGGGCGAGCGTGGGCTTCGTGCTGCCTTTCGCCGTGGCCGAGGCGCGGCGGTTCTGGGAGGGGCAGCGTGCGGCGGTGGGCAGCGGCGACAAGCGCATCCTGGTGGCACGTGAGGGCGGGCGCATCCTGGGCACCACGACGGTGATCCTGGGCATGCCGCCGAACGGGCGCCAGCGCGGCGAAATCGCCAAGGTGCTGGTGCACCCCGCGGCCCGGCGGCGCGGGATCGCACGGCGGCTGATGCTGGCGGCCGAGCAGCTTGCGCAGGCGGATGGGCGCCGAACGCTGGTGCTGGACACCGCCGGGTTGGAGGCGGAGCGGCTGTACCTGTCGCTTGGCTGGACGGTGGCCGGGATCGTGCCGAACTACGCGCTGAACATCCACGGCGTGCCCGAACGCACCATCTTCATGTTCAAGGAGCTGCCGGCCGATGCGTGAGGCGAAAGTCGGCGACAATGGTGGCCCGCCGCTGGAGGAGGAGGATCCCGGCGAGGCCTCCTGGAAAGGCTGGATCTGGCGCAAGAAGCACAAGGCCGCCTGGAAGACACCGCCGCGGGAGATCGCGCTGCGCCGGCTGGAGCGGGCGGAGGCGCTGGGGATGACGTACAAGGAATACACGCTGGAGATCCTGGAGCGGGGAAAATACCTGTAGGGCCTGTTGCGATATGGCCCCGGGCCAGGCTTCGGGTGTGAAGCGCCGTCGCTGGGCGCGGTGTTCTCGCAAGCCCGGTCGTGCCTAGTGCGCCTCCGCCGCCGCGGCGCTGGGGGCGGGTTTCTTGAGCAGCAGGGTGAATGGCAGGGCCAGCAGGAAGACCAGCGCCATCAGCAACAGCACATCGTTGTAGGTGAGGGTGAGGGCTTCACGGCGGACCAGCATGGCGGTGCGCTTCAAGGCGGAGAGCTGGGCGGCCTGTTCCTGGGTGGGCGTGTAGGCGTGGGTGAGGCTGTTCAGCCAGTTCATCGCGCCCGAGCGAGACCAGGTGACCTGTTCCGACAGATGCAGGGCGTGGGCGGCGTAGCGGGTGGTGGCGAGGTAGTTGATGAGTGCCAGGCCGAAGGCGCCACCGAGGTTGCGCATGAGGTTGTAGAGGCCGGAGGCGTTCTTCACCTGGG
Organism: Alphaproteobacteria bacterium; assembly: GCA_026400815.1. Classification (GTDB taxonomy): domain Bacteria; phylum Pseudomonadota; class Alphaproteobacteria; order Acetobacterales; family Acetobacteraceae; genus CAMDGX01. The sequence goes on from JAPLOI010000076.1 coordinate 143,815, forward strand.
CCGGCGGCATGGTGCCGAGCGCGATCTGGTTGATCGGCACCATCAGCAGCATCATGGCCGAGCCGCGCAGGGCCTGGGGCCAGAACAGATCCGCGAAGGAGGATTGGCTGGTGAGGTGGCCCATCCACCACACCGACAGGGCGAAGCCGAGCAGGCCGATGGCGAGCTGGAGGCGGAGGTCGATCTTGCTGGCGAGCTTGCCGGCGATGGGCGCGGTGAGGAACATCGCCACGCCGGTGGCGAACATCACCTCGCCGATCTGCATGGAATCGTAGCCACGCACGCGGCCGAGGAAGAGCGGCACCACATAGACGGAGCCGTAGAGGCCGATGCCCATGATCAGGCTGAACAGGGAGCCGAAGGCGAAGTTGCGGTTGCCGAAGGCGCGCAGATCCACCAGCGGATCCGGCCGGGTGAGCATGCGCCAGAAGAAGGCCATGCCGGCGGAGAGGGTGACGAGAGTGAGGAGGAGGATGGTTTCGTCCTCGAACCACCCTGCCCGTTCGCCTTCCTCCAGCACATATTCGAGCGAGCCTAGGAAGAGGGCCATCAGGACGAGGCCGATATAGTCGAAGCGGCGCCAGAGCGACCAGTCCGGCTTGTCCAGGTGCATGAAGGCGAAGACGGCGGCGGCGATGGCGAGGCCGACGGGGACGTTGATGAGGAACAGCCAGTGCCATGACATCGCCTGGGTGAGCCAGCCGCCCAAAGTGGGGCCGATGGTGGGCGCCAGCGTGGCGGTGAGGCCGATCAGCACGGAGACGCCGGTGCGGCGGCTGGGCGGAAAAAGCAGGAAGGTGGTGGCAAACACGGTGGGGATCATCGCGCCGCCCAGGAAGCCCTGCAGCGCGCGATAGACGATCATCTCGTTGAGGCTGGTGGCGGTGGCGCACATCGCGGAGAACACCGCGAAGCCGAGCGCGCTGGCGACAAAGAGGTAGCGGGTGGAGAGCAGGCGGGAGAGCCAGCCGGAGAGCGGGATCATGACGATTTCCGCGATCAGGTAGCTGGTTTGCACCCAGGCCACCTCATCAGGCCCGGCGGAGAGGCCGGCCTGGATCTCGGCGATGGAGGCGCTGACGATCTGGATATCGAGGATCGCCATGAACATGCCGACGACCATGGCCATGAAGCCCAGCCAGTCAGCGCGGGTGAGCGGGCGGGTCGGCTGGTCCATGGCGGCTACTCGAGGCCCAGAGTGGCGGCGGCGCTGCCGAACAGGCCGAGGCGGTGGGCGCCGGGCGTACGCGTATCCACTTCCGCGGTGACGGAGAGGCCGGCGCGCAGCCAGGGGGCGGCGGCGGCATCCTGCGCATCGATGGCGATGCGGACGGGCACGCGCTGCACCACCTTGGTGAAGTTGCCGGTGGCGTTCTCCGGCGGCAGCAGGGAGAACAGCGCGCCGGTGGCGGGCGCGAGGCTGGCGACGGTGCCGCGCACGGCCTTGGCGCTGTCGATATCCGGCACCAGGCGCACGGCCTCCCCGGGCTGCATGCGGCGCAGCTGGGTTTCCTTGAAGTTGGCGGTGACGAACAGGCGCGTGGCCGGCGGGGTGATGGCGATCAGGAGTTGGCCGGGGGACACGCGCTGGCCGAGCTGGGCGGCGCGGTTGCCCACCACGCCATCGAACGGGGCGCGGATCGTGGTGTCGTCCAGGTTGTTCTCGGCCAGGCGCACCGCGGCTTCGGCGGCCAGGTGGCGGGCGGCGGCCTGGGCGGACTGGGCCTCGGCCACCGACAGGGCGGCGGTGGCGCCGAGGTGGCTTGCCTGGGCGGAGGCGAGACTGGCCTCGGCCTTCTGCTGGGCGGCGATGGCGGTTTCGTTGGACTGGCGGGAGGCCCAGCCGCCGCCGGCCAGGGTGACGCTGCGGGTGGCTTCGTTGCGGGCGCGGGTGAGCTCGGCCTCGGCGGCGGCGATGCTGGAGGCGGCCTGGGCGATGGCGGCACGGGCCTGTTCCACCTGGCGGGCGGCGGTGAGCTGGGCGGCTTCGGCCTCCGCGGCGCTGGCGCGGGCCTGGTCCAGGCGGGCCTGCCAGTCGCGCGGGTCCAGCCGGATCAGGGGGTCACCGGCCTTCACGGCGGCGTTGTCGGCGATATCGATGGCCATCACGGTGCCGTCGATGCGGGCGGCGAGGGTGGCGATGTCGCCCTGGATGTAGGCGTTGTCGGTGCTCTCGATGTAGCGGCCCTCCACGCGCCACCAATTGCCGGCGAGGCCGGCGCCGAGCAGGGCGGGGATGAGGGCCAGGGCGAGGAGGCGGCGCTTGCGGTTGGGTTGCGGCTTCGCGGGGGGTGGCGGCTCCGTGGGGATCGGCCGGGAGAAAGGTGCGTCTGCGGTGGCGGGAACCGGCTTTTCGGGGATGGCATTCATGGCGGCGCCTCGAATTGAACTGGACGGTTCAGTCTGATGCCGGTTCTACGTCCCCGGGCTGGTGGGGTCAACGCAAAACTGAACCGTTCAGTTCATTCTTGACGGAGGCGGGGGGTGCATATCAGAGTGCGGGCATGGAAACGCGCCTCGCCCCCGCCCCCTGCCCCGGCCCGGTGGCGGAGGGGCCGCCCTCCCGCAAGCGCCAGCAGGTGATACAGGCGGCGGCGGAACTGTTCATCGCGCAGGGCTATGGCGCCGTGAGCATGGATGCGGTGGCGCGCGCCGCCGGCGTCTCCAAGGCCACGCTGTATGCCCACTTCACCTCCAAGGACGCGCTATTCGCCACCATCGTGGGCGAGGCGGCACGGCAGGGGCCGGTGGAGGCCGCGCAGATGCCGGCACAGGTGGAAAATGTGGAGGCGGCGCTGCGCGCACGCGGCGTCAAGCTGCTGCGCTTCCTGCTGGAGCCGCGCACGGTGGCGATCGCGCGGGTGGCGATTGCGGAGAGCGCACGGTTTCCCGAGTTGGGCGCGGCGTTCCTGGCCAGCGGGCCGATGGCATTCCAGACGCAGGTGGCCATCTGGCTGGGGCGGCTGCACGCGCAGGGCGCGATCCATGCGCCCGATGCCGATCTCGCGGCCCAGCACCTGGGCGCGCTGCTGCGCGGGACGCTGCATATCGAGGCGCTGCTGACGCCGGGGTTCACGCCGGATGAGGCGCGGATCGAGGCGGCGGTACAGGGGGCGGTGGGGGCGTTCTTGCGGGCTTATGCGCCACAGTAAGGAAGCGGTTCTTTTTTGAAAAAAAGAACCAAAAAACGTTCGTTCGTTTGATGCGGACAGGGCCGCATCAAACGGACGAAATCTTGTTCAGGCGGCTTTCACCACCTCGCCGATCACCTGCACCGCCATGTCCATGTCGGCGGCGGTCACGTCGAGATGCGTGCAGGCGCGCACGCGGTATTTGCCGTTGGTGCTGACGGCCACGCCGTGCGCGCGGGCGCGGTCGGACAGCTCGGCGGCAGTGAGGCCGGCGCCCTGGGTGTTGAAGAAGACGAGGTTGGTTTCCGGGTCTTCCACCGTGATGCCCGGGAGCTGGGCGAGGCCGCGGGCGAGGCGGCGGGCGTTGGTGTGGTCATCCGCCAGCCGGTCGACATGGTGTTCCAGCGCGTGGATGCAGCCGGCGGCGAGCATGCCGGACTGGCGCATGGAGCCGCCCAGGCGCTGCTTCCAGCGCCAGGCCGCGCCGATGAACTCCTTGGTGCCGCACAGCACGGCGCCGACGCCGGTTCCGAGCCCCTTGGTGAAATCCAGCCACAGGCTGTCCATGCCGGCGACCATGTCCTTAGGCGCGATGCCGGCGGCGACGCAGGCGTTCATCAGCCGGGCGCCGTCCATGTGGGTGCTGAGGCCTTTCTCATGCGCGATGGCGCAGAGTTCGTTGATGGTCTCCACCTTCCAGACCGCGCCGCCGCCGGAATTGGCGGTCTGCTCGATTTCCAGCAGGGTTTGCGGCGGCGAGTAGCGGGTGCGCGGGCGGATGGCGGCGCGCAGCGTTTCTGCGTCGAACTGGCCGCGGGCGCCGCGGAGGCCGGTGATCTGCGCGCCGGTGATGGCGCCGACGGCGCCGCCCTCGCTGGTGAGGATGTGGGCGGTTTCATGCGCCAGGATCTCGTCGCCGGGGCGGCAATGGGTGGCGATGGCGATCTGGTTGCACATGGTGCCGCTGGGCAGGAACAGGGCGGCTTCCTTGCCCATCAGGGCGGCCATGCGCTCCTGCAGCTGGTTCGTGGTGGGATCCCAGCCGAACTGCTCGTCGCCCACTTCGGCCGCCAGCATCGCGGCCTTCATGGCCGGGGTGGGCTTGGTCTGCGTGTCTGAATAGAGGTTGACGCGCAGCGGCGGCAGCGAGGCATCCATGCGCAGCGGGGTGTAGTCCATGGCGGGGGCTTCTCCGAATTCTGTGGCCGAAGAGAAGCACCCCGCCACGGGTTGCGCCAGGGGTGGGCGGCTACTTCGCCACCGCGATCGACACGATCTCCTTGGCCGAAAGCCCGGCGATGCGTCCCATCGGGGTGAGCTGGCCGGTTGCGATGTCCAGCCCATGCAGCGCGCCGGCGGCGACGACGAAGCCTTTGTTGCCGCCCATGCCGTCGGCCAGGATGTCGAAGCCGGCATTGGCGGGGACGGCCTGGTTGAGGCGGCCCTTGGGCTGCTGGACGCCATCATTGGGCGGCATCTGCACGTTCATCAGGCCGAGCTTGGCATCGAGCGTGTAGAGCGCCGTCTCCTTGGTGCCGGCGAAATGGTTGGAATAGGCGCCGGTGGTAACCATCGGCTTGGCCTCGGAATAGGCGGAGTCCGTCGCGTATTTCAGGCCGCCATCAACGGTGACGGCGCCGGTATCGGGGTGGATGCGCCAGTTGCCGCCGTTGCTGGAAACCACGCGCAGGCGATCGACCACCGGGTTGAAGTTGATGGTGGTGCGGGCGGCGCCATCCAGCGGCTTGTCGAGGCGGGCGACCTCCTTGGCCATGGCGGTTTCGGTATCGACGGTAACGAGCTGGCCGCGGGCAGTGAGGCCGTAGAGCTTGCCGTCGGCCGGGCGCAGGGCGATGGCGAGCAGGGCGCCATCGGTGCCCTTCACCGGCTTGGCCGGCATGGCCTTGCGGGTGTCGGTATCGATCTTGGCGAGGGCGCCGGCGGCGTCCAGCGCCCAGATGGTGGCGGCCTCGGCCGGGGCGGCGGCAGTGAACAGGGTGGCGGCGAGGGCGAGCGTGGTGCGCATCATGGTGTTTCTCCTCCGTGCTGGGGGCCAATGCGGCCCCGACACCAGTGCTACGGAGGGGATGTGCCGGCGGATGCGCGAACGATGCGCCGCCGCTCAGATTTCCGCGTGGGAGGGCGCGGCGGCCGGGGCCGGGGCGCAGGCGGCGGGCATGATCGTGGCCGAGCGGGGATGGGTGGCGATGTGTTCGGCGCGGGTGGCCACGCGCTCGGCCGCGGGTTCCGTCTGGGCCAGCAGCGCGGCGGCGCCGAGGGCCAGAGTGGCGGCGGAGGCGAGCATCAGGCGGAAGACCATGGCAATGTTCCTGTTGGGTGCGGGGATCAGTTCGGAGGGGCCTCGATGAGGCGGCCGTAGAACAGGATCGGGCCGGTGGGGCGGCCGGTGGGGGAGCCGCCTTCGGGCTCCAGGCTGATCTCGATCAGCATGTTGTTCACCGGGCGCAGCGCGGGGGCCGGAATGCTGATGCGGCCGGGCGTGCGTGGCAGCAAAGCGAGGCTGGTGGGCGCGGTCTCGCCCGGGCGCAGGCCCCAGAGCTGCATCACGCGGCCATCAGGGGTGGTGGACTGGGGCTCGCCGAAGGCGGGGCGGACGGCGGCCAAGGTGATGCCGCCGGTGCGGTCGGCCTGGGCGATCCAGGCCGGCGCGGCGCGGTCGCTGACCAGCACGGTCATGTAGGCAGGCTTCTCGGCGCGCGGGATAAAGGCGAGGCCGGCGAACACCGCGGCGGCGAGCGAGGCGCCGATCGCCCAGCCCTGCCAGAACCAGGAGCGGCGCAAGGCGGGGCGGGCGGCAGGCGTGGCGCCGGGCAGCCGGGCCTCGATTCGGTCCCATAGATCCGGCGGCGGGGCTTCCGGCGCGGCGAGGCGGGTGAGGGGGGCGAGGCGGTTGGTCCAGGCGGCGACGGCTTCGGCCAGGGCGGGGTCGGTGGCGAGCCGGGCTTCCACGGCGGCGGAGGCGCGGGCATCGAGCGTGCCGAGCACGTATTCGGCGGCGAGCAGGTCGCGGTCTTCGGCGGTACCGCTCATGACAGGCACTTCCGCAGCGAAAGCAGGCCGCGGCGGATCCAGGATTTCACCGTGCCCAGCGGGGTGGCGAGGCGTTCGGCGACCTCGGGGTGGGACAGGCCGTGGACGAAGGCGAGCAGGATGCCCTCGCGCGGCTTGGGATCAAGCCTGGCGAGGCAGTCGCGCAGGCGGGCGCCGTCCTCGGCTTCGGCGAGGTCATCGAGCACGGAGGGTTCGAAGGCGCCGTCGCCCAAAGTGGGGTCGTCGGTGAGCACCTCGCGGCCGCGGGCACGGGCGGCATCCAGCGCGGTGTTGCGCACGATCTGGCCGAGCCAGGCGGCCGCCGGGCCGCGGCTGGGGTCGAACTGGCCGGCGCGCTGCCAGACCTTGAGGAAGGCATCCTGGAGCACGTCGGAGGCTGCGGCACGGTCGCGCAGGATGGCCATGGCTATTCCGAACAGTCGGGTGGACTGCCTGGCATAGACGGACTTCAACGCATTGCGGTCGCCCGTGGCGACGGATGCCAGCAGCCCTGCCAAGTCGGCCTGTTCTGACATCTACGAGCCGGCGCTCCCTTCGGATGCAGCGCGGGCCGTGAGGGGGGGGGCCGGGGCGGCAGGGGGCGGGCCATACACGGTGCGGGCGCGGGTGAGGAAGGCGGCGACCATGCGGCGCACCGCCTCGTGGAACACGGCGCCGATCGCTATCTCCAGCAGCTTGGAGCGGAATTCAAAATCCACATGGAAATGCACGCGGCAGCCGGTGTCGGTGGCTTCGAAGCGCCACTGGTTGGTCAGGTAGCGGAAGGGACCATTTTCGTAGCGCACGCCGATCTTGTCCGGCCGGTGCAGCGCCACGCGGCTGGTAAAGCTCTCCCGGAACGGGCCGAAGCCGATGGTGAGGTCGGCCACCATCTCTGCCTCGGTGCGGGTGCGCACGCGCGCGCCGACGCACCAGGGCAGGAATTCCGGATAGCGGCCGACATCGGCCACGAGGTCGAACAGCTGTTCCGGCTGGTAGGGAACGTGGCGGGTTTCGCTATGGCGGGGCATGGCCCTAGGCGGGCACCGGGCGAGCCGCCAGCTTGGCGCTGCGGGCGGCCTGCAGCTTCGCGAAATCGGCATCCGCGTGGTACGAGCTGCGGGTGAGCGGAGTGGCGGAGACCAGCACGAAGCCGCGGGCGCGGGCAAGGCTGGCGTATTCCTCGAACGCCTCGGGCGTGACGAACTCCGCCACCGCAGCGTGCTTCACGGTGGGCTGGAGGTACTGGCCGATGGTGAGGAAATCGACCTCTGCCACGCGCAGGTCGTCCATCACCTGCAGGATCTCGGGCTTGGCCTCGCCGAGGCCGACCATCAGGCCGGACTTGGTGAAGATGGTGGGATCGAGCTGCTTCACGCGATCGAGCAGGCGCAGCGACTGGTAGTAGCGCGCGCCCGGGCGGATGGTGGGGTAGAGCCGCGGCACGGTTTCCAGGTTGTGGTTGAACACATCCGGCCGGGCCTGCACGACGATTTCGAGCGCGCCATCCTTGCGCAGGAAATCCGGCGTCAGCACCTCGATCGTGGTGCCGGGGGCGGCGGCCCGGATGCCCTGGATGACGGCGGCGAAGTGCCCTGCCCCGCCATCGCGCAGATCGTCGCGGTCCACCGAGGTGATGACCACATGGCGCAGGCCGAGCTTGGCCACGGCATCGGCCACGCGGTTCGGCTCATCGGCATCCAGCGCATCGGGCTGGCCGGTGCGCACGTTGCAGAAGCTGCAGGCGCGGGTGCAGGTGTCGCCCATGATCATCATGGTGGCGTGGCGCTGGGACCAGCACTCGCCCACGTTCGGGCAGGCGGCTTCCTCGCAGACCGTGGTGAGGCGGTTGGCGCGCATCAGCTCCCGTGTTTCGTGGTACACGGGGTGATTGGGCGCCTTCACCCGAATCCAGGCGGGTTTGCGCTGGATCGGGTTGTCGGGCCGGTGCGCCTTCTCGGGATGGCGCGAAATGCGGTGGTCGATGACGACGCGGGTGGTGGTCATGGGCTAGAAGTGGAGGGCGCGCCCGTAGGCGTCAAGCACGGCTTCGTGCATGGCTTCGCTGATGGTGGGGTGCGGGAACACGGTGTGCATCAACTCCGCCTCCGTCGTCTCCAGCGTGCGGCCGATCGCGTAGCCCTGGATCATCTCCGTGACCTCCGCGCCGATCATGTGGGCGCCGAGGAGTTCGCCGGTTTTGGCATCGAAAATGGTCTTCACCAGGCCCTCGGGCTCGCCGAGCGCGATGGCCTTGCCGTTGCCGATGAAGGGGAATTTGCCGACCCGGATCTCGCGGCCGGCGGCCTTCGCGGCGGCTTCGGTCATGCCGACGCTGGCCACCTGCGGGTAGCAATAGGTGCAGCCGGGGATGTTGCCGGTGTTCATGGGATGGACGCCGGGGACGCCGGCGATCTTCTCCACGCAGATCACGCCCTCATGCATCGCCTTGTGGGCGAGCCAGGGGGCGCCGGCCAGGTCGCCGATGGCATAGACGCCGGGCTCGCCGGTGCGGCACCACTCGTCAATCACGACATGGGTGCGGTCCACCTTCACGCCGGTGCCTTCGAGGCCGATGTTCTCCACATTGCCCACGATGCCGACGGCGGAGATGACGCGATCGACGGTGATCTCCTGCGCCTTGCCGGCCTGCTCGACGGTGACGGTCACGCTGTCCGCGCCCTTCTTCACGCCCTTCACGGCGGCGCCGGTGAGGATCTTCATGCCCTGCTTCTCGAAGGATTTGCGGGCGAAGGCGGAGATCTCGGCATCCTCCACCGGCAGCACGCGGTCCATCACCTCCACCACCGTCACTTCCGCGCCCATAGTGCGGTAGAAGCTGGCGAACTCGATGCCGATGGCGCCGGAGCCGATGACGAGCAGGGATTTCGGCATGGCGGGCGGCACCATCGCCTCACGGTAGGTCCAGATCAGCTTGCCGTCCGCCTCGATTCCCGGCAGCGCGCGGGCGCGGGCGCCGGTGGCCAGGATGATGTGCGGGGCCTTCAGCGTGGCGGTGGGCTTGCCCTCGGCTTCCACGGCCACGGTGTGCTTGCCGGCCAGCTTTCCGTTGCCCATCACCACGGTAATCTTGTGCTTACGCATGAGGTGGCCGACGCCGCCCGAGAGTTGCTTGGCGACGGCGCGGGAACGGGCCACCACGGCGGCGAGGTCGAAGCGGATATTGTCCGCCGCCAGGCCGTAGGCCTTGAGGTTGTGCAGCGTGTGGTAGATTTCGCTGGTGCGCAGCAGCGCCTTGGTGGGGATGCAGCCCCAGTTGAGGCAGATGCCGCCGAGGTTCTCGCGCTCCACCACCGCGGTCTTCATGCCGAGCTGGGCGGCGCGGATGGCCGCCACATAGCCGCCGGGGCCGCCGCCGAGCACGATCAGGTCGAATTGCTGGTCGGCCATGGTGGGTCCTTTCGGGAAGGGTTCGTCAGGTGGCGTTAGCGGCCCGCCACCTTGGCCAGGGTTTCGCCCTGCAGGCGCTGCACCGTCCAGTCTTCCATGCCGACGGCGCCCAGCGAGCGGTAGAAGGCGATGGAGGGGGCGTTCCAATCCAGCACGGACCACTCCATGCGCGCGCAGCCCTGGTCGAGCGCGCGGCAGGCCAGCACCTTGAAGATCGCCTTGCCAATCCCGCGGCCGCGATAGGCGGGGGCGACGAAGATGTCTTCCAGGTAGAGCCCGGGCTGCGCCATGAAGGTGGAGAAGTTGAAGAAGTAGAGCGCCAGCCCGATCGGCTTGCCGGCATCCTCCACCAGCATGGCGAACACGCGCGGCGGGGTGCCGAACAGGGCGCGGGCGAACATCTCCGGCGTGCCGGTCGCGAGATGCTCCATCTTTTCGTAGACGGCGAGCTGGCGGACGAAATGATCCACCAGCCCTTCGTCGCCGGGTACGGCGTCGCGCAGGGTGATGCCGGCGGGCAGGTCGCTCACAGCAGCAGCCCCAGCGGGTCTTCGCAGAGGCGCTTGAACTCGCGCAGCCAGGTGGCGCCGAGCGCGCCATCCACCACGCGGTGGTCGCAGGACAGCGTGCAGGTCATCACGCGCGCCACGGCCAGCTCGCCGTTCTTGACCACCGGCTTGGGGGCAGCCGCGCCCACGGCCAGGATGGCGGCCTGGGGCGGGTTGATGATGGCGCTGAAGTGCGACACGCCGAACATGCCCATGTTGGAGATGGAGAAGCCGCCGCCCTGGAATTCCTCCGGCTTCAGCTTGCCGGCCTTGGCGCGGCCGGCGAGGTCGCGCATCTCAGCGCTGATCGTCTGCAGGCCCTTCTGGTCGGCGCGGCGGATGATCGGCGTGATCAGGCCATCGGGGATGGCGACGGCCACCGAGATGTCCACGTCGTCGAACAGCACGGTGGCGTCGTCGGTCCAGGCCGCGTTCACCGCCGGCACGCGGCGCAGGGTGCGGGCGGCGGCCTTGATGACGAGGTCGTTCAGCGTGATGACGAAGCGGCCCTCGCCTTCCTTCGGGCTGCGGGCGTTGAGGTCCTCGCCGAGCTTCCACAGCGCATCCACCTCGATATCCATCGAGACATAGAAATGCGGGATGCTGGACTTCGCCTCGCTGAGGCGGCGGGCAATCACGCGGCGCATGGAGGAATGCGGCACCAGCTTGTGCGGCGCGGTGATGACGGGGGCCTGGCCGCGCGGGGCGGGGGCCGGGGCGGGAGCGGCCGCGGCGACCGGTGCCGGGGCGGCGGCAGCGGGGGCGCCCTTCGCGGCGGCTTCAACGTCGGCTCGCACGATGCGGCCGCCGGGGCCGGAGCCGGCGAGCTTAGACAGATCCAGCCCGGCCTGCTGCGCCATGCGGCGGGCGAGCGGCGAGGCGATCACGCGGTCACCGCTGGCGGCGGCCGGTGCGGGTGCGGCAGGGGCCGGGGCTGCGGCTGCCGGAGCCGGCGCGGGGGTGGGCGCGGCGGCGGCGGGGGCCGGTGCGGCCACCGGCGTGGCGGAGACGGATTCGCCGGGCTCCACCAGGATAGCGATGGGCTGGTTCACCTTCACGCCCTCGGTGCCGTCGGCCACCAGCAGCTTGCCGAGAATGCCTTCATCCACCGCTTCCACTTCCATCGTGGCCTTGTCGGTCTCGATCTCGGCGATCACGTCGCCGGCCTTCACCGTGTCGCCTTCCTTCTTGAGCCAGCGCGCCAGCGTGCCCTCGGTCATGGTTGGGCTCAGGGCAGGCATCAGGATATTGGTGGCCATGTCGCTTCCCCTGTGTCGGGTCGTTTTCTTGCCGGCAGGCGCGTCAGACGATCTTCTTCACCGCGTCCACAACCCATTCGGGCTGCGGCAGGGCGAGCTTTTCCAGATTGGCGGCGTAGGGCAGCGGCACGTCAGCGCCATACACACGCACCGGCGGCGCATCGAGCCAATCGAAGGCCTGCTCAATGATCTGCATGTTCACCTCGGCACCGATGCCGGCATAGGGCCAGCCTTCCTCGACGGTAACGATGCGGCTGGTTTTCTTCACGCTTTCCACGATCGTGGCGGTATCGAGCGGGCGCAGCGAGCGCAGATTGATCACCTCCGCCTCGATGCCCTGCGCAGCCAGTGCCTCGGCCGCCTTCATCGCCACGCCCACCATGATGGAGAAGGCAACGATCGTCACGTGCTTGCCAACGCGCTCCACCTTCGCCTTGCCGATCGGCAGCACGAAATCGGGGTCGGTCGGGCACTCGAAGCTTTGGCCGTAGAGGATCTCGTTCTCCAGGAACACCACCGGGTTCGGATCACGGATCGCGGCGCGCATCAAGCCCTTGGCATCCGCGGCGGACCAGGGGGCGACCACCTTCAGGCCGGGCACATGCGCGTACCAGCTGGCGTAGCACTGGCTGTGCTGGGCAGCGACGCGGCTGGCAGCACCATTGGGGCCGCGGAACACGATGGGGCAGCCCATCTGCCCGCCAGACATGTAGAGCGTTTTCGCCGCCGAGTTGATGATCTGGTCCATCGCCTGCATGGCGAAGTTGAAGGTCATGAACTCCACGATCGGCTTGAGGCCGTTCATGGCGGCACCCACCGCCATGCCGGCAAAGCCGTGCTCGGTGATCGGCGTATCGATCACGCGCTTGTCGCCGAACTCCTCCAGCAGGCCCTGGCTGATCTTGTAGGCGCCCTGGTACTGCGCAACCTCCTCGCCCATCAGGAACACGCCGTCATCGGCGCGCATCTCCACGGCCATGGCGTCCCGCAGGGCTTCGCGCACGGTGAGGGGGGCTGTGGGGCCCCAATCCTTCTCCTCCCGCAGCGGCGCGGCCAGGGCCGGTGCCTGGGCGTGCGCCTGGGCAGGTGCCGCGGCGATGGCAACCGGCGCAGCAGCAGCCGGGGTGGGGGCCGCAGCCCCTGCCCCGCCATTCAGCTCGGCGATCGGGGTGTTCACGGCCACGCCCTCGGCGCCCTCCGGCACCAGGATGGCAGTGAGCGTTCCCTCGTCGACCGCCTCCACTTCCATCGTCGCCTTGTCGGTCTCGATCTCGGCCAGCACGTCGCCCGCCTTGATGGTGTCGCCAACGGCCTTCAGCCACTTGGCGAGCTTGCCCTCGGTCATGGTCGGCGACAGCGCCGGCATCAGGATCTGCGTCACGGGATCAGGACTCCACCAGCACGTCGGTCCAGAGTTCCTTCGGATCCGGCTCCGGGCTGCTCTGCGCGAAATCGGCGCTGTCCTGCACGATGCGCTTCACCTCGTCGTCGATCGTCTTGAAGGCGGCCTCGGCCACGCCCATGCCCTCCAGCTTGTGGCGCGCACCCTCGATGCAGTCGCGCTCGGTGCGCATCTTCTGCACCTCCTCACGCGTGCGGTAGCGGCCGGGGTCGGACATGGAGTGGCCGCGGTAGCGGTAGGTCTTCACCTCCAGCAGGTACGGGCCCTTGCCGGCGCGGCAATGGGCAACCGCGATCTCGGCGGCCGCATGCATCGCCTCCACGTCCATGCCATCCACCTGCGCGCCAGGGATGCCCCAGGGGGCGCCGTTCTGGCTCAGGTCGCGGCTGGCGCTGGAGCGGTCCACCGCCGTGCCCATGCCGTATTTGTTGTTCTCGATCACGTAGATGCAGGGCAGCTTCATCAGGGCGGCGAGGTTGAAGCTCTCGAACACCTGGCCCTGGTTGCTGGCGCCGTCGCCGAAATAGGTCACGCACACCCGGTCATTGCCGCGATAGCGGTTGCTGAACGCCAGCCCGGTACCCAGGCTCACCTGCGCGGCGACGATGCCGTGGCCGCCGAAGAAGTTCTGCTCCTTGCTGAACATGTGCATGGAGCCGCCCTTGCCGCGGGAATAGCCGCCCTCGCGCCCAGTCAGCTCAGCCATCACGCCGCGGGCTTCCATGCCGGTGGCGAGCATGTGGCCGTGATCGCGGTAGGAGGTGATCACTTGGTCGCCCTTGCCGAGCGCCAGCTGGATGCCGACCACCACGGCTTCCTGGCCGATATACAAATGGCAGAACCCGCCGATCAGCCCCATGCCATAGAGCTGGCCCGCCTTCTCCTCGAAGCGGCGGATCAGAAGCATATCGCGATAGGCCTTCAGCAGGGATTCCTGCGGCAGGCCGGGCTGGTTTGTACCTGGAGTACGGCCGGCGGGGGCACGCGCGGCTTTCGCGCGCTTGCCCTTGTCCGCCGCCTTGGCTCGCTCCGCTGCCTGGGCCATGGCGCTGCCTCCGTCGAGAAGCTGGTGGAACGGGATTGTGGCCTATTCACGTAGCGCCGCCCCCCCAGCCCGGCAAGCGCGCAGCGACAAAAACGCGTTATTGTGCAATGCAATAGAGGCTGTTAACCACAATCCGGTTAACTGCTTGAACGACTGATGCAGCGCCATGGTGCTCCGCACGAGACAGCAAGAAACCGCCCGATTCAGCGCACGAAAATTTCGCACAACCGCCGAAATTCGCACCGCCGTTGCGCCACACCCCGGCGCCGCGGCTGGCCGGTCAGAACAGCTTCTGGCCGTTCGGATACATCATGATCACGTCGTTCGGGTCGCTGACGTTCAGCATGGCGCGCCCCCGCTCATCCAGCGCATCGCGATCCAGCCGCGCGCCGCGCAGCCCGTTCACCCGGCGGTCCCACAAGGCGAGTTCCAGCTGCGCCCGCTCCAGCTGCGCCTTGGCCAGCACCAGGTCCTTCTGCCGCTCGGCATAGGAGAGCAGGCCGCGATCGCCCTGGGAGGCATGCCAGACGAAATACGCACTGAGCGACAGGAACACCACGGGCGCCACTGCTGCCCGCATCTGCCGCTTCACGCTTCGCCAGATATCCATGCCAGCCCGCACCTCCGAAGCCCCAGCTATACCAGAGCCCCGGGGAACGTACAGTTGGAAAATCAATGCGGCAGCAGACGGAAGTACGATTTTTCCGCCAGCGTGGCGGGCCTGCCACCATCCTGCCACACCAGCAGCCCGAATTTCGCCGTCCGTTGTGGAGCATGATCGCCCCAGTCGGCCATCCGGCCGCACCAGGAGGCATTCATGAAGGCACGATCCGCGTTCCTTGCCGCCGCAGCGGCAATCGGGCTGGCCGCTGCCATGCCGGCGACCGCCGAGGCCGGGGGCTACCGACACGACGGGTATGGCCCAGGGTATGGTGGGGGCTATCGCGGGGGCCATGGTGGAGGCTACGGCCATGGCGGCTGGGGCGGCCCCCGGTGGCACAACCCGCACTGGCACAACCCGCACTGGCGCCACCCAGGCTACTACGCGCCGCCGCCCGTCTACTACGCACCGCCGCCGGTCTATTACCGGCCGCGCCCCTACGCCTACGCCCCGCCGCCCTCGGTGTTCTTCGGCTTCCGGGTGCCCTGAGCGCCGGGAACGCCCGCCTCAGCGCAGAATCGAGCGCCCGGCATAGCGCGCGATCGCGCCAAGCTCCCGTTCGATGCGGATCAGGCGGTTGTATTTCGCGGTGCGGTCGCTGCGCGCCAGGCTGCCGGTCTTGATCTGGCCGCAATTGGTGGCAACGGCCAGGTCGGCGATGGTGGTGTCCTCGGTCTCGCCGGAGCGGTGGCTCATCACCGCCTTGTAGCCGGCGCGGGCGGCCACCTCCATCGTGTCCAGCGTCTCGGACAGGGTGCCGATCTGGTTCACCTTCACCAGGATGGCGTTGGCGGTGGCGGTCTCGATGCCCTGCACCAGCCGCTCCTTGTTGGTCACGAACAGGTCGTCACCCACCAGGTTCACCTTCGCGCCCAGCTTGTCGGTCAGCAGCTTCCAGCCCGCCCAATCGTCTTCCGAGCAGCCATCCTCGATCGAGACGATGGGATACTTGGCGCACAGGGCAGCGAGGTAGTCCACCATCCCGGCCGCATCGAACTCACGGCCCTCGCCTTCCAGCTTGTAGACGCCGTCGTGGAAGAACTCGGTGGCGGCGCAATCCAGCGCGAAGGTCACGTCGTCCCCGGGCCGGTAGCCGGCCTTCTCCACCGCCTTGGAGATGAAGGCCAGGGCCTCATCCGCCGAGCCGATATTGGGCGCGAAGCCGCCTTCGTCGCCCACATTGGTGTTGTGCCCGGCGTCGTGCAGCGCCTTCTTCAGTTCCTGGAAGATCTCGCTGCCCATACGCACGGCTTCGGCCAGGGTGGCGGCGCCCACGGGCTGGACCATGAATTCCTGGATGTCGATCGGGTTGTCGGCATGCTTGCCGCCATTCACGATGTTCATCATCGGCACCGGCAGGGTGCGCGCGAACACGCCACCGACGTAGCGATACAGCGGCAGGCCAACATCCTCGGCCGCCGCGCGCGCCACGGCCAGCGAAACACCCAGCATGGCGTTCGCACCCAGCCGGGCCTTGTTGGCGGTGCCGTCCAGCGCGATCAGCGCCTCGTCGATCGCCACCTGGTCGGTGCCCTCCATCCCGGCCAGGGCCTCCAGGATCTCGCCTTCCACGTGGTGCACGGCCTTCTGCACGCCCTTGCCGCCGAAGCGCTTCTTGTCCCCGTCGCGCAGCTCCACCGCCTCATGCGCGCCGGTGGAGGCGCCAGAGGGTACGGCGGCGCGGCCGGTGACGCCGCTTTCCAGCACCACCTCCACCTCCACCGTCGGGTTGCCGCGGCTGTCCAGGATCTCCAGGGCGGAGATGTCGGTGATAACGCTCATGGGCTCGGTTCCCTGCAGGGTGGCAGACGCGCGTTGCCTAGCAGCAACGGCGCGGACAGGCCAGCACCCCGCCTAGGCCGCGCGCACGCCGGCGATGAACCCGCCCACCTCGCGCGTCAGCGCCTCCGCCTCGCGGGAAACCTGGCCCGCGGCTTGCAGCACCTCGGTGGCAGAGCGGCCGGTATCCGCCGCCGCCTGGCTCACCTCGGAAATATTGCCGGTCACCTCGCCAGAGCTCAACGCCGCCTGCTGCACCGAGCGTGCGATCTCCTCCGTTGCGGCGCCCTGCTGCTCCACCGCCGCGGCGATGCCGGCAGCGATTCGGCTCACCTCGGCGATGGTGGTCACGATGCCGTCGATCGCCTCCACCGCGGCGCGGGTGGCGGCCTGGATCTCCTGCACCTGCTGGCCGATCTCCCCGGTGGCACGGCTGGTCTGGCTGGCCAGCGACTTCACCTCGCTCGCCACCACGGCGAAGCCCTTGCCGGCCTCCCCGGCGCGGGCCGCCTCGATCGTGGCATTCAGCGCCAGCAGGTTGGTCTTGCCGGCGATCTCACTGATCAGCCCCACCACGTCGCCGATGCGCTGCGCGCCGGCCGCGAGGTCCTTCACGATCCCGTCCGTCCGCGCCGCATCCTGTGCCGCGCGGTCGCTGATGGCGGCGGATTGCGAAACCTGGCGCGCGATCTCGCGGATCGAGGCGCCGAGCTCCTCCGCCGAGGCAGCCACCACGTTCACGCTGCCCGACATCTGGTGCGCCGCAGCGGCCACCTGGGTGGCCCGGCCATCGGTGCGCGCCGCCGTGTCGGTCATGGAAGTCGCGGTACCCTGTAGTTCGTCGGCCGCCTGTGCCAGGGTCTGGGTCAGCGTGCCCACCTTGCCCTCGAAATCCTGCACCAGGGTGGCAAGGGTTTCGGCGCGGCGTTGCCGTGCCGCCTGCTCCTGCGCCTCCGCGGTGGCCAGGCGCTCGGCACGCATGCCGTTCTGCTTGAACACCTCCACCGCCTCGGCCATGGCGCCGATCTCGTCGCGGTTTTCACGGCCCGGCACCTCCACCGCCCAGTCGCCTTGTGCCAGCCGCGTCATCGCCGCCGTCATCCCGCGCACCGGCCGCAGGATGCTGTGCGCCACCAGCACCGCAAAGAACATCCCCGCCAGCAGGCACGCGGCGGCCAGCGCCAGCTCCACCACCCAGGAACTGTCGATCGAGTCGAGCGCCGCCTGGTCCGCCGTCTTGAAATCGCCCGCCAGGATCTCCGCCACCTTGGACAGCGCGGCCTTGGCCTGCTGCAACGCGGCCACCTGGCGCTCACGGTAAAGCTCCGACTGCTCCAGGATGGAAACGCTGGCCTCGGTGAAGTCGTCGCGGAAATCCACGCTCAGTGTGCGGGCATCCGCCCCCAGGCGCAGGATCGTCTCGTCCAGCTGCCCGTCCAGGGCATTGAGCGCGAATTCGTAGTGGTCGCCCGCCTGCTTGAACTGGCCCACGGCCGAAGCATCGCGCGTGGCCAGGAAGCGCCAGTTGGCCATCTGCGCCTGCAGGTTCGCGGTCTCCAGCATGTCCGCCGTGCCGCCCAGCGCACCGTCGTCCACGCCGCGCGCGGCCTTGGCCAGGCGCTCGGTGATGCGCGCCAGGCGCTGGCCGTTGCGGTAGAGCCGCGTGCGCGCCTCCTCGGCGGTGGTGCCCAGCTCCAGCATCCGGCGCGCCGTGGCTTCCAGCGCATCGACCTGGGCGGCAACATCCTTCAGCACCGAGGCTACGCCGGCATCGCGGGAGGCTGCGGCCACCGCTTCCATGTCCCGGCGGATCTGCGCGGGCAGCGCGATCATGTCGGCGGCATTGCCATCCAGCATGTAGCGCAGCTGCACGGCATCGAATTCCTGCATGCGGTCCCGCGCCCGCTCCACCAGCTGCACGGCGCCGGTGTTCTGCCGCAGCCGGTCGATCTGGCCGCCGATCACGTGCAGGGCCCACAGCCCCGCCCCGGCCAGCGCGAGCGACAGCAGGATCAGCACCGCGTAGCCGCCATAGAGCCGGGTGCGCAGCGGCAGCCGCCAACGCCCTGTGAGCCCAGACGACAGGCCACCCGACAATTGTTCCGATGCCCGCAACCCGGCTTCGCTCGTGCTCATTCCCCAGCCTCCATCGTCGGCGCACCGCCGGTCTGAGGGCTTCGGATATCGGGCTGAAATTAATAAATCATGTGAAGCAGGGGTTCGGATCCCCGCATAATTGCCGTACGGTCACGAATGCCCCGTTGCCGGGCATCGGCGCCGCGGCACAGGGCGCCACCCGGCATCCGGACCGCGTGGTCCGAACCCGGGCGGGCCCGCGTGCGGGATCAGACCCCGAGCAGTTCCACGTCGAACACCAGCGTGGCATTCGGCGGGATCACGCCGCCGGCGCCGTGCGCGCCATAGCCCATCTCCGGCGGGATGATCAGCGTGCGCTGCCCGCCCACCTTCATGCCGGCCACGCCCTGGTCCCAGCCCTGGATCACGCGCCCGGCGCCGAGCGGGAACACGAAGGGGTCGTTGCGGTCGCGCGAGCTGTCGAACTTGCGGCCCTTGTTCTCCGGCGCACCGGCATCAAACAGCCAGCCGGTGTAGTGCACGGTCACCATCTTGCCGGCAACGGCCTCGGCGCCATCGCCGGTCTTGTGGTCGATCATCTGCATCGTCGTCTTCCTTGTTGGGATCAGGGGGTCTTGGCCAGCGAATCGAACGCCATCAGGCGCGCGATCAGCGCCGGCATTTCGCGCAGCGGAATCATGTTCGGGCCGTCGCTCGGCGCCGCGTCGGGGTCTGGATGCGCCTCGATGAACACGGCGGCCACGCCCACCGCCACCGCGGCCCGCGCCAGCACCGGCGCGAACTCGCGCTGCCCGCCGGAGGAGGTGCCCTGCCCGCCCGGCTGCTGCACGGAATGCGTGGCATCGAACACCACGGGGTAGCCGGTGCGCGCCATGATCGGCAGGCCGCGCAGGTCGGAGACCAGCGTGTTGTAGCCGAAGCTGGTGCCGCGCTCGCACAGCAGGATGCGCTCATTGCCGGTGCTGGCGACCTTGGCCGCCACGTTCACCATGTCCCACGGCGCCAGGAACTGGCCCTTCTTGACATTGATCGCAGCCCCCGTCTCACCGGCGGCCAGCAGCAGGTCGGTCTGCCGGCACAGGAAGGCCGGGATCTGCAGCACATCCACCGCCTGCGCGGCCGGGGCGCACTGCTCCGGCGCATGCACATCGGTCAGCACCGGGCAGCCGAATCGGCTTTTCACCTCGGCCAGGATGGCCAGCCCCTGGTCCATGCCGATCCCGCGCGCAGCACTGGCGCTGGTGCGGTTGGCCTTGTCGTAGCTGGATTTGAAGATCAGCCCGATCCCCGCCGCGGCACAGATTTCCACCAGCGCCGCGGCGCATTCCATCGCGTGGTCGCGGCTTTCGATCTGGCAGGGGCCGGAGATCAGCACCAGTGGCCGGTCGTTGCCGATCTCCAGTTCGCCGACTCGAACGAGGCGGGCCTCAGACAAGGCGCGCCTGCTTCACCGCCGCCTCGATGAAGCTGCGGAACAGCGGATGCGGCGCGAACGGCTTGCTGGTTAACTCCGGATGCGCCTGCACGCCCACGAACCACGGATGATCCACCCGCTCCACGTTCTCCGGCAGCAACCCATCCGGAGACATGCCGGAGAAGCGCAGCCCCGCCGCCTCCAGCTGGGCGCGGTAGTTCACGTTCACCTCGTAGCGGTGCCGATGCCGGTCAATCGCCGTCGGTGTGCCGTAGATGGAGCGCACCAGCGACCCCTCGGCCAGCACCGCGGGATAGGCGCCCAGGCGCATGGTGCCGCCGAGACCGCCGCCTTCCTTGCGCCGCTCGATCTGGTTGCCGCGCGCCCATTCGGTCAGCAGGCCGACCACCGGCACCGGGCACGGGCCGAACTCACTGGAACTGGCGGTGTTGAGCCCCGCCAAATGCCGCGCCGTCTCGATCACCGCCATCTGCATGCCGAAACAGATGCCGAAAAACGGCACGCGGCGCTCGCGCGCAAAACGCACCGCCTCGATCTTGCCTTCCGTGCCGCGCTCGCCGAACCCGCCTGGCACCAGGATGCCGTGCACGCCCTCCAGCCGCTCCACCGTGCCGGGCTGCTCGAACACCTCGCTGTCCACCCAGTCCAGCCGCACCTTCACCCGGTTGGCGATGCCGCCATGGATCAGCGCTTCCGAAAGGCTTTTGTAGCTGTCCAGCAGCGTGGTGTACTTGCCCACGATCGCGATCCGCACCTCGCCTTCCGGCGCGCGCATCACGTCCACGATCTGCTGCCAGCGCGACAGGTCGGGCTCGCTTTCGAACGGCAGGCGGAAGTGGCGCAGCACCTCGCGGTCCAGCCCCTCGTGATGGTAGCTGATCGGCACCGCGTAGATCGTGTCCACGTCCAGCGCCGCCACCACCGCATCCGGCCGCACATTGCAGAACAGCGCGATCTTGCGCCGCTCGTTGCTCGGAATCTCCCGGTCGCTGCGGCAGATCAGCATGTTGGGCTGAATGCCGACGCTCAGCAGCTCCTTCACCGAATGCTGCGTCGGCTTGGTCTTCAGCTCGCCGGCGGTGGGAATGTAGGGCAGCAGCGTGAGGTGCACGAACATCACCCGCTCCGGGCCGAGCTCGTTGCCCAGCTGACGGATCGCTTCCAGGAACGGCAGGCTCTCGATATCGCCCACCGTGCCGCCGATCTCGATCAGCGCGAAATCGGGCGGGCCCTTGTCACCGTCATCCAGCCGGCCGGTGATGGCATCCTTGATGGCATCGGTGATGTGCGGAATCACCTGCACCGTGGCGCCCAGGTAGTCGCCATGGCGCTCGCGCGCGATCACCTCGGAATAGATCCGCCCCGTGGTGGCGTTGTCCGCCCGCGTGGCATGCACGCCGGTGAAACGCTCGTAGTGGCCGAGGTCGAGGTCCGTTTCCGCCCCGTCATCGGTCACGAACACCTCGCCGTGCTGCAAGGGGCTCATCGTGCCGGGATCGACGTTCAGATAGGGGTCGAGCTTGCGCAGCCGCACGGCATAGCCACGCGCCTGCAACAGCGCGCCAAGCGCCGCAGAGGCGATGCCCTTGCCCAGGGAGGAGACCACGCCGCCGGTGATGAATACGAACCGCGTCATGGGCAACCACCATAGGGCAGCGCCCGAGTCTCCGGAAACCCGGTCTCCATGGATTTTCCCCGCGTGCAGCCCTGCGGCAGGCGCAGGCGGCCTAAAGCTAGTTGGTGGGAACCCGCGGCGCACCCGGCACCTGGGACGGGGCAGCAGGCGTGGCTTGGCCGGCCGGCGGCGCATCCAGCACCGAGGGGCGCACGGAGGTGCCGCGGCTCATCAGCGCCAGCGTCAGCGACAAGATGAAGAACACGGTGGCGAGGATGGCGGTGGTGCGCGTCAGCAGGTTGGCCGTGCCGCGGCCAGACATGAAGCTGCCCATGCCCTGCGAGGTGCCGATGCCCAGCCCACCCCCTTCGCTGCGCTGGATCAGCACAACGCCGATCAGGGCGAGGGTCACGAAAAGGTGGAGAATCAGCAGGACGAAGGTCATCACTTCCCCAAGGGAGGTCGCAAGCCGCGCCTTCTACAGGCTGCGGCCGCCCTTGGGAAGCAGCCGCGGCCGTATCCCTCAGCCCCGTGCCGCGCGCGCGATGCCCAGGAAATCCTCGGCCACCAGGCTGGCACCGCCCACCAGCGCCCCGCCAACCTCCGGCAGGGCCATCAGGGCCGCCGCATTGGAAGGCTTCACGGAGCCGCCATAGAGAATCCGCAGCCCCGCCCCGGCCGCGCCCAGCCGCGCCACCAGTTCGCGGCGGATATGCGCGTGCATCGCGGCAACATCCGCCTCGGTGGGCGTGCGCCCGGTACCGATGGCCCAAACGGGCTCATAGGCCACCACACCGGCGAACCCGTCCGGCAGGCTGCCGGCCAGCTGGGCGGCCACCACCGCATCCTGCTCGCCCGCCACGCGCTGCGCCTCGGTCTCGCCCACGCACACGATCGGCATCAAGCCCGCGCCCACCGCCGCCACCACCTTGGCGCGCACCAGGGCATCGGTTTCGCCATGGTCGGCACGGCGCTCGGAATGGCCCAGGATCACATGCGTGGCGCCGCAATCGCGCAGCATCGCCGCCGAGATGTCGCCGGTATGCGCGCCAGATGCCTTGGCGTGGCAATCCTGCCCGCCCACCGCCACCGGGCTGCCCTGCAGAGCCTGGGCGGCGATCGTTACCAGCGTGGCTGGCGGGCACACCAGCAGGTCGCAGGCCAGCGCCTTGTCCGCGGCCGCCGCGTGCAGCGCGTTCGCCAACGCCCCCGCCATGGCCAGCGAGCCGTTCATTTTCCAGTTGCCCGCGATCAGCTGTCGCATTCTGTCCTCCCTTAACCGGTTCTCGCCGTATCGGCCCAAGCGGACGACCGTTCAAGCCCTACACACTTGGCGCGGCGGGCACCTGCCAGCGCCGAAGGGAGTCCAGCCCCGCCAGCACCAGCGGCTCCAGCGCCTCCACCCGCTCGCGCAGCCCGTCATAGCGCCCGGCCGCCACTTCCTCCTGGATCGCCGCCGCTGCCAACCCCAGCTGCGCCAACCCCACCGTACGCGCCGCCCGCGCCACCAACCGCGCCTGATGCCCCAGCAGATCCATCCGCCCGGCCTGCACCAGGTCGCGCATGTCCTCCATCTGGCGCAGCGCATCGGCCTGGAACTGGCGCACCACCTCCGCCACCGGCCCGGTACCGATCTCCTCCACCAGCGCGGCCAGCCGCTGCGCATCGAACCCCGCCGGCAGCCGCACCGCGGGAGCCTCCGCCGGCACCACCACGGCGGGGGCCGGCGCGGCCACGGGCTCGGTCGCCACCAGTTCCAGCGCCCGGACGATCGCGGCCCCGAGGCGGGAGGCACTGATCGGCTTGGTCTCGAAATGCGTCATCCCCGCCGCCAGGCAGCGTTCCTGGTCGGCCGCCATGGCATTGGCGGTCAGCCCGATGATCGGAATGCCCGCCGCCGCGCCACCCAGCCGACGGATCGCCTCGGTGGCTGCCAGCCCGTCCATCTCCGGCATCATCACATCCATCAGCACCAGGTCGAACCCGCCGCGCTGCACCGCCTCCACCGCCTCGCGCCCGTTCTCCACCGCCTCCACCCGGTGGCCCATGCGCTCCAGCATGCGCGTGGCCACCAGCCGGTTGGTCGGGTTGTCCTCAGCGATCAGGATACGCCGAGGCACCACGCCCCCCTCCTGCGCCACCGGCGCCAGGGGTGCGAGGTCGCCGCGCGGCAGCGTCAGCAGCACGTCGAAATGGAAGGTGCTGCCCTGCCCCGGCGTGCTCTCCACCCCGATCGTGCCGCCCATCCGCTCAACCAGCCGCCGGCAGATCGCCAGCCCCAGCCCGCTGCCCCCGAACCGGCGGGAGATGGAGCTGTCCACCTGCGTGAACTCCGTGAACAGCCGCCCCTGCGCCTCGGGCGCGATGCCGATGCCGGTATCGCTGATCGCGAAGCCCAGCCGGATCGCGCTGCCCTCGCTGCCCACCAGCCGCACCGCCAGCCGCACGCTGCCTTCGCTGGTGAACTTGATGCCGTTGCCAATCAGGTTCAGCAGCACCTGGCGCAGC
Organism: Alphaproteobacteria bacterium; assembly: GCA_026400815.1. Taxonomy (GTDB): domain Bacteria; phylum Pseudomonadota; class Alphaproteobacteria; order Acetobacterales; family Acetobacteraceae; genus CAMDGX01. The sequence continues at coordinate 167,757 of JAPLOI010000076.1, forward strand.
CGGTGTGCGTCGCCCACCGCGCGCACCGGCACCTCCGTCGCCACCTCCTGCGACAGCAAAAGCCCCTTGGTCGCCGCCTCCGCTGAGAGCAGCTCCATCGAATCGCGCACCACCTCGCGCACGTCGAACGCCGTCTCCTCCAGGTCCAGCCGCCCGGCATCCAGGCGCGAGAAATCCAGGATATCGTTGATCAGCTGCAGCAAATGCTGGCCGGAATCGAGGATGATCCGCACGTAGTGCTTCTCGGTGCCCCCCAGCGGCATGTCCTGCAGCAGCCCGGCCACGCCGATGATCCCGTTCATCGGCGTGCGGATCTCGTGGCTCATCACCGCCAGGAACTCGCTGCGCGCCCGCCCCGCCGCCTCCGCCGCATCGCGCGCCGCAGCCAGGGCGCGCTCGTTGCGCCGGCGCTCGGTGATGTCGGTATAGGTCCGCACCGCGCCGCCATCCGGCAGCCGCTCCGTGCGCACCTCCAGCACCACGCCGTTCGGCCGCATGCGCTCGAAATGCGCGTTCTGCGCCGAAAGATCACCGGTCTCCAGGAAGCGCAGCACGCCGGGTTCCACCCGCCCGGGCGTTCCGAACTCGCCGCAATCCACCTGCCATTGCACGATGTCGCGAAAGGACGGATTCATCTGCACCAGGTCGGCCGGCAGGTCGAGCAACGCGATGGCGCGCTGGTTGATCACCGGCACCTGCCCCGTGGCATCGATCATCATGATGCCCTGGCTGATGTTCTGCAGCGTCGCGGTCAGTGCCTGCTGGCTGGCCAGCAGCCGGTGGTGCTGGCGCTGCACCAGCGCGCCCACACCGATCACACCCACCGTCATCAGCAGCCCGGCGCCCACGAACTGCAGCCGGTGCCGCCGGAAGCTGGAAAACACATCGGCGCTGTCGATGCCGATCATCACCGCCAGCGGGTAGAAGCGCAGCCGCCGCCAGGCGCCGATGCGGTCCACCTCGTCCAGCCCACCGGCGCCGCGGAAGATGCCCTGGGCCTCCCCCCCGCCGGTCACCGCCGCCGCCTCGCTGCCGGCATAGACCTGGCCGATCGCGCCAGGCAAAGGCGGCATGCGCGCGCGCACCAGCCCATCGGGCCCCACCACCAGCATCACCGCCTCGCCCACGTCCAGCGCCTCGGCAAACCGCGTCAACTCCTCCGCCGCCAGCGTCGCCACCACCCCGCCCAGCACCGTGCCATCGGCCGCCGCGATGCGCCGCATCGCATGGACAGACCACCGCCCGGTCGCCCGGCTTCGCATCGGCGGCCCCAGCCGCAGCCGGTCGTCGCCACCGCCGCGCAGCCAGGCCAACTCCCCATCCGAAAGCTCCACGCGCCCAGCACCGGGCCCGGCGCTGCTCGCCTTCACCGCCCCGTAGGGATCCAGCAACGCCACCTGCACCTGCCGCCGCCCCAGCACCGGCCCGCGGCTCAGCGCCACGGGATCGAACCCGGCGGGGTCGCGCAGGTAGCTCTCGCGCAGGAACAGCAGGCTCTGGTCCAGCGCCTCGAAGCTGCGCTCCAGGTTCTCGGCGAAGCCATAGGCGGTGTTGCGCGCCTTCTGCATGGCATCGAAGCTGGTCTGCCGGTATTCGCCCAGCAGGTGGATGTACACGCTGCCCCAGGTCAGGCAGATCGCCACCCCAACCAGCATGGCAAAGGCATAGGAAGCCCGGAACGCCCCGCGCTTCGGCGGCGGCGCCGCGCCCACCATGCGCGCCGCATCGCCGCGCGGCTCGCCCGCTCCCGCGGCGCCCGCATCATTCATGGTGATGGCCTCGCGCGCGTCCCATGGGGCGTCAGCCGCACTCCCGTCCCGATCCGTGCCGGGATGCTAACGCGGAACGGGAGCCAGCGCACGCCGAAGCGCGCTAAACCGGCCCCGCGTTCGGACCCTTGCCGGCGGCGAAGCGCACCGCCTCCTCCGCCGCGCGGAACAGGGCGCGCGCCTTCTGCCGGCACTCCTCGTATTCCGCCTCCGGCACCGAATCCGCCACCACCCCGGCCCCGGCCTGCACATACATCGTGCCGTCCTTCACCAGCGCGGTACGCAGCGCGATGCAGGTATCCATGGAGCCATCGGCGGCGAAATAGCCGATGCAGCCGCCATAGATGCCGCGCCGCACCGGCTCCACCTCCTCGATGATCTCCATCGCCCGCACCTTCGGCGCGCCGGAAAGCGTGCCGGCCGGGAACCCCGCCGCCAGCGCATCCACCGCCTCCAGCCCCTCGGCCAACCGGCCCTGGACCTCCGACGAGATGTGCATCACGTGGCTGAACCGTTCGATGATGAAGCTCTCCTTCACCTTCACCGAGCCGATCTCCGAAACCCGGCCCACGTCGTTGCGGCCGAGATCCAGCAGCATCAGGTGCTCGGCCCGCTCCTTGGGATCGGCCAGCAGCTCCTCTTCCAGCCGCAAATCCTCCTCGTTCGTCGCCCCGCGCCGGCGCGTGCCGGCCAACGGCCGGATGGTCACCGCGCCATCGCGCAGCCGCACCAGGATCTCGGGCGAGGAGCCGACGATGGAGAACCCGCCGAAATCCAGGAAGAACAGGAACGGCGCCGGGTTGATCCGCCGCAGCGCGCGATACAGCGAGAACGGCGGCAGCGCGAACGGCGCCGAGAAGCGCTGGCTGGCCACCACCTGGAACGCGTCTCCGGCGCGGATGTATTCCTGGCACCGCTCCACCGCGGCCAGGAATTCCTCGCGCCCGAAGGTCGAATCCGGCTCCGCCATCGGCGGCAGCGCCACCGGCGGCGCGCCCTGCGGCAACGGCCGCTCCAACGCCGCCTCCGCCTCGGCCAGCCGCGCCTGCGCCGCCTCCCACGCCTGCAGCGCGCTGGTGCCCGCCCGCGGATAGACCGGGGCCGCCATCGTCAGCGTGTCGTTCACGTTGTCGAAGATCGCATACAGGCTCGGCCGCGCCATGATCGCCTCGGGCAGGCCGATATCGTCCTTGTTCTTGGCCGGCAGCTTTTCCATCAGCCGCACCATGTCGTAGCTGAGATAGCCGATCAGCCCGCCGCACATCGGCGGCAGCCCATCGGGCACCGCCAGCCGGCTCTCGGCGATCAGCGCGCGCAGGCTGTCCAGCGGCGCCTTCGCCTCCGGCACGAACGCGAACGGCGCGGAGCGCGCATCGCGGTTTAGCTCCGCCATCGTGCCCCGGCAGCGCCACACCAGGTCGGGATCGAGCCCGATGATCGTGTATCGCCCGCGCGAGGCCCCGCCTTCGACGGATTCCAGCAGGAACGTATTGGGCTTGCCATGCGCCAGCTTCAGGAACGCCGCCACCGGCGTCTCCAAATCCGCCACCCCGTGCGACCACAGCAGCCGGCCGCGGCCCTGCTCGTAGTCGGCGCGGAATTCGGCAAAGCCAGGCGGCGGCGAGGCGTTCATCATCGGTCTCCGAAGGCAGCAGGCGCCAAACCTACTCCGGCTGCACGATCCGGTCGACCATGGCGCGGTTGATCAGCGGCTTGGCGCGCGCGCGCAGCCCGGCGGTCAACGCCGCCTGCACGTCGTCGCCGATCGCCGCCGCCAACGCATCGCGCACCTGGCCATAGCCGATCGGGTCCGCATCCGGTGCCGCCGGCTGGATCTCCGCCAGCACCGCCACCGCGAACCCGTCCACCGTCTCCACCATGGTGGCCTCGCCCAGCTTCAGCTCGAACAGCGGCGCAACCAGCTGCAGCGGAACTTCCTCGGCGGGACGCGCCCCGCGGCTGATCTCCGGCAGGCGCCGCACCGGCAGGTCGGCGATCACCGCCACATCGGCCAGGCTCTGGCCGCCCTTGATCGCCTCCAGGATCTTCGCCGCCGCCTCCTCCTGGCTGCGGCGGATCGCCGCCTGGGTCCAGTCGGCCAGCACCGCCTCGGCCACCTCCTCATAGGGGCGCGCCGCCGGCGGCATGATGTCCTCCACCACGAAGGCATAGAAGCCCGAAAGGATGCCCGGCTTGCGCGGCCCCTCGATCAGCCGCGGTGTCTCACCCTTCTGGGCCTGGAACGCCGCCGTGATCAGCGCATTGCGCAAATCATCCCCGCCCGGGATCGGCGCCGGCTGCCCTTCCGCCGTCATCCCGCGCGCATCCAGCGTGCCCATCACGCCGGTCAGGGCGAGATCCCCCGGCATCTCGTCCAGCGGCGTGCCGCCAGAGAGCAGGTCATCTACCTTGTTGGCGCGATCATACAGCGCATCGGCGGCGCGCTCGTTGCGGATCTGCGCCTCCAGCTGGGCGCGAACCTCCTCGATCGGCCGCACCACGCCCGGTGTCACCTTGGTCACTCGCACCACATGCCAGCCGAGCGCGCTGCGCACCGGTGCTGGCACCGCCCCAGGCGCCGCGGCGAACACCGCCATGGCCAGCTCGGGGGCCGGGATCTCGCTGCGCACCGCATCGGTCAGCTCCACCGGCGCCGCGCCCTCGGCCTTCGCCGCCTCCTGCATCGCCGCCCAGTCGGCCCCCGCGGCCCATTTCTCCGCCAGAGCCTTGGCCTTCGCCTCATCCTGGCTCAGCAGCACCTGCACGCTGCGCTTCTCCGGCAGGTTGAACTCCGCCGCCCGCGCCGCATAGGCCGCGCGCACATCCGCCTCCGTCACCGCCACATCGGCCGCCAGCCGCTCCGGCGAAAGGATCACCGCCTTCACCCGGCGGAATTCCAGCGTCGAGAACTTGGCGATGTTGTTGGCATACCAGCGCTCCAGCGCCACCGCCGGCGGGGCCTCCGGCGCCGGTGCGGCATCCAGCCGCAGCTCCACCAGCTCGGCGATGCGCTTCTCCTGCTGGAAGGCATAGACCAGCTTGGTCATCGTCTCCGGGCTCGAAGCCCCGGCCCGGGCGGCTGCGATCAGCTGGCGCTGGGCGATCTCGATACGCATCAACGACAGGAAGCGCTGCTCCGTCAGCCCGTTGTTGCGCAGAACCTCCTCGAACTGCCGCCGGCTGAACTTGCCGTCCGGCCCGGCAAACGCCGAGGTATCCCACACCGCCTGGCGCAGCGCCTCGTCGGGCACCACCAGCCCCATGTCCTGCGCCGCCCCGGTCAAGGCCACCTGGGTGATCAGCCGCTCCAGCGCCTGCGCCGCCACGCCGCGCTTCATCTCCATCGTCGGCTCCACCGTGCCGCCCAGCATGCGCGACACCTGGGAAAGCTGGCGCCGGTAGGAATCGGCCACCTCGTCCATCTCGATCCGCCGGTTGCCCACGGTGGCCACCGCCGTGTCCGTGGGGCGCTTGGTCAGCACGTCGCCCACGCCCCAGATCACGAACACGCCGATCAGCAGCATGAAGAACACCTTCGCCGCCCAGGTGTTCAGGAAGGCGCGAAAGATGGAAATCATGGAATCATCCCGAACATCAGGCCGCCCGCGGCGGATAAGGTGCCCGCCCTATGCCAGATCGCCCCGCCAACCGCAAAAGCCATGGCGACGGCCGTACACGAAACCGGGGAGCGGCGTCCCGCTCCCCGGCCCGTTTCGGCTGAAAACCCTGGTCGTGAAAATCGTGGGCTTGAATGCTTTCCCGGGACATAATCTCGTCGTGCGCCTGCTCCCGGCGGGAGCGGCAGGCGCCCTACTGGCCGCGCCCGCTCACCATCACATTGAGCGTACGAAACATGATCATCACGTCGGAGACGAGCCAGCCGCCGAAAGTGGCCAGCCGCATCGCATAGGCGGCATCGAACCCCACCTTGCGCCGCACATCCTCCACGCTGTTGTCGTAGCCCTGCACCACCTGGGTCAGGCCCGTCACGCCCGGCCGCAGCCCGGCGGTGCGGTCGGCGAAGAACGGCACCGCCTGCTCCAGCCGCCGGTACATCGCGGGCCGCTCCGGCCGCGGCCCCACCACAGACATGTCGCCACGCAGCACGTTGATCAGCTGCGGCAGTTCGTCCAGCCGCGTCTTGCGGATGAAGGCACCCACGCGGGTGATGCGCGGATCGTGCTTCTGCGCCCACACCGCCCCGGTGGCCTTCTCGGCATCGGCGCGCATGGAACGGAATTTCAGGATCTCGAACAGCTCGGTCCGGTCGGACAGGATCCGCCCGACCCGCATCTGGCGGTAGATCACCGGGCCCGGGCTATCCAGCCGGATCGCCAGCGCCACCAGCGGCCATAGCGGCGCCGTCAGCACCAGCCCCACCAGCGCCACCACGATGTCCATGATCCGCTTGGCCACCAGCACGCTACGCGGGATGTATTCCAGCGCCAGGAACTGCTCGGTCGTCAGCGCTGCGGTGCTGTGCTTGCGGTGGGACATCAATCGTTCCTGGTCGGTCATGGTCGGCCTTCGTGCCGGGCGCCATGGAGAGCCAGGCGCTTGCAGCAGGCATAGTAATGCAATCGCCATGCCATGGTGCAGGAATGTCGCCCAAACGTTACCCGCAGGTTGCGAAACCGCGAATTCCCGCCGATCAGCCAGTGGGCAGCAACCCTTCCGCCCGCCAGCTCTGCAACTTGCGGTAGATGGTCGAAGGGTTGATCTCCAGCAGCGCCGCCGCCCTGGGAACGTCTTGCCCGGTGTGCCGCAGCGCCGCCAGGATCAGCCGCCGCTCCATCAGCGCCAGCGGCACGATCTCCGCCATCTCCTCCTCGGCGGCCTCGGCGGCCTCGGCCGCGGGCCGCACCACCCGCGCCGCGGTCGCCGCCGGCACCAGGCCAGGCGCTGGACCCGCGGCAGAAGGGGGTGCCGCCTCGGCGCGATCGCCCTCGGCACCATCGGGGCGCCGCACGGCGCGCGGGATCATGTCCAGCTCCACCCGGTCGCCGTCGTGCAGCACCACGATGTTGCGCACCACGTTCTGCAGCTGGCGCACATTGCCCGGCCAGCCGTACTGCCCCAGCGCCTGCTCCGCCGGGGGGCTGAAGCCATGGAAGCCGCGCCCCTCCTCGCGCGCGAACTGCGCCAGGAAGTGCCGCGCGATCAGCAGCACGTCCTCGCCCCGCCCGCGCAGCGGCGGCAATTCCACCGGCACCACATACAGCCGGTAATACAGATCCTCGCGGAACCGCCCGGCCTGCACCTCCAGCATCGGGTCCCGGTTGGTGGCACACACGAAGCGCACATCCACCCGCTCCAGCCGCGAAGACCCCACCGGGGAGAACGTGCCGGTCTGCACGAAGCGCAGCAACTTAACCTGCATATCCAACGGCATCTCGCCGATTTCATCCAGGAACAGCGTGCCCCCGTCGGCCAGCTTCGCCGCCCCCTCGCGGTCTGCACTGGCGCCGGTGAAGGCGCCGCGCACATGGCCGAACACCTCGCTCTCCAGCAGGTCGCGCGGGATCGCGCCGCAGTTCAGCGCCACGAAATTCCGCCCCGCCCGCGGGCTCGCCCGGTGCACCGCCTCGGCCGCCAGCTCCTTGCCGGTGCCGCTTTCGCCGGTGATGAACACGCTGGCCTTGCTCGCGGCCACGCTCTCGATGGTGCGATACACCGCCTGCATCGGCGCGCAGGCCCCGATGAAGCCGAAGAACTGGCCGCGATCCAGCCGCGCCTTCACGCTGGCCAGCTGCGCCGCCAGCGCCTGCTTCTCCAGCGCATTGCCCAGCGTCACCGCCAGCCGCGCCTTGGCATAGGGCTTCACGATGAAGTCCACCGCCCCGGCCCGCATCGCCTCCACCGCGGCGTTGATGGAGGCATTCGCCGTCACCACCACCACCGGCACGTCGATCCCTTCGGCGCGCAGCCGCTGCATCAGCTCCATGCCGTTGAAGTCCGGCAGCTCGATATCCAGCAGGATCGCATCCGGCCGCCAATCCCGCGCCGCCACCAGCGCCGCCCCGGCGGTCTCGGCCACCTCCACCTCGTGCCCCAGCCCCACCAGCAATGCACGCGCCAGTTGTGCCTGGGTCGGGGTATCCTCCACGACCAGAACGCGGGCCACGCCGTTCATCCGCGGCCGTCGAGTCGGGTCAGCACCCGGGTCACGTCGCCCAGCGCCGCTTCCGCCCGCGCCCGGATATCGGCCAGCAGCGCACCCAGCGGCCCCGCCTCGGCCATGGCCGTGCGGCACGCCGCTTCCAGCCGCGCCGCCCCCACGGCCCCGGCAGCCCCCGCGAGCCCATGCGCCGCGCGGCGGAAGGCAGTGCCGTCCTCCGCCGTGGCCGCCCCGGCCATCGTATCCGTCAGGCGCTGCACATCGGTGCGGAACACCGAAAGCACCAGCCGGAGGTCTTCCTTCGACAGGTCCTCCGCCAGTTGCGCCGCAAAGCCGTTGTCACCCATTCATCCCGTCCGTGCTGTCGCCGGGTCTGCCCGCCGCGGCGGCGCATCCATTGCGCGAACGTCGCGCAAAGGTGCATCCGCATGCAAGGGCCCCAAATAAGAAGGCCCGGATGGTGAACCACCATCCGGGCCGCTTAAATCAGCCAGTGTGAATGCATGCCGGCCGAAGCCGGCACCTTAAAAATCCCTCAGTCCCTCAGCGCGCCCAGGCCAGGCCGGGCAGCGCCAGGAAAAAACCTTTGCGCTCCTCCTCCAGCCCCAGCGCGCGCGCCAGGCCCAGATGCCGCAACATCGCCAGCGGCTGCCCGCCCACACCGGCCAGCGTCAGCCGCCGCCCGCGTGCCGCCAGGCGCTTGAACAGGAACGAAATTGCTCCCACGCCAGACCCATCAAGATGCGTCACGTTGGAAAGATCGATCACCACCTCACGCGCTTCCACGCTGGCCAGGGCACTGAACCCATCCCGCATGGCCCGGCTCGCCTCGCCATCCAGCCCGCCGCGCAGATGCAAACGCACCAGGCCGGGCTCGTTGTGGATCCGCTCGAACATCCATCCTCCGGTTTCGGCGAGCCCGGCATCGACCGGCAGCTCGGAAACATTCAACGAAACCATCCTATGCACGCCCCATGCCAACTCGCCCGCCCCATGCCGGGTCGCCTTGCAGGCGAATGTGAACGCAATGACGTTAATAAAATCTTTCACTTTGGGCGAAATGCATCGCATTTTGCATTTGGTCATTAACGTCCATGTTGCAGAATGCATCAGCGGCCGGCGGCCAGACGTGGCCGCCTAGGACTTCGCCTGCTGCGCCCGCGTCACCGGCCCCGGCACGCGCACCCCGGCCTCCAGCTCCGCCACCCGGCCCGACCAGTATTCCAGCATTTGCGCCAGGGATTGCAGGTCTGCCCGCTGCATATCGTCCAGATCGTCGTATTCGCCATGCGCCAGCCGGAACCCAAGGTCCGCCGCCGCCTCGCGCAATTGCTGGCTCACCATGATGCCCGACAGGCTTTCCAGGACCGAGGGCGGGATCATGCCGCCCTCCCGCCACGCACCGGCGTCAACGCCATCGTGATCCCCCTGCGCCCCAACGGGCCTGGCCCCGTTAATGTAAAGAAACATTCTTTAATCAAATATCTGAACATGCAAGGGGCGGTGCAACGGGCATGCCACTGCACCGCCCCCAACATGTCGGGCCGAAAACGACCCCGGCAGCGCCTCAGCGCGTATCGGTATGGCCAGCGCGTCTCAGCGCGTATCGGTATGGCCAGCGCGCCTCAGCGCGTATCGGTATGAAACGTCTTGGCCACCACCTTCCACGCCCCGCCGACCTTCGCCAGCGACAGGTAGTCGGTGAAATAGCGCGGCGGAATCTGGCACTGCACCTTGGCGAAAGCGGTGGTCGGCCCCGAGCGGTCGATCGACACCACCCAATCCTTCCGCTCCAGCCCCTGCGCCTTGGCCGAAGGACGGCTCTTCACGCCTTCCAGCCAGGTCCCGCGCGGCAGCACCGCCAACGAGCCATCGGCCGCCACGCTGCGCAGATCCGCCGTCTCATGGAACGCCGCCGCCAGCTTGCCGGCATCCCCCTCATACAGCCCATCAAAATAGGTCTGCAGCACCGCCTCGATCTGCTTGATGTCGTCAGACATGCATCACTCCCCTAGTTTTGCCCCGCACGCCGGCGCACCGCCGGCCCGCTTTCATACCAGCCGCGCGACACCCGGGCGAGATGCACCACGCTCAGCATCACCGGCACCTCGATCAGCACGCCCACCACGGTGGCCAGCGCCGCGCCGGACCCGAACCCGAACAGGCTGATCGCCGCGGCCACCGCCAGCTCGAAGAAATTGCTCGCCCCGATCAACGCCGAGGGCGCCGCCACGCAATGCGCCTCGCCGGAAACCCGGTTCAGCCAGTACGCCAGCCCCGCGTTGAAATACACCTGGATCAGGATCGGCACCGCCAGCAGCGCGATCACCAGCGGCTGCGCCAGAATGGCCTCGCCCTGGAACCCGAACAGCAGCACCAGCGTGGCCAGCAGCGCCACCAGGGAGGCCGGCCCCAGCCGCCCCAGCATCGCCGCCAACCCGCCCGAGGCCAGCAACCGCGCCCGCCATACCTGCGCGATCACCACCGGCACCACGATATAAAGCACCACGCTGAGCACCAGCGTCCCCCACGGCACCACGATCGCCGACAGCCCCAGCAGCAGCGCCACAATCGGCGCAAACGCGAACACCATGATCGTATCGTTCAGCGCCACCTGGGAGAGCGTGAAATTCGGCTCCCCGTCGATCAGGTTGGACCACACGAACACCATCGCCGTGCACGGCGCCGCCGCCAGCAGGATCAGCCCGGCGATATAGCTCGCCACCTCCCCCTCCGGCAGCCACGGCCGGAACAGCCAGCCGATGAACACCCAGCCCAGCAGCGCCATCGAGAACGGCTTCACCGCCCAGTTGATAAACAGCGTTACCGAAATCCCGCGCCAGTGCTTCGTCACCTGTCCCAGCGCGCCGAAATCGATCTTCATCAGCATCGGGATGATCATCAGCCACACCAGCACGGCCACCGGCAGGTTCACCTGTGCCACCTCCAGCCGCCCCACCGCCTGGAACACGCCGGGCATCACATGCCCCAGCCCGATCCCCACCACGATGCACAGCCCAACCCACAGCGTCAGGTACCGTTCGAACAGGTTCATGCTTTTCCCTCGGGCCCGGCCGGCGCATGCTCACGCCAACCGGAGGACCCTGCCATGAACCCTGAAACCCTGGCCACCCTGCGCCGCGTCAGCACCGCCACGCTCACCACCCAGATGTTCAAGCGCGGCTTCCGCAACGTGTTCATGCAGGGTGTGCGCGGCCTCGGCACCTACGAACACAACATGGTCGGCCCCGCCACCACCGTCCGCAACATCCCCTCGCGCGAGGACATCGACGTCATGTCCAGCCTCGGCAACCCCGAGCACCCGCAGCGCAAGGCCGTCGAAACCTGCAAGCCCGGCCACGTCCTGGTCATGGATTGCCGCGGTGACGCCCGGGCTGCCAGCGGCGGCGACATCCTCATGACCCGCCTGCTCCGCCGCGGCGCCGCCGGCGTGGTAACGGATGGCGGCATCCGCGATGCCGGCCCCATCTCCAAAATGCCCCTCCCCGTCTTCTGCGCCGGCCCCTCCGCGCCGCTCAACATCGTCCAGCACCACGCCGTCGAGATCGACGCCCCGATCGCCTGCGGCGGCGTGGCCGTCTACCCCGGCGACATCCTGGTGGGTGACGCAGATGGCGTCGTCGTCCTCCCCGCCCACCTCGCCGACGCCGTCGCGCAGGACGCCGCCGCCCAGGAAGCCCTGGAGGAATTCCTCCTCGCCAAGATCGACGCCGGCGCCCCGCTGCCCGGCACCTACCCCCCGAACGAGGCCACGCTCGCCGAATACGAAGCCTGGAAGAAATCCCGCGGCTGAGCCGCCCACTCGACAAACCCTCCCCCCTCGGCCACAAACGACCGCTTAAGGAAAACAACGGGGAGTACGGGCATGACCCATGTCGAGGTGGGCGCGCTCAAGGTCGCGCCGGTCCTGAAGACCTTCATCGAAGCCGAAGCCCTCCCGGGCACCGGCATCGCCGCCGACGCGTTCTGGTCCGGCCTCGCCGCCCTCGTCGCCAAGTTCGCCCCGCGCAACCGCACCCTGCTCGACACCCGCGACCGCCTCCAGGCCCAGATCGACGCCTGGCATCTCGGCCGCAAGGGCAAGCCGCACGACGCCGCGGAATACGAAGCCTTCCTGCGCGCAATCGGCTACCTCCTCCCCGCCCCCGCCCCCTTCGCCGTCTCCACAGCCAACGTGGACCCGGAAATCGCCACCATCGCCGGCCCGCAGCTCGTCGTGCCCGTCAGCAACGCCCGCTACGCGCTGAACGCCGGCAACGCCCGCTGGGGCAGCCTCTACGACGCGCTCTACGGCACCGACGCGATCCCGGAAGATGACGGCGCCACCAAGGGCCGCGGCTACAACCCCGCCCGCGGCGCAAAAGTCATCGCCGCCGCGAAGAAGTTCCTCGACGAAGCCGTCCCCGTCGCCGGCTATTCCCACGCCGACGTGCGCGCCTACACCGTCACCGGCGGCGTCCTGAAAATGACCCTCGCCCCCGGCCTCGGCCAGACCGGCCTGGCCGACACCACCCAGTTCGTCGGCTTCCACGGCGACGCCGTGCTGCCGCAAGCCATCCTGCTCAAGCACAACGGCCTGCACATCGAACTCGTGCTGGACCGCACGCACGCCATCGGCAAGGACGACCCGGCCGGCCTCGCCGACGTCATGGTCGAATCCGCCATCACCACCATCATGGATTGCGAAGACAGCGTCGCCGCCGTCGATGCGGCCGACAAGGTGGACGTCTACCGCAACTGGCTCGGCCTGATGAAAGCCGACCTCGTCGCCAGCCTCGAAAAGGGCGGCCGCACCATCGAACGCCGCCTGAACCCGGACCGCCCCTACACCAACCCGCGCGGCGGCGCCGCCATCACCATCCCCGGCCGCTCCCTCATGCTGGTCCGCAACGTCGGCCACCACATGTTCACCGACGCCGTGCTGGACAGCGCCGGCAACGAAATCCCCGAAACCATCCTCGATGCCACGATCACCTCCATGATCGCCATCCACGACCTCAACTCCGAAAGCCCGATCCGCAACTCCCGCGCCGGCTCCGTCTATATCGTGAAGCCCAAGATGCACGGCCCGGAGGAGGTCCAGTTCGCCTCCGACCTCTTCGCCGCCGTCGAAGACCTGCTCGGCCTCGCCCGCAACACCCTCAAGATGGGCATCATGGACGAGGAGCGCCGCACCACCATCAACCTCGCCGCCTGCATCCACGCCGCCCGCGAGCGCGTCGCCTTCATCAACACCGGCTTCCTCGACCGCACCGGCGACGAAATCCATACCTCCATGGAAGCCGGCGCCATGATCCGCAAGAACGACATGCGCGCCACGCCCTGGATTGCCGCCTACGAGAACAACAACGTCGATACCGGCCTCGCCTCCGGCCTGCGCGGCAAGGCGCAAATCGGCAAGGGCATGTGGGCGATGCCGGACCGGATGGCGGACATGCTCACCCAGAAAATCGGCCACCCGAAGGCCGGCGCCAACACCGCCTGGGTCCCCTCCCCCACCGCCGCCACGCTGCACGCGCTCCACTACCACCAGGTCAGCGTCGCAGACCGCCAGACCGAAATCTCCACCCGCACCCCGGCCGCCCTGTCCGACATCCTCACCCTGCCCCTCGCCGACCGCCCCAACTGGGCGCCCGACGCCGTGCAGCAGGAACTGGACAACAACATCCAGGGCATCCTCGGCTACGTCGTCCGCTGGATCGACCAAGGCGTCGGCTGCTCCAAGGTGCCAGACATCCACGACATCGGCCTCATGGAAGACCGCGCCACCCTGCGCATCTCCAGCCAGCACGTCGCCAACTGGATCCACCACGGCATCACAACCGAAGCCCAGGTGATGGAAACCATGAAGCGCATGGCCACGGTGGTCGACCGCCAGAACGCCGACGACCCGCTCTACACACCGATGGCGCCGGGCTTCACCGGCCCCGCCTTCGCCGCCGCCTGCGACCTCATCCTCCAGGGCCGCGCCCAGCCGAACGGCTACACCGAATTCGTGCTGCATGCCCGGCGCCGGGAGGCGAAAGCGAAGTAAGCGCGTTCTTTTTTGAAAAAAAGAACCAAAAAACTTTCATTCGTTTGCGGCTCGCCCTGAAGCGAGCGCAAACGAATGAAGTCTTTTTTGCTTCTTTTTTCTTCAGAAAAAAGAAGACTCTTCCCTAGTACCGATCCGGCACATACAGCTCCTGCGGCAGCGAAGCCCGCTCATAATCCGGATTGTAAACCCGCTCCGGCAGCTCGATCGGCTCGTGCGGCACCACGTCATAAGGCACCTGCGACAGCAGATGCGCGATGCAATTCAGCCGCGCCCGCTTCTTGTCATTGCCCTGCACGATGTACCACGGCGCCTCCGCGATGTTCGTCCGCGCGAACATCTCCTCCTTCGCCTTGGTATACTGCTCCCACCGCACGCGGCTCTGCAGGTCCATCGGTGAAAGCTTCCACTGCTTGATCGGGTCATGGATGCGCATCAGGAAGCGCAGCTGCTGTTCCTCGTCCGTCACCGAGAACCAGTACTTGATCAGGATAATGCCCGACCGCACCAGCATCCGCTCGAACTCCGGCACGTCGCGGAAGAAATCCTCCACCTGCGCCTCGTCGGCGAAGCCCATCACCCGCTCCACCCCGGCCCGGTTGTACCAGCTGCGATCGAACAGCACGATCTCGCCGGCGGCCGGCAGATGCGGCACATAGCGCTGGAAATACCACTGCGTCTTCTCGCGGTCGGAAGGTGCGGGCAGCGCCACCACACGGCAGGTGCGCGGGTTCACCCGCTGGGTGATGCGCTTGATCACCCCGCCCTTGCCGGCACTGTCGCGCCCCTCGAACAGCACCACCACCTTCAGCCCGCGGTGCATCACCCAATCCTGCAGCTTCACCAATTCCGCCTGCAGCCGCAGCAACTCGCGGAAATACACTCCCCGCTCCAGCGTGTTCGCCGGCCGGCGCGACAACAGGTCGCGCAGCTCCGCAGGCAGGCGGGAATCATCGATCTCCTGCTCCAGCTCCTCATCGAAATCATCCTGCAACTCGCGGTGCAGCCAATCCGTGCCCGCCGCCGCCGCTTCGTCCTTGCCGCTGTCGTGCGTCATCCGTCCCGTCCCGTCGCTTCAGGTCCCATCCTCTTCCCGTAGCCCATCACGGCGCCAGGAAAACGTGAACAAGCAAAGACACTGCGCGCCACCGCCCCTTGATTTGTCCACCCATCCGGGACAGGAGGGCAGCATCCGCCCTGCGCAGGAACCATCCCGCCATGCACATCACCGTCAACGGCGCCCGCCTCTTCTTCGACGTTCGCGGCGAGAAGCTGGTCCCCGTCGGCCCGCGCATGGTCGAGCGCCCCACCCTCCTCCTCCTCCACGGCGGCCCCGGCGGCGACCACTCCATGTTCCGCCCCCGCTTCGATGAGCTGTCGGACATCGCCCAGGTGATCTACCTCGACCACCGCGGCAACGGCCGCAGCGAGCGCCGCACGCCGGAGGAATGGACCCTCGCCCAATGGGGCGACGACGTGAAAACCTTCTGCGACCTGCTGGGGATCGAGAAGCCCATCGTGCTCGGCTACTCCTTCGGCGGCATGGTCCTGCAGGCCTACGCCACCCGCCACCCCGCCCACCCCGGCAAGCTGATCTTCTACAGCACGTCCCCAAAGGTCGACCGCGAGGAAAACTACGCCGTCTTCGAACGCCTCGGCGGCCCCCACGCCCGCGCCGTCGCCGAAGCCCGCTGGAAAACCCCCAACCCAGACTCCCAGCGCGCCTATATCGAAATCTGCTACCCGCTCTACAACCGCCGCGGCACGCGCGACCCCGATGCCGCCCTGCGCAGCATCAACAACGATGCCGTCGCCTTCCACTACGGCGGCCCCGAGGGCGAAGCCGTCCGTCTCGACTACACCGCCGCCCTGGCCACCATCCAATGCCCCAGCCTCGTCGTCGCCGGCGAGGACGACCCCATTACCCCCATCACCCGCAGTGAACTCCTCGCCGCCAGCCTGCCGAAACACCTTGTCCGCTTCGAGCGCTTCGCCAACGCAGGCCACGGCGTCCATAACGACGACCCCACGGCCGCCATGGCGCTCCTGCGCGATTTCATCCTGAACGCCTGATGCTCACCCTCGAAACCCTGCCCCTCGGCGCCTGGTTCCCCTGCGGCACCTTCCGCCTCACCCGCGAAGAGATCGTCGCCTTCGCGGAGCGCTACGACCCCCAACCCTTCCATCTCGATGAAGCCGCGGCGGCGCAAAGCTACTTCACCCGCCTCTGCGCCTCCGGCCTGCACACCCAAGGCATGGCCATCGGCCTCATGGTCCGCGCCATCACCAACGTCGCCGTCGTCGCCGGCTACAGCCTCAACCAGGCCCGCTTCCGCGCCCCCACCTGGCCCGACACCACCTACACCGTCCGCGCCCGCTGGACCGAAACCAGCCCCTCGCCCCGAGACCACACCCGCGGCCGCGCCACGATCGAGATCGAGGTGCATGAAGGGGAAAATCTCGTCGCCACGCTTGGCGTCACCTACGTGGTAAGCAAGTAGTTCTTTTTTGAAAAAAAGAACCAAAAAACTTTCATTCGCTTAGTGCGAGGCCCCTCCGCACCAAACGAACAAAAGTCTTTTTGCTTCTTATTCTCTGGAAAAAGAAGATCCTTGCTTACTGCACCACCCGCGCAATAGCCTCCCCAAGGATCGAAACCCCCAGATCGATCTCCTCCTCCGTCACCGTCAACGGTGGCGCAATCCGCATGATCCCCCCGGTCCCCCCGGTGCTGACGATATTGGCCGAAAGCCCCAGATCCATCGCGATCGACGTCACCGCATCCGAAACCTTCCCCGCCTCGGCGCCCGCGAACTCCAGCCCCAGCAGCAGCCCGCGCCCGCGCACATCGCCGATGCAGTCGAACCGCTGGCCGAGCCCGCGCAGCCCCGCCGAAAGCCGCGCCCCCATCGCCGCCGCCCGCCCCGCCAGCCCGTCGCGCTGCACGATCTCCAGCACCTTCACGCCCACCGCCGCCGGCAGCGGGTCGTTCACATGCGTGGTGTAGAACAGGAAATGCCGCGCCTCCGCCTCATCCGCGATTGCGTCAGACGTCATCACCGCCGAAAGCGGCAACCCCACCCCCAGCGTCTTGGACAGCGTCAGGATATCCGGCACCACCCCGTCGCGCTCGAAGGCAAACATCGTCCCGGTCCGCCCCACCCCGGTCTGCGCCTCGTCCAGAATCAGCAGCATCCCCCGCTCGGCACACTTGGCCTTCAGCGCCGCCAGATACCCCAACGGCAGGTCGATGATCCCCCCCGCCGACAAAATCGGCTCCGCAATGAAGCACGCCAGGTTCCCCGTGCACTGCCGGTCCAGCAGCGCGAACGCATCGTCCAGCTCCTCCCGCCACCCCACGCCCTTGAACCGCGGCCGATACGGGTTGGGCGCCGGGATCGCATAATTCCCCACCCCTACCGGCCCCACGCCCCGCCGCCCGCTGGCATAGGTCGCGCCCGAAGCCCCACCCGTCATCCCGTGCCAGGATTGCGCGAAGGCCACCACCTCCCACTTCCCCGTCACCAGCTTCGCCATCCGGATCGCCGCCTCGTTCGCCTCGCCCCCGGTCGAAAGAAACATCGCCCGCGGCAACTCCGGCACCAACGCCGCCAGCCCCTCCGCCAGCGCCACCACAGGCTCGGAGATCATGGAGCTGAACAGATGGTCCAGCTTCCCCACCTCCTCGCGCACCACCGCCACGATCTCCGGATGCGAATGCCCCAGGATCGCGCTCATCTGCCCCGATGTGAAATCCAGCACCTTCTTCCCGGAGGCATCCCAGAGAAAACTCCCCTCCGCCCGCACCGGCACAAACGGCACGAAATCCCCGCCATACTTCAACAGATGCCGCCGCGCCCGCGTCCAGAAAGCGGCATCAGGCGCATCGTTCATCTTGTCTCTCCAGGGCTGGTGGAATGCTGCAACGCACACTACCCTGGCACGCACCACATCCGACCGCAACAGAAAGGAAGCTTGTTCTTTTTTGAAAAAAAGAACCAAAAAACTTTTATCCACTTGCGTGCGCACCACGCCGGATAAAATCGATTGGTTCACCGAAAGAAGAACCTTCCTTCAGGAGCCCCCATGCAGAACACCGACAAAGTCTGGACCCTCGTCGAAGCCAAGCGCCAGGAATTCCTCGATCTCGCCGACCGCATCTGGGACAAGCCCGAGATCGCCTACGACGAATACGAGTCCACCGCCGAACACACCGCCATGCTGGAACAGCAGGGCTTCCGCATCACCCGCGAGGTCGCCGGCATCCCCACCGCCGTCATGGGCGAAGCCGGTGAGGAAGGCCCCGTCATCGCCATCCTCGGCGAATACGACGCCCTGCCCGGCCTCAGCCAGGAAGCCGGCATCGCCGAAAAGCGCCCCCTCCCCGGCAACGGCCTGGGCCACGGCTGCGGCCACAACCTCCTCGGCTCCGCCGCCCTCCTCGCCGCCACCGCGGTCAAGGACTGGCTCGCCGAAAACGGCCTCAAGGGCCGCGTCCGCTACTACGGCTGCCCCGCCGAGGAAGGTGGTGCGGCGAAATCCTTCATGGTCCGCGAAGGCGCCTTCAAGGATGTGGACATCGCCATCTCCTGGCACCCCGCCGCCTTCTCCGGCGTCAACGACGCGATGAGCCTGGCCAACACCCGCATCGACTTCACGTTCACAGGGCGGCCCAGCCACGCCGCCGCCTCCCCCCATCTCGGCCGCAGCGCGCTCGATGCCGTCGAACTCATGAACGTCGCCGTCAACTACATGCGCGAACACATGCCCAGCGACGCCCGCATCCACTACGCCTACCTCGATACCGGCGGCATCGCCCCCAACGTCGTCCAGGGCACCGCCAAGATCCGCTACGCCATCCGCGCCCGCGAGCTGCCCGAACTCTGGCCCCTCATCGAACGCGTCAAGAAATGCGCCGAAGGCGCCGCCCTCATGACCGAAACCACCGTCACCCACCAGGTCGTCAGCGCCGTCTCCAACCTCCTCGGCAACACCCCGCTCGAAAAAACCATGTACGCCGCCTTCGAACGCCTCGGCCCCCCGCCCTTCGACGAAGCCGACCGCGAATACGCGAAGCAAATCCAGTCCACCCTCTCCCCGGAAGACATCACCAGCGCCTACCGCCGCATCGGCGCCAAGCCCGACCTCGAAAAACCCCTCTGCGACTTCATCGTCCCCATAGATGCCAAAGGCGCCCCCATGATGGGCAGCACCGATGTCGGAGACGTCTCCTGGGTCGTCCCCACCGTCCAGGCCCGCGGCGCCACCTACGCCATCGGCACCCCCGGCCACTCCTGGCAACTCACTGCCCAAGGCAAGAGCGGCATCGCCCACAAAGGCCTCCTCCACGTCGCCAAAATCATGGCCAGCACCGCCGTCGACGCCCTCGCCAACCCCGAAATCATCGCCCAAGCCAAAGCCGACTACGCCACCCGAACCGCCACCAATCCGTACGTCTGCCCCCTCCCGACAGACGTAAAGCCGCCGATCAAAAAGCGCGCCTGACCCTACCTTCTCTCCCCCCTGCTCTTCACAGGGGGGAGCCGGAGGGGGGCTCTCCGATCAACACCAACCCCGCAAGGGGACGTTTTGTCCCCCTGCACCCCCTACCAGGGGAGCAGCCTCCCCTGGACCCGCGGCATACAGGTTTCCGCGCCAAGTCCGCTTCTGATGCACCAAAGCGCACCCCGTTTGAACCTATGCTTTTTTTGTAGGGGGGCTAGACTTCCTAAGAGCCCATCCGGAAAGAAGTTGAATCGCCTGAATCGGATGTGATTCCCTGCCCGTTGGGACGATTCGTGGGGGTGAGGGATGGCATGGACAGCGGAACATCGACGCGCGGCGGATCGGCGTGGGCTGCGCTACCCG
>JAPLOI010000012.1 GCA_026400815.1 Alphaproteobacteria bacterium
CCTGGATCGGACGCAACCGCCGCTTCGCCCGCGATGTCGAACGCTTGGTCGCGTCCGTCGAGGCATTCATCTACGCCGCCGCAAGCGTCATACTGCTACGCCGACTGGCGCGTTGCTGAGGCGATTCGAAATGGCCTCTAAACAAGAATGTTCTTTTTTGAAAAAAGAACCAAAAAACTTTTATACACTTGCACGCGCGCCAGACGCCTAGCACGCGCACAAACGAATAAAGTCTTTTTTGCTTCTTTTTTCTTCAGAAAAAAGAAGATCCTTCCCTAACTTACTTGCTTCATCCGCCCCGCCCAGAACACTTCCCGCAGCACCGTCTTCAGCACCTTCCCGGCGCCTGACAGCGGCAACGATTCTGCCCGGATTTCCACGCTCCGCGGCACCTTGTACCCCGCGATCAGCGCCCGGCAATGCGCCACCACCGCCTCGGCGGAAAGCTCTCGCCCCGCGCGCGGCACCACCACGGCGTGCACCGCCTCGCCCCATTTCTCATCGGGAATGCCGATCACCGCCACCTCGGCCACCCCGTCCAGCGTTGAGATCGCGCTTTCCACCTCGGCGGAATAGATGTTCTCCCCGCCCGAGATGATCATGTCCTTGAAGCGGTCCACGATGTACACGTAGCCGTCCTCGTCCATCCAGCCGCCATCTCCGCTATGGTACCAGCCGCCGCGCAGGGCGGAAGCGGTCACATCGGGCAGGTTCCAGTAGCCGCGCATGATGTTCGGCCCGCGCACCTGCACCTCGCCCACCGTGCCACGCGGCACTTCGGTGTCGTCGGCGTCGGCGATCCGCACATCCATCAACAGGCACGGCCGCCCGCAGCTTTGCGCGCGCTGGCCCTCCGGCTCCGCCTGGTGCCGGTCCATGGAGGTGACGATCGGCGCCGCTTCCGTCATCCCGTACACATGCAGCCACCGCACATGCGGCATTGCCCGCTTGGCCCGCTGCAGCACCGCATCCGGCATCGGCGAGGCGCCATAGGGGATCACCCGCAGCGCCGAAAGATCGAACGAGCCGATCTCCGGATGGCTCGCGGTGGCATTGATCATGGTGGGCACCAACAGCGCGTTGGTCACACGGTGCTTGGCCATCTCCGCCAGCATGTCCCCGGCATCGAAGCGCGGGATGAACACGTGCGTGCCCCCCACCACCGTCACCGCGAAGGTCGATGCCGCATCGGCCAGGTGGAACATCGGCCCGGCATGGATATACACCGTGTCGTAGCGATAGCCGGCGGCCGGGATGATCTGCGCCGCGTTGCCCACCAGGTTGCGGTGCGTCAGCATCACGCCCTTCGATCGCCCCGTGGTCCCGCCGGTATAGAAGATGCCGGCCACGTCGTTGTCCCCGGCCTCGCCGAACCCCGCCGGCCGCTCGGCCAACAGGCTCTCCCAGCCGATCATCCCGGGCGGCGTCGGCCCCTCGCCGATATGCACCACATGCGCAACATCCGGGATCTGCCCGGCCAGCTTGCCCGGCGTTTCCGCGAAGGTGTCGTCCACCAGCCACACCTTGGTGCCGCTGTCGGCGAGCATGAAGGCGATCTCCGGCGGCGCCAGCCGGGTGTTCAGCGGCACCATGATCGCGCCCAGGCCGGGGATCGCGTACATCGCCTCCCAGTAGCGGTCGCTGTTCATCGCCAGGATCGCCACGCGGTCCCCCGCGCCCACCCCCAGCTTCGCCAGCCCCCCGGCCAACCGCCCGATCCGCTCCGCCACCTCGCGCCAGGTCCAGCGCCGGTCGCGGAAGATGGTGGCCGTGCCGCCGCCATTGATCGTCACTGCCCGGTTCAGCCCCTGGATCAGCTGCATGGCGTTGCCTCCCGTATTCCCTTGGGGGCCAAGGTTATCGTCCGCTCGCGGAACGCTCAATCGCCGTTTCAGTCCTCCACCGGCATCCACCCATTGCCGATGTAGCAGGCCCGCCGCTCCTGCCGGCGGGGCCTGTCGTGATCGTCCACCACCGTCATCACCGGCGGCTCCCACCAGCCACCATACCAATTACAGTTGCCCCGCGCGTCGCAGCGCCGCACCGGCGGCACGTACCGCGGCGGCATCATCATCTCCTGGCGCAGCATCGGCGGCCAGCGATCATTGGCATGGGCGGTGCACTGCGCCTCCATGGCGCGGAACTCCGCCTCCGTGGCACCCGGCTTCTGCCAGCGCTCGGCACAGCCCGCCAGGGCGAGCCCGGCCAGCAGCAACAGCCCCGCCCTCATGCCGCCTCCGCCAGCACCATCCGCCGCTTCGGCACCGCGCCGGACGGCACCGCCGCATACATGTCCTTCACCGCCTCCGTGATCGTCACCCCCGCGAACCCCGGCAGCCACCGCCGCCCCGTCCGCTCCCACAGCCGCGCCCCGCGCTGCACCAGCCGCAGATTCGTCGGCGGCACGAACAGCGCCACATCCCGCCGCTCCACCCTGAACATCGCCCCCGCCATCAGCCGCCCCACCTGCCCCGGCGAATACGGCGTGCCATGCCCGAACGGCGTGCTTTCCAGATGCGCCCACATGCCGCTGCGATTCGGCGCCACCACCAGCAGCCGCCCATCATCCTTCAGCACCCGCCACACCTCGCGCAGCAACCGCCGCGCATTCTCCGCCGCCTCCAGCCCATGCACCAGCAGCACCCGGTCGAAGCACAGGTCGGGAAACGGCAACGCATCCTCCTCCGCCGTGCACGAAAGATTGGCGCTCCCCACCGGCCAGCGCGCCGCCCCCATCTGCGCCGGCGTCAACGCCACGCAGCGCGCCGCCTGCTCCCGCCACAACCGCAAATACGGCGCCGCATAGCCCAGCCCCAGCACCGCCTGGCCCGCCATCGATCCATTGGGCAATTGCGGCCAGAACAGCCCAAGCCGCTCCCGCACCAGATGCGCCGCCAGCGCACCCCGGCGCGTGGCATAGAACTGCGCGGCTTCATGGGCATCGGATACCATGCCCGCGTTATAGCAGAGCCCGCCGTCATCGGTTCGTCGTTTGCCTCAACCCCGCCCGGCGGCTAACTTCGCCCGATGATCAAGGCAACCCGCGTTCCCATCCTGCAAGACAACTACGCCTGGCTCCTCCGCTGCGAGGAAACCGGCGCCACCGCCATCGTGGACCCCGCAGAGGTCGACCCCGTCGTCGCCGCCATCGAAGCCGCCGGCGGCCGGCTGGACATGATCCTGCTCACCCACCACCACGGCGACCACATCGCCGGCACCGATGCCATCCGCACCCGCTACGGCGCGAAAGTCGTCGGCGCCACCGCCGATGCCCACCGCCTGCCGAAGCTCGATGCGCAGGTCTCCGAAGGCTCCGAAGTCACCCTCGGCGCCAGCACCGCCCGCGTCATGGAAACCCCTGGCCACACGCGCGGCCACATCACCTACTACTTCCCCGATGGCGGCGTGCTCCTGTGCGGCGACACCCTGTTCAGCCTCGGCTGCGGCCGCCTGCTGGAAGGCAATGCCGAGGAGATGCACAAAAGCCTCTCCCGCTTCGCCACCCTGCCACCGGAAACCCTGGTCTGCTGCGGCCACGAATACACCGAAAGCAACGTCCGCTTCGCCGTCCACGCCGACCCGGCCAACACCGCCCTGCAAACCTACGCCGCCGAAGTCACCAAGCTACGCGCCGCCAACCAACCCACCCTGCCCAGCCGCCTGGCCGACGAACTCGCCTGCAACCCCTTCCTCCGCGCGCCCGACACCGCCACCCTCGCCGACCTGCGCAGCCGCAAGGACAACTACCGCTAGCCGAAGCAAGGCCAGGGCTCTGCCCTGGACCCGCTGGGGCCTTAGGCCCCAGACCCCTTTCGTTTATTGCCCAATGTCAGAGGGGGTGCGGTCGGATCATTGATCCGACCGCACCCCCTCTGACATTGGGCAAAATAATGTGGGTCCAGGGACCTCAGGTCCCTGGTGGGGTCCAGGGGCAAAGCCCCTGGCCTTACTTCAACTTGCGCAGTTCCTGCGACAGGTCGCGCTGCGGGCGGGCGCCGAAGTGGCTGATCACTTCGGCCGCGGCGATGCTGCCCAGCGTGCCGCACTGCTTCAGCGATTTGCCGGCGGCCAGCGCGGCCAGGAACCCGGCGGCGTAGGCATCACCGGCCCCGGTGGTATCGATCACCTGGGTCGCCACGGCCTCCACCAGCGCGGTGTCACCGCCCTGGATCACCATGGAGCCATTCTCGCTCATGGTGATGGCGGCCAGCGCCACATCGCGCCGCGCCCAGGCGGCGGCTTCGGCCAGGGTATTGGTTTCGTACAGCGCGGTGATCTCGGCCTCGTTGGCGAATAGGATATCCACATGCCCGGCCACCAACTCGCGGAACGCGGCGCGATGGCGATGCACGCAGAATGCGTCCGACAGCGAAAGCGCCACCTGGCGCCCGGCGGCATGCGCGGCGGCAGCGGCGCGGCGGAACGCCTCCTGCGCGGCCGGCGGGTCGAACAGATAGCCTTCCAGGTACGTCACGGCGGCATCGGCCACCAGCGCCGGGTCCACGTCCTCGGGCCCGAAGGTCACGCAGGCACCCAGGAAGGTGTTCATGGTGCGCTGCCCGTCGGGCGTCACCGCGATCAGGCAGCGCGCGGTGGGCGCGCCGTCGCCACCCGGCGGGGTGGGGTAGTGCACGCCCACGGAGCCGATATCGTGCCGGAACACGCCGCCAAGATAGTCGTCCGCCACCTTGCCGAGATAGGCCACCTTGGCCCCCAGCAGCGCAGCCACGGCACAGGTATTGGCGGCCGACCCACCGGAGCTTTGCGAACCTTCCGGCAGCTCGCCCGTCAGCCGCTCGGCGGTGGCGGCATCGATCAGCGCCATACCCCCCTTGTGCATGTCGTGCTTGGAGAGGAAGGCTTCCGGCACGGGTGCCACCACGTCCACGATGGCATTGCCGATGCCCAGCAGGTCAAATCGGGCGGGGTTGGCCATCTCGTCTCTCCGTGCCTAGAGCAACAGACCATCGGACGGAATCGTCCGATGGGCTAAAGTTGCTCGCCAAAAACAAAGACCGGGAGTGGTGGCCGACCGCCCATCAGGTCGGCTACCGCTCACGTATGACGCAGCGCGTAACATCCCCCCTTTCCGGCGGCAACCTGTGACCCCTGCGAGACCCTTCCCGATGGCGCTGGCGATCGCCCAGCTGGACGACCCGGCCTTCCTGCGCGCCGTCCTGCAAAGCGTGGCCGCCGCGGTGGCCGCCGTGCTGGCGCTCGCCGGGCTGATGGCCCTGGGCGGCATGGAGCTGGCCTGGCTCTGGGCACCCCCCGCCGATCCCGCGCAGTCCGGCTGGCTCGCCTGGGCCGCCGGCGCGGCGGGCTTCCTCGGCGCGCTGGTGCTCGGCCTGTTCCTGTTCGTGCCGCTGGCCACCGCCGTGGCCACCCTGTTCGTCGACAGCATCGCCGGCGCGGTGGAGCGGCGGCACTACCCCGCCCTGCCCGCAGCCCAGCCAGCCAGCCTGGCCGCCCAGGCGTCGGACGGCGTGGCGCTGGGCGCCATGGTGCTGGCGATGCAGGTCCTGGCGCTGCTGGTCTCGCTGCTGATCCCCGGCCTCGCTGTCGGCTGGTTCGTCACCGCCTGGGCCATCGGGCGCGGCCTGTTCATGGCCGTCGCCCTGCGCCGCTGCCCGCGCCCCCAGGCGCTCGCGCTCTACCGCGCCCGGCGCGGCGCGGTGCTGCTGCAGGGCGCGCTGGTCGCCGCGGCGGCGCTGGTGCCCGGCCTGAACCTCGTTGCCCCCGTGCTGGGTCTTGCCGCCATGGTGCACGTTCTCGGCCCCCACGTATCCTTGCCGGGGCGGATCGGGCCACCGTTCGGGTTGTCCCGGGCGGGCGGGGCGTGATAGCCCAACCCTGTTACCACTGCCTGGATCGGACTGAGCCGTGTTCAAGCGCCGCAAACCCGAAGAACCCGCGCCGGCGGAGGCCCCCAGGCCAGCCGTCGAACCCCCGCCCCCCGGTGCCCCCCGCCCCGCCGACTCCGGGCTTGGCGTCCCGCCCTTCCGTCCCGCGCCCCCGAAGGAGGCACCGCCGATGAGCCGACCCCCGTTCCCCACCGCCCCGCAGCCCGGCCCCGGCATGTCCCCCGGTGGCATGTCTCCCAGCACCCCGCCCGGCCAGCCCATCGGCGCCGCAGCCCAACAGCAGCGCCGCACCCCCGCCGAACGCCGCACCATGGTGATCGGCCGCGGCATCAGCGTGCACGGCACCATCCAGGATGCCGAGCGGCTGGAGGTCCAGGGCATCGTCGAAGCCAAGATGATCCACGCCACCGAGCTGTCCATCGCCCAGGGCGGCATGTTCCGCGGTGAGGTGGAAGTGGAGGAAGCCGAGATCGCCGGCACCATCGACGGCACGCTGACCGCCCGCAACGCGCTGATCGTGCGCGCCACCGGCCGCGTCCTCGGCACCGCCCGCTGCCGCCGGCTGCAGGTGGAGGATGGCGGCCAGATCACCGGCCAGATCGAGATGATCACCGACGCCCCCCGCGCCGCCACCCCCCCCACCGGGGAGCCCGCCAAGCCAGCCGACGCCAGCTGACATGAGCCGGGCCACAACGCGCGCCGCCACGCTGGCGGCGCTGGCCTGGCTCGCCGCCTGCGCAGCCCCGCCCCAAGGCGGCACCACCGCCGGCACCACCGTCGGCACCGCGCCGCAGCCCGCCGCCACGCCAGAGACCCCACCGGCAGAAGCCACCCTGCCGGTGGACTCTCTGCTGCACGTGCGCACCGGCGAACTGCGCGCCCGCTTCGGCGACCCGCACGGCCAACGCCGCGACGGCGGCGCGATCGTCTGGAACTACGAGGCCGACGGCGTCTGCCGCCTCAACCTGGTCCTGCAGGGCGTGCGCGGCGCCGCGGCGGAAGTGGTGCACGCCCAGGCCCGCATGGCCCCCGGCGGCACGGAAGAAGCCTGCTTCGACCGCCTGCGCCAGGAAGCCCGCATCTCCCCGCCACCCCCACCCGCCCGCGCCAGCACCCGCCCGGCCGCACGCCCCGCTGCCCAGCAGGCCCGCCCCGCCGCCGCCAGCCGCGCCGCCCAGCGCCCGGCCGCCTCCCGCCCGGGAACCTGAAGCCCCCCGCCTTCCCCCATCCCTTCGCGCATGGCACGCTGGCGCCGTGCCTGAAGGAACCACCCGCGTGCCCCTGATCCTCGCCAGCCGCCCCAACGCCTATTCCGGCAGCCCGCTCGACCGCGCCGCCCATCTGCGCGACAACGAAGCCTGGATCGCCGCCGCGATGGATAGCCCAGACGCCCTCTTCGCCCCCGTCTGGCGCGCCCGCAACCTGATGCGCGGCATGGCCGATGGCCGGCCCGAAGCCGTCTTCCTCTCCGGCGCCGCCGCTGCCGCCCTGCACCTGCAAGGCTGGCCCGATGGCGGCATCTGGGCCTTCCTCGGCATGCAGGGCCCGCAACCCGTCTTCTGCGTCGATCTCTCCCCTGAAGACCGCCCCCTGCCAGACCTGCCCTCGGAACTCGGCGCCTTCACCGATCTCCGCTCCGTCGCCGGCATGCTGCCCAACGAGGAAGCCTCCATCCTCGCCCACGCCCGCGGCCTCATGCACTGGCGCACCAAGCACCGCTTCTGCGGCGTCTGCGGCGCCGCCTGCACGCCCAAAAGTGCCGGCCACTCCACCCAGTGCACCGGCTGCGGCGTCAGCCACTTCCCCCGCACCGACCCGGCCGTGATCATGCTGGTGCATGATGGCGAGCGCTGCCTGCTCGGCCATTCCAAGCGCTTCCCCAACTCCACCATGTATTCCACGCTGGCCGGCTTCGTGGAGCCCGGCGAAACCCTGGAGGAAGCCGTCGCCCGCGAGGTGTTCGAGGAAGCCGGCGTGCGCGTCACCAACGTGCAGTACCACTCCAGCCAGCCCTGGCCCTTCCCCGCCAGCATCATGCTGGGCTTCTACGCCGAGGCCACCACCACCGAGATCACCATCGACCCCGAGGAAATCGCCGACGCCCGCTGGTTCACCCGCGACGACCTGCGCCGCCACAAGGACCTCGGCTTCACCCTCCCCCGCGGCGACAGCATCGCCAGCCGCCTCATCGCGGATTGGATGGCAGCGGAGTAGGCAAGCAGAAGCGCCGAACCGCAAAGGCGCCAAGACCGCCAAGGAAACGCCAAGGCACCCCTGCAGCCCCATCCTTCCTTAGCGCCCTCTTGGCGTCCTTGGCGCCTTGGCGGTTAACCCCTCCTCCCACCGCCCCGCGCCCGCGCAAACTTCACCATTCCGCAACCCGCCTTGCCACACACTGTGCCATGCTGCGCCCAGATGCGCGGGAGGCTTGGACATGACCATTCTGCTGGTGCTGCTGCTGGTGGCCGTGGCCCTCATCGCCGCCGTCTATGTCTACGACACGCGCCAAACCAGCCACACCATCCTGCGCAACTACCCCGTCATCGGCCATTTCCGCTACTTCTCCGAAAGCTTCGGCGAATACATGCGGCAGTACCAATACCTGCCGGATTGGGTCGAACGCCCCTTCAACCGGCTCGAACGCGCCTGGATCTACCGAACCGCCAAGGGCATCTCCAACCTCGTCTCCTTCGGCAGCGAAACCTCCCCCGCCTTCGCCTTCCGCCCCGCCGCCTTCGGCGTGCTGGAGGAGGAAACCACCGAATGGACCCCGCGCCGCATCGGCATCGCCGACGGCCCCGGTTCCTGCATCGAACCCTACGATCCCCCCAGCTTCTTCAACATCTCCGGCATGAGCTACGGCGCCCTCAGCCACGCCGCCGTCACCGCCCTCTCCCGCGGCGCCAAGATGGGCGGCGTCTGGCTCGCCACCGGCGAAGGCGGGCTCGCCCCCTACCACCTCGAAGGCGGCGCCGACGTGGTGATGCAGATCGGCACCGCCAAATACGGCGTGCGCGATGCGCACGGCGCCCTCAGCGAATCCCGCCTGCGCGAAATCGCCGCCCACCCCCAGGTCCGCATGTTCGAGGTCAAGCTCGCCCAGGGCGCCAAGCCCGGCAAAGGCGGCATCCTGCCCGCCGCCAAGGTCACGGCGGAAATCGCCGCCATCCGCGGCATCCCCCAGGGCCAGGCCAGCATCAGCCCCAACCGCCACGCCGACATCGCCAACATCCAGCAGCTCGGCGCCTTCGTCGATCGCGTCCGCCGCATCACCGGCAAGCCCGTCGGCGTCAAATTCGTCATGGGCCAGGAATCCTTCCTGGATGAATGGTTCGCCGACTGCACCGCCAACCCCGCCCATTGCCCGGACTATATCCAGATCGATGGCGGCGAAGGCGGCACCGGCGCCGCCCCCGCCCCGCTCGCCGACTACGTCGGCCTGCCCATCACCCAGGCCCTGCCTTTGGTGGCGGAAGCGCGGGATCGCCACGGCCTGCGCAACCGCATCCGCATCCTCGCCTCCGGCAAGCTCGTCACGCCCGACAAGGTCGCCTGGGCGCTGTGCATGGGGGCAGACTACGTCTCCTCCGCCCGCGGCTTCATGTTCGCCCTCGGCTGCATCCAGGCCATGAAATGCGGCAGCGGCCACTGCCCCACCGGCGTCACCAGCGCTGACCCCCGCCTGATCCGCGGGCTGGACCCCACCGACAAGTCGGTACGCGTCATGCACTACGCGAAGCGCCTGCGGGAGGAGGTGGAGATGATCGCCCATAGCTGCGGCGCCACCAATGCCGGCGGGCTGCGGCCGGAACACGTGACCGGCATCGAGCGCGGCGTGGGCGGCTTCCGCAACCTGGGCGGCTGACCGCGGACCAGGCGGCACCAGAGCCCCAAAATTGCAATATTTTGTTACATCAAGCTGTTAGAACTATTGACATGTTGATACCGAAATTTTCAAGCCCGCTGGCAATCGCTTGTTTCCAAAGACGATTGTAATTAGTATGGGATTTGCTAATACGAGGGCATTCGCCGTACGGAGTTCACCACAGCTATGCATTCCGATAACCGCTCCAGCCGCCTGGCACGGCTCGGCCTGGCCGCCGCCATCGGTACCGCCGCTTTGGGCACCACCACCCTGCCCGCGCAAGCCGCGCCCACCTTCGTGCTGAGCTTCCTCAACACCACCTCGGCCCCCGAGCAGGCCGCCTTCACCCAGGCGGCGGCAGTCTGGTCCTCCGTGCTGGCCGACAACGTCACCGTCAACCTCACCGTTGGCACCGCCGCGCTGGGCACCCGCATCCTGGCCCAGGCCGGCAGCACGCAGGTGGACTACAGCTACAGCAACACGCGCGCCGCCCTGGTGGCCGATGCCACCAGCAGCAACGACGCCATCGCCATCGCCAACCTCCAGGCCGGGCCGAACCTGCGCCTGCTCATCAACGGCACGTCGAACAACCCCAACGGCGCCGGCAGCTTCACCCCCTACCTCGACACCACCGGCGCCAACACCAACCAGGTCAACATGACCCGCGCCAACGCCAAGGCGCTGGGCCTCGGCAGCAGCGGCCTCCTGGGCACCTCGCTGGCCGATGGCTGCAACACCCAGGCGTGCGACGGCTACATCGCCTTCAACTCCACCAACTTCAGCTGGGACCTCGACCCCAGCAACGGTATCACCGCCGGGCTGTACGATTTCGTCGGCATCGCGGTGCATGAAATCGGCCACGCGCTCGGCTTCATCAGCGGCGTCGATGTCCTGGACACCAACAGCACCGGCATCCGCATCTTCGCAGACAACGAGTTCACCTTCGTCGCCCCGCTGGATTTCTACCGCTGCAGCGCAGCCAGCGCCGCCCAGTCGGCACTGGACTGGACGGCCGGCACCGACACCGGCACACGCCTGTTCTCGCTGAACGGCTGCGGCTCCTCGCTGGCCAGCTTCGCCATCGGCCAGGTCCGTGGCGACGGCCGCCAGGCCAGCCACTGGAAGGACAACCTGAGCCTCGGCATCATGGATCCAACCAGCGCGCCCGGCGAACAGCTCAGCATCACCCCGCTGGACCTCACCGCGTTCGACGTGATCGGCTGGAACCTCACATCCACCCCCACCGTCTCCGCCCCCACCGTCGCCACCCCGGCCCCGGCCTCCGCCCTGGTCTTCGCCTTCGGCCTCGCCGGCCTGGGCTTCACGCGTCGACGCACCCTGGCCTAACGCGCCCACCCATGGCCTGATGGCGGCTCCCGCCCAACCGGAGCCGCCACCATGATCTCGCCCAGCTTCCCCGCCTCGCCCGACATCACCCGGGTGCCCAACCGCACCCTGCCCAGCAAATCCGGCGTCGCCGTCTACCGCCTCCCCGGCGGCGGCGGCTTCATGTGGGCCGTGGCCACCAGCCCCGACCGCATCCAGGACATCAAGGCACAAACCGTCGGCTGCCTGCGCGCCCTAGAAAAACACCTGGTCGCCCACGGCCTGGACCTCACCCGCATCGTCCGCGCCGAAGTGGTGGTCACGGACCACGACAACAAACCCGCCTTCGACGAAGCCTGGGCCAGCGTGATGCCGGATGGCCAAGGCCCCGTCCGCAGCTTCGTCGAATCCCGCATGCCCGAAGGCGACCTGATCGAAATCATCATCACCGCCGTCTTCCCGGCCTGATCGCCACAAAAGAAAGCAAGATCTTCTTTTTCTGAAGAAAAAGAAGCAAAAAGACTTCCAAACAACGCACCCCACCACTCGGAGTAGGGCGGAACGCGAAGCGGTTCCGCCATCTTCTTCCTCCTCCCTTGCCTTGCTCCTCTGTGTCTCTGTGCCTCTGTGGCCACTTTCTTCCTGGCTTCCTGACTTACTTCTCTCACCTCGGCGAGGCTGGAGGGTGGCTCTCGGGATCTCCCCCACCCCCGCCGCTCAAAAATTTTTCCTACCCACCCCCTTGCAGCGTCACAGATGGTTAGTTATATATCTAACCATGATCCAGCTCTCCCTCTTCCTCACCGGCCTGATCCAGGGCCTGCGCCGCGTCATCGCGCGCGCAGCCCCTGTCGTCAGCGCGCCCGCACGCCCGATCTGGGCCGGGCCCGAGCTCCGCTGGATCATCGCCCCCCACGGCGACCTCCCCCTCCTCCCCGGCCCCATCTGGACCCTGCTCTGGTTCCGCCTGGAACGAACCGCCAACCGCCTCACCCGCCTCTACGAGCGCTGGCAAACCAACACCCTCCCCAAACCACGCCCAAAAGCCGCACGCACGAACTCCGTCCGTAAGCCGGCGCCGCAAATCCCCGAACTCCCCGCCCCCGGCATGCCCCTGGTCGAAGCACCCCCGCGCCTCCCCCACGGCCGCGGCTGGATCACCCGCCGCATCCCGGAAGCAGGCCCCAGCGCCGGCCAACTCCACGACCTCCTGCAAACCGCCACCATCCAGGATTTCGTCCAGGCCGCCCCGCAAGCCGCCCGTCTCCTGCGCCCGCTCTGCCACGCCCTCGGCGTCGACCAACCGGCGTGGCTCCAACGCCCCCCGCGCCCGCGCCCCACCCGCAAGCCGCGCGCCAAGCGCCCGCGCCGCCCGTCCCTCAACGACCCCAATGTGCGCTTCCGCCCCTGGGAACGCCCTGCCATCCGCAGCTTCCACAAAAAATACGGCCGCGACTGACCAGGCCGACGCACGGCCTTATTATAACGATATCAAATCGTTTCATCCAGAAACAACAAGGGGGCGGTCTCCCGCCCCCTCGCCGCAGTCAAGACCCATCCAGCCTCAGGCCGGAATACGCCCCATCGCCACCAGCCGCTCCCGCAGCCGGCGGGAAGACATGCCGTGCTCGATCGACTTCGTCAGATCCATGATCTCCGAAATCCGGTCGCCCACCATGTCCAGCGTCACCGGCTCCGCCGGGTCGAAATAAACGCCTTCGCTCTCGATATACTTCACGCGCCGGAAGTGCCCGGCATTCGCCCCCAGGATCTCGCCCGAGAACTCGCACTGCTCAGAGCACATATAGGCCACGATCGGGGAGACCAGCTCCGGCTTCATCCACTCCGCCACTTCCGGCGGAATCAGGTTTTCCGTCATGCGGGTGCGGGCCGAAGGCGAAATCGCATTCAGCTTGATGTTGTAGTTCTGCCCCTCGTGCCGCAGCACGTTGATGAACCCGTTCACCGCCATCTTCGCCGCGCCATAATTGGCCTGACCAAAATTGCCGACAGTGCCGGAGCCAGACGTGGTCACAACAATGCGCCCGTAGCGCTGGCTGCGCATGATCTGCCACGCCGCCTTGGTGCAGTACACGGTGCCCATCAGGTGCACCTGCATCACAACTTCGAAGTCTTCCATATCCATGTTGTTGAAAGACTTGTCGCGCAGGATGCCGGCGTTGTTCACCAGGATGTCCAGCTTGCCCCAGGTGTCCATCGCCGTCTTCACGATGTTCTGCGCGCCGGCCCAGGTCGCCACGGAATCATAATTGGCCACGGCCTCGCCGCCTGCCGCCTTGATCTCGCTCACCACCCGGTCAGCCGGCGAAGCGGCCGTGCCGCGCCCGTCCACGGCCCCACCGGGATCGTTCACCACAACCTTGGCACCGCGGCTTGCCAGCAGCTTGGCATGCTGCTCGCCCAAACCCGCGCCGGCACCGGTCACGATCGCCACGCGGTCATCGAATCGAATGGCCATTGGCCGTTCCTCCTCCTGTTGGTGGCACGATGCTACCCCGGCCCCCAGCCCTCGCAAAGCCACCCCCCAGCACCCGCGGCCCCCGTCTCAATTTACGTCACCGCGCTAGCAATCCGTTAATAAAATAGCGGGATTGTAGGGCACGCCGTCTCCGCGGCCTTCCGTCAGCAGGTGTCCCGATGCCGCCCTCCGTCGCCCGTACCGAACCCGCCACCGACCGGCTCATCGCCCCGGGCTTCGGCCGCCGCGCCGACCACGGGCAGGATCGCTGGCCCGTCCCGGTGGCAGCCGCATTCATCATCGGGCTCTCGGCCGCCGGCTGGATCCTGCTCTACCAAGCCGCCCGCTTCGCCACGGGCTTCCTGGGCTAGTTCAGGTAGAACTCGTCGCGCGGGAACAAATCGGTCAACGGCGCCACCCCGCGCGGCATGCCGGGCGTCCAGCGGCGCTCCGGCTCGAACAGCATCGACTTCCAGTCGCAGCACCCCGCCCGCCCGCGCGCCAGATGCGCCGCCACCTCCGGGCTGGCCAGCCGCGCCAGCAGCGCCTCCCGGTCATACGGAATCGGATCGTTCGACCCGATCAGGATCGAGATCGGCCGCAGCAGCACCACATGCGGGAACACCGAGGCAAAGGTCTCGACCACCCGCGGCGACGGCGCCCACTGCACATATATCCCCCCCGGCGCCAGCCGCGCCCGCAGCGCCTGCATGAACTCCGCCGAATACAGCACGCCGGATTGTGATGCCTCGGGCAGGATCGCATCCGCCTCGATCACGTCGTACGTCCGATGGTCATGCGTCACCACACGCCGCCCATCGCCATACTCGATCTTCCAGCGCGGATCGTTGAACAGCGTGTGCATCGGGCTGTCCGGATAGCGCTTGCCCACCTCCTCCAGCACCGTCAGCACCGGCGCCACCAGCTCCACCGCCCGGATCTCCCGGCTCACCGGATTCACCCCCGCCGCCCACGGCGTGCCACCGGAGCCGACACCAATCGCCAACACCTCGTGCGGCGCCGGGTGCACCAGCGGCCCCACCGCCCCCAGCAGCAGATGCACCGGCAGGAACGGAATCGTCCCCTGCGAGAACCCCTGGATGAAAAACGGCGACGTATCGCGGTGCCACCCCTCGGTCCGCTCCCGCCCGGCCACGCCACGATCCTCGCGGAAGAAGGCAACCCCCGAACGATCCTCCGCCCACGCCACCACCTGGCCCGGCTTCTCCACATGCATCCGCCGCCACCAGGCATCGTTGCCCGGCATCGCCGCCATGCCCGCCAGCACCAATGCCAGCACCGCCCAGCCCGCACGGCTCCCCCGCCCGCTCTGCAGCAGCCACAGCAGCAGCAACCCCGCCGTCACCGCCGCCAGCAGCAGCAGCGTGCCCGCCGTGCCCAGCAGGTGCAGCGCCACCAGCCCGGTGCCGAGCGAGCCCGCCGCATTGCCGAGAATATTCGCCAGCTGCACCCAGCCCACCCGCGCGCCGACCATGGCCAGATCGCGCTGCACCGCCCGCTGGATGAACGGGAAGGTCAGCCCGATCAGGAACGATGGCGGCGCCACCAGCACCACCGTCACCACGATCCCGGTCCAGAAATCCCCCCCCCGCAGCCGCGACACATCCACCCACGTCGGCAGCACGCCCGAGGGCAAGAACGGCACCCCCCACCACAACGCCAGCAGCAACCCCAGCGCCAGCACGAACCCCGCCCCCTGCGCCAGGAAGAAGCCCGGCCGAGGGTCCCGCGCCCGTTCCACCAGCCGCCCGCCCACCGCCATGCCGAGCCCATCAGCCAGCAGGAACACGCCGAGCAGGGTGGAGAACATGTAGGCGTGATACTGGCCGAACTGCCCGATCACCCGCACCCACACAATCTCCAGCGCCACGATCACGAAGCCGGAGGCGAAGGCCAGCAGGCACCACAGCGGCACGGTGCCGATGCCCGCCGGCACCACTGCCTGCCGCGCCTCCGCCGGCGCATCCGCCGGATCCGGCATGCGCCGCATCGTGGGCACCAGCGAAAGCGCCAGCATCGCCGCCAGCACCTCCAACAGCGCCGCCACATACAGCGCCCGCTCGAACCCCAGCGTGCCCAGGATCACCCAGCCACCCAGCAACGCGCCCAACCCGGCGCCGACGGTGTTGAGCCCGTACAGCAGCGCAATGCGTGCCGCGAGCCCATCGACAGAGATGGCCACCGCGCGGGACAGCAGCGGCAAGGAGGCGCCCATCAGCGTGGTGGGCAGCACCAAACCCATGAAGCACAGCGCGAAGATACCCAGCATGCCGTCGATCCGCCCGGCCATCTCCAGCGCCAGCCAGTCGTACAGGAACAGCTTGGAGACCAGCGCGAACACCGCGACCCCGGCCTCGCAGAGCGCGAAGGCGATGATCGCCTGCGCCCGGCTCAACCGGTCCGCCACCCGGGCTGCCAGGATCGTCCCGATCCCCAACCCGGTCAGGAACGCCCCCACCACCAGCGCCGCCGAGACGGTGTCGGAGCCCGCGAACAGCCCCAGCATGCGCTGCCACACCACCTGGCACAGCAGGGCCGCAAAGCCCGAGGCGAAGAAGGCCAGGCTGAGCTGCGGCATGCGGCACGTTCCCTCGCGCACGCGATGGCGTGCACCGAACCCGACGCCTAACAGAGCCCGTAACCATCTGGCAATACATCGTATCGGGCCACGCCAGGCAGTCCGTTACCAGGAAGCATCGGTATCGCAGGGTATGGCATTGGCTCGCCACCGCGCCAAGTAAGGGGCAACCAGGAGCTGGCGATGACAAAATGCGCGTGGAGGGGCAAGGCCATGAAGGCCCTCGCCCTCACCCTGGTACTCCTGGCCAGCCTGCCCGCCTCAGCCCAACAGGCAACCACCGGCCGGGCCACAATGAAGGATGCCGATACCATCATCATCAACGGCCGGCAGTTCCGGCTTTGGGGCATCGACGCACCCGAAGGCGACCAGACCTGCCGGCGCGACCGCCGCACCTGGGAGTGCGGCGCGCAGGCCACCCAGGCGCTGGAACGGCTCATCGGCCGGAGCACCGTCACGTGCCGGACGCTGGAGCTTGATCGGTACCGCCGCGAGGTCGCCCTCTGCTATCTCGGCGGGGAGGAGATCAACCGCTGGATGGTCACCCAGGGCTGGGCCGTCGCCTACCGGCAATTCTCGGAGGCCTATGTGCCGGAGGAAGACCAGGCCCGCGCAGCCCGGCGCGGGCTCTGGGCCGGCACATTCGTGATGCCGTCAGACTGGCGCAAAGGGCATCGCCGCTGATGCCTACCCGCGCGCCAGCCGCCGCTGCACGAAATCCAGCCGGTCCTGGCCCCAGAAGATCTCATCGCCGATCACGTAGCTCGGCGCACCGAACACGCCGCGGGCGAGCGCCGCCTGGGTATCCGCCGCCTTGCGTTCCGTCCAGCGCGGCTCGGCGCCCAGCGCCATCACCTGCGCGGCATCCAGCCCGCATTCGCCGTTCAGCTTCGCAAGCACCGCCTCGTCGGCCGGGTTCAGCTCCTCCTCCCAGATCGCCTTCAGCACGCGGTGGGCGAGGCGGATCGCCGGGGCATCGCCCACCGTCTCCCGCAGGGCGATGCAGCAGGCCGAGGACAGCGCCTCCGAGGTGGGGAAGTGCTTGGGCTGGAGATTGATCGGGATGCCAAGGAAGTCGCGCCAACGGGGCAGTTCCTGCATGCGATAGGCCTGGCGCTGCGGCGAACGCTTGGGCAAGGGCAGGCCACCGGAGTTGGCGAAGATGGTGCCGAAATCAACCGGCCAGATGCGCAGGGAGGCGCCATGCTGCGCGCACATCGCCTCGATCCGCGCCGCCCCCAGGTGGGTCCAGGGCGAGTTCAGCGAGGCGTAGTAGTCCACATGCAGCGCCATGGTGGCCCTCCCGTTCGTTTCGGATATCGTGGGGGCGGAGAGGGAAGGAAGCAAGGGCCTTCTTTTTCTGAAGAAAAAGAAGCAAAAAGACTTTTCTCACTTGCGCCCAATCAAGGGAGCCGGGCGCAAGAGAATAAAAGTTTTTTGGTTCTTTTTTTCAAAAAAGAACAACGCTTACCTTCGCTTCACCGCCTCAATCGCCGCCCGCACCAGCTTTGCATCCTCGGCATCGCCCGGCAGCACCGCCAGCAGCCGTTCCCACAAGGCGACAGCCTCCTCCATCGCGCCACGCTTGGCGGCTTCCACGCCAAGGTGCCAAAGCGCGGCGGGCTGGCGGGGCTCGGCGGCGTTGACGCGCTTGAGCAGTTCGAGCGCGCGCGGCGGGAAGGGTGCGGTGGGGGCCAGGCCTTCCAGCAGGGCCTGGGCCTCGGCCAGGGCGATGGACGCGTCGTCCGGGCGCAGGGCGCCGGCGCGGGCGTAGGCGGCGATGGATTTCTCGCGCTCCCCCAGCACGCCCCAGGCGCGGCCGAGGCGTTGCCAGCCATCGGCGTCGTTCGGCTCTGCCTCCAGCTTTGCTGCCAGGCGCTCGACCATGCCGCGGATCATCTCCTGCCGGGCCTGCGCATCCGGCGGCTCGGCGGGGGGCGGCAGGGTGGGGGTGGCGATGCCGGCGGCACGGGCGGCGATGGCCACGCGGCGGGCGATCTCGTCGCGGATCGTCAGCCCCGCCGGCAGGTCGGCGGCCAGGGCGAGCCAGGCGGTGATGGCTTCCTGCTGGCGGCCGTCCTGGGCGGCGGCGGCGGCGAGGTAGAAGCGGGCAATGGGGTTGTCCGGCTCCTCGGCCAGCACCTTCGTGAAGCCTTCGGTGGCGGCGGGGGAGATGGCGCCGTCGGCGGCGAGCACGCTGGCTTCCAGTGCGGCGGCGCGCAGGTCGGGCGTGATGGGCACCAGGGTGAGGGCGCGGCGCCAGGCCTCGTCGGCGGCGCGCCACTGGGACAGGGCGCCGCGGGTGCGGGCGAGCAGCAACCAGGCCTCGCCATCCCCGGGTGCGTCCTGCACGCGGCGTTCGAGCTGGGCGAGGCCCTGGCGCAGCGCTTGCTCCTCCGGGTCCGGGGTGCGCTGGGCGAAGGGCTGGGCGGGCAGGCCCGGGGTGCCGGTGCTGAGGTAGATCAGGCCGGCGCCGCTGGCGGCGAGCAGGGCGAGGACGAGGGCCAGGGCGGGGTTGCGGCCGGCGCGGGCCTCGGCGGGGCCGCCTTCGGCGCGCAGCAGGCGGCGCTGGATTTCCAGCCTTGCGGCATCGGCTTCCCCAGGCGCGATGAGGCCGCGGGCCTGATCACGCTCCAGCTCGGCGATCTGGTCGCGATAGACGGCGCGGTCGAAGAGTTCGCGGGAGGGAGCACTGGCGCCGCCGCGCAGCAGGGGCAGCATCACGGCGACAAGAACCAGCAGCGCAAGCAGGGTGGCGGCGATGGCGAAGGTGATCATTTCGGCTCCTCGCGCAGCAGGGCGGCGAGCCTGGCCTGTTCCTCGGGCGTGAGCGGCGCGGGCGCGGCCGGCTTGCGGCGGCGTTGCGCGGCGAATGCCACGGCCCCGCCGAGGGCCAGCAGGGCGAAGGGGCCGAACCAGAGCAGGTAGGTGTCGGCGCGCACCGGCGGGCGCAGCAGCACGAAATCGCCATAGCGGGCGACGAGGTAGGCCTTCGCCTGCCCATCGCTATCACCGGCGGCGAGGCGTTCGCGCAGCACGATGCGGATGTCCCGCGCCAGGGTGGCGTTGCTGTCGTCGATCGATTCATTGTGGCAGACGACGCAGCGCAGCTCCTTCGACAAAGCGCGGGCGCGGGCTTCCAGCGCCGGGTCGGCGAGGCGTTCGTCCGGCAGCACCGCCCAGGCCGGCGCGGCGAACAGGAACAGGGCGAGCAGGAACCTCACGAGCGTTCCAGTGCGCGCAGCAGCGGCAGCAGCTCGCGGTCCAGCAGGGCGGGGGTGACGGGGCCGACGATGCGCTTGCGGATGCGGCCCTGCTTGTCGATCACGTAGGTCTCGGGCACGCCATAAAGGCCGAAATCGATACCGGTGCGGCCATCGCGGTCGATGCCGGTGGTGAGGAAGGGATCGCCGAGTTCGGCGAGGAAGCGGCGCGAATCCTCCGGGCGGTCCTTGTAGGCGATGCCGATGACGCGGATTTTCTCCTGCCGGGCCATGCGCAGCAGGATGGGGTGTTCCACGCGGCAGGGCGCGCACCAGGAGGCAAAGAAGTTCACCACCGTGACCTGGCCGCGCAGGGACTGCGACGATAGGCGGCCTTCCGCAAGGCTGGGCAGGTCGAAATCGGGGGCCGGCTTGTCGATCAGCGCGGAGGGCAGCTCGCGCGGGTCCCGCCCAGAGAACAAGGCGGCGGCGAACCAGCCGGCGAGGCCGAGGAACAGGGCGAGCGGAACGAGGAAGACCAAGCGGCGCATCGGCTATTCCGCGGCCGCCGACTGGATGCTGGTGGGGGCGGCGGGCTTGCGGGCCGCCACGCCAACGCGCCAGCGCCGGTCCGTGAGGCTGACCACGCCGCCCAAAGCCATCACCAGCGCGCCGAGCCAGATCCAGGAGACGATCGGCTTGTGCCAGGCGCGCACGACCCAGCCGGCCTGGGCGTCGCCTTCGCCCAGCGCCAAATAGAGATCGGCGGAGAGCCCGGTGCGGATGGCGGTCAGTGCCGTGGTCTGGCGCTGCACGGTGAAGGTGCGGCGCTGGGGGTGCATCTCGTCGATCACGGCGCCGCCGCGCTTCACCTCGATCACGGCCTCGTCGGCCACGTAGTTCGGGCCGGGAACGCGGCGGACCTCGCGCAGGGTGAGGGTGTAGCCGGCGATGTCGATGTGGTCGCCGGGGCGCAGGGACTCGATGCGCTCCTGCTCGAAGGCGGAGGCGGAGACGCCGGCGACCAGCACGGCCATGCCGAAATGGGCCAGCGACATGCCGTAGGCGGCGCGCGGCAGGCCGGCGGCGCGGCGCCAGGAATCGTGCAGCGGCAGCCGGAACAGGCGGATGCGCTCGCCCCATTCGGCCAGCACGCCGGCGGCGATCCAGGCGGACAGCCCGAGGCCCAGGATGGCGAGCACGGCGTGGAAGCCGGAGAGATACAGGCCCACCAGCACCACGAGCAGCGCGAAGCCGAAGGCCATCCAAAGGCGTTGCAGGGCGGCGGTGAGATCCCCGCGCTTCCAGGCCAGCAGCGGGCCAACGGCCATGGCGACCAGCAGCGGGGTCATCAACGGGAGGAAGGTGCGGTTGTAGAAGGGCGGGCCGACGGAGATCTTCAGCCCGAACGCGTCCATGAACAGCGGATACAGCGTGCCGAGCAGCACCGTGCCGGTGGCGGTGGCGAGCAGCAGGTTGTTCAGCACCAGCGCGCCCTCGCGCGAGATCGGCGCGAACAACCCGCCACCCTGCATCGCTGGTGCGCGCCAGGCGTAGAGGGTGAAGGAGCCGCCAATGGCGATGATGAGCAGGACGAGAATGAACACGCCGCGCGCGGGATCGACGGCGAAGGCGTGCACGGAGCTGAGCACGCCGGAGCGGACCAGGAAGGTGCCGACCAAGGCGAGGCCAAAGGTGAGCAGGGCGAGCAGGATGGTCCAGCTCTTCATCGTGTCCCGCCGTTCCACCACGATCGCCGAATGGATCAGCGCGGTGCCAGACAGCCAAGGCAGCAGGGAAGCGTTCTCCACCGGGTCCCAGAACCACCAGCCGCCCCAGCCGAGCGTGTAGTACGCCCACCAGGAGCCAAGCGCGATGCCGACCGTCAGCGCGCACCAGGAGACCAGCGCCCAGGGGCGCACCCAGCGCGCCCAGGCGGCATCCACGCGCCCTTCGATCAGCGCGGCCACCGCGAAGGCAAACGCCACCGAGGAGCCGACATAGCCGAGGTAGAGAAACGGCGGATGGAAGGCCAGGCCGGGGTCCTGCAGCACCGGGTTGAGCCCGTGCCCGTCCGCCGGCGCGGGAATGACGCGGGTGAAGGGGTTCGATGTCGCCAGGATGAACAGCAGGAAGCCAGAGGCCACCATGCCCTGCACCGCCAGCACGCGGGCCCGCAACTCCCGCGGCAGGTTGGACCCGAACACCGCCACCGAAGCACCGCAGAGCGACAGGATGAGGACCCAGAGCAGCATCGAGCCCTCATGGTTCCCCCACACGCCGCTGATCTTGTAGAGCATGGGCTTCGCGGAGTGGCTGTTCTCCACCACGTTGCTCACGCTGAAATCGCTGGTGACATAAGCGTGAGTCAGCGCGGCGAAGGACAGCGCCACCATGGCGAACTGGCCCAACGCCGCGCTGCGCCCCACCGCCATCCAGCCGGACAAGCGGCGAGCCGCGCCGGCCAGCGGCACGATGGATTGGACGAGCGCCAGGCAAAGCGCCAACGCCAACGCGAAATGACCAAGCTCGATGAACATCCGTGCACCCGCGAACCCGCGACGATCTAGCGGAACGTGGTGCGGAGGGGAAGGAAGGCCAGGGGCTCTGCCCCTGGACCCCGCCAGGGACCAGGCGGTCCCTGGACCCTGCATCTGTTGTTCCGCCTTCGGCGGGGAGGGGCCATCGAGGCCAATCGAACCTGCGAGACGGCCCCTCCCCGCCGAAGGCGGAAAAGGTCCGGGGGTCTGGGGCCTCAGGCCCCAGCGGGTCCAGGGCAGAGCCCTGGCCTTGCTCCCCTCTACAGCGCGTCCGTCTGGGTTTCGCCGGTTCGGATGCGGATGGCGCGGCCGAGGTCGGTGACGAAGATTTTGCCGTCGCCGATACGGCCGGTATGGGCGCCGCGTTGGATGGCTTCCACCACCTGGTCCACCTGGGTGTCGTCCACCATGATTTCGAGCTTGGTCTTGGGCAGCAGGTTGGTGGTGTATTCGGCGCCGCGGTAGATTTCGGCCTGGCCTTTCTGGCGGCCATAGCCGCGGGCTTCCGTCACGGTCATGCCGGAGAGGCCGAGCGGGGCGAGGGCGTCGCGGACATCTTCCAGCTTGTGCGGCTTGATGACGGCGATGACCAGCTTCACCTGCGGTGCCTCCGTGGCGTTGTGCGGTGCGGCATTTGTGCCACTGCGCGCGGTGGCGCGTCAGCCGGAAAGTGCGATCGCGCGATTTTTTCCGCCCGGTGCCCTGGACGGATCGGCGGATGTGACCGATGGTTGACACCGCGTGGAGCGCCGATCGGCGTGGCGCGCAGCCGGCCTGGGGTACCACGACCGATCGCGGTCGTCCTGCGGCCGTGTCGCGAGACCGGGCGCCGTGGAGAAGTGCGGCCCCTTTCGCACCATGGACCGTGTTGCAACGACCAGCACCCTGGAGGCTGACCCATGTCTGTTTCACGCCGCACCCTGTTGGCGGCTGGCGCCGCGACCTTGGCCGCGCCGGCGATTGTTCGCGCGCAATCCACCAGCGCCCCGATCCGCATCGGGGAGATCAATTCCTACACCGCCATTCCCGCCTTCACCCTGCCCTACCGCATGGGCTGGCAGTTGGCGGTGGAGCAGGTGAACGCCGCTGGCGGCGTGCTGGGCCGCAAGCTGGAGGTGATCAGCCACGACGATGCCGGCAAGCCGCAGGACGCGGTGCGGCTGGCGGGCGCGTTGCTGGATGAGACGAAGGTGGACGTGCTGGCCGGCGGCTTCCTCTCCAACGTTGGCCTGGCGATGAGCGACGTGGCCAAGCAGCGCAAGCGCCTGTTCGTGGCCAGCGAACCGCTGACCGATGCCTTGGTGTGGGAGCAGGGCCATCGCTACTGCTACCGGCTGCGGCCGAGCACCTACATGCAGGTGGCGATGATGGTGGACGATGCCGTGAAGCTCGGCGCCAAGCGCTGGGTGACCGTTTCGCCGAACTACGAATACGGCCAGTCCTTGGTGAAGTGGTTCAAGCTGCTGATGGCGCAGCGCCAGCCGGGGATCGAGTTCGTCGCCGAGCAGTGGCCGGCGCTGGGGCGGATCGACGCCGGCGCGACGGTGGCCGCACTCGCGCAGGCGCGGCCGGATGCGATCTTCAACGGCACGTTCGGGCCGGACCTGACCAATTTCGTCCGCCAGGGCAACACCCGCGGCCTGTTCGAGAAGCGCGGCGTGGTGAGCGTGCTGACCGGCGAGCCGGAATACCTGGAGCCGCTGGGCGACGAAACGCCCGAAGGCTGGATCGTCACCGGCTGGCCGGTGGAGAGCGTGACCGACGCTTCCAATGCCGGGTTCATCGCGGCGTATCGCGCGAAGTTCGGCGAGATGCCGAAGATGGGCAGCGTGGTGGGGCACGCCACGATCACCGCGATCGCGGCGGGCATCGCCAAGAGCGGGTCGGTGGAGACGGAGGCGATGGCGGACGGGTTCAAGGGGGCGAAGTTCGCTACACCGTTCGGCGAAGCCTATTGGCGGGCGCAGGACAACCAGGGAACGCTTGGCACCTATGTCGGGCGGACGGCGATGAAGGGCGGCAAGGGCTTGATGGTGGATTGGCGCTATGTGGATGGGGCCAAGGCGATGCCCACGGACGAGGACGTGAAGAAGATGAGGCCAGCGTAAGAGTCTTCTTTTTGTGAACAAAAAGAAGCAAAAAAACTTCATCCGTTTGCGCCCGTTTTTCCCGGCGCAAACGGATAAAAGTTTTTCGGTTCTTTTTTCCAAAAAAGAACCGCTTTCTTGGACCTGATTTTCCTTCAGCTGCTCACGGGCCTGGCCGGCGCCTCCACGCTTTTTCTCGTGGCCGCCGGCCTCACG
This sequence comes from Alphaproteobacteria bacterium, assembly GCA_026400815.1. Classification (GTDB taxonomy): domain Bacteria; phylum Pseudomonadota; class Alphaproteobacteria; order Acetobacterales; family Acetobacteraceae; genus CAMDGX01. The sequence continues at coordinate 24,180 of JAPLOI010000012.1, forward strand.
GTGATTTTCGGCGTCACGCGCGTGGTGAATTTCTCCCACGGCAGCCTTTACATGCTGGGCGCCTTCATCGCCTGGAGCCTCCTCTCGCGCCTGCCGAGGGAGCCCGAATACTTCGTGCTCGGCGTGCTCGGCGCGGCGGTGGCAACGGCGGCGATCGGGGCGGTGCTGGAGGTGGTTTTGCTCCGGCGCATCTACCGGGCGCCGGAGTTGCTGCAGTTGCTGGCGACGTTCGGCGTGGTGCTGGTGGTGCAGGATGTGGCGCTGTGGATCTGGGGGGCGGTGGATTTGTCGCTGTCTCGGCCCAGGTGGTTGCGTGGCGCGGTGGAGATCGCGGGGCTCAGGTTTCCGTTCTACGATCTGGTGCTGATCGTGGTGGGGCCGGCGGTGCTGGGCGGGTTGCTGCTGCTGTTCCATCGTACGCGCTGGGGCCTGCTGGTGCGGGCGGCGACGCAGGACCGGGACATGGTGGCGGCGTTGGGGGTGGACCAGCGGGTGCTGTTCACCAGCGTGTTCGCGCTGGGGGCGGGGCTGGCTGGGCTGGGGGGCGCGCTGGCGCTGCCGCAGGGCTCGGCCAATTTGAACATGGATTTGTCGGTGATTGCCGAGGCCTTCGTGGTGGTCGTGGTGGGCGGCATGGGGAGCCTGGGCGGGGCGTTCCTGGCGGCGCTGCTGATCGGGGTGTTGCAGGCCTTCGGGATCGCGCTGGTGCCGAAGATCACGCTGGTGCTGGTGTTCCTGGTGATGGCCGCGGTGCTGGTGGTGCGGCCGCACGGGCTGCTGGGCAAGCCACAGGCGATGGCGCGCGGCGAGGTGGAGGCGCTGGCGCCGATCCGCCAGGCGGGGCCAGCATTGCAACTGCTGGGAGCGGTGGCGCTGGTGCTGGCGATCCTGGCGCCGTTCGTGGCGGGGCCGTACCTGCTGAGCGTGCTGACGGAGGCGGCGGTGGCGGTGCTGTTCGCGGCCAGCCTGCACGTGATGATGGGGCCAGGCGGGATGGCGAGCTTCGGGCACGCGGCCTGGTTTGGTGTCGGCGCCTATGCGGCGGCGTTCGCGGCGAAGGGGCTGGGCGCGGAGATGGCGGTGGGGTTGCTGCTGGCGCCGTTCGCGGCGGGGGGGCTGGCGCTGCTGGTGGGCGCCTTCGTGGTGCGGATGAGCGGCGTCTATCTCGCCATGCTTACGCTGGCCTTCGCCCAGATCGCCTGGGCGGTGGCATTCCAGTGGGTGGAGGTGACGGGCGGGGATAATGGCGTGCTCGGCGTCTGGCCCGATTCCTGGGCTGCGGACAAACCGACGATGTACTGGCTGGCGCTGTTGCTGTGCGTCGGCGGCGCGCTGGTGCTGCGCCGGGCGCTGTTCGCGCCGTTCGGGTTTGCGCTGCGGGCGACACGGGATTCCGCGCTGCGGGCGGAGGCGATCGGGCTCGATGCGCACCGGCTGCGGCTGGCGGCCTTCGTGCTCGCGGGCGCAGGGGCCGGGCTATCCGGCGCGGTGTTCGCCTATGCCAAGGGCAGCGTGTTCCCCACCTACATGGCGATCCCGCATTCGGTGGATGCGCTGGTGATGGTGCTGCTGGGCGGGGTGCAGACCATGGCCGGGCCGGTGGTGGGGGCGGTGACCTTCACCGTGCTGCAATCCTGGCTGCTGATGGGCGATTTCTGGCGCATCAAGCTCGGCCTGCTGATCATCGCCCTGGTGCTGGCTTTCCCCACGGGGATCGCGGGTGCGGCCGCCGCCGCATGGGACCGCTGGCGGGGGCGCGCGGCGTGATCGTTCTGGTGGCGGAAGGGTTGCGCAAGCGCTTCGGGGCGAACGAGGCAGTGGCCGGCGTGTCGCTGGCCGTAGAGCCCGGAGAGATGCTGGCGCTGATCGGGCCGAACGGGGCCGGCAAGTCCACCTGCTTCAACATGCTCGGCGGGCAGCTGCGGCCGGATGCCGGCGAGGTGCGGCTGGCCGATCGGGTGGTGACCGGGCTGGCACCACGGCACCTCGCGCATCTCGGCGTGGGCCGCACCTTCCAGATCACCGCCAGCTTCGCCTCCATGACCGTGCGGGAGAACGTGCAGACCGCGTTGCTGGCGCAGAAGCGGCAGGCCTGGCGGTTCTGGCAGGCGGCGGATGCGCAGCATGTGGGTCTGGCGGAGGGATTGCTGGCGCGGGTGGGCATGGCAAGCCAGGCGGAACGGCCCGCCGGCGTGCTGGCCTATGGCGACCTCAAGCGGCTGGAACTCGCCATGGCCCTGGCCGGCGATCCCGTGCTGCTGCTGATGGACGAGCCCACGGCCGGCATGGCGCCTGCGGAGCGGGCGGCGCTGATGGCGCTGGTGCGCGGCATCGCGCGGGAGCGCGGCGTGGCGGTGCTGTTCACAGAGCACGACATGGACGTGGTGTTCGGCCAGGCGGACCGCGTGCTGGTGCTGGATCGCGGCCGGCTGATCGCACAAGGAACGCCAGAGGCGGTGCGGGCGGACCCCAGGGTCCGCGCGGTATATCTGGGAACCGCCGCCTGATGGGGGGCATGATGCTCCAGGTGGAGAACCTGCACGCGGGCTATGGCGGGGCGAAGATCCTGCGCGGCGTGTCGTTCGATCTCGCGGCCGGCGAGGTGCTGGTGCTGCTGGGCCGCAACGGTGCGGGCAAGAGCACCACGATCAAGGCGTTGATGGGCCTGCTGCGGCCCACGGCGGGGCGGGTGCGGCTGGACGGCGCCGATATCGCGGGGTGGGAGCCGCACCGTATCGCGCGGGCGGGGCTGGGCTGGGTGCCGGAGGAGCGGCGGGTGTTCCCGGAGCTGACGGTGGCGGAAAACCTGGAAGTCGGCCGCCGGGCGCCGGCGGATGGGCGCGCGCCCTGGACCCCGGAGCGCCTCTTCGCGCTGTTCCCCAACCTCGCAGACCTGCGGCAGCGGCCAGGGGCGCGGATCAGCGGCGGCGAGCAGCAGATGGTGGCGATCGCGCGCACGCTGATGGGCAATCCGCGCGTGCTGCTGCTCGATGAACCCGGCGAGGGCCTGGCGCCGGTGATCGTGGATTTGATGGCCGAGGCGATCCTGGCGCTGAAACGCGAGGGCGCCACGGTGCTGCTGGCCGAGCAGAGCCTGGCCTTCGCGTCGCGCGTGGCCGATCGCGCGGTGATCCTGGAGACCGGGCGCATCGTGTGGGACGGCGCGATCGACGCGTTGCTGGCCGATACCGGGGCGCGGGCGAAACATCTTCAGGTGTAGTTCGATTGATGCATCGGGGGGCAAGGGGTAGGATGGCGCATGTCCCCGCTCCGCACCGTCCCTGCACCCCGTATCGACTATGGCTCCCGCGCCTATTGGGCGGGAACCATCAAGATGGGGCTGTCGAAATTCTTCATCCTGCGCGTGCTGCACGATGGCCCGATGCACGGCTACGACATCGCGCGCACCGTGGCGCGGGTGACGGGCGGGTGCTGCTCGCCGACCGAAGGCACGATCTATCCGGTGCTGCGCGAGTTCGACGCCGGCGGGTTCGTGACGGTAGAGGAGGTGGTGGTGCAGGGCCGCCAGCGCCGCGTCTATGCACTGACCGAACAGGGCCGGGCCGCCTTCCGGGTGGCGCTGGAAGCCTGGATGGAGGCGACCGCCGCGCTGCAGGACACCGGGCGGGCCTTCGCCACACCCGATGCAAGCGGGGCGTGCTGAGACTGCTTGCGCCGGATACGTCACGGCTTTATACCTTGATGGTCAATGCATCAAGGAGCGTGCCATGGCCGAGGGCTCTCTTCCCGTCGTGATCGTGGGAGCCGGCCCGGTGGGCCTGGCGGGGGCTTCGCATCTGCTGGCGCGCGGGCTTTCGCCGCTGGTGCTGGAGGCGGGACCGGAGGTGGGGCACGCCGTGCACGCCTGGGGCCATGTGCGGATGTTCTCGCCCTGGCGCTACAACACCGATGCGGCATCCCGCGCGCTGCTGGAGGCCGAGGGCTGGGCGGCGCCAGACCCGGAGGCCTATCCGACAGGGGCCGAGCTGGTGCGGGACTATCTCGCGCCGCTGGCGGCAACACCGGCACTGCGCGGACGGATCCGTACTGGGGCGAAGGTGGTGGGCATCGCCCGGCGCGACCATGGAAGGCTGCATGACGGCGCCAGCCGGGACGCGGCGCCCTTCGTGGTGCATGTGGAGGAAGGCGGCGCAATGGAGGCGCTGGAGGCGGCGGCGGTGATCGACTGCTCCGGCACCTGGGGCGCGCCCAACCCGGCCGGGGCGCATGGCATGATGGCACCGGGCGAGGCAGCGCAGGGCGCGCGCATCGCCTATGGCATTCCCGATGTGCTGGGCACGGCATGCGCCACCTATGCCGGCGCCACCACGATGGTGGTGGGCGCCGGGCACTCCGCGATGAACGCGGTGCTCGATCTGGCAACGCTGGCGGAGCAGGCGCCAGGCACGCGCATCCTGTGGGCGTTCCGGCGGCCGCTGGACGCGGTGAATTTCGGTGGTGGGGCGCGTGACGGGCTGGCCCAGCGCGGCGAGCTCGGCAGCCGGGCGCAGGCGCTGGTGGAAAGCGGGGCGGTGACGGCGCTGGCGCCGTTCCTGATCGACCGCATCGCGCAGGACGGCGCGGCGCTGGTGGTGGCGGGCCGGCAGGAGGATCGCACGGCCGAGGTGCGGGTGGACCGGGTGATCGTGGCGGCCGGGTTCCGGCCGGATCTTTCGTTCCTGCGCGAGATCAGGCTGTCGCTCGATCCCGCGGTGGAGGCCACGCCGGCGCTGGCGCCGCTGATCGACCCGAACCTGCATTCCTGCGGCACCGTGCGCCCGCATGGCGAGGCGGAGCTGCGCCACCCGGAGGCCGGCTTCTGGATCGCCGGCTTGAAGAGCTATGGTCGTGCGCCGACCTTCCTGATGGCCACCGGCTACGAACAGGTGCGCAGCATCGCCGCCGCCCTGGCAGGGGACTGGGTCGCGGCGCGGGAAGTGCATCTGGAACTGCCGGAAACCGGTGTGTGCTCCACGGAGCAGGTGGCGGAGGCCACTGGCAGCTGCTGCGGCCCGGCGAAGCAGCCGGTGCTGGTGGAAGTGGCCGCCACGGCAGGGTGCTGTGCGCCGGCGCCGAAGCCGCAGGCCAAGGGCTGCTGCGGCTAAGGGTCAGGCCGCCCGGCCAAGGCGGCGCAGCAGCCAGAGCCCGAAGAGCAGGAACGGGGCGACGTGGCCGAAGGCCAGCGCCCAGCCCCACACTGTCTCGCGGCCGAACAGGTCCAGCGCCCAGCCGGCGGCCAGCGGGCCCATGAAGCCGCCGGCATAGCCGCACATGGAATGCAGCCCCATCGTGGCGCCGCGGCGCCCGGGCTCGGCGGCCTGCACGGTGCCGGCGGTGAGTGCCGAACTGTCCAGGAAGATCGCGGCGTACCAGGCGAGCACGGCGAGTGCCGCGAGCGGTGCGGAGAAGGCGATCGAGGCGCCGACGCCGAGTGACAGCAACGCGCCGGCGGCGGTGGCCAGGCTGACCACGCGCATCCGGCCGAGGCGGACCGACAGCTCGTTGCCGGTGAGCGAGACGGCGATGCCGAGCAGGCCGGCGAGTGCGATCAGCACGCTGGGCGCCGGCAGCCAGGCGGGGGCGCCGTGCACCGCCACCGCCACGGTGAGGAACGTCACACCCCAGGCGCGAACCGCCGCCATCTCCCAGGTGTGGAAGGTGTAGCCGGTGATCCAGGCCATGGCGGCGCGGTTGCGCAGCACTGGGCGGAAATCGAGCAGGCCGGCGGGGGCCGGGCCTTCGCGCGGCGGAACGCTGCGGGGCATCACGGCGAAACCGATGGCGAAGGCGCCGCACGCCGCGGCGAAGCAGAACAGGAAGGCGGCATTCGGCCCGGCCAGCGCATCGAGCCCGCCCGCCACGAGGAAGGAGGCAGCGCCGGAGACGCCGACGCCGGCGGCATGCCAGCCCACGGCGCGGGCCTGGGCACCGCCGCTGAGGCGATCCGCCAGCACCTTCAGCCCCGGCATGTAGCAGCCGGCCCAGCCGATGCCGGCCAGAGCACGCAAGGCGAGGCCGGTCCAGAACCCGTCCGCCACCAGCATGAAGCCGAGATGCGACAGCGCGGTGCAGGCGGTGCCGAACAGATACACGCGGCGGGCGGGAATGCGGTCCGTCAATGCCACCAGCACGGGCACGGCGGCGACGTAGCCGGCGAAGAAGATGCCCAGCATCCAGCCGGCCTGGGCGGAGGAGAGTTCCCAGCGTTCGATGAAGCCGGGCAGCAGTGCGGCCAGGGCAAAGGCGCCGATCTGCGCCAGCACCTGGGCCGCCACCACGGCCAGGGCGAAGCCTTTCTGGGTCATGCCGGCGCCATGTTGTTGCGCCGGCAGCCTAGCCGGGCCGGCCGCGGCGGCAAGGGCCTGTCATGGAACTGTCGCTTGGCAGGCCCCATGATTCGATTATCGTCGAAACATGGAATTGGATGATGCCGCACTGGCCTACGCTGCCCTGGGGCAGCCAACCCGGCTGGAGCTGCTGCGGCTGCTGCTGCGGGCCGGACCCAACGGGATGGCGGCGGGCGGGATCGCGGCAGGGATGGGGGTGCCGCCCTCCTCGCTGTCGTTCCACCTTCGCGCGCTGGAGCAGGCCGGGCTGATCCGGCCCACGCGGCAGGGGCGCAGCCTGATCTACGCCGCCCAGCTGCTGCGGCTGCAGGCGGTGCTGTTGTACCTGGCAGAGATCGCGCGGGATGGGTTTTCCGGCGGGCACGGCGACCTTGCTGCCACGCTCGACACCCTATCGGGAGATGCCGCCATGTCCTCACCCTCGGCCTTTCATGTGTTGTTCCTGTGCACCCGCAACTCGGCCCGCTCGATCCTGGCCGAAGCAATCCTGGCGCGGCTGGCGCCCGGGCGCTTCGTGGCGCATTCGGCGGGCTCCATGCCCTCCCCCGAGGGGCCGATGCCGGAGGTGCTGGCGCAGCTGAAGGCGCTGGGGCACGACGTGTCGGCGCTGCGCTCCAAATCCTGGGACGAGTTCCAGGGGCCGGGGGCGCCGCGGATGGATTTCGTGATCACGCTTTGCGACATCGTGGCCGGGCAGGTGTGCCCGGATTTCGGCACCACCACCGTGACCGCCGCCTGGCCGCTGCCGGACCCGGCGAAGTTCAACGGCAGCGCCGCCGAGCGCGCCACGCTGCTGAACGAGCTGTATGCAGGACTGCGGCGGCGGCTGGAGGCGTTCATGGCGCTGCCGCTGGCAACGCTGGACCGGATGTCTCTGCAGGCGCGGATCGACGAGCTGGCCGATCCCAATGTGAGGATGAAGTGACAATGCGCGTCGGCATCAACGGGATGGGGCGGATCGGGCGTCTGGCGCTGCGGGCGGCGATGGGTGCTGCGTGGCGCGGGGAGGATGACCCGCGCGCCGGCAACCGGCTGGAGGTGGTGCATCTGAACGAGATCAAGGGCGGCGTGGCGGCGACCGCGCATCTGCTGGAATTCGACAGCGTGCAGGGGCGCTGGCGGACGGGGTTCGAGGCCGAGCCGGGTGCGATCCATATCGGCGGGCGGCGGCTGGGGTTCAGCGAGCATGCGCGGCCCGGCGAGATTCCGTGGGGCGATCTCGGCGTGGATGTGGTGCTGGAATGCACCGGCAAGTTTCTCACGCCCGAGGTGCTGCAGGGGCATCTCGACCGTGGCGCCAAGCGCGTGATCGTGGCCGCGCCGGTGAAGCATGACAGCGTGCTGAACGTGGTGGTGGGGGTGAACCATCATCTGTACGACCGCAGCCGGCACCCGATTGTGACCGCCGCCTCCTGCACCACGAACTGCCTGGCACCCGTGGTGAAGGTGGTGCACGAGGCGATCGGCATCCGGCACGGGCAGATCACCACGATCCATGACCCCACCAACACCAATGTGGTGCAGGATGCGCCGCACAAGGATCTGCGCCGGGCGCGCAGCGCGCTGCTGAGCCTGCAGCCGACCACCACGGGCAGCGCCACGGCGATCGCGCTGATCTACCCGGAGCTGAAGGGCAAGCTGAACGGCCATGCCGTGCGCGCCCCGGTGCTGAATGCCAGCCTGACCGATTGCGTGTTCGAACTGCGGCGCGAAACCACGGCCGAGGAGGTGAACGCGCTGTTCCGCGCAGCCGCCGCCGGGCCCTTGGCCGGGATCCTGGGCTTTGAGACGCGGCCGCTGGTGAGTGCCGATTACGCGCGCGATACGCGCAGCGCCATCGTGGACGCGCCGAGCACGTTGGTGACGGACGGGACGCTGCTGAAGGTCTATGCCTGGTACGACAACGAGATGGGCTATGCCTGCCGCATGGTCGACCTCGCCTGCCTGATCGGCGAGGCCGGGCTGTGAACGCCGGGCTGCGCAACTACGCCATCGTCACGTCGGCCTATTGGGGCTTCACGCTGACCGACGGCGCGCTGCGGATGCTGGTGCTGCTGCATTTCTTCAAGCTGGGCTTCTCGCCCTTCACGCTCGCCTTCCTGTTCCTGCTGTACGAGGCGGCGGGGATCGGGGCGAACCTGATCGGCGGATGGCTGGCCACGCGCTTCGGCATCGCGCGCATGCTGGCGGTGGGGCTTGCGACCCAGATCGCGGGGTTCCTGCTGCTGTCGGCAGTCTCGCCCGACTGGGGCATGGCGCTGTCGGTGGCCTGGGTGGTGGCGGCACAGGGCGTGTGCGGCATTGCCAAGGACCTGACCAAGACGGCGAGCAAATCCGCGATCAAGGTGACGGCCGGGGACGCCTCCGGGCAGTTGTTCCGCTGGGTGGCGCTGTTCACCGGCAGCAAGAACGCGATGAAGGGGGCCGGGTTCTTCCTGGGCGGGCTTCTCCTCGAAGCATTGGGCTTCCGTGGCGCGCTCTGGGCGATGGCCGGTGCGCTCGGGCTGGTGCTGGCCGGGGTGGTGCTTTCGCTGCCGGCGATGATGGGAAAGGCCAAGGCGTCGAAATCCGCGCGCGAGCTGTTCGCCAAGAATGCCGGCGTGAACCTGCTGGCCGCCGCGCGGGTGTTCCTGTTCGGGGCGCGGGATGTGTGGTTCGTGGTCGGGCTGCCGGTGTTCCTCACCGCCGCGGGATGGACCTTCACGCTGGTGGGGGGGTTCCTGGCGGTGTGGACGATCTTCTACGGGCTGATCCAGGCCAGCGCGCCCGCGCTGGTGCGGCGCAGCGCCGATGGGCTTTCCGCCGAAGTGCCCGCGGCGCGCGCCTGGTCCCTGGCGCTGGCGCTGGTGCCGGCGGGGTTGGCAGCGATGATGCTGGGCGGCGTGCCGCGGCCGGAGTTCTTCGTGCCGGTGGGGCTGTGCGTGTTCGGCGTGCTGTTCGCGGTGAACTCCTCCGTCCATTCCTACCTGATCCTGGCCTATGCCGGCAGCGAGAAGGCGGCGGAAGACGTGGGGTTCTACTACGCCGCCAACGCTGCCGGGCGGTTCCTGGGCATCCTGCTGTCGGGGTTGCTCTATGGGATCGGGGGGATGGTGGCGTGCCTGGTGGGGGCGGCGGTGATGCTGGGGGTGTGCTGGGGGGTGACGCTGGCGTTGCCCGTGGGACAGAAAGAAAGGAAGGCCTTCTTTTTCTGAAGAAAAAGAAGCAAAAAGACTTTCCGACTTGGCGCCTCGTTTCAAGAACCAAATTGGGCACGAGTCTTCGCCGCGGGGCGCGGGGTTTTCGGGACGGATTCGGGGTGAGTTCGAGCGTGCGGCGGTTAGGGCGGCGCGCGCGCGATGCGCATCGGGCGCAGTTCGGGTGCCAGCACGCCAGCCACCGCCATGCCCCTGTTGCGGGTGCCGCGCAAAAGCCAGCCGAGTTCGGCACGCGCACGGCGGCGGCGGCGCAGTTCGTTCCAATCGAGGACGGACTCTGAGTCTTCGTTGGTGTTGGTGTGTGCGGAGATGAACCAGTCCTGGCGCGGAAGGCGCAGCATGCGGCGCGGGGCTTCCGCCATCGAGAGGGCGGAAAGCAGGGCCAGCAGCAGGAGCTTGAGGGAGGCCGGAATCCGGGCGTGCAGGAACGCCCGCGCCCAGGGGCGCGGTGCATCGGCTTCGCTCGGTGCGGCGGGTTGGTTTGGCATCACCACTAACTATGACGGATGCAACGCCGGTGGACAAGAGAAAAGTTAGCGTCGGCGGATTTTTGTTAGATTTTCCGACTTCGCTCTCGCCCAGGGCAGCGGTGGCGGGCCTGCGCCCGCCCTACGAGGGCGAGACATTCATGGTGGGAGGCGGCGGTTTCGACGGTTGGGGTCGAATAATCCATGTAGTGGGATGGATTGCTTCGCTTCGCTCGCAATGACGAGACCGAGTTATAAAAGTTTTTTGGTTCTTTTTTTCAAAAAAGAACGGCTTTCTTACCTTGTCCCTGTGCTTCCAAACCCACCGGCACCGCGCTGGGTCTCATCCAGTTCGGCCACCTCCTGCCAGGCGGCGCGGACCACCGGCGCCAGCACGGCCTGGGCGATGCGCATGCCGCGTTCGATGGTGAAGGGCTCGGTGCCCGCGTTCATCACGATCACCTGGAGTTCGCCGCGGTAGTCTTCATCGATCGTGCCGGGGCTGTTGGGCAGGATGATGCCGTTCTTGAGGGCGAGGCCGGAGCGGGGGCGGATTTGGAGTTCGAAGCCTGGGGGCAGCGCGATGGCGAGGCCGGTGGGGACCAGGGTTCGGGCGCCGGGCGCGAGCACCAGCGGGGCCTGGACGGCGGCGAGGAGGTCCATGCCTGCGGCCCCGGCCGTGGCGTAGCTTGGCAGGGCGAGGCCTTCGCTGTGCGGGAGGCGCTTTACCTGGACCGGAATGGGGACGGGGATGGTCATGCGAGGGCCTTGGCGATGCGGTCGGCGAGGCGGGCGGCGACTTCATCCTTGCCCAGGCGGGGCCAGGGTTCGATGCCGGTTTCGCTGACGAGGTGAATTTCGTTTTCGGTGCCGCCCATGATGCCGGTGGCCGGCGAGACGTCGTTGGCGACGATCCAGTCGGCGTTCTTGCGGCGGCGCTTGTCTTGAGCGTGGACGAGCATGTCGTGGGTTTCAGCCGCGAAGCCGACCACGAGGCGCGGGCGGGCGGGGCCGGCGGCGGCGATGGTGGCGAGGATGTCGGGGTTGGGGGTGAGGGCGAGGGCGGGCGGGGCGCCGCCGGGGGTTTTCTTGAGCTTCTGGTCGGTTTCGATTTGCACGCGCCAATCGGCCACGGCGGCGCAGAACACGGCGGCATCGGCGGGCAGCGCGGCCTGGCAGGCTTCCAGCATCTGCCGGGCGGTTTCGATCTTGCGGATGGTCACGCCGGCGGGGTCGGGCACCGAGACGGGGCCGCTGACCAGGGTGACGCGGGCGCCGAGGGCGGCGAGGGCTTCGGCGATGGCGTGGCCCTGGCGGCCGGAGGAGCGGTTGGCGATGTAGCGGACGGGGTCGATCGGCTCGTGGGTGGGGCCGCTGGTGACGAGGATGTGGCGGCCCTTGAGCGGTTGCGGACGGGAAAGCAGCGCCTGGATGGCGGCGAGGATGGCGGGCGGTTCGGCGAGGCGGCCGGGGCCTAATTCGCCGCAGGCCATGGTGCCTTCGTCTGGCCCGATGACGGCCACGCCGCGGGCGCGCAGCGTGGCCATGTTGGCCTGGGTGGCCGGGTGGTCCCACATGCGCACGTTCATCGCGGGGGCCACCAGCACGCGCTTGTCGGTGGCGAGCAGCACGGTGGAGGCGAGGTCGTTGGCCAGGCCGTGGGCCATCTTGGCCAGCAGGTCGGCGGTGGCGGGGGCGACCACGACGAGGTCGGCGGCGCGGGAGAGCTGAATGTGGCCCATCTCGTTCTCGTCGGAAAGTGAGAAGATGTCCTGGAACACCTTGTTCTCGCTGATCGCCTGGAGCGTGAGGGGGGTGACGAATTCGGCGCCGGCCTTGGTGAGCACGCAGGTGACTTCGCCGCCGGCCTTGCGGATGAGGCGGAGGAGCTCGATCGCCTTGTAGGCGGCGATCCCGCCGGCGACGACCAGGAGAACCTTCTTGCCGATCATAGGCGCCAGCCGCTGTGGATGGCCGCGATGCCGCCCGCGAGGTTCTGCACCTTCACCTGTTCGAACCCGGCCGTTCGCATCATGCCCGCCAGCGTGTCCTGGTCTGGGTGCATGCGGATGCTCTCGGCGAGGTATTGGTAGCTGTCGGCATCACCGGCCACGGCCTGGCCGAGGCGGGGGAGGACCTGGAAGGACCAGGCATCGTACATTGGCGCGAGGGCTGCAACCTGGACCTTGGAGAATTCCAGGCAGAGGAAGCGGCCGCCGGGCTTCAGCACGCGGCGGGCTTCGGCCAGCACGGCATCCTTGTCGGTGCAGTTGCGCAGGCCGAAGGCCATGCTGACGGTATCGACGGTGCGATCCGGCAGGGGCAGCGCCTCGGCATCGGTGACCAGGAAGGAGAGGCCGGCGGCGTGGCCCTTCCCCAGCAGGCGGTCGCGCCCGACGGTGAGCATGCTCTCGTTGATGTCGGACAGGATGGCCGGGCCGCCGCCTGCTTCCAGCCAGCGCAGCGTGATGTCGCCGGTGCCGCCGGCGAGATCGAGCAGGGTGCGGTGCGGGCGCGGATCCAGCCGCGTGGTGAGGATGGATTTCCAGGCGCGGTGGACGCCGAGCGACATGAGGTCGTTCATCACGTCGTATTTCTGCGCCACGCTGTCGAAGACGGCGCGCACCATGGGCTTCTTCTCGGCGACGGGGATGTCGCGGAAGCCGAAATGGGTGGTGGGCTCGGGATTGCCGGTCATGGGGGGGAGTGTATAGCGTCCCGCCCTATGCCGGAACTACCCGAGGTTGAGACCGTGATGCGCGGGCTGCGCGCCCAGCTGGAGGGGCGGCGGATCAGCCGTGCCCTGGTGCACCGGGCGGATATGCGCTTCCCGTTCCCCGCCGGGCTGGCGGAGGTGATGACCGGGGCGGTGGTGGCCTCGTTCCGGCGGCGGGCGAAATACATCCTGATGCGGCTGGATCGGGGGCCCAAGGAGGCGAAGCACTCCGTGCTGATCCATCTCGGCATGTCTGGCCGGATGCTGATCGAGCGCGTGGGGCGCAACGCGGTGCCGGCGCACGAGCATGTGACGATCGAGACCGAGGACGGGGTGCTGGTGGGCTTTGTCGATCCGCGCCGGTTCGGCTCGGTGGACCTGGTGGCGACGGCGGCGGAAGACGCGCACCGGCTGCTGGCCGGGCTGGGGCCGGAGCCGCTGGACGAGGCGTTCAACGCCACGGTGCTGGGGGCGGCGCTGGAAGGACGGCGCACGCCGATCAAGGCCGCGCTGCTGGACCAGCGCAACGTGGCCGGGCTGGGTAACATCTATGTGTGTGAGGCGCTGTTCCGCGCCGGGCTGGCGCCCACGCGGCTGGCGGGCAGCATCACGAAGCCGCAGGTGAAGCGGCTGGTGGCGGAGATCAAGGCGACGCTATCGGAGGCGGTGGCGGCCGGCGGCTCCAGCTTGCGGGACTACGTGCAGCCGGATGGGGAGCTGGGCTATTTCCAGCATGCCTGGAAGGTCTATGGCCGGGAGGGCGAGCCCTGCCCCGCCTGCCCGGGCCTGCCGGGGTGCGCGGGGGTGGAGCGCATCGTGCAATCCGGCCGCAGCACCTTCCATTGCCCAAGGCGCCAGCGTTAGCTAGGACCAACCCAGAACGAGGGAGGCACGCATGCCTGAGATGATCGAGGTTGAGACCCACGGGCCCGTCGGGCTGATCCGGCTCAACCGGCCCAAGGCGCTGAACGCGCTGTGCGACCAGTTGATGGAAGAGATGGGCGCGCAGCTGCGGGCGTTCGATGCCGATCCGGCGATTGGCGCCATCGTGCTGACCGGCAGCGAGCGGGCCTTTGCCGCCGGGGCCGACATCAAGGAGATGCGCGACCGCAGCTACCCCGCCGTGTACGGCGACGACTTCATCGGCAAGCGCTGGGAGACGGTGCTGGAGATCAAGAAGCCCGTGATCGCCGCCGTGGCCGGCTTCGCGCTGGGTGGCGGGTGCGAGCTGGCGATGATGTGCGATATCATCCTGGCCGCCGACACCGCCAAGTTCGGCCAGCCGGAGATCAATTTGGGCGTGATCCCCGGCGCCGGCGGCACCCAGCGGCTGACGCGCGCGGTGGGCAAGAGCAAGGCGATGGAGATGGTGCTGACCGCCCGCATGATGGACGCGGCCGAGGCGGAGCGGGCCAACCTGGTCAGCCGCGTGGTGCCGGCCGCGGAGCTGATGGCGGAGGCGCTGAAGCTGGGTGAGAAGCTCGCCAGCCTTTCCCCGGTGGCCGTGGCCATGGCCAAGGAATCGGTGAACCGCGCCTTCGAGGTGACGCTGAACGAGGGCGTGCGCTTCGAGCGGCGGCTGTTCCTTTCGCTGTTCGGCACGCCGGACCAGAAGGAAGGGATGGCGGCCTTCGCCGAAAAGCGCACCCCGAACTTCAGCCGGGGGTAGCGGGGGCTCACACGCTTCCTTGACTCCAACGGGGCGCGGCCATAGAACGCGCCCCTTGCCGCCGAGGCCGATATGCCGCCAAGCTGTCGTCTCCGGCCCTTCTTCATGCCTGCCCCATAGCCGAGATCCGATCAGCCCATGGCCAACACCGCCTCCGCACGCAAGCGCATCCGCCAGATCGAGCGCCGCACCGAGCGCAACAAGTCCCGCATGTCTCGCATGCGTACCTTCATCAAGAAGGTCGAGATGGCTGTGGCCAGCGGCGACAAGGACGCCGCAACCGTCGCGCTGCGCGAGGCGCAGCCGGAGATGCAGCGCGCCGCCGGCAAGGGCGTGGTGCATAAGAACACCATCTCCCGCAAGATCTCCCGCCTGTCCGCCCGCGTGAAGTCGCTCGGCGCCGCCGCAGGCTGAATTCCGACCGGATGGCCGGTGGCGCGGCATCGGCAGGGGCCTGCCCGTGCCCCGGCGCGTTTGCGCCATAGCCCATAAATAGCTTGGCGCGGAGCCCTGAAGCGACATAGCATCGCTTCAATAAAACTCCCCACAAATACTTGCCGTAACTTATACGGCATCGCAAATCGACTTCTCGCTGCCACTTTGGCGTTGCCTTGGAACTGGTTTCGGCCTAGTCATTTCTCTGCCAGCGGGCCCCGGACGATCCGGTCCTGCTTCGGCCGGGAAGAGGCTTTCGCCCGTGTGCCTGCCGTTTTCGGCGGCCCTGGCGGCACCCGTTCCGGTCACCGACGCAAGCCGGTCGCGCGACAATGCGGCCTGCCGGGAGGGGCGATGGAGCGGATGGTGTTTAACGGCGACGTCGAGGGGGAGCATTCCGCAGCAATGGATTACCTACCCTCCGAGCAGCTTGCCACCCTCTGGGCCCGCGTCCGCGGCCGCCTGCAGCAGGAAGTCGGCGAGGTCGAATATCGCACCTGGCTGCGCCAGATGACGCTGGTGGGCCTGGATGGCGACGAGATCACCGTGCACCTTCCCACCCGCTTCCTGCGTGATTGGGTGCGCGCCCAGTTCGGTGACCGGCTGACCATGCTGTGGCAGGAACAGCTGCCTGCCGTCCGGCGCGTGGAAGTAGGCGTGGGCAATGGCGGCGGCACCGGCCTGGCCGAGAGCGTCAGCCCGCCGCCGCGTAGCCCCACCGGGCCGCTGCGCCCGCTGGAGGCGAGGTTGCTGATCCAGGGCGATGCCAAGACGGCCGACACCAAGAGCCCCGAGACCAAGGGGGGCGAAGACCGCGCCGAAGCCAGCGCGCCGCTGGACCAGCGCTTCACCTTCGACAGTTTCGTGGTGGGCAAGCCCAACGAATTCGCCCATGCCTGCGCCCGCCGCGTGGCGGAGAAGCCGGCGAGCCAGGGCTTCAACCCGCTGTTCCTGTATGGCGGCGTCGGCCTGGGCAAGACCCACCTGATGCATGCCATCGCCTGGGAGCTGACCGCCCAGGACCGGCCGGACGGGCCGGTGACGGTGGCCTACATGTCGGCCGAGAAGTTCATGTATCGCTTCATCTCGGCGATCCGCAGCCAGGCCACGATCCAGTTCAAGGAGCAGCTGCGCAGCGTCGACGTGCTGATGATCGACGACCTGCAGTTCCTGATCAACAAGGACGCCACGCAGGAAGAATTCTTCCACACCTTCAACGCCCTGGTGGAGAGCGGCAAGCAGATCGTCGTCTCCGCCGACAAATCCCCCTCCGACCTCTCGGGGCTGGAGGAGCGGGTGCGGACGCGCCTGGGCAGCGGCATGGTGGCCGACCTGCATGCCACCACTTTCGAGCTGCGCGTATCGATCCTGGAGGCCAAGGTGGCCCGCGCCGGCGTTTCGGTGCCCGCCAAGGTGCTGGAATTCCTGTCGCACAAGATCACGTCGAACATCCGCGAGCTGGAAGGCGCGCTCAATCGCCTGATCGCCCATGCCAATTTGTTCGGCCGCGCCATCACGCTGGAGACGACGCAGGAGGTCCTGCACGACATCCTCAAGGCGCACGACCGGCGCGTGACGATCGAGGAGATCCAGAAGCGGGTGGCCGAGCACTGGAACATCCGCCTGACGGATATGTCCTCCGCCCGCCGCGCCCGTGCCGTGGCCCGCCCGCGGCAGGTGGCGATGTATCTGGCCAAGCAGCTGACCAGCCGCTCCCTGCCCGAAATCGGCCGACGCTTCGGCAACCGCGACCACACCACGGTGATGCACGCCGTCTCCCGCGTGACCGAGCTGATCGAGCGCGATGCGTCCTTCGCCGAGGATGTGGAGCTGCTGCGGCGGATGCTGGAAAGCTGAATCACCACTCCGGAATGCGCGAGGCGAGGCGAAAACGGGCATCGTGTTTCACGGTGCGCAAAAGCACGGTAAACTGGATGACCGGTTTGCCTGCGAATCGGCCGCCGCCTCAGAGGATCATGCGATGAAGTTCAAGGTCGACCGTGCGACCCTGCTCAAGGCCCTTGCGCACGTGCAGAGCGTGGTCGAGCGGCGCAACACGATCCCCATCCTGGCCAACGTCATGATCGCGGTGCGCGACGGCAAGCTGACGCTGACCGCGACCGACATGGAGATCGCCATCGTCGAGGACGTGGCGGCCGACAGCGTGCGCAACGGCGCCTGCACCGCGCCGGCCTCCACGCTGTATGAGATCGTGCGCAAGCTGCCCGATGGCGCGGTGGTGGAGCTGGATTGCCCCGGCGGCGACGCCCAGCTGGCGCTGCGTGCCGGGCGCTACGCCACCAGCCTGGTGGTGCTGCCGACCGAGGATTTCCCGGCGATGACCGCCGGCACCCTGCCGCATAAATTCGCCCTGCCGGCGCAGACCCTGCGCGGGCTGATCGACCGCACGCGCTTCGCCATCTCCACCGAGGAGACGCGCTACTACCTGAACGGCATCTACATCCACCAGACCGAGGCCGACGGCGCCAAGGTGCTGCGCGCCGTGGCCACCGATGGGCATCGCCTGGCGCGGGTGGAGGAGCCGCTGCCGGAGGGGGCCGGCTCCATGCCCGGCGTGATCGTGCCGCGCAAGACGGTGGGCGAGCTGCGCAAGCTGCTGGACGAGACCACCGGCGAGGTGGAAGTGGCGCTGTCCGACACGCGCATCCAGTTCCGCGTCGGCACCGTGACGCTGACCAGCAAGCTGATCGACGGCACTTTCCCGGAATACGAACGCGTGATCCCGCGCGACAACGACAAGGTGATGCGGGTGAACAAGGGCGACTTCGCCGAGGCCGTGGCCCGCGTGGCCGCCATCTCGTCGGAGCGTTCGCGCCCGGTGAAGCTCTCCTTGGCCCGCGACCTGCTGGTGCTCTCCGCCTCCAGCCCGGAGCAGGGCACCGCCAGCGAGGAGCTGGACGGGGACAAGGTGAAATACGAGGCTGGCCCGCTGGAGATCGGCTTCCAGGCGCGCTACCTCAACGACATCACCGACCAGATCAGCAATGTGGTGGAGTTCCGCTTCTCCGACGGTGCGGCACCGACCGTGGTGCTGGATAGTGCCGACGCCAGCGCGCTCTACGTGCTGATGCCGATGCGGGTCTGATCCCGCCCTCATGACACCGCGAGGCTGGTGATGGCCGGGCCGCAGCTGCGGCTGTCCCGCCTGTCGCTGACCGATTTCCGCAGCTATCGGGCGCTCACCTGGCACCCGCAGGGCCGCATCAGCGTGCTGGCGGGGCCGAATGGCAGCGGCAAGACCAATCTGCTGGAGGCGATCTCCCTGCTGGTGCCCGGGCGCGGTTTGCGCGGGGCGCGGGTGGCGGAGTTGCAGCGGCTCGGCGCGGCCTCATGGGCCGTGGCGGCGCGGTTGGAGACACCGCATGCGGCGGTGGATATCGGCACCGGCTCGGCGCCTGATGGCCGCAGCGAGCGGCGGGTGTTCCGCCTGAACGGCCTGCCGCCGCGCAACCAGGCCGAGGTGGCATCGCTGGTTGCTGCCGTTTGGCTCACGCCGCAGATGGACCGGCTGTTTCAGGAAGCCGCCGGTGGCCGCCGCCGCTTCCTCGATCGGCTTGTGTACGCGCTGGAACCCGCCCATGCGCGGGAGGTGGCCGCGCATGACACCGCCATGGCCGGGCGCAACCGCCTGTTGTCTGAAGGGCGGCGCGATCCCGCCTGGCTCGGCGGGCTGGAGGATTCGATGGCACGCCACGCCGTGGCCGCCACGGTGGCGCGCATGGCGCTGGTGGCGCGGCTGAACGCGGTGCCGCCGCCCGGCGCCTTTCCGGCGGCGCGGATGACCCTGCTGTGCCCGATCGCCGACCGGCTGGCCACCGAGCCGGCGCTGGCGGTGGAGGACTGGCTGCGCGAGGCGCTGGCCGCCGCGCGCGGCACCGATGCCGCCGCCGGCAGCGCCTCGCTGGGCGCGCACCGGGCCGATATGGGGCTGGAGGATGCCGCCACCGCCCTTCCCGCCGCGCTGGCCAGCACCGGCCAGCAGAAGGCGCTGCTGATCGGCGTGGTGCTCGCCCATGCAGCCCTGCTGGCCGGCGCCCGCGGCTTCGCGCCGCTGCTGCTGCTCGATGAGCCGGCTGTTCATCTCGATCCCGCCCGGCGCGCCGCGTTGTTCGCCGCCCTGCTGGATCTACCGGCGCAGGTGTTCCTGACCGGCACGGACGAGGCCACCTTCGGCGAATTGCAGGGCGCGGCGGAACTGCTGCAGACCACCGGCGGCGGGCTGGCGCAGGTGCCGGATTTCACCCCACCCATGCCCCCCTGATGGCCTGGGAAAACTGGCCAAATCCGAGAAAATCCATTATGTTGCGCCCTTACCCATGACACCCCGGAGCACCCTGTCGGCATGACCGAGAACGCCGCGCCGAAGCCCGATGCGCCCGCCCCTGAGGCCACCCCCGACAACGATGCGTACGATGCCGCCTCGATCTCCGTGCTGCGCGGCCTGGATGCCGTGCGCAAGCGCCCGGGCATGTATATCGGCGACACCGATGACGGCTCCGGCCTGCATCACATGGCCTTCGAGATCATCGACAACGCGGTGGACGAGGCCCAGGCCGGCCATGCCGACCGGGTGTCGCTGACGCTGAACGGCGATGGCAGCGTGACGGTGCGCGACAACGGCCGCGGCATCCCGACCGACATCCACCACGAGGAGGGCGTCTCCGCCGCCGAGGTGGTGCTGACCAAGCTGCATGCCGGCGGCAAGTTCAACCAGAACTCCTACAAGGTTTCCGGCGGCCTGCATGGCGTGGGCGCGGCGGTGGTGAACGCGCTGTCGGAATGGATGGAGGTGCGAATCTGGCGGCTGGGCCAGGAGCATTTCATTCGCTTCCGCCATGGCGATGCCGAGGCGCCGCTTTCGATCGTCGGCCCGTCGGATGCGCCGGGCGGCACCGAGGTGACGTTCAAGCCTTCCACCGGCACCTTCACCAAGGTGGAGTTCGACTATGCCGTGCTGGAGCGCCGGCTGCGCGAGCTGGCCTTTCTCAACTCCGGCCTCGCCATCGTGCTGCGCGACGAGCGGCACGCGCCGGCGGTGGAATCGGTGTTCCATTACGTGGGCGGGCTGGTGGAGTTCGTGAACTGGCTCGACCGGGCGAAGACGCCGGTGGTTACCCCGCCGATCAGCGTCAACGGCGCCGGGATCGGGCCGAACGGCGAGATCAAGGTGGAGCTGGCGCTGTCGTGGAACGATAGCTTCCACGAGACCATGCTCTGCTTCACCAACAACATCCCGCAGCGTGATGGCGGCGCCCATCTGGCCGGCTTCCGCGCGGCGCTGACCCAGGTTGTGTCGAAATACGCCGAGGGCATGGGCAAGAAGGACAGCCTGGCTCTGGTGGGCGAGGACATGCGCGAGGGCATGACGGCGGTGCTGTCGGTGAAGGTGCCGGACCCTAAGTTCTCCAGCCAGACCAAGGACAAGCTGGTCTCCTCCGAGGTGACGCCGGTGGTGCGTGCCGCGGTGGTCGATGCCGTGAGCCACTGGTTCGAAACGCATCCGCGCGAGGCCAAGTCGATCATCCAGAAGGTGATGGACGCCGCTGCCGCCCGCGAGGCCGCCCGCAAGGCGCGCGAGCTGACGCGGCGCAAGGGCGTGCTGGATGTTTCCACCCTGCCCGGCAAGCTAGCCGACTGCCAGGAGCGTGATCCCGCGAAGAGCGAGCTGTTCATCGTCGAGGGCGACAGCGCCGGTGGCTCCGCCAAGCAGGGACGCGATCGCAAGAACCAGGCGATCCTGCCGCTGAAGGGCAAAATCCTGAACGTGGAGCGTGCTCGCTTCGACCGCATGCTGGGCAGCGCCGAAATCGGCACCTTGATCACCGCGCTGGGCACCGGCATCGGCCGTGGCGAGCCGGAACAGGGCGGCTTCGATGTGGGCAAGCTGCGCTACCACAAGATCATCATCATGACGGACGCCGATGTGGACGGCTCCCACATCCGCACCCTGCTGCTGACGTTCTTCTTCCGCCAGATGCGGCCGCTGATCGATCGCGTGCATTTGTTCATCGCCCAGCCGCCGCTGTATCGCGCCAAGCGCGGCAACGAGGAGCGCTACCTGAAGGACGACGACGCGCTGGACAACTTCCTGCTGGACAAGGTGCTGGCCGATGCGCGGCTGGGCTATGCCAACGGCGAGGTGCTGGCCGGCGAGGATCTGCGCGGCCATTCCACCTTCCTGCGCCTGTCCTATGACCGGCTGAAGCGCCTGGGCGCCCCGGCCGGCATCCCGATCAGCCTGCTGGAGCAGGCGGCCATCGTGGGTGCGCTGACGCCCGATGAGAACCGGGTGAACAACGTGGCCGCCGATCTTGCCGCAAGGCTCAACGCCGTGTCGCTGCCTGCGGAGCGCAGCTGGGTGGTTTCCGCCAACAGTGGCGGCGGGTTGACCCTGGCGCGCACGGTGCGTGGCGTGGCGGAGATCCACAAGCTGGATGCCGCCACCATGCGCAGTGCCGAGGCGCGCTGGCTGAACGACCGCGCCGAGGAACTCGCCCGCCGCTTCGCCGAACCCGCGCTGCTGGCGCTGGACCGCAACGAGGCGCAGGTGGCCGGCCCTGCCACGGCGTTCGAACGGATCATCGCCCAGGGCCGCAAGGGCCTGTCGATCCAGCGCTTCAAGGGGCTGGGCGAGATGAACCCGGACCAGCTGTGGAAGACCACGCTCGATCCCGCCGTGCGCACCCTGCTGCAGGTGGAGGTGGGTGATACCGAGGAAGCCGAGGGCGTGTTCTCCACGTTGATGGGCGACGTGGTGGAACCGCGCCGCGACTTCATCGTGGGCAACGCGCTGAAGGTGGCCAACCTCGACGTGTAGGCGGAAGGTGCCGGGCATGATCACTTTTCGGCTGCTCGCCCTTCTCGCCCTGGCCTTTCCCGCCGCCGCGCAACCGCGCGCCGCTGCGGAGCCGCAGCGCTTCGATGGCACGCTGGCCGCCCACAACCAGGCGCGGCAGGCCGTTGGCGTGGCGCCGTTGCAGTGGTCCGCCGAGTTGGCCGTGACCGCCCAGCGCTGGGCGGACAAGCTGCGTGAGTCGCGCTGCGCGATGCGCCATAGCGGCGCCGCCGGGCTGGGCGAAAACCTTGCATGGGCCAGCGGGCAATCCTTGTCACCATCCCAGGTGGTGGGGATGTGGGTGGGGGAACGCCGGGACTACGACGCCGCGCGCAATAGCTGCGCGCCCGGCAAGGTGTGCGGCCACTACACCCAGGTGGTTTGGCGCAGCACCACCCATGTTGGATGCGGGATGGCCAGTTGCGGGAATTCCGAAGTCTGGGTTTGCAACTACGCCCCGCCGGGCAATTTCGTGGGCCAGCGGCCGCATTGATACCCATGGCGAACGGCAGAGCTGGGCTCTGCCCAGACCCGCCACGGGCCGAGCCCCTGGCCCCTCCTTTTCCGAACTGTGCATCAAACCAGGAACAGCCGTGAGCGTGGTGGCTTCCTCCGGGGTTTTGGTGAAGCGTCCGGCGGCCTGAAAAAGGTTGGTGTTTCCGTGGGCAACGGCGCGGCAATCGGTGCGGGGGCGGTGGTCAGCAAGGATGTCCCGCCCTTTGCCATCCTGGCCGGCGTGCCCGGCCGCGTGCAGCACCACCGCTTCGCGCCGGAGATCATCGCAGCCCTGGAGCGCATCGCCCGATGGAACTGGCCGCATGAGCGCGGACGCAGTCTGCCGGAGATACGACCCGGCCTGACCACCGCCGCTCGGCGTTTCATCGAACATGCAAATGGCGGCCGCACGGTGTGCGGCCGCCATTCTTGCTCGTTCCGATGGCCGGGGCATCGCGCGGATGCCCCGGCTGGTTCGTGCTAGAGCAGGAACCACTGCGCCGACGGGGTACCCGAGCTCGGCACTGTGATCAGGAAGTCCGACGCCATATCGCCGTTCGTGTCGCCCTTGATCAGCACGCTGCCGCCCGAGGGAACCGCCTGGAGTTCGCCCGCCGTGCCGGAGAAGCCGTTCGCCCCGATGAAGGTGAAGGCGTCGTTGGCCGGGCTGCCGGCAATCGCGTCGATCAGGCGCAGGTCGATGCGCTCGCCCAGCGCCGGGTCGAAGTCCGGCAGGCCGGTGAGGTTGGTGCCGGCATCGGCGCCCACCGCGGCGGTGAACACGAAGCGGTCCACCCCGCCCAGCCCGGAGACGGTGTGCTCCCCGGCTCCGATCAGGAAGACGTTCGCGGCCGAGGTGCCGGAGACGGGGGTGGAGCCCAGGACCACGATCGTGTCGTCGTCGATGATCACGCCGGTGGCCGTGGCGCGGCCGATGGTGGCCCCGGCCGATGGGTTGGAGATGCCGACGGTGAAGCTCTCGTTGAACTCGCGCTGCGCATCGGCGGCGATCAGCAGCATGATCGTCGCCGTATGCTGGCCCGGCGCGAAAGTGACCGTGCCGGACGGCAGCACGCCGCCGGCGAAGTCGGCCGCGTTCGCCGGCATGGTGCCCGCCGCGCTGCCCGGGCTCACCGCCCAATCCAGAGTCTCGGTGCCGGTGGAGGTGCCTGCCCGGAAGACGGTGAAGGACATGGTGGAACTGCCACCAGTGCCCTCCAGGGCCACCCGGCGGTCCGGGCCGACCGAGTAGCGCGAGCCGTCGTCGTTGAGGATCACGCCATGGGCCGCGTTGCCGGTGAAGGCCGCGCCGGTGGGGAGGTTGCCCAGCGACACCGCGAAGCGCTCGTTCGATTCGCCAACCGTATCACCGGCCACCGGCACGGTGATGGTGCGGCTGGTCTGGCCGGCCGCGAAGCTGACCGTGCCGGAGGGCAGCGTGCCGCCGGCAAAATCCTGCGCTCCGGCTGGCACCGTGCCGGTTCCGGCCACGCCGGCCACGTTCCAGCCGATCTCCGCCGCCGCCGCGGTGTTGCCGCTGCGGGTGACGGTGAAGGTGAAGGCCGTGGTGCCGGCATTGCCTTCGGGGAGGTGCGCCGCCAGCGCGGCCACCGTGAACATCTGCTGCGCGCCGAGCAGGACGGCATCGTCGCGCAGGTTGAGGTTCTCGATGCGCAGGTCCTGGTTGGCCGGCGTATCGGCCTGGTTGAACGCCGTTTCCGGCGTGCCGTGCTCGGCCTGCAGGTAGTCTTCCAGGGCCTTCTGCTCGCCCAGCGCATTGGCAGGCACGTTGGGCGCAGCGGTGAAGTCCAGCGCCTCGCTCACCGGCGCCGAGAGCGTGCCGTCGTTGAGCACGAAGCGGAAGTTCTCGCCGTTGGCCTTCACCGGGTAGCCGTCGCCGCCATTGGCGGTGAAGTTCAGGATCACGACCGGGATGCTGGCGGGGGCCACCACCTGGCCGTTGGCGACGATCTGGGCGACGAAGGTGCCGTCGAGATCATAGAGCGCCACGCTGCGCACCTTCTGGCCGGCAGCCAGGTCAGGGTCGTAGGAGAAGCGCAGGCCGCCGAGCTGCGGAAAGCCGCCATTGCCGGGGGCGAGGCCGGCTGCGTAGTTCAGGATGTTCAGCAGCCCCTGCGGCGTGGTGTCGAACACCATCAGCTTGTTGTCGAAGCGCAGCGCGTTTTCCACGTCCAGCTGCGACACGTTGCCGGCCGCGCCGGGCACGATGGCGTTCGGGATCTTGGAACCGTCAGGGGCGATGGAGCCGAGGGAGGCGCGCAGGCCGCCGCCGTTCTTCATGGAGACGACCACCGGCGTGCCGGAGGGCAGGGCGCCCAGCGCGGCGGCGGCGTTGGCATCGGCGGTGAGGTTGCCGAGGTTCACTTCCTGGGCGCGGCCGAACACCCGGTCGCCTTCCAGGTAGACATTGCTGAAGCCGAACTTGTTGCCGTCCTTGGCCACCACGACGGCATCAACCGCGCTGGTGATCGCCTGCACCGCCTTGCCGGTAGTGCTGCTGTCGATGATCTGCTGCGCCGTGTCGGTGCTGCCATACACCGCCTGCAGCGTGCTCTCATTCGAGGCATAGGCACCGTTGGTGGCCGGGTTGAGCGAGGCGAGGTCGATCTCGCCATCCTCGGTGAAGGCGACCACGAGGCGGCCGAGATAGCTGTATTCGGTGTCGGTGGTCACGATCAGCGTCGGCGCGCCATCGGCGCCCTTGGTCACGATCGGGTAGCTGTCGGTGGCGATGAAGTCCGGGCTGTGGCCGTTGAAGGCGCCCGGCACGTCGGTGGCGTCGCCCAGGCGCTCATGCCCGCCGCCGGCCACCATCACGTCCACCCCGGTGAGCAGCGGGGCGAGGGCCTTGTTGCGGTCCAGCGTGTCCAACTGGTCCACCAT
Organism: Alphaproteobacteria bacterium; assembly: GCA_026400815.1. Lineage (GTDB taxonomy): Bacteria > Pseudomonadota > Alphaproteobacteria > Acetobacterales > Acetobacteraceae > CAMDGX01. The sequence continues at coordinate 49,266 of JAPLOI010000012.1, forward strand.
CACGATCTTGTCGATGCCGGTGGCCTTCAGCGCATCGATGCCGGTCTGCAGATAGGCCGCCACTTCCTGGATGTCGCTGGTGGCATCATTGCCGTCGTCCAGCGGGCGGGTGCCATTGGGCGAGGTCTTGATGAGCAGATCGTAGGTGGTGGAGCCGACGATGCCGATCCGCTCGCCATTGATCGTGACCACCGCGTAGGGGGCGATCTTGCCGCCGATGGTGGAGGCTTCCTTGCCGGCGAAGGCGTTGGTGCCGGTGCCGCCGAGGGTGGCATCGGCCAGGCCGCGCAGCGAGCTGTCCTTGGAGAAATCAAGGTTCGAGGTGATGAACGGGAACTTCGCCCCGCCCCAGGCGCCGGAGGCCGCGATGGCACCAGAGACCACCGGCGAGCCCAGGTCGAACTCGTGGTTGCCCAACGCCGAAGCGTTGACGCCCAGCGCGTTCATGATCGCCACGTCCGGCCGGGCCAGGGCGGTGGCGCCGATGCCCGCCACCTTGCTCAACGACGGATCGGCACCGGCCACCAGCCACGGGCCGGGGATCCAGTTGTCGCCTTCCGCCAAGGTGAGGGTGTTCGGCACCGCGGTGCGGAACTTGTCCATCATGGCGCCCATCACGGGGGCGGTCTGCGCGCCCAGCGTGCCGGTCTCGCCATAGAAGTGCAGGATCTGCAGGGTGAAGCCCGGGGCGCGGCCGCCGGGCGAGCCGATCTCGCTGGCGCTGTTCACCGCGGTGAACGCCTTGTTCTCGCCGACCTTGCTCATGGTGGTGATCGTCACCGCCGTGCCGTTGAGCCCGGCGCTGTTGTCGAAGGTGGTGTAGGGGCCCTCGGGCGAGGCGCCGAACGAGACCGCCGCCTGCAGCGTGTTGCCGCTGTCGTAGATGTGCACGCCGTCGCCACCGCTGCCCAGGCCCACGCCACTGCCGGTGTAGGTGCCGATCTGCAGGCCGGCCGGCACGCCCAGGCCGAACCAGTTGGACAGGAACGCCTTGCTGGCGGCGGCGGGGTTCGCGGACTCCATGAAGATCACGCTCTCACCCGGGGCGATGGAGGAGACGCCGTTCAGCAACACGGCCGCCGCAGGCGAGCCGGAGCTGTCATCCATCTTCCAGCCGGTCAGGTCGATCGAGAACGCGGTGCTGTTGGTCAGCTCGAACCAATCGGCCTGCACCGGGCTGCTGCCGCTGGACCACGGCGCGATCTCGGAGATGAAGAGGCGGCCGACGCTGCCGGGCGAGCCGATCTCGTCGGCCCCGCTGGCGGCCTTGAACGCGCCGTTGACGCCGGGCTCGCTCATGGTGGTGACCGCCACGCCGTTGAGGGCCGCGGCGTTGTTGAAGGTGGCGAAGGGCGCGGAGGCCGGCGAGGCGCCGAAGGTGACGCCGGTCTGCAACTCGCCAGCGGCGTTGTAGAGGTTCACCGCATCACCGCCGGTGCTCAGCCCGATGCCCGTGCTGGAGTAGACGCCGATCTGCAGCCCGGCCGGCAGCGTGCCGCCGAACCAGGTGGAGGCGAAGGCATCAGACGCGGCCTTGGCGTCCGCACCCTCGATGAAGATGACCGATTCGCCCGGGGAGATCTTGGTCACGCCGGAGAGCGGCGCACCCTGGCCGAACACGGCGGAGCTGTCGTCCACCCGCCAGCCGGTGATGTCCAGCGCGGCGGCGCTGCCGTTGGTCACTTCGAACCAGTCGGCGCCGACCTTGCTGTTGCCGCTCGACCACGGCGCGATCTCGGAGACATAGACGCTGCCGGCCTTCGAACCCTCGTTCTTCACGTCGGTCACGGTCAGGGTGTAGGTCGTCGAGGCATCCGGCGTGGCGCCCACGGAGGCGTCGTCGGCCACCACGGTGACGGTGTAGGAAGGCTGGGTCTCGAAATCCAGCTTGGTGCCGGCCTTGAGGTAGAGGATGCCGTTATCCACCTCGAAGGCGGCCGCGTCGGCGCCGGTGACGGTCAGCGCCGTGTCGCCCAGCCCGTCATCTACCAGCACGACATCGCCCAGGGCGATGCGCGCGGAGGTGTCGCTGTTTTCCTCAATCTCGGTCAGCTCGTTCTGCACCACGACCTGGGTGGGCGCGCTGTTGGGCGCGGTGGCCGGCGCATAGACCCAAAGCTGCGGATGGTCGAAGTCGCCGCCGCCATTCTCGCTGACCACGTAGAGGTTGCCGGCGTCGTCCATCGCCAGGCCCTCATGCTGCTGGTCAGCGACGGAGAGCGGGTTGCCGAGGTCGGTGCGGATGGTGAGCGTGCTCACGATCTCGCCGCTGCGCGTGACCTCGACGATGCGGCCATCTTCCTGGCTGAGCACCAGCAGGTTGCCGCTGGAGGCGGTGCCGTCGAGCAGTGCCACATTCGAGAGCGAGTAGACGTCGGCGATATCGCCCAGGCCCATCAGCGCGGGATCGAACAGGTTGGTGGAGTTCACGGTGCTGGCAGAACCGTTGCTGGCGGTGCCGGCCTTGAAGTCGATCGTGGTCTGGAAGAGGCCCTGGGGGCTGATCTCCTTGACGAAAATGAAGCCGCCGGTCTGCGGATCGTAGCTCATGCCTTCCAGGCCGACATTGCCGATATCGGTGCCCAGCACCACGGTGCTGGCATCGCCGCGGCCCAGCGTGGTGCCGGCCTTGTAGTTGAACTGGACCGCCTGGCGGTCGCGCTCCTCCACCATCACGAAGGTGCCGCCACCGACATAGCCGATGCCCTCGAGGTCGTAGAACTCGGTGCCCTGCGGGCTGCTGCCCTTGGCCAGGGTCATGGTGTCGATCAGCGCGCCCTTGGTCGAGATCTGAGTGACGTAGCTGCCGCCATCGCCGACGATGAACAGCGTGCCCGTGTCCTGGTTGTAGGTGATGCCCGACACCTCCTGGCCCAGCAGGTTCCCCTCAGGAGCCTTGGTACGGGTCGGCTCAGGCAGGTCGTAGCGGCCGATGCGGACGTAGTTTGCCAGATTCAATGATGTCGCCATGGCCTGCGGTTCCCCGTTCCCTGCTTGACGGGGGTGAGGATCTACCAAGATCAGCATGACACACTGATGTCAGTGCTGGGTCGTGCAGATGAAGATCACGGCCGGGAGAGTGGGGTGGATAAGTGTATGCCAATCAAAGCCCTACATATTATCCAATCCAATATTTTCGATAATGGAATGTGATGTCAAATATAGTCGAAAAAAATGATCCTAAGGATAATGCCTGGATTGTTTCATGTGGCATCTGTGATTTGCGCGATGGGAGCCGCGTTGCGGCGGTATTTCACGAGGCAATGACCCGCGTGCCGATGCCGTGATCGGTCGCGGCGCCCGCGACCGAGGTCCGGCGTAGCATCCGCCAGGCGTTGTCAGATCGCGCGCAGCACAAGGCTCGCATTGGTGCCGCCGAAGCCGAAGCTGTTCGACATCGCCATATGGATCTTCCGTTCCTGCGCCGTTCGGGCCACGCGGTCGATCACGCTGTCGCGGCTGGGCACATCCAGGTTCAGCGTGGGCGGCACCACGCCGTCGCGGATCGCCATGGCCGAGAATATCGCCTCGACAGCACCGGCGGCGCCGAGCAAATGGCCGATGGAGGACTTGGTGGAAGACATGGCCAGCCCCTGTGCCGCTGCCCCGAACAGGCGCTCCACGGCGGCCAGCTCGATGTCGTCGCCGGCGGGCGTGGAAGTGCCGTGGGCGTTGACATAGCCGATATCGCTCGGCGCGACCCCGGCGCTGCGCAGCGCGTTGCGCATGGCACGGAAGGCGCCGTCACCGGATTCGTTGGGCGAGGTGATATGCCAGGCATCGCCAGACATGCCGTAGCCAGCCAGCTCGGCATGGATCCGGGCGCCGCGGGCGCGCGCATGCTCCAGCGATTCGAGCACCACCATCCCCGCCCCCTCGCCCATCACAAACCCGTCGCGGTCGCGGTCCCATGGGCGGGAGGCACGGTGCGGCGTGTCGTTGAAGCCAGTGGAAAGGGCACGGGCGGCGGCGAAGCCGGCCATGCCAAGTTCCGTCACGGCCGCCTCGGTGCCGCCCGCCAGCATCACATCGGCATCGCCGAGCGCGATCGAGCGCGCCGCGTCACCGATGGCATGTGTGCCAGAGGAGCAGGCCGTGGAAACCGCGCGGCGTGGGCCATGAAAGCCGAAATGCCGGGCCAGGTCGGTGGCGATGTTATGGATCATGCCGCGCAGCATGAAGCTGCTGTCGACACCGCCGGCCAGCCGGGCCCCCTCGCTCAGGGCCTCCAGCGCGCCGCAGCCGGAGCCGATGGTAATGCCAGCCATGGCATGCGCCTCGGCCGTGGCGGGATGCCAGCCGGAATCCCGCACCGCCTCTGCCGCGGCGATCTGCGCCAGGCGCCCGGCGCGGTCTGCCCGGCTGGGCTCGGGCCGGGTGGCCCAGGCAGAAGCCCGCACCTGCCCGGCGACGCGGCTGGGAAGCTCGGTATTGAAGTTGGTGATGGTCCGAATGCCCGACCGGCCATTCACCAGGCGGCGCCACACCGTCTCAAGCCCGTGGCCGAGCGGACAGATGATGCCCATTCCCGTGATGACGACGCGGCGCATGTCGATTCGCTCCTGAGCGGCACATTACAAGAAAGCGTCGGAACGAAGCGTGGTGGGATGAAGATTGCGTGACATCCTATGCCTTTGCAAGGCATTCAGCCCCAGTTGCGCGCACGAAAGTCCATCGCGAAGCTGGCCGCGGCCTTCCATTTGTAGTCGCGCCGCAGCGCCGTGAAGGTCGCGTTCTGGTGCAGCACGCCGTAGCAGGGGTCTTCGCGCTCCACGATCTGGAGCCACCGCCGGAATGCCGCCTTGCGCTTGCCCTGGTCGAGCTCGCTCTGCATGAACGCCAGGATTCCGGCCGCCTCCGGGTTCTGCCACTGCCCGGCCTCCCAGGTCTGCCCACCGGGCGCATAGGCGGCCATGGCCGCCACGGGGTCGGCGAACCAGGCGGAGTTCGAATTGTCGATCACGCCGCGATGCGGCCCCTTCGGCAGCACCTGGCTCCAGTTCTCCTTCATGGAGAGCACCACGTTCAGGCCGATGTTGCGCCAGCCCTCCAGCAGCACCTGCGCGGTGGGCGTCTGGTTGGTGTAGTAGTTGTTGAGCGTGGGATACGGAATCTCCTCGCCCTTGTAGCCCGCCTGCTTCAGCAGATCGCGCGCCAGCGCAGGGTCGTAGGCCGGGGCCGCCCAGTCCTCCACCATCATCTCGCCGTAGAACGGCCATTGCAGGCCCTTCGGCACCACGGTCCGCCCGGCCCAAAGCCCGTCGATGATCGCCTGGCGGTCCATCCCATGCGTCATGGCGCGGCGCACCAGCGGGTTCGCCAGCGCGGGGTGGGTCTTGTCGAACACGTTCAGCCGGATATTGGCGATCAGCCCACCCAGAACCTGGTGGCGCGACGAGCGTTCCACGATCGGAATCTGATCCGGCGCCAGGTCGCAAGCAAAGTCGAAGTCGCCGGCCAGCAGGCCGTTCACCCGGCTGATCATCTCCGGCACTTCAACAAGGCGGATCGTCTTCAGCGGCGGCCGCCCGCCCCAGTATTCGTCATGCGCCTCCAGCAGCAGCATGGTATCCGGCTTGAAGGCGGCCACCCGGTATGGGCCGGTGGCAACCGGCTGGCGCGCGAAATCCTGCCAGCTCGCGGCCTCCTCATAGGCACGGCGGGAGATCACCGCGGCGGTGTTGCGCGTCAGGCGCTGGGCCAGCACCGGCTCCGGCGTGCGGTTATGGAAGCGCACGGTGCGGGCATCGACGATTTCCACCCGGTCGAAGCCGGGCAGCGTAGCGCGCGCCGCCACCGGCACCTCCGGCGGCGGCAGCTTGCCTGCGCCCGTCGTGTTGGAAGCGAACAGCCCGGCGCGGTCCGCCGATTGCCCGCTCCACATCCGCGTCGGGCCGAAGCTGAACGCCACATCCTCGGCAGTCAGCGTGTCGCCGTTGTGCAGCTTCACCCCCTGGCGCAGGGTCACCTCCAGGGTCTTGCCGTCGACCTGGCGCCACGCCTCGGCCACCCGCGGCACCGTGCCCAGCCCGAAGGTCCAGTCCACCTCCATCAGCGATTCCGTGAACAGCGACATGGTCCGCTGCCCCACATTCGAAACCTCGCGCAAGGACTCCAGCGTGTTGGAGATCGAGATCTTCTGCACCGCGATGGTGATGCCTGGGCGCTGGTCGGCCTGGGCGATGGCGAAGCGCGGCATGGCCGCGCCGGCCGCCACCGCGGCAAGGCCCCGGCGAGTGATGCGGCGCATGGCAGTCTCCATCAAAGCAACCCTGCCATTCTATGGGCGTATCATTGCAGGCGCTTGGCGCGCGTGTTGCGGTTTTGCGAAACCCCAGCGCTCCCGCGCCTCATCCCACGTGGCGATAGTGCCACACGCTCGCCGGCGGGAAGTTCAGCGGCGTCCACGCCAGGCGCCGCGCCTCCAGCCCCAGCCGCCGCGGCGAGATCGGCGAGGTGGCGCAGTAGCTGTAGTGCAGGAAGCCGCACTCCGGCGCCACCGCACGGAACGCCGCGACGAAGCGTTGCTGCTCCGCAAACGGCAGCAGCACCAGCGGCACGCCGCAGATCACGGCTCCCACCTTCGCCCCGTTGCCCTCCAGAAGATCCGGCAGGGCGCGCGCATCACCGGTGATCACCTGCACGCCCGGCAACGCGTCGCGCAGGTGATCCGACATCTCCGGCACGATCTCCACCAGCACCAGCTGCCGCGGCGCCAACCCATGCTCCAGAAGCGCGCGGGAGATCACGCCCGTGCCAGCCCCCAGCTCCACCACGATCTCGTCCGGCGCACACTGCGCATGCTTCGCCACGCGACGGCACAGCGCCTGGGAGGACGGCACCACAGACCCCATCTGCAAGGGGTTGCTGAGCCAGCGGCGGAAGAACAGGCCGGCATTCGCAATCGCACGCGCGGTCCCGGCCGGTGCGTTCTTCCCGACATGCAGCTGTTGAGACAATGGAGAACTCCGTTTCAAGGACCGTGCCCGCCGAGGGGCACGAGGTGGGAAAGAAAGGCCTCGGCGCAGGCGCGCCAGCTGAAGCGCTCGGCATGCGCCCGGCAGGCGCTCCGGTCGGCCTGCAGCGCCGCCAGTGCCGCAGCCCGCAGGTCCGGCCCCACGCAGCCCACGTTCCCGTCCGCATCGGCCAGCACGTCGCGCGGCCCGGTCACGTCGAACGCGGCCACCGGCGTGCCGCACGCCAGCGCCTCCAGCAGCACCAGGCCGAACGTGTCGGTCAGGCTGGGGAACACGAACACGTCACTGCCGGCATAAGCGGCCGCCAGCTCGGCGCCGAGCCGCGCTTCAGCGCCGCCAGCTGCGGCCCCCCGCCCACCACCAACTTCGATCCCGGCAGGTCCAGGTCAAGGAAGGCCCGGATGTTCTTCTCCACCGCCACCCGGCCGACATAGGCGAACACGGGGCGCGGCAGGTCCCACGCGATTGCAGGTGCGGGAGTGAACAGATCGAGATCAACGCCGCGGGACCATTCCCGGACGTTGCGGAAGCCGCGCCCGGTCAGCTCGGCACGCAGGCTGGCGGTGGCCACCATCATGCCCTGGCCGGAATTGTGGAAACCCCGCAGCCAGGCATAGAGCCACCCAACCGGTACGCCCACGCGCGCATTGACGTATTCCGGAAAACGCGTGTGGAACGCGGTGGTGAAGGCGCAGCCGCGCTTGCGGGCCCAGGTACGGGCGCACAGCCCCAACGGCCCCTCCGTCGCGATATGCAACGCATCCGGCTGGAAGGTCTCGATGATCCGATTCAGCCGCCGCCCCGGCAACACGGACAGGCGGATGTCCGGATAGGTCGGGCATGGCAGCGTGGGGAACCTGTCCGGCCCCACCACCTCCACTGTATGCCCCATGTCGCGCAGCTCGCCCGCGATCGTCTGAAGCGTGCGCACCACACCGTTCACTTGCGGCAGCCAGGCATCCGAAACAATCAGGATGCGGGCCGGTAGCGGTCCTACCTGGAGCAGTCGCGTCCAGTAGCTTGAGGAGTCGTCCGTCCCCACGCCCGCCGCCCGCGCCTCAGACAGGTTGCGCCACCTGCGCCCCGGTCGGCGCGGCGAAGGAGAAGCGGTTCAGCGCCGCCCAATCCAGAAGTTCCAGGCGGCCATCATGGTGCTCCACCAGCGCGGTGCAGCTTTCCACCCAGTCGCCATCGTTCATGTAGAGCACGCCATCCACCATGCGCATCTCGGCATGATGGATGTGCCCGCACACCACGCCATCCAGCCCGCGCCGCCGCGCCTCCCCGGCCAGCGCCCCCTCGAAGCGGTCAATCGCCTTCACCGCCTCCTTCACCTGCCGCTTCAGCCAGGCGGACAGCGACCAGTAGGGATAGCCCAGCCGCCGCCGCACGGTGTTGAACCAGCGGTTGACCACCAGCGTCGCCGTGTAAGCCCAGTCCCCCAGCAGGGCGAGGAACTTGGCATAGCGCACCACGCTGTCGAACTCGTCGCCATGAATGATCAGCAGCCGGCGCTGATCGGCCGTCACGTGCACCGCCTCGCTGCGCAGCCGGATGCCGCAAACCTCCAGCCCCATCGGCAGCCACGTCCGGAACATCTCATCGTGGTTGCCCGGGATGTAGGTCACCTCGGTGCCGTTGCGCGCCTTGCGCAGGATCAGCTTCAGCACCTCGTCATGCGCGGCATCCCAGTACCAGGATTTGCGCAGGCGCCAGCCATCGATGATGTCCCCCACCAAATAGAGCTTCTCGCTGCTGGTCCGGCGCAGGAAATCTGCCAGGAAATCGCTCCGGCAGCCCCGCGTGCCCAGGTGCAGGTCGGAAATGAAGATCGCCCGGTAGCGGTGCGAGCCTTGGGTCAGGTCTGGCGGGGCGGCATTCATGCGCTGTGGTGTCCCACGTGGTAGGCGCACCAAAAACGTCCGATTGCGCGTCGCGCACGTGAAGTTTCGATGACCCGCACCCATCGCGGCCTCGTTCCTGAATTTCACCGCAATGCCGATGAAGCGTCATCGAGGTGTCATCGGCGGCATGGCATTTGGTTGGCTTCGCCTTTCCGTGCCGAATCCATCCTGGCGGTGAACGGGCCTCATGATCGTCATCTACAACCCTACCGCCGGCCGACGCCGGATCCGCATGCTCTGGCGGGTGCTGGATGTGCTGCTGCTGGCCGGCAAGCGTGTGGAACTGGTTGAAACACGCTGGGCCGGCCATGCCACCGAGCTTGCGGAACAGGCGGCGGCCAAGGGCCATCGGCTCGTGGTGGCGGCCGGCGGGGATGGCACGATTGCCGAAGTGGCAGGCGGGATCGCCGGCACCGGAGCCCAGCTGGGGATCATCCCCCTGGGCACCGCGAATGTGCTGGCGCATGAGCTGGGCCTGCCATTCCAGCCGGCCGAGATCGCCGCCATGCTTGGCCGGGCCCGCACGCGGGAGATCTGGCCCGGCCTCGCCCGCTCCGCCGACGGGTCGCCATTCCCGCGCAAGGGGGTGTTCGTGCAGATGCTGGGTGTCGGGTTCGATGCCCAGGTGGTGCACCACATCTCGCTGCCACTGAAGCGGCGCCTGGGGGCGGCGGCCTATGCGCTGCAGGCCGGCCGTGAGCTGGGCCGCTACGGCTTCCCCACGGTGCGTGTTCGTATCGACAACACCAGCTTCGAGGCGGCGAGCGTGATCGTCACCAAGGGGCGGCTGTATGGCGGCAGGCATCTGCTGGCGCCCGACATGGCTCCGACCCGGCCCGGATTTACCGTAGCGCTGTTCCAGCGTGGCGGACCGCTCGCCACGATCCGCTACGGCCTTGCGCTCACCCTCGGCCTGCTGCCCGGCATGGCCGGCGTGCGCCTTTTGCCGGCGCGCTCGGTGATCATCGAAGCCTGCGCCGCGCCCGTGCAGACCGACGGCGATGCCGGTGGTACCGCGCCGGTGGAGGTCCGGGATGCCGCGGGTCCGATCCACGTCGTGGTGGCCTAGAGCAGAATCCTATCAATCTGGCTCATAGCCTGTCGCCGTGAAATAGTTGGCGCATTCCTGTGGCGTGAAGGCGTCCAAGGCATCGCGGATCGCGTCCCATAGCTCGCTGATGCTGCGTGCGGCGGCCTTTCGGAG
>JAPLOI010000037.1 GCA_026400815.1 Alphaproteobacteria bacterium
ATACCCCCCCGAGCCATGGGCAAAAGTGATGTGGGTCCAGGGACCTCAGGTCCCTGGTGGGGGTGTCGGGGGCAAAGCCCCTGACCGGGTCCAGGGCGGAGCCCTGGCCTTCCCGGCCTTAGCTGCACCAGCGCGACCAGCCGGCGCTGCGGAGGTCGCAGGCGGGGCAGGTTCCGCAGCCGTAGCCCCAGGGGTGTCGGTGGGTTCGGTTGCCGAGGTAGCAGCTGTGGCTGTGTTCGACGATGAGGTTGACGAGGGGTTCGCCGCCGAGGGTTTGGGCGAGGGCCCAGGTGCCGGCTTTGTCGGTCCACATCAGGGGGGTTTCGAGGACGAAGCGGCGGTTCATGCCCAGGTTGAGGGCGAGTTGCATGGCTTTGATGGTGTCGTCCCGGCAGTCGGGGTAGCCGGAGTAGTCGGTTTCGCACATGCCGCCGACGATGTGCTTGAGGCCGCGGCGGAAGGCGATGGCGGCGGCGTAGGTGAGGAAGAGGAGGTTGCGGCCGGGGACGAAGGTGCTGGGGAGGCCTTCGGCGGTCATGGTGATTTCGGCATCTGACGTGAGGGAGGTGCTGCCGATGTTGGCGAGGGCCAGGCCCATGTCGATGGTGTGGTCGGGGCCGAGGCGGGTGGACCAGTCGTTCAGGGCGGCCATGCCGGTGCGCAGGGGTTCGCGACAGGCGAGTTCGACGGCGTGGCGCTGGCCGTAGTGGAGGCCGACGGTCTCTACGCGGCTGAAGCGGGAGAGGGCCCAGGCGAGGCAGGTGGCGGAATCCTGGCCGCCGGAGAACAGGACGAGGGCGCCTTCGGGGGAGACGGGGTCGGGGGTCATACTCGGGGGTTTAGCACATCTGCCGTGTGGTTGCTCCCGCAGGGGGCGCTTCTGGTGCGGGGCGCGGGGGGGTATGATGGGGGCATGAACCTCGATTTCAGCGAAGACGAGATCAGCCGGTACTCGCGGCACATCCTGCTGCGGGAGGTGGGCGGCGTGGGCCAGGCGCAGCTGCGCGAGGCCAGGGTGCTGCTGGTGGGGGCAGGGGGGTTGGGGAGCCCGCTGCTGATGTACCTGGCCGCGGCGGGGGTGGGGACGATCGGGCTGGTGGATGATGACGTGGTCGATCTGTCCAATTTGCAGCGGCAGATCGCGCATACCACCGGGAGCTTGGGGACGCCGAAGGTGGAGTCCGCCATTGAGCGGGCGCATGCGATCAATCCGCTGGTGAGGATCGCGCCGCACCGGACGCGGCTGGGGGTGGAGAACATCCTGGAGGTGTTCGCGGAGTACGACATCGTGTGCGACGGGACGGATAATTTCCCGACGCGGTTCCTGATTTCGGATGCCTGCGTGCTGGCGAAGAAGACGCTGGTCTCGGCGGCGGTGCTGCGGTTTGACGGGCAGCTTTCGACGTTCAAGCCGCATGCGGGGGAGGGGTGCCCGTGCTACCGCTGCCTGTATCCCGCCCCGCCGCCGGATGGGCTGGTGCCGACCTGCAGCGAGGCGGGGGTGCTCGGCGCGGTGACCGGGGTGATGGGGACATTGCAGGCGACCGAGGTGCTGAAGGAGATTTTGGGCATCGGCGAGAGCATGAGCGGGCGGGTGCTGGTGTGGGATGCGCTTTCCGCGCGGTTCCGCACGATCAAGCTGCGGCCGGACCCGGCCTGCATTGCGTGCGGGCCGAATGCGACGCTGAAGGACCTTTCGGGGCATGGGGATACCGCGGGGCCGGCTTGTGCGATCTAGCTTGGGGATATTGTTGATCTCCGGCGGGCATGAGCGGGCGCAGTATGCGTTCATGATGGCGGCGGGGGCGGCGGCGCTGGGGCGGGATGTGGTGCTGTTCGCGACCAATGAGGGGTGCCGGGCGCTGATGCCGGGGGCGTTCGCGGGGGATGCGCGGGAGGCCGAGGCGGTGGCGAAGGGGGTGGCCGGCGTGGGTGAGCTGGCCGAGGTGCTGGCGGAGCTGGGTGTGCGGCGGATTGCCTGCGAGGCCGGGTTGCGCATGATCGGGGCGGAGGGCCTGGCGCTGGCCGAGGGGGTGGAGGTGGCGGGGATCGCGACCTTCCTGGAGGCGGTGGGCACCGGCCAGATCGTGACGTTGTGATGCGTAACTTGACCCGCCTACGCGCGGGTTGGCAGGGAGACGGAATGAGGTTGCGGGTGGCCCTTCTGCTGGGCGTGGTGCTGGTGCTCCCCCAGGGAGCGGCCATGGGGCAGATGTCGCCGCCGGTGGGCAACCTGGCGGCGCCGCAGCCGCGTGCCGCGCAGCCTTTGACGCCGAGCGTGGCGCCGCAGCCGAGTGCCGTGCCGCGGGCGCCGGTGCAGCAGGTGGCGCCGATGGCCTCCGCCCCGTTGGCGCATCCGCCGGCGCGTTCCGCGCTGGGGCACTCTCAGCCGGGGAAGCCGACGCAGCCGGCCAAGCCGCCGGTGGTGGCGCCGAAGCCGAATTCCGGGCCGCAGAAGCCGGCGGCGCCGTCCCGCCCCGCGGTGGCGGCGGGGGTGGCGGCCGGGGCCGCGGCGGGTGTGGTGGCGGGGGCGGCCGTGGGGGCCGCGAAGGCGCCTGAGGCGAAGCCGGCCGAGGCGAAACCGGCGGAGACCAAGCCGGCCGAGGCCAAGCCTGCGGAGACGAAGCCGGCGGAGGCGAAGCCTGCGGAGGCTGGCAAGGGCAGCGTGACCGGGCAGCCGCTGCCGCGCTGGGCGGGCATTCTGTACGACGGGGTGAAGCTGCGGGTGGGGCCGGGGCAGCGCTATCCCGTGGAGTGGGTGTATCGGCGGCCGGACCAGCCGGTGCGGATTCTGCGCGAATTCGAGACCTGGCGGCTGGTGGAGGACCATGAGGGGGTGAAGGGCTGGGTTCACCAATCCAACCTCACGGGGCGGCGGACCTTCATGGTGCCGAACGAGCGGACGTTGCGGCGGTCGGCGGCGGATGACGCGGGGGCAGTGGCGGTGTTGAAGCCGGGCGTGGTGGGGCGGGTGCGGGCCTGCGCGGCGGGGGCGGCGTGGTGCGAGGTGCGGGTGGGTGACCATCGCGGCTGGGTGAAGCGCGACGGGCTGTGGGGGCTTTCGCCGGGCGAGGTGGTGGGCAACTAGGCGTTCCGGTCTGGCGGAAATGGCGTTATTCTCGGGGCATGAGCACAGACAGCCCCCTTCCTGATCCCTCCACCCTGCCTGAGGCGCGCGCTCGTGCGATGCACGACATGGGTGGGGTTTCAAAATTCATGTGTGATGCGGTGGATGTGGAGCCGCATGCGCTGAGCGCGTTCGATCGCGAGGTGGACGCGATCCGGCAGTTGCTCGGGGCGAAGAAGGTGATGAGCGTGGATGAGTTGCGGCGGGGGATCGAGGCGATTCCGGAGCCCGACTACCTGCGGCTTTCGTATTACCAGCGCTGGATCCGTTCGATCACCGACAACATGCTGGCCAAGGGGGTGTTCACGGAAGCGGAACTCCTGGCCGCGCTGGAGGACACGAAGTGAGCGGGTTGTTGTCGCCGGGGACCAAGGTGCGGGTTCGGGATGATTGGCCGGAGACGCGGGGGGCCTGCCATATCCGCACGCCGCACTACCTGCGCGGGGCGGAGGGCGTGGTGGAGAAGCATTTGGGGGCGTTCCCGAACCCCGAGGATCTGGCGTTCGCGCGGCCGGCTTCGCGGTTGAACCTGTATCATGTGCGCTTCGTGCCGCAGGCGATCTGGCCGGATGCGGGGGGTGAGGCGTTGGTGGTGGAACTCTACGAAACCTGGTTGGAGGCGGCGTGATGAGCGAGGTGCTGGAGACTCCGTCTGACCGGTTGCTGGCGGCGGTGCGGCAGTTGCTGACGGACAAGGGCGTGGTGAGCCGGGAGGAGATTTTCGAGCGTATCCAGGCCACCGATGCCGCGACGCCGGCGCAGGGGGCCCGCATGGTGGCGAAGGCCTGGGTGGATCCGGCGTTCCGGGCGCGGATGCTGGCCGATGGCGCCAAGGCGGCGGAGGAGCTGGGCATTCCGATGCGTGGCATGCCGCCGCTGGGGGTGCTGGAGGATACCGCGGACGAGCACAACCTGGTGGTGTGCACCCTGTGCTCCTGCTACCCGCGGGCGGTGCTGGGGTATCCGCCATTCTGGTTCAAGTCTGCCGCGTATCGCGCGCGCGCGGTGCGCGATCCGCGTGGGCTGCTGCGGGAATTCGGCACCGAGCTGCCGCAGGCGGTGAAGCTGCGGGTGGTGGACAGCACGGCGGATTACCGCTGGATGGTGCTGCCGCTGCGGCCGGCGGGCACCGAGGGGTGGAGCGAGGAGCAGCTCGCCGCCGTGGTGCGTGAAGGCGACATGATCGGGGTGACGTTCCCGAAGGTATCGTGAAGGGTTCTTCTTTTTGTGAACAAAAAGAAGCAAAAAAACTTCATTTATTTACGCTCGGTGATGCCGTGTTTTCCCGGGCCCCATGGATGAAGTTTTTTTTGCTTCTTTTTTGTTCACAAAAAAGAAGAGCCTTGCTTGTGCTGTCTTTGCTTTTTCTGCCGGCGGCGTCGCGCCCGGCCGTTGAGGCCGAAGGCGGCATGGTGGTGTCTGCCCAGCATTTGGCCACCCAGGCGGGTGTTGAGATCCTGCGCGCCGGGGGCAATGCTGTGGATGCCGCGGTGGCGGTGGGCTATGCGCTGGCGGTGGTGAACCCGTGTTGCGGGAACATCGGCGGTGGCGGGTTCATGACGTTGCGGCTGGTGGATGGGCGGACGACGTTCCTGGATTTCCGCGAGGTGGCGCCGGCGGCGGCGGTGCGGGACATGTATCTGGATGGCGCGGGCAACGTGGTGCCGCGGGCGAGCCTGGATGGTTGGCGGGCGGTGGGGGTGCCGGGGACGGTGGCGGGGCTGGAGGCCGCGCTGACGCAGTATGGCACCTTGCCCCGGGCGCAGGTGATGGCGCCGGCGATCCGGCTGGCACGGGACGGGTTCGCGTTGGTGCGTGGCGATACCGACATTCTGGAGGCCGGGGCGGGGCGGCTGCGGCGGGATGCGGAGGCGGCCAGGATCTTCCTGAAGCCGGATGGCAGCGTGCCAAAGCCGGGGGAACGGCTGGTGCAGCCGGAACTGGCGGCGGTGCTGCAGGCGATCGCGGCACGGGGGGCCGAAGCCTTCTACCAGGGCGAGGTGCCCGTGGCGGTGGAGGCGGCGGCCAAGGCTGGGGGCGGGGTGATCACGGCCTCGGATTTCGCGGCCTACAAGGTGCGGGAGATGGCGCCGCTGAGCTGCCCGTATCGGAGCTGGGTGGTGGTTTCGGCGCCGCCGCCTTCCTCGGGCGGCACGGTGATCTGCATGGTGCTGGGCATTCTGGAGGGGTACGACCTGCGGGCGGCGGGGTTCAATTCGGCGCGCAGCGTGCACCTGATGACCGAGGCGCTGCGGCATGCGTATCTGGACCGGAACACGCATCTGGGTGACCCGGATTTCGTGAAGAACCCGCTGGAGCGGTTGCTGTCGCGCGATTATGCGGTGGCGATCCGCGAGAAGATCAACCCGGAGCGGGCGACGCCGTCGCGCGAGCTGGCGCCGGGGGTGGCGCCGCATGAGCGGCCGGAGACGACGCATTACTCGGTGGCGGATGCGGCCGGGAACGTGGTGGCGGTGACCTATACGATCAATGGCGGGTTCGGGGCCGGGGTGGTGGCGCCTGGTACGGGGTTCCTGCTGAACAACGAGATGGACGACTTCACGGTGAAGCCGGGCGTGCCGAACCTGTTCGGGCTGGTGCAGGGGGAGGCGAATTCGATCGCGCCGGGGAAGCGGCCGCTTTCCTCCATGTCTCCCACCATCCTGCTGCGGGATGGGCAGCCGGTGGCGGTGCTGGGCTCGCCGGGTGGGGCGCGGATCATTTCCATCGTGCTGCAGGTGATCTTGAACCTGGTGGACCACGGGATGGAGCTGCAGGAGGCGGTGAACGCGCCGCGGGTGCATCACCAGTGGTTGCCGGATGAGCTGTTCGCGGAGACGAGGGCGCTTTCGCCGGATACGCGGCGGCTGCTGGAGGCGATGGGGCACAAGGTGACGGAGCAGGCGCCGTGGGGGGCGGTGGCGGCGATCCTGCGGCCGTGGCCCCGGGCCGCGGCACCTGTGGCGGGGGCGATTGTGCCGGACAGCGCGCTCTCGGGGCGGATGCGGCCCGGGTTCTTCTATGGCGCCAGCGACGACCGGCGGCCGGCGGGGCTGGCGGCGGGGCCGTGATGCGGAGCTGAGGGCGTAGTCGTGTGTCCGTGGGGCTAAGCCCCAACGACGCCGTGCCCCAACGACGCCGTGCCCCAACGACGCCGTGACTGGGCGGCGCCGGAACCATGAATCCCGGCAATGCGTTGCCATACCGAACAGCCATGACGCCGGCCTGGCGCGGCCCTGAGGGGCCCCTGCCGCGGCGCGTAGGAGATACGGTATGCGATGGCATGGATCTGCGGCCTTGGCCGCGTTGGCTTGCTTGACCGCCGCGGGCGCGTGGGCGCAGGCGGGGCCGCCGGTGGTGCTGCCACGGGTGGTGGTGGTGCAACCCCCGACTGTGGTGACGGCGCCGCCGATCATCATGATGGCGCCGACCGCGCCGCCAGCCCCGCAGGCCGAGGTGATCCCGCCGCCGCCGGAAGGGCGGGAGAAGGTGATCGTTTGGCAGCCCGGCCACTGGGCCTGGGTGAACGAGGTTTGGATGTGGGAGCCCGGGCAGAATGTGTCTCGCCCGAGCGAGACCTCCACCTGGGTTCCCGGGCAATGGCAGTTGCAGCCGAGCGGCAGCTACATGTGGATTGGGGGGCGGTGGGGATGACCATGCAGCGCATGAGGATCCTGCTTTCCGCCCTGGCGGGGGTGGGGTTGCTGGCTGCGTGC
The DNA here is from genome assembly GCA_026400815.1 of Alphaproteobacteria bacterium. Classification (GTDB taxonomy): domain Bacteria; phylum Pseudomonadota; class Alphaproteobacteria; order Acetobacterales; family Acetobacteraceae; genus CAMDGX01. Next base: position 6,844 of record JAPLOI010000037.1, read on the forward strand.
CAGGGGCCGCCGCGGCCGCCGCCGGCGATCGTGGTGCAGCAACCGGCCGTGATGGTGCCGGGGCCGCCGCCACCGGCGCAGGCCGAGCTGGTGCCGACGCCGCCGCCTGGGGTGGCCGGCATCGTGTGGCAGCCCGGCCATTGGCAATGGACAGGCCAATCCCCGCAGCCGTGGCAGTGGGTGGCTGGCCGATACGAACAGGCGCCGGCGGGCCTGCGGATGTGGGTGCCGGGGCGGTGGGAGCAGGCGCCCGTGGGCGGTTGGTCCTGGATCGAGGGCCATTGGGCGGTGTGATGCGCCGGCTGCCGGTTCCTGCCCGGGGTCATGTCCCAAGCCGTGGTGTAGCAACGGCGTGCTGAGCAGCGTTGGCTGCTCGCTCAGGCTGCCATGGGCGGCAAGCTGACGGCGCGATCATCGCCGAGTGTGGCGATGGTTTCCAGTGTCATGTATCGAGCGCG
>JAPLOI010000048.1 GCA_026400815.1 Alphaproteobacteria bacterium
AACCGACGCCTGGCCCGCGATTTCGAGCGGCATTGCCGCATCGCCGCGGCCTTCGTGCGTATGGCGATGATCCGCATCATGCTGCGGAGACTGGCACCAAAGCCCTGAGCATGATGCAGAACTTCCCGGATGGGTTCTTAGGGCGGGGGGCAGACTCTCGCGGTTCGCGCGCGGGGTCAGTCCAGCGCAGAGCCTGCCGTGGGGCCTTGGCCGCGGCCGGGGGTCCAGACGGGGTCGGGGGTGCGCCACAGGATCGGGTCGGCCATGCCCTGGGCGAGGGCGGCGGCCATCGCGTTGAGCAGGCGTTCGCCCTTCTCGGCGGTTCCGGCGCGGGGGTCGCCGATGGTGCCGGTGATGGGCGCGCGTTCGGAGAAGCTCCAGAAGCGGCTATAGCCGGGCCGGCCGGTGATGGCGGCCGGGGCTTGCTGGACGGCTTCCTCCAGCTTGTCGGTGCGGACGGTATCCGGCGTCATGGCCAGCATGACGGAGGTTTCGGCCTCGCAGGCATGGGCGGGGCCCTTCTGCTGTTCCAGGATCCCGGCCACGGCCTCGGCGGCCACGTTCCAGGGGGTGCAGGAGACGATCGGCAGGCCGTATTCCACGGCGAGTTCGCGGGCGGCGACCGAGAGCGGGTCGATATTGCCGCCATGGCCGTTGACCAGCAGCAGGCGGGCGAAACCGAGGGCGCGCAGCGAGCGGGCAACGCCGGAGAGAACGCCGCGGAATTCGGCAAAGTTGAGCGTGATGGTGCCGCCGAAGGGCAGGTGGTGCTCGCTCATGCCGGTCCACATGCCGGGCAGCACGAGCACGGGCATGTCCGGCGCGGCAAGCCGCGCCGCCCGAATCGCGATTTCCCAGGCCGTGCGGGTATCGGTGATAACCGGGAGGTGGGGGCCGTGCTGTTCCAGCGAGCCGACGGGCAGAACGGCCAGCGCGTTGCCACGGGCGGCGACGGCACGGATCTCGGGGCCGGTGAGGCGGGTCCAGTCGACCTCGGTCATGGGGCGGGCGGTCCTTAGCGGGAGGGGCCGAAGCCGAGGAAGCCGGCCTGGGGCACGGGGGTGCCGGGGTCGTTGTAGGCCGGGCGCGGGCGGGGCGGCGCCGGCTGGGGCACGGCGGCAACGCGGGCCGGGGCGGGCTGCGCGGCCGCCTGGCGCGGTGGCGTGCGGGTGTCCGCGGGCGGCGGCGGCGGGGAGGAGCCGCTGGAGGCGCCACGCATCGACAGCAGCAGGAAGGTGAGGTCGTTGCGGCCGAGGTCGATGGCGGTTTCGAGCGCGGTGAGGCCGAGCATGTTGCGCGTATCCACATCGGCGCCGCGGCCCAGGGCATCCCGCGCGGCGGCGATGTCGCCGCGGTTCACGGCATCGAACAGCGCCTCGTTGGGCGCCATGTCGGCGGCGGGGCGTTCCGGGGCGGCGGGCGTGGCCGAGGTGAAGCGGGACCCCGGCAGGGCGGAGGGCTTCTTCTGCTCCTTCCAGCGGTTGTTGTCCTGCCCGGCGTTGCTGAGGGGCGAGCTGCCGCCGAGGGCTGAGCTCTGCGCCGCCGCCGGGGACGCGGCGAGGGCGAGCAGGGTCGCGAGGGCGAGGCGGGAGGGAATGTTCATGGGCGCCTTGCGGTTCCTGTCAGGGGTTCAGCCACCAGAACCCAAGGTTGAGATACGTCGCATAGAGGGTCCAAAGCAAATACGGCAGCATCAGGAAGGTGGCGCGGCGGTCCAGCATCAGGAGGGCACGCAGCGTGAGGGCGATGAGCGGCAGCAGCACGGCGAGGACCACAAGGCCGAGGCCTGGGCTGTTCAGGCCGAAGAAGGCAGGCGTCCAGAGCGCATTGGCCAGCAGTTGCCAGCCCCAGAGGCGCAGCGCGTGCCAGTGGCCGGGCTGGCGCCATGCGAGCCAGGCCGCCGTGCCCATCATGACATAGAGCGAGGTCCAGACCACCGGGAAGGCCCAGTTGGGCGGCACGCCGGGAGGGCGGTTGAGGGTGAGGTACCAGCCGCGAACGCTCTCGGCGGTCAGCGTGCTGCCGGAGGCGCCGACGAGCAGGCACAGCCCGATGAAGCCGACCAGCGCCAGCAGCGCGGGCAGGCCGCGCGGGGGATGTTCAGGGGGTTCGAAGGCACTCTCCTCCCGTGTCATGCGCCTTCGCGCCGCCAGGCGAGCAGGGCGAGGCCGAGGATCAGCGGCAAGGCGAGCCAGGAGGGGAGCAGCGGGTTGGCGCTGATGCCGGTAACAACGTGGTCGTGGCGGCGCTGCAGGCCGATCCAACCGGTGCCGCTGGCCTCGCGATTGGGCTCGGTGCGGCGCAGGTTCGGCGCGCCACCATTTGCCAGTATGGGGGCCATGCCGTCCAGCCACTGGGTGCTGCCGCCGGTGGCCTTCACCTGCGGGGCGAGCAGCGTGGCCGTGGCGCGCATATCGGCCATCTCGACCGGATTGGCGGCGCCGGCGGCGGCATAGGCGGTGCGCACGCCATCCGAAACGCTCCAGACGCCCGGGGCAGCGGCCGGCATGGTGCCGACGGAGCGGCCGGGGCGCACCGGCTCCGGCGCCAGGCGGGTGGCGGCGCCGTCGGGGTCGGTGACGGTGAGCGGCAGGGGCGGTGAATCTTCCGTGGTGCGGCGTTCGACCGTCAGCTGGCCGCGTTCGATGCGGGCGAGCAGGGCGGTTTCCTCCAACTCCGGCTCCTTCATCAGCCAGTGGGCGATGCGGCGCAGGAGTTCGCCCTGCGGGCCACCGCCATCATGGCCGCGGGACCAGAGCCAGATATGGTCGGACAGCAGCAGCGCGGCGCGGCCTTCGCCGACATGCTCCAGCGTGAGCAGCGGGGCCGGCTCGCCGCCGCCCGGGGTGGGGGCGGCCAGGATCACGTCGCCGCGGAGATTGGCCGGCTCGATGCGGCGGTACCAGCGGCCCCAGCTGGGCGGCGCGCCGGCTTTCCAGCCCGGCAGGTTCTCCGTGACCGGGTGGCGGGCGCCAAGCGCCGTCACCTCCGGGCGGAAGGCATCCTCCACCAGGGCGTTGCCGCCGGGCGCCGGGCGGGCGGGCAGCACGGTGGCGAGCGGGCTGGCGGCGAGCGAGAAGGCGGAGGCGAATTCCGGCCCCGCGCTCATCAGCAGGGCGCCGCCCTCGCGCACGTAATCTGCGATGTTGCGCAGATAGACCGGCGGCAGGGTGGAGCGGTTGGCGAACCGGTCCATGATGATCAGGTCGAATTCCTTGATCTTCACCTGGAACAGCTCGCGCACCGGGAAGGCGATCAGCGCCAGCTCGTTCAGCGGCGTCATGTCGTCCTTTTCCGGCGGGCGCAGGATGGTGAAATGCACCAGGTCCACCGCCGGGTCCGCCTTCAGCAGGCGGCGCCAGGTGCGTTCGCCGGGATGCGGCTCGCCGGAGACGAGCAGCACGCGCAGCCGGTCGCGCACGCCGTTGATGCTGACCACGGCGCGGTTATTGGCGTGGGAGACCTCGCCCTGCAGTGGATCGACGGACAGCTCCACCACGGTGGGGCCACCGCGGGTGATGGGGATTTCCACCTCGCGCTCCACGCCGGGCGGCGTCTCCTCCGTGCGCGGCGGCTCGCCATCGCGGCGGATGGTCAGGCGCGCGGCGCGGCCGGCGGAGAGGCTGCGATTGGGCAGGCCGAGATCCTCGACAACCACCTTCAGCGTCACAGTCTTGCCGACGATGCCGTAGCCCGGGGCCTCCACCACGCGCACGCGGCGATCCACCTCCTCCGCCTTGGCGGGGATCAGCACGTGCAGCGGGGCATCCGCCACCGGCGAGTCTGGGATGTCGTGTGCCTGGCCGTCGGTGATGGCGATGATCCCTGCGAGGCGGGAGCGGGGGATGTCCGCCAGGCCACGCTCGATGCCGGCAAACAGGCGGGTGCCCTCGCTGCCGGCTTCCGGCCCCGTCACAGTGCGCAGCTCCAGCCCCGGCAGGTCACGCGCCTGGGCCTCGATGCGGGCGCGGGCGCGTTCGGCCAGCGCGGCGCGGGTGCCGACCTGCATGGAGGCAGATTCGTCCACCACCAGCAGCGCGATGTCCGGCAGGCCCTCGCGGGTTTCCTCCACCACGCGCGGGCCGGAGAGCCAGAGCAGCAGCACGGCAAAGGCGAGGAAACGCCAGGGGGTGCCGCGGGCGCGCAGGAAGGCGGCCAGGACGAGGGCGATGAGGCACAACGCGGCAAGGGCGGCCAGCAGCCAGAGCGGCAAAGCCGGCTCGAAGCGGATGGCGGCGATGGCCTGTTCCATTCTCATGGGAAGCAAGCCTGCTTTTTGTGAACAAAAAGAAGCAAAAAAACTTCATTCATGGCGCCTCGTTCTGCACGTGGAGAGCGAGGCCAGTCGGAAAAGTCTTTTTGCTTCTTTTTCTTCAGAAAAAGAAGAATCCTTCCTGTCATTGCCCAAGCCTTTCAAGAATGGCCGGGATATGCACCTGGTCCCCTTTGTAGTTGCCGGTGAGGGCGTACATCACGAGGTTCACCCCGAAGCGGTAGGCCAGGGTGCGCTGGCGGGCGCCGCCGGGGATGGTGGCGTAGGGGTTGCGGCCTTGCGCGTCGATCGCCCACGCGGCGGCCCAGTCGTGGCCGCCAATGATCACCGGGGAGACGCTGTCGTTGGTGCGGTCCTGGGCGCGTTGCACCCAGATGGTGTCGCCGGTGAAGCGGCCGGGGAAGTCCTGCAGCAGGTAGAAGCTGCGCGCCAGCACGTGCTGCGGCGTGAGCGCGGCCAAAGGCGGCACGACGAGGTTGCGGGCGAGCTGTTCCAGCGCCTGCTCGCCGCCGGCGTTGAAGCCCTCGCCGCTGCCGCCGTTGCGGGTGTCGATCAGGATGATGCCGCCATGGGCCATGAACTCGTTCAGCGCCGTGACCTGCGCGCCGGAAAGCGGCGGGCTGCCGGGCACGATGGGCCAGTAGAGCAGCGGGTAGAACGAAAGCTCGGTCTCACCCAGCGTAATGGCCGCGGGCTCGCCCAGCGCGGCGTTGGTGCGGCGGTTCACGTAGTCCGACAGCCCGGCGAGGCCGGCGCGGGCGATGCCATCCACCGTGGCGTCGCCGGTGACAACATGGGCGAGGCGGGTGACGAGCGCGGGATGGGCCGGAGTTTGCGCCGGGATCAGGGTTTGCGCCTGCGCCGGCAGGGCGGTGGCCAGCAGCAGGATCGCAGCCCGCGCGGCAACGCGGCCGCGCACCAGGCCGCGCAGGAACAGGGAGATCACGAGGTCGAGCGCGAACAGGGCCAGCGCGGCGGCGAGCAACCACGGCGCAAGCAGGCGTTCCGGCGCGGTGCCCGCCACCGGCTCCTCCCGCGCCCCGGCGATGGCCGGTGCGGCGGCGAGCGGGGGATGGCGGCTGGCGAGGTTCAGCGTGCGGCGGCCATTCTCCGGACCGTACAGCCCGGGCGGATGGCGCGGGGAGGCGGCGGTGGCAGCGAAGTCCCGTGCCGCGATCGGGCCGGCGGCGGCCTGGGGCGGGCCCAGCGTGCCGAAACCGTCCAGCGTTTCCACCGGGGCGAGGCGGGTATCGTCCGCTTCCGCCACGCCGGCGATCCCGGCCGAAAGTGCCACGAGCCGGCGCAGCATGTCCACGAACAGGCCCGAGAGCGACAGGTCCGACCAGTCGGCATTGGCGGTGGTGTGGAACAGCACCACCCGGCCCAAGCCGCGGCTGGCATGGGTGACGAGAGGGGTGCCATCGGCCAGGCGCGCCCAGGTGGCCTCGGTCAGGCGGGCATCGGGCTGGGCCAGCACCTGGCGCGTCACGCGCACCTCGGCCGGCACGCGCAGCCCGGCGAAGGGGGAGGCGGCCGGGAAGGCATCGAGCCCGGCCGGCTGGCTCCAGGACATCGCGCCGCCCAGCTGGCGGTCCCCGGCCAGCAGCTTCACCGGCAGCAGCGCATCAGGCTGCTCGGCCATGCGCGGCCCGGCAAAGCGCAGCAGCAGGCCGCCTTTTTCCACCCAGTTGGCGAGCATGGCCTGCTCCGGGCCACTGGCCACGACGTGGTCGAACAGGACCAGCACGGAGAGATCGCGCGACAACAGCGTGGCGAGATCGCCCAGGCGCAGCTCCACGTAAGGGTCGAGCGCGCGGCGCACATAATACAGCGCGCCGGTGAGCGGGATTTCGGCGGCCACCGCATCGCCGGCCAACAGCCCCACCGGGCGGCGGCGCCAGCGTTCATCCAGCAGCACCACGCTGCCGGCCGAAGGCGGGCCCTCGATCACCAGGCGGGCCAAGCGGTTGCGCAGCTCCGGCGGCAGCAGGAAGGCGATCTCGGCCTCCGTGGCGCCGGGCGGGACGGTGGCGGTGGCGCGGGCCAGGGTGCGGGCGTCGCCGGATTGGGCGAGCACGGCGACCTCCTCGGCCAGCGGGCGCGGGGCCTGCTGGATGGTTGCGACAAGCCGATCCGGCTCAGCGCGCGGGGCGAGCAGCAGGCGGGCCGGCGGCACCTCGTCGCGCAGCACGGTCACCGGGCCGATGGCGGCGAGCGCCGTGGCGAAGCCGTCCCAGCCCGGGCCGGTGAGGCCGTCCGCCACGTAGGCAGCGCCGCCCTTGCCGGCCCAGGGGCGCAGCGCGGCGGCGGCGGCGGCGCGATCCGCCGGCCAGGGCTTCGGGCGTAGCGCAGCAAGACGGGCGCGCATCTCGCTCACCGGCATCGCCGGGGTGGCGGACGGCGCTGCGGCGGTTTCGCTGGGCGCAGTGGTCACCAGCACCACCTCCCGCCCGGCCCGCTCGGCGCGATCCAGTACCCCGTTCGCTGCCGCCACGCGGCGCGGCCAATCCGGCGCGGCGGACCAGCCGTCATCCACCACCAGCACCAACGGGCCGCCGCCGGCCAGCGACGTGCCGGCATCGATCACCGGGCGCGCCAGGCCCACGATCACCAGCGCGGCGGCCAGGATGCGCAGCGCCAGCAGCCACCACGGCGTGCGCGCCGGCGTCTCCTCCGGCGCCGTCAGCCCGAACAGCAGCCGGATGGCGGGGAAGGACTCCGTGCGCGGGCTCGGCGGCGTAATCCGCAGCAGCCACCACAGGATCGGCAGGGCGGCCAGCGCCAGCAGCACCCAGGGCGAGGCAAAGATCATCGGCGGCCCGCCTGCGGCGCCAGCGCAGTATACAGCCCCAGCAAGGCCGCCTCCGGCGTGTGGTCCGTCCGGTGCACCGCAAACCCCCAGCCCGCCGCCGTGGCAATGGCCTGCAAGCCCGCCTGCTGCGCCGCCAGCCGCTCCGCATAGGCGCCACGCACGCCCTCCACCCTGGGGATCAGCATGTCGGACTCGCGCTCCAACCCCTCGAACCGCACCCGCCCCTCATAGGGCAGCAGCGCCTCCGCGGGATCCAACACTTGGAGCAAATGGCCGGTGGTCGGTGTGCCCGCCAGCCGCGCCACCACCTTCTGGATCTCCTCCAGCGGCGACAGCAAATCCCCGATCAGCACCACCCTGGCGTGCCGCGGCACCGGCACCTCCGGCGGCATGCCCGTGCCCTCCGGCAAGCGCGCCATCTGGTCCGCCATCCGGTCCAGCCCCACCCGGCCCGACAAGCCCCTCGGCTCGCCCCCCATCAACCGCACCCGCTCGCCGCCGCGCAGCAACAACGACGCCAAGGCCAGCAGCAACAGCTCCGCCCGCTCGATCTTGTCCACCGGCGCCGCCTTGGACCGCCAGCGCATGCTCGCCGACCCGTCCCGCCACAGACATACCGTCTGCGCCGCCTCCCACTCCGTCTCGCGCACATAATGCCGGTCCGACCGCGCCGACTGGCGCCAATCAATCCGCGCCGCATCATCCCCGGCCAAAAACGGCCGATACTGCCAAAACGAATCCCCCTGCCCCACGCGCCGGCGCCCATGCACCCCCTGCGCCACCGTCGCCGCCACCCGCTCCGCCGCCACCTGCAACGGCGGCAACCTGGCCCCCAGCGCCTCGGCCCGCCTGGCGGAAACGGTCATGGGTGGGTTGGGCCCGAGGGAAGGCAAGGCCAGGGGCTCTGCCCCTGGACCCCGCCAAGGGCTGAGCCCTTGGAACCCGATACCTTTTCCGCCTTCGGCGGGGAGGGGCCATCGAGGCCGATCGAACCAGCGAGACGGCCCCTCCCCGCCGAAGGCGGAACAAAACATGTGGGTCCAGGGACCTCAGGTCCCTGGCGGGTCCAGGGCAGAGCCCTGGCCTTGCTGTCTCGGGCCCAATTCATCCAAGCCGTTCCACCAGCCGGGCGATGACGGTGTCGAGTGCGAGGCCGTCGGCGCGGGCGGAGAAGTTGAGGGCCATGCGGTGGCGCAGCACCGGCGGGGCGAGGGCGGCGACGTCGTCGATGGAGGGGGCGAGGCGGTTATCCAGCAGGGCGCGGGCGCGGCAGGCGAGCATCAGGGCCTGGGCGGCACGCGGGCCGGGGCCCCAGGCGACATGTTTGCGCACAGTTTCGTCGTCGCTGGCTTCGGGGCGGCCGGAGCGGACCAGGGCCAGGATGGCGTCCACCACCGTATCGCCCACGGGCACGCGGCGGATGAGGGATTGGGCGGCGATCAGGTCATCGGAGGTAAGGGCTTGATCCGGCTTGTCTTCGGCGGCGCCGGTGGTGGCCACCAGCATGGCGCATTCGGCGGCGAGGTCTGGGTAGGTGACCTCGATTTCCAGCAGGAAGCGGTCGAGCTGGGCTTCCGGCAGCGGGTAGGTGCCTTCCTGCTCGATCGGGTTCTGGGTGGCGAGCACGTGGAACGGACGCGGCAGGGGGTGTTCCACGCCGCCGATGGCCACGCGCTGTTCCTGCATGGCCTGCAGCAGGGCGGATTGGGTGCGGGGCGAGGCGCGGTTGATCTCGTCGGCCATCAGCAGCTGGCAGAACACGGGGCCGGGCACGAAGCGGAAGTGGCGACGGCCATCCTCGCCTTCATCCAGCACTTCGGAGCCCAGGATATCGGCGGGCATCAGGTCGGGCGTGAACTGCACGCGCTTGGAGGCGAGGCCCATCACGATGGCGAGCGTTTCCACCAGCTTGGATTTGCCGAGGCCCGGCACGCCCACCAGCAGCACGTGGCCGCCGGAGAGCAGGGTGATCAGGGTTTGGTCCACCACGTCTGGCTGGCCGTAGATGGCGCGGCCGATCTGGGTGCGGGCGGCGGCCACCTTGCGGCCCAGGGCCTCGATCTCGGCGAGCAGATCGTCGGACGCGGGGGCAGGCTGGAAGGGCGCGGGGGTGGCGGGCATCAACCTCATCCTGGTCGGAAGGTGGCTGGAATGGAGATTGTGCGCCTTTACCGGGTTACGACCCCGCGCGGGCATCTTTCACTCCGGGGGGGATGCTACCTATATCTGCGCCCAGGGCGGAAGCATTCTCTGTCCCGGGGTATGCAACGTGAATGAACTGATCCAACCAGAACCCGGCCGGCAGGCAACAGCGGCGCATCGCCCCGGCGGGGGGCCATCCGCCGCCCGATCGCCGCACGACCATGGAACGCTGCCATTCGTGATCCGGCGCGACGGGTCGTGGTGGTATCGCGGCAGCACGATCGGGCGGAAGGAGCTGGTCTGCCTGTTCTCCTCCGTGCTGAAGCGCGATGTGCGCGGGCAGTTCCTGCTGGAGACGCCGGCCGAGCGCGGCGTGATCGAGGTGGAGGACGCGCCGTTCGTGGCGGTGGAGCTGGGCTGGGCCGGGGTGGGCCGGGACCAGGTGCTCACCTTCCGCACCAATGTGGACCAGGTGGTGACGGCGGGGCCGAAGCACCCGATCCGCATGGCGCACGACGTGGTTTCGTGCGAGCCGACCCCCTACGTGCATGTGCGCGACGGCGCCGGGCGGTTCGCGCTGGAGGCCCGGATCGGCCGGGCGGTCTATTATGAACTGGTGGCGCTGGCCGAGCCCGGCATGGTGCAGGGGCGCCAGGTTCTTGGCGTGTGGAGCAGCGGGGCGTTCTTCCCGCTCGGCGACCTGCCGGAGGAGAGCGCACACGACGAGGACGACGCCGAGGGTTGAGCTTCCGGCTTCGCCCGGCCGGGCGTAGGATGGCCGGGTGAATCGCGATCTCCTGCGGGCGCGCCTGGCCGCGCCCATTCCCGCACCCGGCTCTGCCCTGGAACCCGCCCGCGCGGTGGCGGACCCGCCCTCGATCGGCGCGCCGTTGCAGAGCAGCGACGGCGAGGATCTCGCCGCTTGCAAGCTGGTTCCGGCCGCCGTGTTGGTTTCCCTGGTGCTGGGGGCGCGGCCTGGCGTGCTGCTGACCAAGCGCACCGCGCATCTGAACAAGCATGCCGGGCAGGTGAGCTTCCCCGGCGGGCGGATCGACCCCGGCGACGAAAGCGCGGAACACGCGGCACTGCGCGAGGCGGATGAGGAGGTGGGGCTGGCCCCGCGCCACGTGGAGCTGATCGGCCGGCTGGAGGATTACGTCACGGGCACCGGCTATCGCGTCACACCGGTGCTGGGCCTGCTGCCGGATGGCGCGGAGCTGCACGATCTCGGCCTGGTGCCCTCCCCGCATGAGGTGGAGGCGGTGTTCTCCCTGCCGCTGTCGGTGCTGCTGGACCCCGCGTCGCCGGAGCGTCGGCGGTCTCATTTCCGCGGGGCGTGGCGCGAATTCTGGGTCTGGCCGCATCCCGAGCACTACATCTGGGGCGCCACGGCGGCGATGCTGGTGCATCTGGCGCACCGGCTGCGCGCGGGCGGATAGGCGATGATCCGGTTGCTGGAGGTGGTGCTGTTCCTGATGCCCTTCGCCGGGTACGGGCTGTGGCTATGGAGTGGGCGGCAGTACACCAACCAGGTGCTGTGGGGCACGCTGGGCGCCATGTTCGTGCTTCTGTTGGCCGCCGGGTGGCTGGAGCTGAGCGGCGCGGTGCCGCCGGAGATGGGCTACGTGCCGCCGCATATGGAGGATGGCCGGATCGTACCGGGCCAGGCGGTGCGCCGGACCTCCCCGTGACCGAGACCCCGGCCGCGCGGATCGACCCCCTGCCGGATTTCCTGGGAGAGGCGGGCCTGCGCGCGGTGCTGGCGGCCCTGCCACGGGCGCGCATGGTCGGCGGCTGCGTGCGCGATGCCCGTCTGGGCCGACCGGTCGCGGACGTGGACCTCGCCACGCCGGATGCGCCGGAGGCAGTGATGGCCACCCTGCGCGCGGCGGGGCTGAAGGCGGTGCCCACCGGCCTGGCGCACGGTACCGTGACGGCCGTGGCGGCGCATCGCGGCTTCGAGGTGACCACGCTGCGGCACGATTTGGCCACCGACGGGCGGCACGCCGTGGTGGCATTCACCGAGGATTGGCGCGCGGATGCGGCGCGGCGCGATTTCACCATCAACGCCATGTCCATGACCGCCGATGGCGCGGTGTTCGACTATTTCGGCGGGCTGGCGGATCTCGCGGCCGGGCGGGTGCGCTTCGTGGGCGATGCGGCCACGCGGATCGCCGAGGACTACCTGCGCGTGCTGCGCTTCTTCCGCTTCCACGCGCGCTACGGGCGCGGGGCGCCGGACCCGGCGGCGCTGGCTGCCATCCGCGAAGGGGTGCAGGGGCTGGCGCAGCTGTCGGCGGAGCGGGTGTGGAGCGAGCTGAAGCGCATCCTCGCCGGCCCGGACCCGGCCGGGACGGTGGCGCTGATGCGCGAGTGCGGCGTGCTGGCCGCCGTGCTGCCAGAGGCGGGCGGGACCGCGCTTTTGGCCAACGTGGTCGCGTCGGGAGCGCCGGCGGACCCGGTGCTGCGGCTCGCGGCATTGATTGAAGGCGATGGGGCAGCGGCGACGGCCCGGCTGAAGCTCTCCGGCGCGGAGGCGACGCAGCTTGTGGCGCTGCGGGCAGCCACCGCGCCGCCGGACGCGGCCGACGACGACGCGCTGCGGCGCGCGCTGGCCGATACACCGAAGCCGGTGCTGGTCGGCGCCTCCTGGCTGGCCGGGCGCGGCGAGGCGCTGCGGGCACGTCTGGCGGCGATGCCGGTGCCGGTCTTCCCGCTGGCCGGGCGCGATCTTGCAGCGCTAGGTGTGCAACCCGGCCCCCATATGGGGGCCCTGCTGCGCGATGTGCGGAACTGGTGGCTTGCAGGTGGATGCACAAGCCACAGGGGCTCGTGCCTCTCTCATGTGGAGAAGTTGATGTCTCTCAACGAGTAAGCGTGTTGATCAGTTCGTTGTTCTGGGATCGGACCATGCCCGGAATGAGAAAAGCATCCACCAGCGCCCAAATGCCGATCGCCATCAGACCCAGAAATCCAATTCCAACAAAGATTAAAATCGTCGAAATAATCGTAATAATCAACATCGCGACTGCACTACCAGTGTGCCCGAGATAGAAACGATGCCCACCGAGCCATCCAAGAAAAAACCAGAGCAAATAAGCTACCAATGTGGACTTCTTGTTCGCATCATAGCGCATCGTGGTGACATCAGGACGGCTCGCCGTTTGTTGATTGTTGCCAGACATCGCTTAGTCCCCTCGTTTATGACGAAACGATTGCATATCATTAAGCGTGTGGCAAGTGCTGTCTGAGTGCCAAGCGGCTGCCGCCACTGCGGCGATGGCGCGCCGGCTGGCCGGCTGATACACGGCGCCCATGGCAGACCGTGTCGCGATCACGTCCGAAACCACCCAGGCGCTGGTGCGCCGGCTCTGGCGCGAGCATGTGCGCGGCCATCGCGGGCTGCTCACCGTCATCTTCATGCTGACCCTGGTGATGGCCGGCACCCAGGCGCTCTACCCGATCGCGATCGATCACGCGTTTTCCATGTTCGAGCGCAAGGACCAGCGCATCCTCTACCAGCTGCCGGTGCTGGTGGTGGTGATCACCTCCGTGAAGGCGCTGGCGCAGTATTTCCAGAACGTCGCGGTGCAGAAGGTGGTGCTGCTGGTGATCCGCGCCCTGCAGGAGCGGATGTTCGCCCATCTCTCCGCCGGCGACCTCGCCCGGATGGAGCGCGAGGCACCTGCCTCCTGGGCCGCACGCTTCACCACCGATGCCACGATCATCCGCGAGGCACTGACCCGCGCGGTGAACGGCATCGCCGATGCACTCACGGTGGTGGGGCTGGTCGGCTCCATGCTGTGGCTGGACTGGAAGCTGAGCCTGATCGCCGCGGTGCTGTACCCGATCGCCGGCATCCCGATCCAGCGCATCGGCAAGCGCATCCGCCGCCAATCCGGCGGGATGCAGGAACAGATCGGCGTGACCGCCGCGCTGCTGAACGAAAGCTTCGCCCAGGCCCGCACCGTGCGCGCCTACCGGCTGGAGGGCCAGGAAACCCAGCGCGCCGCCGGTGCATTCGAGGCGCTGCACCAAGCGCTGATGCGCATGGCCCGCAGCCGGGCGCGTATCGACCCGCTGCTCGAGGTGATCGGCGGCGCCGCGGTGGCCGCCGTCATCGGCTTCGTCGGCTGGCGCGCCGCCCAGGGCGACGGCTCGCTGGGGCATTTCACCGGCTTCGTCACCGCGCTGCTCATTGCCTCCCGCCCGCTGCGGGCGCTGGGCTCGCTGAACGCGGCGGTGCAGGAAGGCCTGGCCGGCCTGGTGCGGGTGTTCCAGGTGATCGACGAGCCGACGGCCATCGCCGAGCGCCCGGGTGCGCGGGCGCTGCCGCCGGGCCAGGGGCGGCTGGAGTTCGAGCACGTCGCCTTCGCCTACCCCGATGGCCGGGCCGGGCTGCACGACCTCTCCTTCACCGCCCGGCCCGGCCTCACCGTGGCGCTGGTCGGCCCCTCCGGCGCCGGCAAGTCCACCGCGCTGGCCCTGATCCCGCGCCTGCACGATGTAGCGGCGGGTATGATCCGGCTGGACGGGGCCGATATCCGCGAAGTGACGCTGGCCAGCCTGCGCGACGCCATCGCCTATGTCGGCCAGGACACGCTGCTGTTCGACGACACCGTGGCGGCCAATATCCGCATGGGCCGCCCCGGCGCGACCGAGGCCGAGGTGCAGAAAGCCGCCCGTGCGGCCGCGGCGGAGGGGTTTATCGCCGCCATGCCGGAGGGCTACGAAACCCGCGTCGGCCCTGGCGGGCAACGCCTCTCCGGTGGCCAGCGCCAGCGCATCTGCATCGCCCGCGCCCTGCTGCGTGACCCCCGCATCCTGCTGCTGGACGAAGCCACCAGCGCATTGGACGCCGAAAGCGAGGCCTTGGTGCAGGAGGCGCTGGGCCGCCTGCGCGCCGGCCGCACCACGATCATCGTGGCGCACCGGCTCTCCACCGTGCGAGATGCCGACCTGGTGGTGGTGCTGGCCGATGGCCGGGCGGTGGAACAGGGCACGCACAGCGAACTGCTGGCCCGCGACGGCGCCTATGCGCGCCTGGTGCGCACGCAGGCGCTGGCGGCGTAGGAACGAAGGCCTTTCGTCCTCTGCCCTATTTCGGCGCCTGCCGCGGGTCGAACGCGTCGCGCACGGCTTCGCCGACGAAGATCAGCAGGGTCAGCAGGCTGCCAAGCACGAAGAACGCGGTCAGCCCCAGCCACGGCGCCTGCAGGTTGTTCTTCCCCTGGCTCACCAGCTCGCCCAGCGAGGGTGAGCCTGGCGGCAGCCCGAAGCCGAGGAAATCCAGGCTCGCCAGGATCGTCACGGAGCCGGAGAGCGTGAACGGCAGGAAGGTGAGGGTGGCGACCATCGCGTTCGGCAGGATATGCCGCCACATCACCCCGACATCAGACACGCCGAGCGCCTTGGCGGCGCGCACATAGTCCAGGTTGCGCCCGCGCAGGAACTCCGCGCGCACCACGCCCGTCAGGCTCATCCAGCTGAACAGCAACAGGAACACCAGCAGCACGGTGAAGCTGGGGGTGATGATGCTGGCCAGGATGATCAGCAAATAGAGCTGCGGCATGCCCGCCCAGATCTCGATGAAGCGCTGGAACAGCAAATCCGTCAGCCCGCCGCGGTAGCCCTGGATCGCCCCGGCCGCGATGCCGATGCAGGAGGAGATGATCGTGAGGGTGAAGCCGAACAGCACGGAGATGCGAAACCCGTAGATCACCCGCGCCAGCACGTCCCGCGCCTGGTCGTCCGTGCCCAGCAGGTTCATCGCCGAGGGCGGTGCGGGGGCGGGGACATGCAGGTTCTTGACCACGGAGCGGTGGCTGTAGGGGATGGCGGGCCAGAGCATCCAGCCCTTCTCATGGATAAGGGCAGCGAGGGTGGGGTCGGTGTAGTCCGCCGCCGTCGGCAGCAGGTCGGGCGAGAAATCCTCCTCGGCGTATTCCACGAACACCGGCGTGAACCACCGCCCATCGTAGCGCACCAGCAGTGGCCGGTCGTTGGCGATGAACTCCGCGAACAGGCTCAGCACGAACAGCGTGGCGAAGATCGCCAGCGACCAGCTGCCCCGCTTGTTGGCGCGGAAAGCGGCGAGGCGCCGGCGCGTGAGCGGTGTCAGCTTCATGTTTTGCACGCCGCCACCCGCCAGCCCGGCGCGCGATGCCCGGAACCGGGCATCAACCGCGCGCCTCGAAATCAATGCGGGGGTCCACCACCGTGTACATCACGTCGCCCACGATGTGCATCACCAGCCCCAGCAGCGTGAAGATGTAGAGCGTGCCGAACATCACGGGATAATCGCGCCGAATGGCGGATTCGAACCCCAGCAGCCCCAGCCCGTCCAGCGAGAACACGATCTCCACCAGCAATGCCGACGAGAACAATATGCTGATGAACGCCGCCGGAAACCCCGCCACGATCAGCAGCATGGCGTTGCGGAACACGTGCCGGTACAGCACCCGCCGCTCGCTCGCGCCCTTGGCCCGCGCCGTCACCACATACTGCTTGCGGATCTCCTCCAGGAACGAATTCTTCGTCAGCATCGTCAGCCCCGCGAAGCCGCCGATCACCAGCGCCGTCGTCGGCAGCACCATGTGCCATAGATAATCCAGCGCCCGCGCCGGCCACGCCCAATGCTCGCTGCCGGCACTCGCCAGGCCACGCAACGGAAACAGCGTCAGGAAACTCCCGCCCGCAAACAGCACCACCAGCAAGATCGCGAACAGGAACCCCGGCACCGCATACCCCACCAGCACCGCCGCCGAGGTCGCCACATCGAACCGGCTGCCATGCCGCACCGCCTTGGCAATGCCCAGCGGAATGGAGATCAGGTAGATCAGCAGCGTGGACCACAAGCCGAGCGAAATCGACACCGGCATCTTCTGCCGCACCAGCTCGATCACCGTCTGGTCGCGAAAGAAGCTGCGCCCGAAATCGAAGCGCAGGTAATCGCCGAGCATCTTCAGAAACCGCTCATGCGCCGGCTTGTCGAAGCCGAACATGCGCTCAATGTCCTTCACGATCGCCGGGTCCAACCCCCGCGCCCCGCGATACGCCCCATCCTGCGGCGGCACCGCCGAAATCGATTCCGCCCCCGTGCCCGTCATCCGCATGGTGGCGTCGCCACCCTTGCCCTTGATGTCGGAAATCATCTGCTCCACCGGCCCGCCCGGTGCAAACTGAACCACCACAAAATTGATCGTGATGATCCCCAACAACGTCGGAATCACCAACAACAGCCGACGCAGGATGTAGGCGGTCATCCGAGTAAGGCCGAGGGAAGCAAGGCCAGGGCTCTGCCCTGGACCCGCCAGGGACCTGAGGTCCCTGGACCCACATAGGTTCCGCCTTCGGCGGGGAGGGGCCGCCTGGGTCTCGCCACCGCCTCGACGGCCCCTCCCCGCCGAAGGCGGAAAAGGTATCGGGGTCTGGGGCCTAAGGCCCCAGTGGGGTCCAGGGGCAAAGCCCCTGGCCTTTCTCCCATCCGCCTCACCTCAGTTGACGCCGGCACGTCGTGCGGCGTCGGTGGCGTCGGCGCGGGCGGGGTCGATCCACCAAGCGTCGAAGGAGAAGCCGCTGCGGATCGGGATATCCACGCGGTTGAACCGATCCCAGTAGGCCACGCGCCAGGAGCCGAGGTGCCAGTGCGGCACCACGTACCAGCCCCACAGCAGCACCCGGTCCAGCGCGCGGGTGGCGGCTTCCAGGCCCGGCCGGTCCGGGGCGTTGATGACGGTTTCCACCAGCGAATCCACCACGGGATCGCAGATCCCGGCGCCGTTGCTGCCGCCTTCATGATTGGCGGCATCGCAGGTCCAGAACCCGCGCTGCTCGTTCCCCGGGGATTCAGACTGGCCGAACACCTCCACGATCATGTCGTAGTCGTAGGTATCGGTCAGCCGCTGGAACTGGGCGGGGTCCACCGTGCGCACGCGGGCTTCCACGCCCAGGCGGGCGAGCCACTGCACGTAGGGCAGCGCCACGCGTTCGAAGGAGGGGTTGGCGAGCAGGATCTCGAAGCGCAGCGGCTGCCCGGCCGCGTTCACCAGCTTGCGGTCCTTGATCGTCCAGCCCGCCTGGCGCAGCAGGTCCAGCGAGGTGCGCAGCGCATCGCGGTTGTTGCCGGAGCCGTCGGTCACGGGCAGGCGGAATTCCTCGGTGAACAGCGCGCCCGGCAGCTTGGCGCGGTGCTGTTCCAGCAGCGCGAGTTCGGCCCCCTGCGGCAGCCCGGTGGAGGCGAGCGAGGAGTTGGAGAAGTAGCTGCGCGTGCGGGTATAGGCGCCGTGGAACAGGTTGGCGTTGGCCCATTCGAAATCGAACACCCAGGCCAGGGCCTGGCGCACGCGCACATCCTTGAACACCTCGCGGCGGGTGTTCATCACGAAGCCCTGCATGCCGGTCGGCAGCCGGTGGCGGAACTCCTCCTTCTTCACCAGCCCGCGCCGCACGGCCGGGAAGTCGTAGCCGGTGGCCCACACCAGGGCGATGTTCTCCTGGCGGAAATCCACCTGCCCGGCCTTGAAGGCTTCCATCGCCACGGTGGGGTCGCGGAAATATTCCACTCGCCGGCGGTCGAAATTGTTCAGCCCGCGCGCGGTGCCCAGGTCCTTCGCCCAGTAATCCGCCACCCGCGCCAGCACCAGCGTGCGGCCGAACTCGAACCGCTCGATGCGCCAGGGGCCGGAGCCCAACGGCGGCTCGGTCAGCGGCTTGGTGAAGTCCCGGCTGGCCCACCAGTGCTTCGGCAGCACCTCCAGCTGGCCGAGGATGGAGGGCAGCTCGCGGTTGTCGCCGTGCTTGAAGCGGAAGGTGATGCGCTGCGGTGATTCCACCTTCACCTCCGCCACGTCGGCCCAGTATTGCCGGTAATGCGGGCGGCCATGGGCCATCAGTGTCTGGAAGGTCCAGGCCACGTCCTCGGCCGTCATCGGCGTGCCATCGTGGAACCGCGCCTCGGGCCGCAGTTCGAACGTCACGGAGTGGCCATCGGCGGCGGTCTCGATGGTGTGGGCGATGTGGCCGTAGCTGGTCTGCGCCTCGTCCGCGCTGGGCTTGGTCAGCGTGTCGTAGATGGCGCTGGTGGCCCCGGCCGGCGTGCCGCGCACGATATGCGGCGAGAAGCTGTCGAAGGTGCCCACCGCGCCCAGCGTCACCTCGCCACCCTTGGGCGCGTTGGGGTTGGCATAGGGAAAATGCGCGAACCCCGGCGGCAGGGCGGGCGGGCCCATCAGCGACAGCGCATGGCTCCGCGTGGGCGCCTGGGCGTGGCTGGCCATGGGCAGGAGGCTGGCCGAGATGGCGAGCGCGGCGGCGGCGATCAGTCGCACGTGGATCCTCCTCCTGTCGGCACGGTATGCGCCGCTATGCGGTGTTGCGGCGCGCTTGGTGCAGCCCTGCCTTGTGGCAGGCGACGGGCTCAGGAGGCAAGGACGGCCAGCACCTGCGGCAGCAGCGCGGGGTCCCCCACCGCCAGGGTGCGCCCATCGCCATCCGGGCGCATCTTGTTGCCCTGCCAGTCGGTCACCCGGCCCCCAGCCCCTTCCACCACCGGCACCAGCGCCGCCCAGTCCCAGATCTTCATGGTGGCATCCACGCTGATATCCACCTGGCCCAAGGCCAGCAGCCCATAGGTGTAGCAGTCGCCGCCGTAATAGGTGCGGCCGACCTGCCGCGTCAGGCTGGTCCATTTCGCCGCATCAGGTCCCTGGAACATGTCCGGCGTGGTGGCCCCCAGCTCCGCCTGGCCGATGGCGGGGCAAAGGCGGGTGCCGGCCGCGCCGCCGAATGGCCCGCGGAACCGCGTCATCATCCCCTTCGCGCCCACCCAGCGCTCGCCGGTGATCGGTTGGTCGATGATGCCCACGATCGGGGTATCCCCGTCCATCAGCGCGATCAGCGTGCCGAAGCTCGGCCGCCCGGTGATGAAGGCGCGCGTGCCGTCGATCGGGTCCAGCACCCAGCGCAACTCGCTGCCGGGGTTCTGCAGCCCGAATTCCTCGCCCAGGATGCCATGGCCCGGAAACCGCTCGCCCAGCACCGCGCGCATCGCCTGTTCCGCGGTGCGGTCGGCAATCGTCACCGGAGAGGCGTCGGACTTGAGATCGGAGGTCACGCCAGCCCGGAAAAACGGCCGGATCACCGCGCCGGCCACGTCGGCCGCCGCCTCGGCGCCACGCACCAGCGCCAGAAGGGCAGCCTCATTCATGTCAGTGGCCTGGGCTTAGGGCAGCGGGGCAGGGGTGGCGGCCAGGCTGCGCAGATAAACGATGACGTCGGCGCGCTGCTTCTCATTGTTCAGCCCGGCATAGGCCATGCGCGAACCCGGGATGTATGCGGCCGGCTTCTTCAGCCAGGCGTTCATCTCCTCGTACATCCACGGCCCCGGCTTGCCCTTGAGCGCGGCGGAGTAGGTGAAGCCCGCCGCGCCGCCATGGGCCCGGCCGATGATGCCGTAGAGGTTCGGGCCGACGCCATTCTTCCCGCCCTCGTTGAAGCTGTGGCAGGAGGCGCACTGCCGCTTGGCCAGCGCCTCGCCGGCCGCCGCGTCCGCGCTGGCGAGCAACGGCCCGATCGGGGCCAGCGGCTCTTCCTTGGCGGGGGCGGCGGCGGTCTCGGTGCTGGTCTCGATCTTCAGCACGGAATGGTGCAGCGCATGCGGCTTCACCACCATGGACGCCACCACGCCCGACACCATGAACACGATGCCGGCCACGAGCACTGCGGCAGCGGCCTTGTTGAACTCCAGGTTGTCCATTCGGCGCAGTTCCTCGTCAGGCGGCGATCCAGGGCCGGGTAGCCGGTGGGGCAGGCATGGCAGGCGGCAGCCCGCAATGCGCGACGTGGCCCGCCTACCAAAAGATGCGTCGCACAATAGGCAACAGACCCGTCTGCATCAACCCGCCCCCGGGCCGCACCCCCAAAAACCCGCACCCGCACACGGCAGCCCCCTGGCGCACCGGCCCGTCCTGCGGCATGACACCGGTTCCGATGGTCCTGATCCCATGAACCCGATCGTCCTCATCCCGTCGCGCCTGGCCGCCACCCGCCTGCCGGGCAAGCCGCTGGCCGATATCCATGGCCGCCCGATGATCCTCCACGTGCTCGATCGCGCGCGTGAAGCCGGCATCGGCCCCGTCGCGGTGGCCGCCGGCGATGCGGAGATCGTCGCCGCCGTACAGGCCGATGGCGGCACCGCGGTGTTCACCGACCCATCCCTGCCGCGCGGCTCCGATCGCGTCCACGCCGCCCTCTCCCACCTCGACCCCTCCGGCCAGCACGACGTGGTGGTGAACCTGCAAGGCGATCTCCCCACCATCCCGCCCGCCTTCATCCGCGCCGTGCTCGCCCCGCTGTCGGAACCCGGGATCGACATCGCCACCCTCGTCGCCCCCATCACCTCGGCCGACGAAGCCGCCGCCTCCTCCGTGGTGAAGGCCGCCTGCGCCTTCGAGGGCGGCCGCGCCGTGGCCCCCGCGCTGTATTTCTCCCGCGCCGCCATCCCCTGGGGCGAAGGCCCGCTCTGGCACCACATCGGCATCTACGCCTTCCGCCGCACCGCGCTGGCCCGCTTCGTCGCCCTGCCGGAATCCCCGCTGGAACGCCGCGAATCGCTGGAACAGCTGCGCGCACTGGAAGCCGGCATGCGCATCGCCTGCGCCCGCGTCAGCCACGCCCCCTTCGGCGTCGATACCCCGGCCGATCTCGAACGCGCCCGGCGCGAACTCGGCCCCACCTGAGCCGATCACTGGAAGTACCGACATGACAGGCAAGACCGGAATCATCGCCTTCCAGGGCCGGCCGGGGGCCTATTCAGACCTCGCCTGCCGCAACGCCTACCCCACCTGGACCACGCTGCCCTGCGACACGTTCCAGGCCGCCATGGAAGCCGTCCGCGCCGGCCGCGCCGACCTCGCCATGATGCCGACGGAAAACACCCTCGCCGGCCGCGTGCCAGACATGCACATCCTGCTGCCGGAATCCGGCCTCTACGTCATCGGCGAAGCCTTCCAACGCGTCGAACACTGCCTGCTCGCGCCCCGCGGCGCCACCATCGCCGGCCTCAAGCGCGCCCACTCCCACGCCGTCGCCCTCGGCCAGGTGCGCAACATCATCGCCGAGCTCAACCTCCAGGCCATCATCGAAGCCGATACCGCCGGCTCCGCCGAACTCGTGGCCAAATGGAACAACCCCGAGGATTGCGCCATCGCGTCAGACCTCGCCGCCGAGATCTTCGGCCTCGAAATCCTGCGCCGCAACGTGGAAGACGCCTCCCACAACACCACGCGCTTCTACGTCATGTCCAAGTCCAAGCCGACCGTCAGCGCCGACCGGCCCGACCTCATGACCACCTTCGTCTTCCGCGTCCGCAACGTGCCGGCCGCGCTCTACAAGGCGCTCGGCGGCTTCGCCACCAACGGCGTCAACATGACCAAGCTGGAAAGCTACATGGTCGGCGGAAGCTTCGCCGCCACCCAGTTCCTGTGCGACGTGGAAGGCCACCCCGAACAACCCGCCCTCCGCCGCGCGCTGGAAGAACTCCAGTTCTTCTCCCGCGAAACCCGAATCCTCGGCGTCTACCCCACCGCCACCTTCCGCAAGGAACAGGGCGCGGGGGACTGAGGGCAGGAAGGCGAGGGGCTCTGCCCCTCGACCCCGCTGGGGCCTTAGGCCCCAGACCCCTCGACCTTTTTCCGCCTTCGGCGGGGAGGGGCCATCGAGGCGGTGGAGAGACCCGGGCGGCCCCTCCCCGCCGAAGGCGGAACTCATGTGGGTCGAGGGACCTCAGGTCCCTGGCGGGTCCAGGGCAGAGCCCTGGCCTTCCTGCCCTCAGATCCCCAGCGTCCCGGCCTTCGCGGCGGCGTAGCGGGTTTCGATGGCTTGCCAGTTCACGATGTTCCACCAGCCCGTGAGGTAATCGGCGCGGCGGTTCTGGTACTTCAGGTAGTAGGCGTGTTCCCATACGTCGTTCCCCATCAGCACCATCTGCCCGTCCATGCGCGGGTTGTCCTGGTTGGGGCGGGAGGTCAGGGCCAGCTTGCCGGCGGCATCCACCGTCACGAACACCCAGCCGGAGCCGAACACCCGCACCCCGGCGGCGTTGAAGTCGGTCTTCATCTTCTCCATCCCGCCCAGGTCGCGCGTGATGGCCGCGGCGAGGTCGCCGGAGGGCTCACCGCCCTTGCCGCCCATGATGGTCCAGAACATGGCGTGGTTGGCGTGCCCGCCACCGGAGTTGCGGATCACCCCGCGCACCGCTTCCGGCATTTCACCGATCTTCTGCAGCACCTGGTGCATCGGCATCGCCGCGATCTGCGGGAAGTCCTTGGCGGCGGCGTTGAGGTTGCCGATGAACGCGTTGTGGTGGCGCCCGTGATGGATTTCCATCGTCATCTTGTCGATGGAGGGTTCGTTGGCCTCCGGCGCATAGGGCAGCGGCGGCAGGCTGAACGGTCCGGCGGCGGCCGGTGCCCCTTGGCCCAGGGCCGGGCTGCTGCGCAGGATGGGATAAACGCTGGCCAGGGTGGCGGCGCCGAACAGCGCACGGCGGCGGGTGATGGCGATCATCGGAAGGGGCTCCCCAGGATTTGTTGCGGCAACGCTAGCACGGGCGAAAGGCCCGGCACGAGCGCTACGAAACATTCATCTCCGTGGATGCAGGCCGGCGATCAGCTCGCGACGATTCCGCTCTCATCGGCCTCCAGGCTGAAGGCCGCGGCCATCAGCGCGCGGGTATAGTCCTCGCGCGGCCGGGCGATCACCTCCTCCGCCGGCCCCTCTTCCACCACCTGACCGCCGCGCAGCACCACGATCCGGTGGGCCATGGCGCGTACCACCTTCAGGTCGTGGCTGATGAACAGGTAGCCCAACGCGTGTTCCTGCTGGAGCTTGCGCAGCAGCTCCACGATCTGCCCCTGCACGGACATGTCCAGCGCGCTCGTCGGCTCGTCCAGCACCACGAAGCGCGGCTTCAGCACCATGGCGCGCGCGATGGCGATGCGCTGGCGCTGCCCGCCGCTGAACTCGTGCGGGTAGCGCTCCACGCTGTCCGCCGGCAGCCCCACCTCCGCCAGCGCGTCCGTCACCCGCGCCTCACGCTCCGCCACCGGCAGCGCGGGCTCATGCACCGCCAGCCCCTCGGCGATGATCTCCCCCACCGAAAGCCGCGGCGAAAGGCTGCCGAACGGGTCCTGGAACACAATCTGCATGTCCGCCCGCAGCCGCCGCAGCGAAGCTGGGTCCAGCGTGGAAAGATCGGTCCCCACGAAGGCGATCCGCCCCTCCGCCGGCTGCAGCCGCAGCAGCGCGTAACCCATGGTGGACTTGCCGGAGCCGGATTCGCCCACCAGCCCCACCGTCTCGCCCTCGCGGATGGAAACCGAAACCCCGTCCACCGCCTTCACATGGCCGATCGTCCGGCGAAGCAACCCGCGCCGGATCGGGAAATGCACCCGCACATCATCGCCGCGCATCAGCACCGGCGCGGCCGGCGCAAGCGGCGCCGGTGCCCCTCGGGGCTCGGCCGAGAGCAGCATGCGCGTGTAGGGATGCTGCGGCCGCGCGAACACCTCCGCCACCGTCCCCGCCTCCACCACGTCACCGTCCTTCATCACCACCACGTCATCGGCGTAGCGCCGCACGATCGCCAGGTCGTGGCTGATCAGCAGTAGCGCCAGGCCGCGCGCCGCCTTCTCGGCCGCCAGCAGCTTCAGGATCTGCGCCTGGATGGTCACGTCCAGCGCCGTGGTCGGCTCGTCGGCGATCAGCAGCGCGGGGTCGTTGGCCAGCGCCATGGCGATCATCACCCGCTGGCGCTGCCCGCCGGAAAGCTGGTGCGGAAACGCATCCAGCCGCTGCGCGCCATCCGGGAACCCCACCTCCCCCAGCAGCTCCACCGCCCGCGCCCGCGCGGCAGAAGCGGACAACGCGCCACTCGGGCGCGGATGCAGCTGGATCGCCTCGATCACCTGCGCCCCGATCCGCGCCAGCGGGTTCAGGCTGTTCATTGGCTCCTGGAACACCATCCCCGCGATGCCGCCGCGCAACCGCCGCAGCGTCTCGGGCGCCGCCCCGATCACATCCTCCCCGGCAATCCGCACCCGCCCGGTTGCCGCCGCCCCCGCCGGCAACAGCCCCAGCAATGACAGCGCGCTGAGCGACTTGCCGGAGCCCGATTCCCCCACCAGCGCCAG
The DNA here is from genome assembly GCA_026400815.1 of Alphaproteobacteria bacterium. Taxonomy (GTDB): domain Bacteria; phylum Pseudomonadota; class Alphaproteobacteria; order Acetobacterales; family Acetobacteraceae; genus CAMDGX01. Next base: position 24,419 of record JAPLOI010000048.1, read on the forward strand.
CGTCGCCCCGCGTGCGAGGCGGAACGAAACGTCGCGCACCACACGGCGCGCTCCGAACGCCACGCACAGCCCCTCCACCTCCACCAGGGAAGATGCCGCCGGCGCGCCGCTCATTCGGTCAGCTCGATCACCGTCACCCGGCGCTCCGCCAGCGGCCAGGTCAGCCCGGCCAGGCGCTCATTGTTGTGCACCACCTGCATCGGAATCTGCGTATCGGCGGGCCCGATCGCGCGCAGCATGTTCTCATGCGGCACGTCCGGCGGGCCGCCGACCACCTGCCCGCCAATCGTGATCCGGTCCCGCCCGGCATCGAAAAATCCGCGCGGGCGGCTCACCAGCACCAGCGATCCCTCCTTGGGGTCATCCGCCGAAGGCAGATAGGGCCGCAGATGCACATGCTCGCTGCCGCGCGGAAACGGCGCGCGATAGATGTGGGTGATCGGGTAGCCACGCACCGTCAACTCAAACTCGCAATGCATCTCGGGGTCGACATCCAACGGCCCCCAGGCGCCATCCATGCCCGTAATGCGCTCATGCAGCAGCGGGCCCGTCCGCCGCCCGGTGGCGGCTTCCACCGCGAACACCCGCACCCGCGCGCCCGCCACGCCGATATTCGTTGGCGCGCCATTCTCCCAGGCGCTCACGCGGCCACTGATCGTGGGCTTCACCTCCGGCCGGATGCGGCTGTTCGTCGGCGCCTCGCCGGTGGCCATGCGGTGGATCTCGGTGAAGGCATCGGCGGAATACCCCACCTCCATGTGGTCCGCCCCCGGCAGCACCACGTTGGTGGCCCCGCGCAGCGCCGGGCCCAGCCCGTCGATCCCCGTCGGCACGCCCGGCAGCCCCAGGAACCGCCCATCCGCCTGCGCCCACTTGTCACGGTTGTCGCTGGAAAGCGTGAACACCGGCACCCCCGCCGGCACCTCCCCCGGCATGGCGTTCAGCGCCCGCAGGAACGGCGAGGCCCCGTTGAACTCGCTGCCCACCAGATGCTTGTCCGACACGATCAGCCCATGGCTCGGCGCGGCAGCCAGGATCGCGGCCTTCATCTTCTGGCCCGGGTTCAGCCGCAGGAAGTTGCGGATGATGTTCCCCCCGCGGCCATGGCCCACCAGCACCAGCCGCTCCACGCCCGTCACGCGGCGCACCCGCGCCACCTCCTGCGCCAGCTGCGCCGTCGCCTCCTCGGTGGAGGACCGGCCGGCCTCGCGCACCGTATCCACGCGCCGCGCGGTGGGCAGGCGCATGTCCAGCGCGAACAGCCGGGCGCGGGAGTAGAAATTGGATTCGAAGCGCCAGATCGTCGGCATCCACAGCGCGGCGCTGTCGCCGTTGCCATGCACGAACAGGATCGGCGCCACCTCCTGCCCGGCGGGGCGCTCGCGCAATTCCTGCGCCCCGGCGCCGCGCGCCACCGCACCCGGCAGCGCCACCGCGCCGGCCAGCAACAGGCGTCGCCCTATCCGCATGGGAATCCCATCTCCGTCATCCCAGCCCTCCTCCTCCTGCATATAGCGGGATGCGTCCGCCAAGTCGCGCCCCCGCGCCACGCCTTGTGCCCGGTCTGCGCCACCCCCAGCTTTCCGCCATGAAACTCCTGTTCTGGCGCAAGCCGCGCATCCCCGTCCTGGTGCTGCACGGCATCCTGGCCCGCCGCGCCGCCCTCAACATCGCCGCCTACGGCCCGCTGATCGACCGCGCCTGCGCCGCCGCGAAGGGCGCCCACCTGGTGCTGGACATCGAAAGCCCCGGCGGCTCCCCGGTACAGTCGGATCTCATCGCCCGCCGCATCCGCGATGGCGCCGCCCGCCACAACGTCACCGTCACCGCCGTCATCGGGGAGGTCGGCGCCTCCGGCGGCTACTGGCTTGCCTGCGCCGCAGACCGCATCCTGGCCAACCCGATGAGCATCGTCGGCTCCATCGGCGTCGTCAGCGGCGGCTTCGGTTTCGACCAGGCCCTGGCCCGCCTCGGCATCGCCCGCCGCCTGCGCATCGCCGGCACCAACAAGGCCCGCAACGACCCCTTCTCCCCCGAACGCCCGCAGGATGCCGAATTCACCCAGGCCCTGCTGGACGATTTGCACGAGCGCTTCAAATCCTGGGTCCGCGACCGCCGCGGCACGAAGCTCAAGGGCGACGAAGCCGCCCTGTTCGACGGCGGCTACATGCTCGGCGCCCGCGCCCTGGAACTCGGCCTCATCGACGGCCTCGGCGATACCGCCACCCTCATCCGCGACCTCGGCGGCGAACGCGCCCGCCCGCACCCCTTCGCCCCCCGCCGCCGCGGCCTGCTCTCCCGCCTGCCGCGCATGCTGGCCGAAGCCGAAGCGGAACTCCACGCGCCCCGCCTGCGGCTATAGTCCCCCTGCGGCTATAATCAACCCGGGCGCTGGGCTATAGCGGCCCGGCCTCGGAGACCGCCTGATGCCCCGCCCCACCTTCCCCAGCTACGCCGATCGCTGCGGCTGGAACGCCATGCTCCCCCCGCGCACCCCGCGCCCGGCCCTGCACGGCGACCACCGCGCCGATTTCGCCGTGGTCGGTGCCGGCTTCACCGGCCTGGCCGCCGCCCGCCGCCTCGCCGAACTCCACCCACAGGCCCGCATCATCGTCCTCGAAGCCACCGAGATCGGCGAAGGCTCCTCCGGCCGCAACTCCGGTTTCGCCAGCCCCACCGACATCCCCGGCGGCACCTCCCCCGCCGCCCTGGCCAGCGCCGCCGCGCAAGACCGCTTCGGCGAAGAAGGCTTCAACTGGCTCGTCGCCCTCACCCAGCAGCACAACATCGAGTGCGGCCTCCACCTCAGCGGCCGCATCAAGGGTGCCGCCACCGAACGCGGCGAGGCCATCGTCCGCAGCATGCTCGCCACAGTCCAATCCCTCGGCCTGCCCCACGCGCTCCTGGGCCCCGACGACATGGAACAGCGCATCGGCACGCGCTACTACCGCCTCGGCCTCTTCACCGAAGGCGGCTACCTGCTCGACCCCGCCGCCCTCATCCGCGGCCTCGCCGACTCGCTCCCCGAAAACATCCAGCTCCACGAATCCTCCCCCCTCCAAACCCTGCGCCGCGATGGCCCCCACTGGCGCCTCGAAACCACCAACGCCACCGTCACCGCCCCCACGGTGGTGATGGCCACCAACGCCGCCATCAAGCAGTTCGGCCACCTGCGCGACCGCATCGTCACCATCCACACCTACGCCGCCATCAGCGCCCCCGTCCCGCCCAGCGCCTTCGGCACCCAATCCAGCTGGGGCCTCCTCTCCTGCCACCGCCTCGGCACCACCGTCCGCCGCGTCGGGCCCGACCGCCTGATGGTCCGCTCCCTCTACGCCTACGAACACGGCCTCCCCGAACCCCGCGTCCGCGACGAACTCCGAAGCCGCTTCCATCGCCGCTACCCCGCCCTCTCCCATGTCGACCTGGACCACGTCTGGGGCGGCACCACGGCGCTGACCCTCAACGGCGCCCCCTGGTGGGGCCAACTCGACCAGGGCCTCTACGGCTTCGCCGGCTGCAACGGCTCCGGCATCGTCAAAGGCACCGTCCTGGGCAAACGCCTCGCCGAACAAATCTCCGGCCAAGACAGCACCGCCGCCATCCTCGCCGCCTTCGGAACCCCCAACCGAATCTCCCCGGAACCCTTCCGAACCCTCGGCTTCCACACCATCGCCGCCATCGAACGCCGGCGCGCTGGGGCGGAGTCGTAGGAAGCAAGGCCAGGGGCTTTGCCCCTGGACCCCACCAGGGACCTGAGGTCCCTGGACCCACAATAGTTCCGCCTTCGGCGGGGAGGGGCCGCCCGGGTCTCTCCACCGCCTCGACGGCCCCTCCCCGCCGAAGGCGGAAAAAGGTCGAGGGGTCTGGGGCCTAAGGCCCCAGCGGGTCCAGGGCAGAGCCCTGGCCTTGCCTTCCTACGTCTTCATCGCCCCCAGCGCCTGGGCGAACCGGTCGACGGCGGCGAGGCCGAAGGCATTGGGGGCCAGGCCGGGCTCGCGGTCGAACACGGTCAGTCCCAGCCGCGCCGCGGTCAGTCGTTTGCCGTAGCAGATCAGGTGATCCACGGACTGCATCACGAACACGATGGCCGGCAGGATCTCCCGGTACAGCCGCTCCGCCTCCGCCTCGTCCCCGCGCCGCATGGCGTCGTAGATGGCGATCTGCGCCTCGAAGCAATCGGGCGCCGGGATCAGCCCGGCGCAGCCCGCGCGGAGGTTATCCGGCAATTCCAGCCCACCGCGCCCGTTGAACACCGCGAGCTTGCCGTCCGTCTCCTCCACCACCCGCGCGATCAGCGTCGCCGGCCCTTCGCCCTTCAGCACCGTGAAATTCGCACAGCGCCGCGCCAACTCCCCGATCGCCGCCGGCCCCAGCCCGATCCCGATCAGCTCCGGCGCATTCTGGATCCCCGCCGGCACCGGCGACCGGTCGATCACCGCGGCAAAGAAATCCACCAGCGCGGCTTCCGAAATCCCCGGAATCCGCGGCGGCTGCAGCACCACCCACGCCGCCCCGCACGCAGCCGCCTGCGCCACCGCGGCACGCTGCTCCTCCACCGTCGCCCCGAAGATCGTCACCGCCAGCGGAATCCGCCCGCCGAGATCCTCGGCCGCCCATTCCACCACCTGCCGCCGCTCGGCCGGCGAGAGCTTCCCCACCTCGGTGGCCAGCCCCATCACCGCCATCCCCGGGGCGCCTGCTGCCAGCACCGCCCGCGCCTGCAACCGCATCGCCGCACGATCGAGCCCCCCCTCGCGGGTGAAGAACGCATACAGGATCGGCCAGATGCCGGCGGGCGCTTGGGTCATCCCGCCCCGCTACGCCAGCGTCCCCCAATCGTCAAACACCACGGGCTGACCGCGCGCGAATTTCCCTCTACTGTCCGCCGCGCATGATGACCGACCTGCCCAACGTACTCACACTGTCCCGCATCGCCGCCATCCCGGTGATGGTGGTGCTCGCCTCCATCCGCAGCCCCGCCACCGATTTCGCCGCCTGCGTCGTCTTCGGCCTGGCCGGCATCACCGACTATTTTGACGGCAAGCTCGCCCGCGACTACGGCCAAACCTCCGACCTCGGCCGCATGCTCGACCCGATCGCCGACAAACTCCTCGTCGCCGCCGCCCTCATGATGCTCGTGGGCACGGATCGCCTCAGCGCCGTCGGCCTCTACCCCGCCATCGTCATCATGCTGCGGGAACTCCTGGTCAGCGGCCTGCGCGAATACCTCGCCGGCATGCGCATCGGCCTGCCCGTCACCGTGCTCGCCAAGTGGAAAACCGGCGTCCAGATGGGCGCCCTCGGCACGCTCCTCGCCGGCAACCCCTCCGCCGAGTTCCTCGGCATCCCCTGGCTCCCGGTTGCGATCATCGGCGAGGCGATGCTCTTCACCGCCGCCGCCCTCACCCTCATCACCGGGTGGGACTACCTGCTGGCCGGCCTGCGCCACGCCTCCCAGCCGCATCGCGCCCCCGATCCCGTCCGCGAATGACCCTGCTCGGCATCACCGGCTGGTCCGGCAGCGGCAAGACCACCCTGCTCACCGCCCTCATCCCCGTCCTCGCCGCCCGCGGCCTCACGGTCTCCACCGTCAAGCACGCCCATCACGATTTCGATCTCGACCAGCCCGGCAAGGACAGCTGGCGCCACCGCGCCGCCGGCGCGCAGGAGGTCCTGATCGCCGCCGGCCGCCGCTGGGCCCTCTTGCACGAGAACCACGGCGAGGAACCCGATCTCGCCGACCTCCTGCGCCGCCTCGCCCCCGTCGACCTCGTCCTGGTCGAAGGCTACAAGGCCTCGCCGCACCCGAAGCTGGAGGTCCACCGCCCGTCCCTCGGCAAGCCCCCGATCTGGCCCGGCCGGCCAGACATCATCGCCGTCGCCTCCGACACCCCCCTCCAGGGCTGCGATCGCCTCTGCCTCCCCCTCTCCGATCCCCCCGCCATCGCCGCCTGGATCGCCGCCTCCCTGCCCACCCTGCGACCCGAAGCTTGAGCCGGAGCCTCCGCACGGGCACATTGCACCCCGGCACACCGTACAAAGCCCCCCGGCCGGCCCCCCGCCGACCCCGGACCCGCCCCGACAAGGAAAAGACCCCCATGCGGCGCACCGCCCTCCGTCCTGCGGCCTATGCCTTCGCCGCCACCCTGCTGCTCTCCGGCTGCGCCTCCTACGTGGGCAACCCCACCGACGGCATGGGCGGCTTCCTGGGCGACGTCTTCTCCTGGCGCGGCGCCCCCAACCGCCCCGCCATCGAAAGCGCCAACGCCCGCCGCGTCACCGGCACCGGCGAGGAAGTCGAACCCCTGCAGACCGAGCCCGGCAATGTCTGGCCCGGCCCGCTCCCCCCGCCGCGCACCATGTCCGACATGCAGCGCGAAATGGGCAACCCCCTCCCGCCGATCGACGCGCCCATGCCGCGCGGCAGCGGCTTCCCGCCGCCGGCCGCCAGCCCCGCCGCCCTCTCCGCGCCGCGCGCCACCGCCCCCACCCTGCCGCCGGCCGCCCAGCCCTCCCCCGCCAGCCGCGTCCTGCAAACCCCGATGGGCCCCGCCACCACAATCATGGGCGGCAACGGCGTCGAAACCTTCACCCTGCCCGGCGGCCGCACCGGCATCGTCATGCCCAACGCCAACGGCACCCTCACCCTCATCGGCCCCGACGGCACCACCCAGACCATCCCCGCCCCGCGTTAGCTGGATCGCGTGATTCACGTCTCCGGCGCTTCCGCCTCCGACGACCACGCTCTGCACACGAGACCCATGGCTGAACCCCGCCCCCTCCGCCTGCTCTACTTCTCCTGGCTGCGCGAACGCATCGGCACCGGGGAGGAGGAACTCACCCCACCCCCGGGCACCGATACCGTCGCCGCCCTCGTCGCCTGGCTGCGCACCCGCGGCCCGGGCTACGAGGCCGCCTTCGGCACCACCGCCCCGGTCCGCTGCGCCATCAACCAGGATTTCGCCCAGCCGGAGGCCACCATCGCGCCGGGCGACGAGGTCGCCTTCTTCCCGCCGGTCACCGGGGGCTAAGTCCATGGCCACCATCCGCGTCCAGCACGACCCCATCGATGTAGGCGCCGAATTTGCCGCCCTCATGTCCGACGCCCACGGCAACACCCGCACCGACATTGGCGGCATCGGCAGCTTCATCGGCACCGTCCGCGGCACCGCCAAGGGCCGCCCGATCACCGAAATGGCCCTGGAACACTACCCGGGCATGACGGAACGGGCCCTCTCCGCCATCGCCGACCAGGCCGCCGCGCGCTGGAACCTGCTCGCCACCACCCTCATCCACCGCGTCGGCCCCATGGCCCCGGGCGAAACCATCGTCCTCGTCCTCGCCGCCTCCCCCCACCGGGCAGACGCGCTGGAAGCCACCGCCTTCCTCATCGACTGGCTGAAAACCAAGGCGCCGTTCTGGAAGAAGGAAACCTTCACCGACGGCACCCATAGCTGGGTCGACGCCCGCGAAACCGACGAAGCCGCCGCCGCCCGCTGGGGCACCGAACCAGGCCACCCGGCGTAGGGCGGGTCGCGCAGCGGACCCGCCATCTTCTCCCCCACCTCCCCCACCCACCTTCCCCCCAACCGCACCCCCCGGTAGCGGTCCCTTCACCTTTGCACGTCAGGTTGGCCCCCGGAGAGCCAGCCATGTCCGACCCCACCGCCGCGCACCTGCCCCCCCAGGCAGCCCCCGCCTTGCCCTTCGACACCGCCTCGGGCCTCGTCGCCCCCCAGCCGCGCGAGTCCGTCCCCTCCGCCGAAGCCCTCGCCGGGCTCGCCGAGGCGCTGGCCACCCATCGCGCCGGCGACATCACCCGCGCCGAGGCCCTCTACCGCGGCGTGCTCGCCGAAGCCCGGCACTTCCCCCAGGCGATGCACCTGCTCGGCATCCTGCTCACCGAAACCGCCCGCCCGCAGGAAGCCGCCGCCCTGCTGCGCCAGGCCATCGCCCTGCGCCCCGGCCACGCCGATACCGCCACCGCCCTGGCCCGCGCCTGCGCCGAGTGCGGCGAGCTGCCCGAAGCCATCGCCCTGGTGGAACACGTCCTCGCCACCCGCACGCGCGATGTCGGCCTGCGCCTCGCCCTTGCCCAGCTCCAGGCCCGCGCCGGCGATCCGCGCGCCGCCGTCGCCACCGCCCGCCAGGCCGTCGGCCTCGCGCCGGATGATCCGCGCGCCCGCGCCGCCCTGGCCTGCCATCTCGTCGCCGCCGGCCAGCCCGAAGCCGCCCTGGTGGAAGCCGAAGCCGGCCTCGCCCGCCGCGGCGACATGGCTGATGCCTGGCTCGCCCGCGGCGTCGCCCTGCGCGCCCTCGGCCGCGCCCCCGAAGCCGTCGCCGCGCTGGACCGCGCCGCGAACCTGGCACCAGACCAGGCCCCCATCCTCCTCGCCATGGCCAATGCCCGCGCCGATTCCGGCGATACCGCCACCGCGCTGGATCTCCTCCGCCAGGCCATCGCCCGCGCTACCCCCCCGCCGGCAGCAGCCCTCCCCGCCCGCACCCCCGGCACTCCCCCGCCCGGCCTCGCGGAGGCCTATGCCAGCCTCGGCGCCGTCCTCACCGCCGAAGCCCGCCTGCCCGAAGCCGTCACCGCCTGCACCGCCGCCATCGAGGCAGCACCCGGCTACGCCCCCGCCTACTGGAACCGCGCCATCGCCCGCCTCCTCGCCGGCGATCTCGAAGGCGGCTTCGAGGATGCCGAATGGCGCAAGCGCCACCCCCGCTTCGCCCCTGATTTCGCCGCCCTCGCCACCGCCCCCGGCGCCCGGCCGGAATGGCAGGGCGAACCCCTCCAGGGCCGCCACCTTCTGGTCCATGCCGGGCAGGGCATGGGCGACACCCTCATGTTCGCCCGCTACCTCGCCCCGCTCGCCGCCCGCGCCGCCACCGAAGGCGGCGCCCGCGTCACCCTGGCCTGCGCCGCCTCGCTCATCCCCCTGCTGGCCAGCCACGGCATCGCCGCCGTACCCCGCGCCGAAGGCCTGCCGCCGCACGATCTCTGGATCGACCAGATGAGCCTGCCGCGCCTCCTCCCCCCGCCCGCCGGCGGGTTCGAGCCGATCCCCCGCGCCCAGGGCTACCTGGCTGCCGACCCGGACCGCATCGCCGCCTGGCGCCGCGAGATCGGCCTCGGCGTGCGCATCGGCGTGGTCTGGGCCGGCAACCCCGCCCATGCCAACGACCGCCACCGCTCCCTGCCGCAAGGGGCCGCCGCCCGCCTGCTGCGCCCGCTGCACCGCCTCGCTGCCGCCGTGCCCCGCCTGCGCCTCGTCGCCCTGCAGCATGGCCCGCGCCACGCCGAACTCGCCCCGCTCGGCATCCCAGACCTCTCCGCCGGCCTCGCCGACTGGTCCGAAACCGCCGCCCTGATCTCAGCCCTCGACCTCGTCATCACCGTCGACACCGCCGTCGCCCACCTCGCCGGCGCCCTCGGCCGCCCCGCCTGGGTCATGCTCCCGCACGCGCCCGATTGGCGCTGGCAACTCGCCCGCACCGATTCCCCCTGGTACGCCTCCCTCCGCCTCTTCCGCCAAGCCGTCCCCAACGACTGGGACAGCGTCGTCCGCGCCACCGCCGCCGCCCTCCGCGCCCGCTACGCCCCCCGGGACCCCGGCCACCCCTAACAAGCAAGCCCTTCTTTTTCTGAAGAAAAAGAAGCAAAAAGACTTCAATAACCAAACCCCACCACCGGGCGTAGGGCGGAACGCGAAGCGGTTCCGCCATCCCCCTTTTCCGCAGTAGAGCAGGCTCAAGCCCGCCACCGCGCGGAGCAAAAGCAAGCATGCGGACACAAAGACACTAAGACACAAAGAAGCAAGCCGAGGGAGAAAAAAATCATCTCTCCTACCCGAAGGCGGACGAACCGAGAATCGGTTCTTCCACCTGCTTCTTCCCCTATTGCATTGTTTCTTTGTGTATATTTTTTTCTAAGGCTCTTTTTTTTTATTAATATCTCCACACCCCAGCCTCTTCCCACTTTCTTTGTGTCTTAGTGTCTTAGTGGCCGCTTTCTTCCTTACTTCTCTCCCCTCGCCGCAGGCGGGGGGAGCCGGAGGGGGGCATCTTGGGATGCCGACACCCCAACCCACTCCAGAAAAATATCCCAAAACACCCCTTGCACCGCCTCTGACAGTTAGTTATATAACTAACTATGATCCAGTTCGCCCCCTTCCTCACCGGCCTGATCCAGGGCCTGCGCCGCGTCATCGCGCGCGCAGCCCCTGTCGTCAGCGCGCCCGCACGCCCGATCTGGGCCGGGCCCGAGCTGCGCTGGATCATCGCCCCCCACGGCGACCTCCCCCTCCTCCCCGCCCCCGTCTGGACCCTCCTCTGGTTCCGCCTCGAACGCCTCGGCAACCGCCTCACCCGCCTCTACGACCGCTGGCAACAAGCCACCCTCCCCAAACCCCGCAAACCCACCCAACGCCCAAAAACCACCCCCCGCCCCACGCCGCCCCAGATCCCCGAACTCCCCGCCCCCGGCATGCCCCTGGTCGATGCGCCCCCGCGCCTCCCCCGCGGCCGCGGCTGGATCACCCGCCGCATCCCGGAAGCCGGCCCTAGCGCCGGTGCCCTCCACGACCTCCTGCAAACCACCAACATCCAGGATTTCGTCCAGGCCGCCCCCCAGGCCGCCCGCCTCCTGCGTCCGCTCTGCCACGCCCTCGGCGTCGACCAGCCCGCCTGGCTCCAACTCCCGCCTCGCCCGCGCCCCCCGCGCAAGCCCCGGCCGGCAAAACCCCGCCGCCTGAAACTCACCGACCCCGAATTGAACCTGCGCCCCTACGAAATCGCTGCCGCTCGCTACTTCCTCAAAAAATACGGCCGGGACTGACCAGGGCAACCCATGCCCAAAATATTACGATATCAAAATTAAAAGTCATCTTGCCGCCACCGGGCGGTTCCAGTATCAAGGCAAGCACGTTCTTTTTTGAAAAAAAGAACCAAAAAACTTTCAGAACTTTGGCCCCGATGGTCCCCACCGCTGCGAACCAAATGTATGAAGTCTTTTTGCTTCTTTTTCTTCAGAAAAAGAAGACCTTCATTTGATCCCCGTCATCACAGGCGCCCTGTTCCTCGCCTGGCCCGCCCTGCTGAACCACTATCCGCTGGTCTTCAGCGACACCCACGCCTTCCTCGTCCAGGGCGGCGAGCCGCAGATGGTCTGGGACAAGCCCTTCATCTACGGCCCCCTGCTCGCCCTCTTCCATCTCCGCCTCACCCTCTGGCTCCCCATGGCCGCGCAATGCCTGCTGGTCTCCCACCTGCTCTGGCTCACCCGCGCCACGGTCGCCCCACCCACCGCCCGCTTCCACCTCGCCCTCTGCGCCGCGCTGGCCATCTTCTCCGCCGCCCCCTGGTTCACCAGCCTGCTGATGCCAGACATCCTCGCCCCCACCGTCGTCCTGTCCCTCACCCTCCTCGGCTTCGCCAAACTCTCCACCCCTCTCCGCCTCTGGCTCCTCCTCCTGGCCCCGATCGCCATCGCCAGCCACCTCTCCTACCTCCCCCTCGCTTTGGCGCTCACCCTCCTCGCCCTCCTGCTGCGCGCCCATCGCAGCATCCTCATCCCGCTCCCCGCCGCCCTCGCCCTGCTGCTCGCCACCAACGTCATCGGCCACGGCAAATGGGCGATCTCCCCCTACGGCGCCGTCTTCGCCCTCGCCCGCCTCACCACCGACGGCCCCGCCCAAGCCGTCCTCGCCCGCGAATGCCCGCGTCCCGACTGGAAACTCTGCGACTGGCAGGGCCGCTTCCCCCCCGACAGCGACGATTTCCTCTGGAAGGACTGGGCCCCCGTCTGGTCCACCGGCGGCCCCATCGCCCTGGCCCCCGAAGCCAGCGCCATCGTCCGCGCCACCCTCCTCCAGGAACCCATCGCCGTCCTGAAAACGGCCATCGCCAACACCGCCCACCAGCTCACCCGCGTCGCCCTGGGCGACACGCTGGGCAACGATTGGCTGGAATCCTCCATCACCGGCAGCCTGCGCGCCTATTTCCCCGCAGCCGAGATGGCCCGCTTCCGCGCCGGCCTACAAATGAACGAACGCCTCCGCCCCTGGGCCGAACCCCTCAACCCACTCCACCTCGCCGCCCTGCTCGCCGGAACCGCCGCCACGACATGGCTCGCCTGGCGCCGCAACCGCCTCGCCGCGATGATCCTCTTGGCCCTGCTCGCCAACGCCGCCGCCACGGGCGCCCTCTCCAGCCCGCACGACCGCTACCAGGCCCGAATCGCCTGGCTCGTCCTCGTACCCGCCCTGCTTACAATTGGATCTCGCGCCGCCGCAGATACCGCAACGCCACCGCGCAGGTCGTCGCAATGAACAGGAACATCAGCACCGCCAGCGCGCTGCCCCGCCCGAAATCCTGCAGCCCCGACGTCGTGTTGCCGAACGCCGTCCGGTAGAAATACAGCCCGAGCACGTCGGTCGCCCCACCCGGCGAGCCGTTCAGCCCCGTCATCACATAGGGCAGCTCGAACCAGTTGAAGCTGCCGATGAAGGTCAGCGTGAAGATGATCGTCGTCGCCGGCGCCACCAGCGGCCAGATGATCCTGGTCAGCAGCACCCGGTCATTCGCCCCGTCGATCCTTGCGGCCTCCAGCGTCTCCTTCTGGATGCGCTGCATCCCCGCCAGGAAGATCAGCGCCGGAAACCCCACCCAGTGCCACGCATTGGTGAAGATCAACGAGCCCAACGCCGTCGCCTCATCCCCCAGCCACGGCCGCCCCGGCAGCCCCACCAGCGCCAGCGCCGCATTCACCATGCCGAACATCGGATGCAGGAACAGCTTCCACAGGAAGCCCACGATCACGGCGGAGAGCACCACCGGCAGGAACACGATCACCTGGTGCACCCGATGCCCCGGCAACCCCTTCAGCAGCGCGAACGCGATCAGATAGGCAAGCCCGTTCTGCACCACCATCAAGGAGGTGAACACGATCACGTTGTGCCACAGCGCCCGCCACGTCCAACTGGCATAGGGCTCGCTGGTCAGCACATCGCGGAAATTGGCCAGCCCCACGAACGCATCGGGGGCCACGCCCTTGAAGCTGAAGAACGCATAGCGCAGCGCCGACAAAAGCGGCCATGCCACGAAAAGGGACATGATCGCCAATGCCGGCGCCAGCAGCAGAAGAATCCAAAGACCAAGCCGCGCCCGCGAACGGGCACGGCCTGCAACGGCGATCACTTCTGGAACGGCTTGAAGTAGCGGGTGATGCCCTGCGTCATGGAGGCACCTACCTCGGCCGGCGTCATGCTGCCAGCCATCATCTTCTGGATGCCCGCCTGCAGCAGCTCGGAGCCCGTCGGGCTGTCATAGCGGAAATACACCGCCGTGATGTACGGCGCTGACGTCTCGTTCAGCTTCGCCACCTCGGCCAGCATCGGGTCGGCGATGGTCACGCCCTTGATGGGGGAGATGTTGCCCAGCAGCGCCGAGAACCTGTCGCCAAATTGCTTCGTGCCCATCCAGCGCACCAGCTTGAGTGCATCGGCCTGGTTGCTGCTCTTGGCGTTCACCGCATAACCGCCATCGAAGAACTTGGAGACCAGCCGCGGCGCGCCAACCTGCGGGGCGGGCGGGGCGATGAAGGTCATGTCCAGCTTCGGGTTCTGCTTGCGGAAATTGGCGATCTCGAAGCTGCCACCCGCGAACATCGCCGCCCGGCCCGAAAGGAACAGCTGCTGCGCCGTCGGGTAGTCGATGCCGGTGAAGCCTGGCGGCATGTAGTCACGCAGCTCCAGCAGCTTCGTCAGCGCACCCACGTAGCGCGCATCGGAGAAAGTCGCCTTGCCCGACAGCAGGTCCGCCGAGAACTCCGGCCCCACCAGCGGGTTGGTGAAGACGGATGTGAACACCTCCGCCATCCACGCGGTGGCCATGCCGTTGGCCAGCGGCACCACGCCCTTGTCCTTCAGCGTCTTGGAAACCGCGATCAGCTCGGCCCAGGTGGTCGGCGGGGTGACACCGGCGCGCTTGAACACCTCGTTGTTCACATAAAGCCCCAGCGTCTGGCTGGCGAAGGCATAGGAGTACACCTTGCCGTCGGCCCGCAGCGTCAGGCTCGCCTTGGCGTCATCACCCAGATTGGCCAGCTCCGGCACGTTGGCATTGTCCAGCGCCAGCAGGTAGCCGGCCTTGGCGAACTGCTCCAACCCGCCATAGGCACGGGTATGGATCACATCCCCGCCCTTGCCGGCGGCCAGCGCGGTGGAGAGCACGGTGGCGTACTGCTCCACGGCGAAGGACTCGAACTTCACCGTGATGCCGGGATTGGCCTTCATGAACTCGGCGAACAACTCGGCATAGGCAGCGCGGTCTTCCTGGCGCCACGTCCAGAACGTGACCTCGCCGGCCTGCGCCAGGGCCGGGGCGAACAGGACGCCCGCCGCGATGGTGGCCGCCAGCATGCGCCGGCCGATGCGCTTCAACATGGTCCCGTCTCCCGGTTCGTTGGTGGCTCGAAGCTATGAACCGCGCGATTTCGAAGTCAAGCGCGCCAGCGCCGCCCGCGCCTCCGAGGCATGGCCGGAGAGCGCGATCAGCGCCGGTATCTGCCCGGGCCGGCGCAGCACGGAGCGCAGCACGCGCCACGGGCCGATCCGCCCGCCGGAATCCAGCGCCTCCAGCGCCAGCGGCGGCAGCGCGAACCCGGCGGGATCGCACACCGCCCGCACCGCGGCAAACGGCAGCCCATGCCGCGCCGCCACCCGCGCGACGGCCCCGGATTCCATGTCCACGATCACCGAGTAGGTGTCGTAATGCGCGCGCACCTTCGATTCCGGCGTGGCCAGGATGTGGTCGGTGGCCAGGGCCCGCACCGGCATCTGGCCGCCGAACCGGGCGCACAGGGCATAGGTGGTGCGGTAGCGCTGGCCATGCTCCATCACCTCCGCCGGGATCACGATGGCCCCCGCGATCAGCCCGGGATCAAGCCCGCCGGCCAGGCCGAAACTGACCAGCGCGGTGGCGCCTTGGGCCACCAGCCGCTCCGCCGCCGCCTCCGCCCCCGCCGGCGTGCCGCCACCGGCCTCCGCCGTGCCGAGGCGGCGGGCAAGCTTGGCTTCCGCGGTGAGGCCTGTGACGAAGCCGAGAATCAGAACCCCCAGGCAACGCGCCGGTCGTTGCTGCGCTGGAGGTTGCGGTAGCGCGCCAGGGCGAGCAGCGGGAAGAACAGCTTGTAGCCGTGGTAGCGCAGGTAGAACACGCGCGGGAAACCAACGGCGGTGTATGGCGTCTCCTCCCACCCGCCATCCCCGGTCTGGGTGGCGGCGAGATAGGCGATGCCACGCGCCACCGCCGGATGCTCCGCCTCCCCAGCCGCCATCAGGCCCAGCAGCGCCCAGGCGGTTTGCGAGGGGGTAGAGACGCCGTGCCTGCCATGCGGCGCATCGGCGTAGCTCTCATTGTCCTCCCCCCAGCCGCCATCCTCGCGCTGCACGGAGAGCAGGAAATCGACGGCGCGGCGGAAGCTGGGATCGCTGTGTGGCAACTGGGCGGCATTCAGCGCGCAGAGCACGGACCAGGTGCCGTAGATGTAGTTGGTGCCCCAGCGCCCGAACCAGGCGCCATCCGCCTCCTGCTCCGCGATCAGCCACGCCACCGCACGCTGGACCACGGGGCTGTCCAGCGGTTCGCCGATCTGCGCCAGGAACGAGACGCAGCGGGCGGTAACGTCCGCCGTGGACGGATCGAGCAACGCGCCATGGTCGGCGAAGGGGATGTGGTTCAGGTAGTGGTGGGTGTTGTCGGCATCGAAGGCGCCCCAGCCGCCATCCTTGCTCTGCATGCCGATGATCCAGTCCCGCGCCCGGCGGATGGCTTCGGCATGGCGCTCCGGATCTTCGCGGTGCAGCAGCATGCCGACCACGGCGGTGTCATCGACATCGGGGTAGTGGGCGTTCTCGTACTGGAAGGCCCATCCGCCGGGGGGCACGTGCGGGCGGGCGGCGGCCCAGTCACCCACCAGATCGTTCACCTGCTTGGAGCGCAGCCAGGCATTGGCGGCGGAGACCTGGGGGGCATCGTTGCCCTCCGCCTCCGCGATGGCGTGGCCGGCCAGGCTGGTGTCCCAGACCGGGGAGAGGCAGGGCTGGCAATAGGCCTCGTCATTCTTGATCACCAGCAGCTTGCGCAGCGCCTGCCAGCAGATGGCGGGATCGGGATGGTCCGCCGCATAGCCCAGCGTATCGAACATCATCATGGCGTTGGCCATGGCGGGGTAGATGCCGCCGAGCCCGTCCTCGCCATTCAGCCGGGGCACGACGAACTCCACCGCCTTCCGGATCGCGCGCTGGTGGGTGGCGCGGGGGAACAGCGGCGTGGCGACCTGCAGCACGCGATCCAGATGCTTGAACACATGGCCCCAGCCAGAGCGGAACGGGCCGCGGATCCAGTCCTTCACCTGCGCCGGCTTGGTGCGGAACAGTTCCGGCACGTGCACGCCGCGCGGGTTGCGGGCCCGCGGGCGCAGCGCCATCAGCACCAGGAGCGGGACGATCACGGTGCGCGACCAGTAGCTGACCTTGTCCAGATGGAACGGGAACCAGCGCGGCAGCAGCATGATCTCCACCGGCATGGCCGGAACGGCATGCCAGGGCACCTCGCCGTACAGGGCCAACTGGGCGCGGGTGAAGACGTTGCTGCGCTCCGCCCCGCCGGCCGCCAGGATCGCGTCGCGCGCGCGGGCCATGTGGGTGGCGGCGGGATCGTCGCCGATCATCTTGAGGGCGAAATAGGCCTTCACGCTGGCCGAGATGTCGAACGCGCCATCGTGGAACAGCGGCCAGCCACCGTGGCTGCCCTGGATGCGGCGCAGATAGACCGCGATGGCCTGCTCCAGCTCCATATCGGGCCGGTTGAGGAAATGCGTCAGCAGCACGAATTCGGCCGGGATGGTGGCATCCGCCTCCAGCTCGAAGACGAAATGGCCATCCGGCTTCTGCTCGCGCAGCAGCCGGGCCTGGGCGCGGGCGACGGAGTCGTCCAGGGCGGTGGGGGCCAGGGTGTCCATGGTGGAGCGTGCTTTAGCGCAACGTCCCGGCGCGGAGAAGCACCTGGGCGGCGGCCATGCCGGAGCGGATGGCGCCTTCGATGGTGGCGGGCAGCCCCGTGGCGGTCCAGTCGCCAGCCAGGACGAGGTTGGCGAGCGCGGTGTGGGCCGGGGGGCGGCGGCGTTCCTGTTCGGCGGTGGCGGCGAAGGTGGCGCGTTTTTCCTTCACCACGCGCCAGGGCGGCATGGGACCGGGGAGAGCAAGGGCGCGGGTGATCTCGGACCAGGCCTGGGTGGCGAGGGTTTCGGCGGGCTGGTCCACCACGCGGTTGGCGGCCGATGTGGTGGTGGAGACGATGCCGGGCTTGGTGAAGATCCACTCCACCAGCCCGCCGACCACGCCGATGAAGCCCGGCGGCGCTTCGGCGCGGAAGTGGATGTTGACGATGGACTCGAAGGCATCCGGCGCGGTGAGGCCGGGAAGCAGGGTGGTGGCGACCCAGGGCGGGGTGGCGAGCACCACGACATCATCGGCGGCGATCGGGGCGGGGCCGTCGGCGGTGAGGAGTTCCTGCACGCGGCCGGCATCCTGGCGCAGTGCGGCAATGCGGCGGTTGGTGTGCAGCGTGGCGCCGCGCGCGGTGAGCCAGGCCAGGGCGGGGTCGATGAAGGATTCGGACAGGCCCTCCTGCGGCACCAGCGGGCGGCAGGCGGCGCCGCCCTGGGCGAGGGTTTCATCGACCACGGCGCCGAGCAGGCGGGCCAATCCCACATCCGGCATGGTGTTGAGGGCTGCGATGGCGAGCGGTTCCAGCAGGCGCCGGTAGAGCGTGCCGCTGCCGGCGAGTGTTTCGGCCACGGTTTGGTCGCCGCGGGCGAATTTCAGCCGGAGCAGGCCGGCGAATTCGGACAGGCGGGCACCAGGCACGCTGCGGGACTTCGCCAGGATCCACCAGGGGATGCGGCCGGCATTGGGGGCGACGGTCCAGGCCTCGCCGGTGGTGAGATCGAAGAAAGGGAACTGGGGTGTTGGCGGGCCGGTGAGCGTATCGGCGGCGCCGATGGTTTCGAGGTAGGCCAGGGCGGCACGGTTGCCGGAGAGCAGGAGGTGGTTGCCGTTGTCGATGCGGCAGCCCAGCTCGCGGTCGAAATAGGAGCGGCAGCGGCCGCCGGCGGCGGGGCCGGATTCGTAGAGTGTGACACGGTGGCCGGCCTGGGTGAGGGCGATGGCGGCAGACAGGCCGGCGAGGCCGGCGCCGATGATGTGGATCATGAGGAAGAGTCTTCTTTTTCTGAAGAAAAAGAAGCAAAAAGACTTTTCCGACTTTGCGCGGGGGCTCCACTGCGCCAGGTCGTAAAAGTTTTTTGGTTCTTTTTTTCAAAAAAGAACATTCTTGCTTATCCCAGCAGATGCCGCAGCGCGATGCGGATCTTCGCCCATTTGGACAGCTTCACGGGCTGATCCAGCTTTGCCCAACCGCGCGCTTCGAGCTTCGAGAGGATGGCCCCGTAGGTGGCGCCCATCAGGCGGGCGGGTTTCATCGCCGTGCGGTCGCAGCGCGCCATCGCGGCGATGGCGCTGGCGTAATGGGCATGGGCACGGCTGGCCAGGGTGGCGCAGACGGCAGGCAGGGCGGGGTGCATGAGGGCGGCCTGGGCGTCGTGCGGGATGCCGAGGGGGTCGAGCAGGTCGCGGGGGAGGTAGAGGCGGCTGCGCTGCGCGTCTTCGTGGATGTCGCGCAGGATGTTGGTGAGTTGCAGGGCGCGGCCGAGGTGGTGGGCGACCTCGTCGGCGGCGGGGGAGGCATCGCCGAACGCGCGGACGGAGAGGCGGCCGACAGCGGCGGCGACGCGGTCGCAGTAGAGATCCAGCGTGGCTTCATCGGGGGCGACGATGCGGGCGTCGGCGTCCATTTCCATGCCGTCGATGACGGCGGCGAAGTCTTCCTGGCGCAGGGCGTAGGCCTGGATGGCGCGCAGCAGCTCGCGGGTGACGGGATCGGTGGCTTCGCCGCGGTAGAGGGCGGCGAGGTGGGCGCGCCATTCCTCCAGCCGGGGCTTGCGGGTTTCGAAGGGGGACTCCTCATCGGCGATGTCATCGACGATGCGGCAGAAGGCATAGATGGCGTACATCGCCTGGCGGCGCGGCGGCGGCAGGATGGCCATGCCGCGATGGAAGCTGGTGCCGGCGGCGCGGACGATGGCTTCAACGTGTTCGATGTCGGACGGCATGGCTACCAGTGACGGAGTGCGCCGAGCAGGGCGCCGATGGCGTTGGGTTTGGTGAGCTTCACGCGCCGGGCGATCGGGTCGCGCCGGCGCAGGCGGGCGGCGAGGCGTTCGGCGAGGCCGACGATGACCGCTGTTTCCAGGCGCAGCCGGCGATTGCGCACGCGGGTGGGCAGGGCGCGGGCGGTGCGGTTGAGGGTGTCGCACTCGTCCAGCAATTCGTCGATCACCGCGCGCAGGCCGGTTGTGGCGGCGGGGCGGGAGAGGTCGTCGATGCCGGCGCCGTGGCGGTCGAGCAGGTCCTGGGGCAGGTAGCAGCGATCCAGTGCCAGCAGGTCCTTCTGCAAATCCTGCAGGTGGTTGAGGACCTGGAGCAAGGCGCAGAGGGCATCGGACGGCGGGAAGGTGTCCTCGGATTCGCCGTGCAGGCACAGCACGTGGCGGCCAACGGGCATGGCGGAGTAGCGGCAATAGTCGAGCAGCTCGGCCCAGTTGGCGTAGCGCAGCTTGGTGGCATCTTGCCGGAAGGCGACGAGGAGGTCGGTGGCGTGGCGCGGGTCGGTGCCGGTTTCGGCGAAGCTGGCGCGCAGGCCGAGCGCGCTGGGGCTGCCGGTTTCAAGCTGGCCGAGGAGCACGGCTTCCATGATGTCCAGCCGGCGGATCTTGTCGGCGGCGGGCAGGTCTGCGCTGTCCGCGATATCGTCCGCGTTGCGGGCGAAGGCGTAGTAGGCGTGGACGTGCGGGCGCAGCTGGGCGCTGATGAGGGCGGAGCCGACCGGGAAGTTCTCGTCGCCGCGTGCCTTGCCGGACCAGGATTCGACGTTGTCGTCCTGGGCGGGGGCTCGCGCGGTGGGGGGCTTGTTGTCGTTCATGCGCGGCCGGCCTGGTAGGCGCGGCCCTTCCAGGCGACGCCGCGGCCGGAATGGTGGCGCCAGGCGGCCCCCAATGTCGCGGCCATGTAGAACAGGGCGATGAGCGGCAGGAACGGGGCCCAGGCGCGGCTGCGGCCGTAGCGGCGCAGGGTGGGCAGGAAGCTGGCGGCCATGGCGGCCCAGGCGAGCAGGCCGGCGGCGCGTTCATTGCCGTGACCCAGCAGGGCGAAGGCCGGCGGGGCGAGGAAGATGAGGCCGAGCCCGAGCGTGGTGCCCAGCAGCAGGAGCGGGGAGTGGCGCAACTGCACATAGGCGGAACGGGCGATCATCGCCCAGATGCTGGCGGGGCCGGGGTACGGGCGGATGGAGCGGGCGAGGTCGCTGTGGCCGAGCCAGATGCGGCCGCCCTGTTTCACCTTCGCGGCCAGGGCGCAATCGTCGATCAGGCGGTCGGCAATGGCGGGGATGCCGCCGATGCGATCGAGGGCTTGGCGGGTGACGAGCATGGTGCCGCCGGCCGCCGCCGCGGTGGCGTTCAGCGGGTCGTTGGCGCGGGCGAAGGGGTAGAGCAGCTGGAAGAAATAGACGAAGGCCGGGATGAGGGCGCGCTCGGCGGCGGTTTCGGTGTTGAGGCGCACCATCTCGCTGACCAGGTCGCAGCCGGTGCGCTGCTGCTGGGCGACGAGGGTGGCGAGGTGGGTGGGGGCGTGCTCGATATCCGCGTCGGTCAGCAGCACCAGGGGTTCGCTGGTGGCGGTGACGCCCTGGTGCACGGCCCAGAGCTTGCCGGCCCAGCCGGCGGGGCGGGGGGCGCCGCGGAGGACCGTGAGGCGTTCGGCGCCGGGCAGGGCGCGGGCGATAGCGGCGGTGTTGTCCTGCGAGGTGTCGTCCACCAGCACCACGCGGAAGCCCCCGGGGTAGTCCTGGGCGAGGAGGCTGCCGATGGAGCGGGCGATGACCTCGGCCTCGTCGCGTGCGGGAACGATGATGGCCACCGGGGGGGCGTGATCCGGGCGCATGGGGGCCAGGGCAGGGCCGGACTGCCAAAAGCGGCCGTGCAGCGCCAGCAAATAGAGCCAGGCCAGAAGGGCGAGGGCGGCGATCATGCCGGAACCATACCATTCGCCCGGAACCACGCCACGGCATCCGCAATGGCGGCCTGGGCGGGGCGGGGGGTGTAGCCGAGCTCGGCGATGGCCTTGGCGGAGGAGAAATACATCTTCTTGCGTGCCATGCGCAGGTGGTCGCGGGTGACCATCGGCTCAATGCCGAAGCGGGCAAGGCCTTCGCAGGCCAGCGCCACGGGCCAGAGCAGCCCGGCGGGCAGGCGAATGGAGGGCGGGCGGCGGCCGGAGGCGGCGGCGACCAAAGCGAGGATGTCGCGCAGGGAGAGGTTCTCGCTGCCGAGGATGTAGCGCTCGCCGATGCGGCCGCGTTCCAGGGCGAGGAGATGGCCCTCGGCCACGTCGTCGACATGGACCACGCAGAGGCCGGTATCGATATAGGCGGGCATGCGGCCGGCGGCGGCGTCGGCGATCATGCGGCCGGTGGGGGTGGGCTTGATGTCGCGCGGGCCGATGGGGGCGGCGGGATTGACGATGACGGCCGGGATGCCTTCGTCGCGCACCAGGGCGAGCACGGCCTGCTCGGCGCGGTATTTGGATTTCTTGTAGATGCCGGCGATGGCGGCTTCGGTGACTTGGGTGTCCTCCGTGGCCGGCGTGCCATCCGGCATCAGGCCAAGGGCGGCGACGCTGCTGCAATGGACGATGCGTTCCACCCCGGCGGCGTGGGCGGCGCGCAGCAGGGCGACGGTGCCGTCCACGTTGGCGCGCAGCATCGCCTCGGGGTCCGGGACCCAGATGCGGTAATCGGCGGCGACGTGCAGCACGAAGCGGCAGCCCTGCACGGCGCGGGCCAGGGAGGCGGGGTCGGAGAGGTCGCCCTCGGTGATCTCCAGGTCCAGGCCCTGGAGGTTGCGGCGGTCGGAATTCGGGCGGGCGAGGGCGCGCACGCGGTGGCCGCGGGCGAGCAGGGCGCGCACGACGGCGGAGCCGACGAAGCCGGTGGCACCGGTGAGGAGGGTAGGGGGCGTGATCACCGCGGCCTTATAGCCGCCTGGGGCGGGGGCAGCCTAGTTGCGCGGTGGCAGGGCGGCAATGAAGCCGGCGGCGTCGTCCAGCGCCGGGGAGGCGCTGCGGGTGGCGCGGGCGAAGCCGAGCACGATGCCGACATGGCCCACGCCCTCATACAGCCGCAGCGTGGCGGGCACGCCGGCTTCGCTGAGCCGTGCGGCAAGGGACTGGCTGTTGCGCGGCAGCACGGTGGTATCCGCCGTGCCATGCAGCAGAAGGGCGGGCGGGGCGTGGCCGTCGGCGAAGGTCACGGGCTGGGTTTCGCGCAGATCCGGCGCCGGGGCGAAGACGCGGATGATGTCTGGGCGGACGATCGGCAGGAAATCATAGGGTCCGGCGAGGCCGACCAGGCCGGCGATGCGGCGGCGGTCTTCGCCGGCTTCGGCCAGCCAGCGCGGATCCAGCGCCAGCATCGCGGCGATGTGGGCGCCGGCGGAATGGCCCATCAGCACCAGGCGGGTGGGATCGCCGCCATGGCTGGGGGCGAGGCGGCGGGCGGCGGCGATGGCGGCGGCGCCATCCTGCAGGAAGGCGGGGTAGGGCGCCTGGGGGGCGACGCGGTAATCTGGCACCACCACCACGAGGCCGCGGCGGGCGAGGCCGGCGGCGACGAAGGCGTAGTCTTGCCGGGCGCCTTCCTGCCAGGCGCCGCCGTAGAAGAACACCACCACGGGCAGCTTGGCGGCGGCATCGGCCGGGCGCCAGATGTCCAGCGCCTGGCGTGTTTCGGGGCCGTAGGCGATGGCGCGTTCCACCGTGAGGCCGCGCTGGCTGACGGTGGCGTTCAGCAGATCCACCGGCGCGCAGCCGGGCAGGCTGGCGAGCAGGGCGAGGGCGGGGCCGGCGGCGCGGTTCAGCAACTTGCGGAGGGGCATGGCTCCGCTACGTGGGGGCGGGCGCGGTGGATGCCAGGGGCCTACAATCTCTGGCCGAAATCGATGTAGGTCTGGCGGCCGAAGCGGGTGCGGTGCAGGCGCTGGCGGTAGGGGCTGTCGGCGGGTTCCCAGGTTTCCGGGGCGGGGGCGGCCTCCGGGCGCATGGTTTCGTCCAGCGCTTCCTGCAGCACGCGGCCATCCATGTCCGCCCCGCCGGGCAGGCCGAGCAGGGAGAGCGCGGTGGGGGCGATGTCCGCCAGGCCGGCGGGCCATTCGCTGAGATGGCCGCGCCGGGTGCGGGCGCCGGCCAGGATCATCACGATCGACATCTCCGCGGCCGTCAGCCCGCCATGGGTGCCGCCGCCGATCGGCAGTGCGCCGTCGTTGAGGGTAACGCCGGGCAGGCCGGAGGGGGCGCGCTCCCCGCCGGCGCGCAGGGTGAACAGCACTTCGGCGGTGCGCGGGTGGTCCACCAGCACGGCGCTGCGCGGCAGCACGCCGGGGGGCAGGTCGGCCCCGTCGGCGGCGAAGACGTGGCCGACCCAGTCCTGCCGGGTGAGCCAGGCGGAGACCTCGGCGATCAGCCCGGCATCCCCGCCCGGCACGACGATGCCGCCGCTGGCGCCGGGAATGAGGCGGCAGGGGGCGAAGCGCTGTTCCTCGATGAAGCGCGGGGTGGCGTGGACGGTGCCGGTGATGGTGGCGTGGCCGTGGTCGGAGGCGGCCATGATGTGGAGCTGCTCGGCCATCGGGCCGGCCTGCCAATCGTCCAGGATGCGGCCGAAGGCGGCGTCGGCGCGCTTGAGGGCGGCGAGATTGGCCTCGCTGCCCAGGCCCAGGTAGTGGCCGGAGGTATCGGGCTCGCACAGCCACAGGATGGTGGCCGCCGGCGGGTTGGGCAGGAACTGGGTGCGGAACACCTCGGCGATCCATTCGGCGCGGCCGACGGGGTCTTTCGGCGGGGGTTCCAGCGTGGCGAGCAGGGCGGCGCCGCGGGGCGAGCAGGCCTCCGCGCCATGGGCGGAGAGGGTGAGCTGGCCGAGGGCGGCGGCGGTGGGGTTGAGAACGTGGCTCTGCCCGGTGGTGCCGCTGGAGAGCACCACCAGCTCCTGCCCGGCGGTGGCGAGCAGGGCGCCGAGGGTGGGGCGCTGCAGCAGCGGGGCGCCGAGATCCTGCTCCAGCTCCAGCAGGGCCTTCATCTGGCCGGTATCCACGGTGCGGCCGGCGGGGCCGGGGCGGGCGGAATCCTGCGGGTGGGCCAAACGGTTGGCGACCAGGCCGTGGCGGCGCGGCATGCAGCCGGTGGCCACGGTGGCGGAGCAGACGCGGGTTTCGGAGGGGAAGACGGAGCGCGCCTTGGCAAAGCGCGTGCCCATGGCGGCCAGCCGCAGCAGGTTGGGGGTAGTGTCGGGGCGGACGAGGTCGGGGCGCAGCCCGTCGAACACCACCAGAAGGAA
This sequence comes from Alphaproteobacteria bacterium, assembly GCA_026400815.1. Taxonomy (GTDB): domain Bacteria; phylum Pseudomonadota; class Alphaproteobacteria; order Acetobacterales; family Acetobacteraceae; genus CAMDGX01. Next base: position 48,995 of record JAPLOI010000048.1, read on the forward strand.
CCGTTCGCCCATCGCCGCCCTCGCCGCATCGCCGGGGGTGCTTTAGCGGCTGTGGGGCGTGGCGTCATCCCATGCGGCGCGGATGGGCCGGGCTGCTTCCGGCGCGGGGGCGGGTTCCTGTAGGGTCGGCCCGTGTCGCATGACCTGATCCCGGAGGACCGCCGATGAGCGCCCCGGCCGGCCACGCCGTGTTGGCGGCGCTGGCGGCGGGCGGGCTGGCGTTGCTGGCGCTCGCGCTGGCGGCGGGCGTGGTGCGCGCGCGCCTGCTGCGCGGGGTGGCGATCGGGCTGGTCGTGGCCGCGGCGCTGGCGGCGCTGGGGTATCTGGCGCTCGGCGCGCCGGGGGCGCGGCTGGTGGTGCCGGTGCATCTGGCCGGGGTGGCGCCGGGGCTGGCGCTGGATGGGTTGGCCGCTTTCATCTTGCTGGTGCTGCTGCCCGGCCTGGCCGGCTGGTTGGCGGTGGTGCCGCGCCTGGCGCTGCCGCTGGCGGTGGCCGGGGCTTCGGTGCTGGCGGTGCTGGCGGCCGATGCGGGCACGCTGGGGCTGGCAGTGCTGGCGGCGGGGCTGGGCGCGGCGGTGATCGGCGGGCGCGGCGTGGCCTGGGCAGCCGGTGGGGCTGTGGCGGCGTTGGCGGTGGCGCTGGCGTTGGCGGCGGGGGATGGGCGGTTCGTGTCGGCCCGGGCGCAACCGGCGGAGGGTGCGGCGCTGTGGCTGATGGTCTTGCTTGTATTGGGGGCTGGGGTGTGGCTCGCCGCGCGGGCCGAATGGCGGCAGGGGCGCGAGGGCGGGCCGGCCGGGTCCGTGCTGGCGACGCTGGGGCTGTATCTGCTGGTGCGGCTGGGGCTGGATGTCGCGGGGCCGGTGGCCGGGGTTTGGGCAGGCGTGCTGGTGCTGGCGGGCGCGGCCGGGGTGGGGCTGGGTGGCGTGGCGGCGGTGCGGGCAGAGGCGCTGGGCGGCGTGGCCGCGGCGATTGGCGGGGTGCGCAGCGGGCTGGTGATGCTGGGGCTTGGCATCGCGGTGGCGGCGCGGGCGGGGGATGACGGGCCGGCGGCGGCGATGGCGCTAGGCGCCGCGCTGGTGCTGCTGGCGGTGCTGGGCTGGGCGCAGGCGCTGTGGGGGCTGGTGGCGGACGGGCTGGTCGGCGGTGCCGGCACGGAGGCGCTGGGCCGGCTGGGCGGGCTCGGGCGGCGGATGCGCATTACGCTGGTAGGTGCGCTGGCGGCCGGCTGGGCGGTGGCGCTGCTGCCGCCGGGCGGCGGGTTTGCCGGGCTGTGGCTGATGCTGCGCGCGGCGGTGACGCTGCCGCGCGGCGGCGGGGCGGCGGAATGGGCGATGGCCGGGCTGGTGGCGCTGGCGCTGGGCGCTGCGGCGGCGCTGCTGGGCTTCGCGATGCTGCGGGTGCTGGGCGTGGCCTTCCTCGGCCGGCCGCGCGGGCCACGTGCGGCGGCGGCGGAGGAGGTGGCGCCACGGCTGCGCTGGGCGATGCTGGGCCTCGCGCTGCTGCTGGGGCTGGCCGGGCTGCTGCCCGGGCTGGTGCTGCGCCTGGCCGCGCCGGCGGTGGCGCCGCTGGCCGGGGCGGCGCCGCCGGGCGGGATTCTGGGCGTGATGGGCTATGCGCCGCTGGGGCTCGTGCTGCTGCTGGCGCTGGCCGCGGTGGCAGTGGCGCTGCTGGTGAAGGCGGCGAGCCCGGCCGGGCATCGCGTGGCGGCGAACTGGGATGGCGGGGCGCCGCCGCCGGCCTGGCTGCCGTTCGGCGATCCCTCGACGCAGGTGGGGGCCGCCGGGTTCGCGGCGGCGCTGTTGCGGCACATGCCGAGCGCTGGGCTGGGCTGGCGAGTGGGACGATGTGCGGGGATGGCGCGCTGGCTGGGGGCCGTGCCGCGCCGCGTGGCGCCGGTGGCCGGCTTGGCGCTGCTGGGGGCGATGCTGCTGCTGCACGGGGTGGGGCTGTGGTGAGCTCCCTGCTCTCGGGCCTGGCGCAACTGCTGCACATGGCGCTGGTGCTGGCCGCGGCCCCGCTGCTGGCCGGCGTGCTGGCGTGGCTGGAGGCGCGGATGCAGGGCCGGGCCGGGCCTTCGCCATTGCAGCCCTGGCGTGACATGCGCCGGGCGCTGGGGCAGATGCCGGTGGTGGGCGAAGGTGCCTCCTGGGTGATGCGCGCCGCGCCGGGCCTGCGGGTGGCGGTGCTGGTGGTAGCGGCCTTTCTGGTGCCCGGGTTCACGCTGCACATGGCGCTGGCGCCGGCGGCGGACCTGCTGGTGGTGCTGGGGCTGCTGGGGCTGGCGCAGGCGCTGGGCGTGCTGGGCGCGCTGGACGAGGGAGCCGCCGCGCCGGGCCAGGCCGCGCTGGGTGCGGCGGTGCGGTCGGCGCTGGAGCTGCCGGCGCTGCTGGCCGTGGTGGCGGCGCTGGCACTGGCGGCCGGAGACACCGCGCTGCCCGCCATCCTGGAATTGCCATACGACGAGGCGCCGGGGCTGCTGCCGGCGCTGCTGCCACTGGGGCTGGCGCTGATGCTGGTGGCGGCCGGCCAGGGGGGAGTGCCGGTCGGCGGGCTCTCTGGCCGGTACCTGGCGCTGCACGAGGCGGCGGAGGCCTTGCGGATGGTGGTGTGGCTGGGGCTGGTGGCGGTGCTGGTGCTGCCACCCGGGCTGCCCGCCGCGCGCAACGACCCCGCGGCAACGGTAGGCGACTGGCTGGTATTCCTGCCGATCTGGCTGGCGAAGCTGGGGGGTCTGGCGGTGGCGGTGGCGGCGCTGCGGGTGCTGCTGCCGGCGCGGACGGCGCGGCAGGCGGCGGCGCTGGCGGGGCTCGCCTGCCTGTTGGCCCTGCTGGGTCTGGCGCTGCTGCTGGCCGGGCAGGGCGTGCGGGCGGAGTGGGCGCGATGACGGGGGTGCTCGACAGCGCCGTGCTGGCGAACGCCGCCTCGGTGCTGGGCGCGGCGGCGCTGCTGGTGCTGGCGCTGGCGGTGCCGCTGGTGCGGCGGGCCACTTCGGCCGGTGTGCTGGTGGCGGGGCAGGCGGCGTGCCTGGTACTGTTGCTGCTGGCGCAGGCGTGGCTGCAGGGCAGCTGGCAGTGGCTGGCGCTGGCCGCGGCCACGGTGGCGGTGAAGCTGGTGGCGTTGCCGCGTGGGTTGCGCATCCTGGCGCCGGCCCTGGGCGAAGGCGCCGCGCCGGCCTGGCTGGTGGTGGCGGGCGCGGCGCTGGCCGTGCCGGTGGTCGCTTTGGCCGCGCCGGCCGCCGGGCTGGGCATGGCCGCCGCGCTGGCCGTGGTGCTGCTGGGCGCGCTCTGGGCGGCGCTGCGGCGGGACGCGACCGGGCAGGTGGCCGGGGTGCTGACGCTGGAGAACGGGCTGGTGCTCGCCCTGGCCGGGCTGCCGGTGGTGCCGGGTGCCGCACTGCTGGCGCTGGCGACGCTTGCGCTGCCGGCGGCGGTGGGCGTGGCGCTGCTGCGCCGGGTGCTGCCGGAGGAACGGGCGTGAGCGCGCTGGGCTGGGTGGCGGCTGGGGTGCCGCTGGCGGGGGCCGCGGCGGTTGTGCTGCTGCGGCAGCGGCCGGCGGCGCCGTTCGTGGCGCTGGCCGCGGCGGCGGTTTCTCTTGTGGTGGCGATGGCGCTGCCCTGGCAGGGCGGTGCCGGGGCGATACTGCGGGTGGATGCGCTGGCGGCGCACATGGCGATGGCGGTTGGGCTGTGCGGGCTGCTGGCGCTGTGGCTCGGGCGCGCGCCGCCGGCCGTGGCCGCGCAGGGGCTGGCGATGCAGGCCGGGCTGCTGCTGGCGGTGATGGCGGAGGGGCCGGTGCTGGCCTGGGTGGGGCTGGAGGGGGCGGTGCTGGCGCTGCTGCTCGCCCCTGCCCGCGGCGGCGAGGCGGCGTGGCGCGCGGCGGTGGCGCTGGTGCCGGCGCTCGGCCTGGCCTTGCTCGGCGGGCTGGTGCTGTGGCTGGCGGCCGGCGGGGCGGGATCTTGGGTCGGGCTGGTGACGGCGTCGCCGGGCCTGGCGCCGGAGCTGCTCAACCTGGCGTGGATGCTGCTGCTGGGCGGGCTGGCGACCGTGGCGGGCCTGGCGCCACTGCACGGCTGGATGCGCGCGGCGTCGCGCGGCGGCGCGGCGGTGTGGCTGCCGGCGCTGGGGGCTGCGGCATTGCTGCTGCTGCTCCGCGCGCGCGGGGTGGTGGTCGCGCAGGATGACGCGGTGGAGCCCGGCCCGCCGCTGCTGGCGCTGGGGCTGGCGAGCCTGGCCTGGGCGGTGCTGGGGCTGTGGCGTGAGGACAGGGTGGCGCGCGATGCGGCGCTGTTCGTGGCCGGGCTGGTGGCGGTGGCGTTCGGGCTGGGCGGCGATGCCGTGCCGGCCGGGCTGGTGTTGTTGAGCGCGGGTGTGGTGCTGGCGCCGCTGGTGGCGTTCGGGCCCGGCCGGGTGCGCGCGGCCGCCCTGGCGGCATTGGCGCTGCTGCCGCCCTTCCCGAGCTTCGGCGCCGCGCTGGCGCTGCTGGGCGAGGCGGCGGATGCGATGCCGTTCCTGGCCGTGCCGCTGGCGGCGCTGATGGTGGCTGGCGCGGGCGGGCTGGCGCGCGCGGCGCTGGCTTCATGGCGGGCGCCGGTGGCGATGCCGCCCCGCGACCTGTTGCCGGCCGGGCTGGTGCTGGCGGGGTTGGTCGTGGCGGGCATGGTGCCCGCGGCGGCGCGCTGGTTCGAATTTGTGGCGGAGGGCCTGCGATGACCCTGGCAGCCACGTTGCGGGCCCAGCCCGGGCTGCCCTGCCGGCCCTGGGGGCGGCATGCCGTCTCCCCGGAGCAGTGGGTGGCGCTGGGGCAGGACCCGTCCCAGGCCTTCGTGGCGCTGTGGGGCGATGCGCTGGTGGCCCATGCGCTGTGGCGCGATGCGGCGGGGATGCTTGCGGTCTCCGTGCCGGTGGCGGATGGGCGCTACCCCGCGCTGTCGCCCTGGCGGCCGGGGGCGGTGCTGTTCGAGCGCGCGCTGCGCGAGCTGTGGGGCCACGCGGCACAGGGCGGCGATGCCGGTGGGTGGCTGGACCATGGCGCCTGGGATGTCTCTGCGCCGATGCTGGCGCGCCCGCCGGCGCGGGAGGCCGCGGCGCAGTCTGGGCCGGAGGACGGCGAGGCGCCGGAGCAGCTGGCGTTCGGGCCGCTGGCGGGCGGCATCGCGGAGGCCGGGCAATTCCGGCTGTTCCTGTGCGATGGCGTGGTGGCACGGGCGGAGGCGCGGCTGGGCTGGCTGCACAAGGGCATTCCGGCGCTGATGCGCGGCAAGTCTCCGCGCGCGGCCAGCCGGTTCGCCGCAAGGCTGGCGGGCGATGCGCCGGTGGCCCACGGCATCGCCTTCGCGCGCGCCGCCGAGATTGTCTCCGACGTGGCGCCGCCTTCGCGCGCGCTGTCGTTGCGGGCGGCGATGGCGGAGGCGGAGCGGATGGCGAGCCATCTGGCCGATATCGAGGCGCTGGCGCTGGCGGCCGGCGTGCCCCTGGTGGCCGCGCTGTGCCAGCGCCATGTGGAGGCGTTGCGGCGCGCGGCGCTGCGGGCCTTCGGGCACCGGCTGATGATGGATGTGGTGGTGCCCGGCGGGCTGGCGGTGGATGCCTCGGCCGAAGGGGAGGAGGCGCTGCGCTTGGCGGCGGCGGCGCTGGGGCGCGAGCTGGCCGCGCTCGGCCGGCTGTGCGAGCCACTGCTGCGCGGGATCGAGGGGGTGGCCGTGGTGCCGGCGGCGCTGGCCGCCGCGCTGGTGCCGGGCGGGCCGGCCGGGCGGGCCAGCGGGCGCGATGCCGATCTCCGGCGCGCGCCGGGCTACCGGCCCTACCACGACCTGGTGGTGGCACCGGTGCAGGAGCCGGATGGCGACGCGGCGTCGCGGCTGCTGGTGCTGCTGGCGGAGCTGCGCGATTCCGCGCGCATGCTGCGCACCGTGCTGGCCGACCTGCCGGCGGGCGAGATCATGGTGCCGCTGCCGATGGTGTCTGGCGAGGGGTTCGGCTGGGCCGAGGGGCCGCGCGGCGATGTCTGGACCTGGCTGCGGCTGGAGGGCGGGCAGATTGCCGGTGCCTTCCAGCGCGACCCCGGCTGGCTGCACCTGCCGTTGCTGGAAGCGGCGGCGCTGGGGGCGGAGCCGGCGGAATGGCCGGTGATCCGCGCCTCCTTCGGCCTGTCGCATGCGGGGATGGATCTGTGAGCGAAGAGGCACCCTCGCCGCTGCGGCGTCTGTGGCGGAACCTGCGCGGGCGGCCGGGCGCGGTGCCGCTGGCGCCGCTGGACACGGTGGCGGTGGAGGATCTGGCGGCGCGGTTGCAGGCGGCGGGGATCCGCCGGCTGGGCCGCGGGCTTTCCTTGCACGCGATCGACCCCGGCAGCTGCGGCGGCTGCGAGCTGGAACTGCGGGCGCTGCGTGGCGTGGTGTACGAGTTGGAGCGCTTCGGCCTGCGCTTCGTGGACAGCCCGCGCCAGGCGGAGGTGCTGCTGGTAACCGGGCCGGTGACCCGCGCGTTGCAGGCACCGCTGGTGGCGGCGTGGGAGGCGACGCCGGACCCCAAATTCGTGATCGCGATCGGCGACTGCGCGATCGATGGCGGCGTGTTCAAGGGCAGCTACGCGGTGGCCGGCGGGGTGGACAGCACGCTGCACGTGGATTTCGTGGTGCGCGGCTGCCCGCCGGCGCCGGAGGAGATCCTGGAGGGGCTGCTGCTGCTGTTGGAGGCCGGAGCGTGATCGTCGGAGGCGGCACCGCCGAAGACGTGAATCACGCGACCAAGGGAGAGAGCTAGGTGAGCATGAACCAGTCCGCCGCGACGGTGCTGGTGATACCGCTGAGCACGATAGTGAGGTCGGCGGTGCTGTCGCCGTTCACATCGCCCTGGATCAGCGTCTGGCCAGGGAGGCTGGTGAAGCGCAACTGCCCGGCGGTGCCGGAGAAAGCCGCTGCGCCGATGAAGGCGAAGGGGTTGGTGCCGGCCAGGATCGTGTTCGCGTCGATCGCCGCGAGGTTCAGCACCTCGCCCGCAACACGGTCGAAATCGGTGATGGTGGTGGAGTGCGCCGCGGCCGGGCCGAGCGCGGCGGCGGTGAACAGGAAGCGGTCGACGCCCACGCCGCCGGTGAGCGTATCGGCGCCGCCGCCACCGGTGAGGGTATCGATGCCCGCGCCGCCGGAGAGCACGTTGGCCAACACATCTCCGGTGACGATGTCGTTGCCGGTGCCGCCAATGATGTTCTCGATGTTGCGCAGCGTGTCCTCGGCGATGCCGCCGACGCTGACCGTGGCGGCGGTGGCGCCGGCCAGGGTCACGACCACGGGCAGGGTTTTCTCGCTGTAATCCGCCGTGTCTATCCCGGCGCCGCCATCGATCGTGTCGGTGCCGGCGCGGCCGGCGAACATATTGGCCTGGGCATCGCCGGTAAGGCTGTCATTGCCGCTGCCGCCGATGATGTTCTCGATGCTCCGCAGCATGTCCTCGGCCAGTCCGCCGACGCGCACCAGCACGAGCGAGGCGCCGTTGAGGATGACCGAAACCGCCAGTGTTTTTTCGCTGAACATCGCGGTGTCGCTGCCGGTGCCGCCATCCAGCGTGTCGGAACCCGCGAGGCCGGCCAGCGTGTCGTTGCCGGCGCCGCCGGTCAACCCGTTGCCGCCGGCATCGCCGGTGAGGGTGTCGTTGCCGTTGCCGCCGATGATGTTCTCGATGGCGACGACGAAATCGTTGGCCACGCCGCCGACGGTGGCTTGCGCCGGGGTGGCGCCGGCCAGGGCGAGCACCACGGGCGACGTGGCACCGGCAAAGGTGACCGTGTCGCTGCCCGCGCCACCGTCCAGCGTGTCGACCCCCGCGCCGCCGGAAAGCGTGTCGTCGCCCAGCCCGCCGGAGAGGGTGTTGACCGCGCTGTCGCCGGCCAGGATGTCGTTGCCGCTGCCGCCGATGATGTTCTCGATGTTGCGCAGCGTGTCCTCGGCCACCCCGCCGATGGTGACGGTGGCGTTGGTGGCGCCGTTCAACGTGATCACGACGGCGTCGGTGCGGTCGCCGTAGTCCGCGGTGTCGGTGCCCGCGGCACCATCCAGCACGTCGGTGCCGGCACCGCCGGAAAAGCGGTTGGCCAGCGTATCGCCGGTGAGCGTGTCGTTGCCGCTGCCGCCGATCAGGTTCTCGATGTTGCGCAGCGTGTCCTCAGCCACGCCGCCCACGGTGGCGGTGGCGGCGGTGGCGCCGTTGAGCGTGACGACGACGGCGGTGGTTTTCTCGGCGAAGGAGGCGGTGTCGGTGCCGATGCCGCCATCCAGCGTATCGGTGCCGGCGCCGCCGGTGAGCAGGTCGTCGCCGCCGGCGCCGTTCAGCACGTCGTTGCCGCCCTGGCCATCGAGCTGGTTGGCCAGGGCATCGCCGGTGAGCGTGTCGGCCGCGCTGCCGCCGGCGATGCCCTCGATGTTCGTGACCGTGTCTTCGGCCACGCCGCCGACGCTGACCGTGGCAGCGATGGCGCCGTTCAGCGTGGCCACCACGGCCAGGGTCTTGTCGGTATAGTCGGCGATGTCGATGCCGGTGCCGCCATCCAGGATGTCGTTGCCGCCGCCGCCGCGCAGCCGGTCGTTGCCGCCCCCGCCATTGAGGGTTTCCACGGCGGCGCTGCCGGCCAGCATGTCGTTGCCGCTGCCGCCGATCGCGGCCTCCACGTTGCGCACCATGTCGTCGGCGATGCCGCCCACGGTGGCCTGGGCGAAGCTGGCGCCAGCCAGGGTGAGCACGACGGGATCGGCCATGTCGGAGAAATCCACCGTGTCCGTGCCGGTGCCGCCATCCAGCACGTCGGCGCCCACGCCGCCGCGCAACGTGTCGTTGCCGCCGCCGCCCTCGATCCGGTTGACCAGCGAATCGCCGGCCAGGATGTCGTTGCCGGTGCCGCCGAGGATGTTCTCCACATCGCGTACCGAACCCTGCGCGACGCCGCCAATGGTGATCGCGGCCGGGATGTAGCGCTTGAGCGTGAGCACAACGGCGTTGGTGGCGGTGGCGAAGCTGATCGTGTCTGTGCCCGTGCCGCCTTCGATCTGGTCGAGGCCGCCGCCGCCGGAGAGCGTGTCGTCGCCTGCGCCGCCGACGATCCCGTTGGCCTGGGCGTCGCCGGTGAGCGTGTCGTTGCCGCTGCCGCCCACGATGCTCTCGATGTTGCGCAGCGTGTCCTCCGCCACGCCGCCCACGGTGACGGTGGCGGCGGTGGCGCCGTTCAGCGTGACGACGACGGGCGTGGTCTTCTCGGCATAGCTGGCTAGGTCCTGGATGCCGGCGCCGCCATCCAGCGTGTCGTTGCCGGCGCCGCCGATCAGCGTGTCCAGGCCGTCGCCGCCGGACAGCGTGTCGTTGCCGGCACCGCCCTCCAGCGTGTTGGCGAAGGCATTGCCGGTGAGCGTGTCGGCGCCGGAGCCGCCGACGATGCCCTCGATGCTGATCAGCGTGTCCTCGTCCACGCCGCCGACCTTGACGGTGCTCGCGAGGGAGTCGTCCAGCGTGACCGTGACCGCCAGGGTCTTGTCGGAATAGTCGGCGATGTCGAACTGCAGGCCGCCATCCAGCGTGTCGTTGCCGCCGCCGCCGCGCAGCCGGTTGGGACGCATATCGCCGGTGAGCGTGTCGTTGGCGCTGCCGCCGATCAGGTTCTCGATATTGGCCAGCGTGTCCTCGGCGATGCCCCCCACGGTGACGGTGGCGGCGGCGCCGAGATTGAGCGTGACGACAACGGCGGTGGTCTTTTCGGCATAGGAGGCGGTGTCGATGCCCGCACCACCATCCAGCACGTCGGCGCCGGCATTGCCCTGCAGCAGGTCGTTGCCGGCGCCGCCGGAGAGCGCGTTGGCGTTGGCATCGCCGGTGATGCTGTCGTCGGTCTCGCCGCCGATGACATTCTCGATGCCGCGCAGGATGTCCTCGGCCACGCCGCCGATGCTGGCCGTGCCATCCAGGGCGGCGCGCAGCACCACCGTCACCGGCAACTGGGTGCCGGTGAAATCGGCGGTGTCGATGCCGATGCCGCCATCCAGCGTATCGGCACCCAGGCTGCCCTTCAGCCGATCGTTGCCGCCGCCGCCGAGCAGGGCGTTGGCGCCGGCATCGCCGGTGAGCACGTCGTTGCCGCTGCCGCCGGTGATGTTCTCGATGTTGCGCAGCGTGTCCTCGGCCACGCCGCCGATGGTGACGGTGGCGGCGGTGGCGCCGTTGAGGGTGACGGCGACGGCGGCGGTCTTCTCGCTGTAGTCGGCGGTGTCGATCCCGGCGCCGCCATCGATCGTGTCGGCGCCCGCGCGCCCGGCGAAGCGGTTGGCCTGGGTGTCGCCGGTGAGCGTATCTGCGCCGCTGCCGCCAATGAGGTTCTCGATATTGCGCAGCGTGTCTTCCGCCACGCCGCCGACGGTGACGATGGCGCTGGCGGCGCCGTTCAGGGTCACGACAACGGCGGTGGTCTTCTCGGAATAGCTTGCCGTGTCGATCCCTTGGCCGCCATCCAGCGTGTCCGCTCCGGCCAGGCCGGCCAGCACGTCGTCGCCCGCCCCGCCTTCCAGCGTGTTGGCCGCGGCGTCGCCGGTGAGGCTGTCGTTGCCGGCGCCGCCGCGCAGGTTCTCGATGCCGGCCACGCTGTCCTCGGCGATGCCGCCGACGAACACGGTGGCGGGGGTGTCGCCCGCCAGCACCACGGCGACCGCGGCAATCTTGTCGGCATAGTCGGCGGTGTCGATGCCGGCGCCGCCCTGCAGCGTGTCGGCCCCCTCGCCGCCGCGCAGCGTGTCGTGGCCCAGCCCGCCGGACAGGGTGTTGGCCATGGCGTCGCCGAACAGCGTGTCGTTGCCGCTGCCGCCGATCACGTTCTCGATGTTGCGCAGCGTGTCCTGCACGATGCCCTGGATGGTCACAACGGCGTCCGCCGCCCCGTTCAGGGTGACGGCGACGGCCCCGGTGGCCTCGGCGAAGCTGGCGGTGTCGATGCCGGCGCCGCCGTCGATGGTGTCCTTGCCGGCAAAACCGGCCAATACGTCGGCGAAGGCAGAGCCGGTGATCGTGTCCGCACCGGCCAGCAGGGCGGCCCAGGCGGTGGCGGCGGGCCCGGCCGCCAGCGCCTGGGCCGCCGGCAGCGCCAGGTTGAGCCCGGACAGGAAGCGCACCGGCGTGCCGGCCGCGTTGATGCGCAGGGCGGTGATGGTGCCGGCGCTCGGCAGCCCGGCGGTAGCGGTGAAGCTGCCGAACAGGTCCAGCGAGCGATTGTCCGGCAACGTGATCCGGAACCCGTCCGGCAGGGTGGAGAATGTGGCCAGCGACAGCTGCGCGAGCCCGGCGAGCGGGTTCTCGGTGGTGACGTTGATCGACGTCGTGGCAGAGAAACTGGCCATATCGAAATGCAACCGTCAGGTAACTGAGCGGCGCTGATCCGAAACAGAGCGTTTCAAATCTGCTACAGCCCGGCGGATTGCCCCGCCGGGCCGGGAGCGATCAGGCCGCCACGCGTTCCCCGCTCTGCGGTTGCACCACGCCGCCGCGGACGGCACCGGGGGCGGTGGTGCCCCAGAGGGTCTCGAACCCATCCGGCAGGCGGCGGCTGTTGGGGGTGGCGAGCCAGAGGCGCAGCAGCAGGCGGTCGCGGCCGGAGGGGGCGTCATCCGCATAGGCGGTGCGGCCGTGGTAGATGACGTGGTTGTTGAGCAGCTGGATGTCGCCATCCTCGAAGGCCGAGTGCAGGCACAGCGCCTCGGCGGTGGCGGCGAGCATGTCCAGCGCCTCGTTCTGTGCGGCGGAAAGCTTCGGTACGCCCGGCACTTCCTGGGCCTGCTCCACATAGGTGCGGGAATACTGGCTGGTGATGCGGCCATCGGCGAAGCCGAACACGGGCTGGGCATAGACGTTGCCGCCGGAGAGCCCATCCTCGTCGGCGGGGCGGGAGCGCCAGTAATCCTGGCACAGCAGCTCCAGCAGATCCGGCCGGCGTTCCAGCATGGCGTTGTGGATGGCGGGGATGGAGACGAGCTTGGAAATGCCGCCCTCCATGGCGTTGCGGGCGCAGAGCAGGGCGATCACGTCGCAGCGGTCGGTGTGCCAGCGCAGCGGGCCGGTGGAGCGGGAGCGGGCGCGGGCGGAGGCCACCCGGCCTTCCTGCGTGGGGTCGAAGCTTTTGTCCTCGCGCCTGGTTTCGTCGCGCACCTCGCCCATGGCCTCGCCGCGGGCATTCTGGAACACGGCGGTGCCAAGGTGGCGGCCGATGCCCCAGAAGATGCGGCGCAGGTCGTTCGGCTCGTAGCGTGCCACCGGCAGGCCGCGCAGGCGAACCGCGCCGCGGCCATGCTCCAGCTCGTTGGAAACGTCCGCGAGCAGGGCGGCGGTGCGCGGCAGGGGGAAGGCGTCCTTGGGGAAGCCCAGCACGGGGCAGAGGTGCTTGATGTTGGCCAGCGCGCCCTCGATCTCGGCGATGTGGGCGGCGTCGAAGCTGCGGACCCAGTCGCCGCTGGCGGCAAGCTCGGCGCCGGTCCAAACGCTGGGGCCTGTGAGGGGGGCGCGGGTCATGGAGGTCTCCCTGGCGTTCGTGCCAGGGGAGCGTGGCGGCGGGGCCAAGTCAACGGCCCCGCGGCCGCGCGCAAAGCAAAGACCCAGACCGGCCCGCTTTGACCCATTCCTGATGGGTCAACATCAAGGCGCCCGGTATGCGACGGATCTCGGCTTTCGCGGTGCCGCCCTGGGGTCTTCACCATATGCCGTGAACAGTGATGTTCCAGGAGCGTGTCATCCTGCCTATCTGGCTGACAGATCCCACCGCGACATGAACTGCTTTGCCACAGCCCGGATCTTGAACGCCGCGACGTATGCCGCGCAGGGCGCCGTCGTGGGCTGCATGGAAAGAACTTCAATACAGTTCTCCATCCAGCTCACGCAGCTTTTGCTCGATTTTGGCGATCTTGGCTTCATGTTCCGCCACTGCGGCGAAATCACCACCGCGCGTTGCTGCTGCACGGTTGTTCCATGCCTGCGCGAGATCGCCACGTAACGCGCTTATCAAAAACTCCCGACGCTGGTCAGGCGCCATGCGCGCGAGAATAGCAGCACGAGCACGTTCCTCTTTTTCGTTGCTCGCATTGAGATCCAGGAAAATCCAAAGAGAGATAATTGTGATTGAACCGAACAAAAATAACATTAGCAAATCATAAAAGAAAGAGGTGTGTCGGTAGCTAATCCAAATAAAAAATATCAAAACACCGAAAAAACAAACACTAGAGCAGAATCCTATCAATCTGGCTCATAGCCTGTCGCCGTGAAATAGTTGGCGCATTCCTGTGGCGTGAAGGCGTCCAAGGCATCGCGGATCGCGTCCCATAGCTCGCTGATGCTGCGTGCGGCGGCCTTTCGGAGG
>JAPLOI010000023.1 GCA_026400815.1 Alphaproteobacteria bacterium
GCCTGGATCGGACGCAACCGCCGCTTCGCCCGCGATGTCGAACGCTTGGTCGCGTCCGTCGAGGCATTCATCTACGCCGCCGCAAGCGTCATACTGCTACGCCGACTGGCGCGTTGCTGAGGCGATTCGAAATGGCCTCTCAGTGGAATACCCCGGCGCCCCGGTCGCCTTGATCGCCACATTGGGCAGCTTGGCCAATGCCAGCAACGCGTCCAGATGCTCGAACGCGGCTTCGTCCTGCCGAAGCCGCACCAGCCCGCAATGGTCGATGATCAGCCGCAGCCCAGGATGCCGCTCCGCCACCTCGCGGAACTTCCCCAGCACCGGCCCGGCCAGCAGCGCCACCGGCACGTTGTGCGCCTCCGCCTCAGCCCAGATCCAGTCCATCGCGCCGGATTCGAACAGCGTCCGCGCCGCGGGATGCAACGGCGCCCAGCGCAGCCCGAGCATCCCCGGCTGCTCCAGCCAGGTGGCAATGCGCGCCTTGTTGCCCTGGTCCCCAGCCGGAAAGCTGCCCAGGATGGCAAACCGATCCGGCCACCGCCGCACCGCATCTGCGGCGACGGCATCGCAATCGGGGTCCCACCCCGGCGGATGGATGATCGCGGCCGAAACGCCGGCCTGGTCCATGCCGGCGATCATCTCCTCGGCGGTGACAACCGGCACCGCCCGATGATCCTGGCTCGGCGTGCCCTGGGACCAGATATGGATCTGCGCATCAACAATCTGCATCACGCAGCCTCCGCCTTCCCGTCCAGATACGCCAGCAACGCCTCCTTGAACGGCGGCAGGCTTTTGTAGAGCGCCATCTCCGCCGGCAGCCCGCGCAGCGCAGCGGCAAGATCGGCCGCCACCCTGGGATCGCCGGCCAACAGGCCCACGGGATACAGATGCGTCCGAATGCCGAACAGCACCGCCCCGCTGCGCTCCAGCAGCCGCAACGTCTGCCGCTCCACCCGCAGCCAGATCCGCTCCCCGGCATTGGCGGCGGTCACTTCGGCATTGTGCTCACGGCGGAATTTGCGGCTTTCGGCATACAGCGCGGGATCATCGGTGATGCCCCAGTTGAGCCGCACCACCATCTTGCCCGGCCGCAAATTCGGCATCAGCCGATCCACCGGCTTGGCCAGCTTCTCGCCATAGAACGGCACGCGGGTATGAATGGTCGCCAAGGGCTGGCCCAACTTCTCCGCCAGGCTCCACCGGCTCGGGAAGCACAGCACCGCGGCATCCAGCACCGGCCCCAATTCAGTCAGCCGCAGCAGGCAAAGATCCTCCTGCACCAGCCGTCCCGCCACCTCCAACGGGTCATGCGGCAGTGCATCAAGATCCCAGCTCTCACCGGTCAGCCGGTTGTGCAGCACCCGCCCATCCCGGCCGAACCAGGCCGGAAAACGCCGCGGCAGCAGTTCCGCCAGAACGTCCAGCGTCTCCTGCCGGGCGTCCTCGCTGCCGGGCAGCGCCGCAAAGACATCGCCATGCCGTACCGCCAGCAGCCGCCGACGCTCCGCCATCTCCTCGGGGTAGCGCTCATCCAGCTCGATAAGCTCTTCGGGATCGGTCGCCACCAGCCCCATCGCCATCCGATAGGGCCCGGGATCGAAGCTGAGATAAACGGTCTGCCGGGGAAGAAATGCGTCCATCGCCTATGCCTTCGCCACCGCCATCAAGGAAAGGATCTCGAACGCCATCATCGCCCCGATCTGCGCCGTGACGGTATTGGCATCATACTGCGGCGCCACCTCCACCACGTCGCCACCGATCACGTCGAGCCCCTTGAGCCCGCGCAAAATCGCCTGCGCCTCCCGCGGCGAAAGCCCACCCACCTCCGGCGTCCCGGTCCCCGGGGTAAACGCGGGATCGAGCCCATCCACGTCGAACGTAATGTAGAACGGTCCCCCACCCACCACCTCACGCGCGCGGGCGATCACCGCCGGCAGGCCCATCGCGTCCACCTCTTCCGCGTGGATCACCGTCATGCCGGACTCATAGCTGAACTCGTACAGCAACTCCGCCGACCCGCGAATGCCGATCTGGATGCAGCGCTCAGGGTCCAGCACCCCATCCAGCACCGCCTGGCGGAACGGCCCGCCGTGATGAAACCGGCTGCCCTCGGCGGGCCCGGAGGTATCGCAATGCGCATCGATATGCACCATGCCCACCGGCCTGTTGCGCCCCAGCGCCCGCAGGATCGGATAGCTGATCGAATGGTCACCACCGATGGCGATCGGCTTCACCCCCGCCGCTGCCACGCGGGTGAAGAACGCCTCGATATCGGCAATCGACTCCGGCAGCGAATACCGGCTGCGGAACGGCACATCGCCCACATCGGCAAAGTTCAGCGTACCCTTCGGCGTCACGCGCAAGGCATGGTGGTACGGCCCGATCCGCTCGATCGCCCGCACCGCCCGCGGCCCCAACCGGCTGCCCGCCCGGTTGGTCACGGCGAGGTCCATCGGCACGCCGATCAGCGCCACATCAAGCCCGCCGAAATCCGGCAGGTCCGGCGCATCGGGCCGATAGGGCGCATCGAGGAAGGTGGAAACGCCGGCATAGGGCAACGGCCGCCGGCCCTGGCTGTTGAACGCGGCATCGGCACCGCGCTTCAGATCAGGGTCGCGGATCTCGTCGCGCTTGTCGTTCGGATAGCGGGCGCGCAGGGCGGCAAGCTTCTGGGGGTCCATGGCGACGGAGTGTGCCAAGGGGGAAGGAAGGAAGGCAAGAACGTTCTTTTTTGAAAAAAAGAACCAAAAAACTTTCATTCGTTTGGTGCGGGAAGAACGCACCTTTCCGCATCAAACGATCAAAAGTCTTTTTGCTTCTTTTTCTTCAGAAAAATTTGCTTCTTTTTCTTCAGAAAAAGAAGACTCTTACCTTCTCTTCAAGCGCTTGAACGATCGTCTCCGCCTCCGCCCCGATATCGACCACGATAGGGTTCTCATCCGCCCCCGGCGGTTCCAGCGTGGCAAACTGGCTGTCCAGCAGCGCCGTCGGCATGAAGTGCCCCTTCCGCGCCGCCATGCGCGCGGCGATCAGCGCCTTCTCGCCAGCGAGATGCACAATGGGTACATCCGGGTGGCCACCGACCAGGATATCCCGATAGGCCCGCTTGAGCGCGGAGCAGGTCACGATCCCGCTCGCCCCCTCGGCCCGCCAGCCGTCCATCACCCTGGCGATGGTGTGCAGCCAGGGCCAGCGATCGTCATCGGTCAGCGGCGTGCCGGCGGACATCTTGGCGACGTTGGCCGGCGGGTGCAGCGCATCGCCTTCCTGGAAGCGCCAGCCCAGGCGTTCGGCAAGCATCCGGGCAATGGTGGTCTTGCCGCTGCCGGCCACGCCCATGACGACCAGTATCACCGCAGCTCCTCCACCCGCCCGTCCTCGTGGCCGACCAGGGCACGCTCCACGGGCAGCAGGAACAGCCCGGTGCACACCACACCGGCGATGCCGCGCAGCACGCGCTCCAGCGTGAACGGGTCGCGGATCGGCGCGAAGCCGGGGCAGTCGAGAATGAGGTTGCCGTTATCGCTGCGGAACGGCGCCCCCGCCCGCATCCGCAGCACGGGCGCCCCGCCCAGCCCCGCGATCCGCCGGGCAGTGGCCTCGTGGCCAAACGGCACGATCTCCACCGGCAGCGGGAAGCCGATGCCCAGCCGGTCCACCAGCTTGCCGGCATCGGCCACCACCACGAAGCGCGCGGCCGATTCGGCGACGATCTTCTCGCGCAGCAGCGCCCCGCCACCGCCCTTGATCAACCGCAGCGTGCCGCGCTCAATCTGGTCGGCGCCGTCGATCGCGAGGTCGCAGGGCGCATCGGCGGCGGCGATCAGAAGGCCGAGCGCGCGGGCACGGGCCGCCGTGGCCTCCGATGTGGGAACGCCGGCAAACGCCAACCCCTCGTCCCGCACGCGGCGGGCCAGGGCGCGCAGCACCGCCTCCATCGTCCGCCCGGTGCCGAGGCCCAAGCGCATGCCCGGCTCCACCAGGCGGGCGGCGGCCTCGGCGGCGGCGATGCGGCCCAGTTCGCTCACGAGGGCTCGGACATTACTTCTTGGGGGCCTCCACGTGCCCGCCGAAGCCCAGGCGCATGGCGGACAGCATCTTCTCGGCGAAGGTGTGGTCTTGGCGGGAGCGGAAGCGCACGAACAGCGAGGCAGCAAGCACCTCGGCCGGCGTGGCCTGTTCCACCGCGGTGTCGATCGTCCAGCGGCCTTCGCCGGAATCCTCCACATGGCCGCTGAAGGTCTCCAGCGTGCCGTCCCGCGTGAGCGCCTGGGCGGAGAGATCAAGCAGCCAGGAGACGATCACGCTGCCGCGGCGCCAGACCTCGGCGATGTCGGCCATGTTGAAGTCATAGCGCTGGTCGGCCTGGAGCTTGCCGGAGGCACGGCCCTGCAGGATGTCGAAGCCCTCGGCCATCGCCTGCATCATGCCATATTCGATGCCGTTGTGGATCATCTTCACGAAGTGGCCGGCGCCGGAGGGGCCGCAATGCAGATAGCCCTGCTCGGCACGCGGGTCATGGCCTTCGCCGCGATCTTCGGTGCGCGGAATGTCGCCGATGCCCGGGGCGAGGGCGGAGAAGATGGGATCAAGGAACTCGAAGGCCGCCTTGTCGCCGCCGATCATCAGGCAGTAGCCACGCTCCAGCCCCCAAACGCCGCCGGAGGTGCCGACATCGAGGTAACGCACGCCCTTCTGGCCAAGCTCGGCCGCACGGCGCACATCGTCCTTGAAGTTGGAGTTGCCGCCGTCGATCAGGATATCCCCGGGGCCGAAATGCCCGCCGAGCTCGGCGATGGCCTTTTCGGTGATCTCGCCGGCCGGCAGCATCACCCAGGCCGCCTTGGGCGACTGGGTCAGCTTGGCGGCGAGGTCGGCCAGCGAGGTGGCGGGCGTGGCACCGATGGCGGCGAGATCCGCTACCGCCTTGGGGTTGGCGTCGTACACCACGCAGTGATGCCCCGCGCGATGCAGGCGCCGCACGATATTGCCGCCCATACGGCCCAGGCCGATGACACCGAGTTCCATGGATCCCTCCCCGCGCTGGTCCTCCGGCTCTAGCCGGTTGGCGCAGGGAAGGCCAGGGGTGCGCCTATATCTTCAGCGGCCTGCTGGTCCGCTACGTCCGTCCGAAGTCGGACGAACTTCGCGGGCAGGACGCTAGGCGTGCCCGGCGACGGGCATGGCGGTGGGATTCAGCGCGCGCACCACGGCGGCAAGCAGGCGCAGCGCCTCCGGTCCGCCGCGATCGTCCAGCGCGCCGGTTTCCATCTCCTCGGCCAGGGTCTCGGCCTGGTCGGCGATGGTGTCCGCGGCCTGCGCCAAGGCAGCGCGGGAGAGGGCGAGCTGGTCGTCCTCGGGCAGGTGATTCCAGTCGAAGTCCATTGATCTCTACTCGCACGCGCCATACTGGCGGGTTGCTGCCGCGGCAGGAATGTCGCGCGGTCTGGAGCGCTGGTATCGCGGGGAACGGTTAAGCAGGGGTTGCCGCGGCGGGATCGCAGCGCGCCCGGCATCACCGAACCATAACACGCGCGAGGCGAACAAGCTGGCATGGATTGGCCAAACGATCCGACAACGCCGAAACGAGGAGGCTCCGTAGATGACCGACCCCCGAATCCCGCTGGAAGATGCCCACAAGATCGATGCCGGGGAGCATATCGGCTCCAACCCCTCCACCGAGCCCTCGATCGGCGAGATCATCGCGCGCCGCTTCTCCCGCCGCGACGCGATGCGCGGGCTGTTCGCCGTCGGCGCGGCAACCGCGCTGAGCGGCGTGGCGGCAGGCGAGGCCGAGGCGGCCGGGCCGTCGAGCTTCACCTTCAAGGAGATCAGCCACACCTACGACGGCACCCATCACGTGCCGGAGGGCTACGAGGTGCAGGTGCTGGTGCGCTGGGGCGACCCGATCATGGCCGGCGCGCCGGCGTTCGACGTGAACAACCAGACCGCCGCCGCCCAGGCGATGCAGTTCGGCTACAACTGCGACTACACCGACTACAAGCCGCTGCCGCAGGGCTCGAACAATTCCGAGCACGGGCTGCTGGTGGTGAACCAGGAATACACCAACACCAACCTGATGTTCGCCGGCATCGGCGAGGGCCGCGGCGCGGCGATGCGCTCCACCAAGGCGCAGGTCGAGATCGAGATGGCCGCGCACGGCGTGGCGGTGGTCGAGATCCGCAAGACCGCCGGCCAATGGGCGGTGGTGGCCGACAGCAAGCTCGGCCGGCGCCTGCACCTGGGCACGCCGATGACGGTGAGCGGGCCTGCCGCCGGGCACGACCTGCTGAAGACCAGCGCGGACGCCACCGGCCGTGCCGTTCTCGGCACCATCAACAACTGCGCCGGCGGCAACACGCCCTGGGGCACGGTGCTGACCGCCGAGGAGAATTTCAACATGTATTTCAGCGGCGACACCACCAAGTCGCCGCATGCCGAAATGTACAAGCGCTACGGTATCGGGCCGGCCTCGGGCTATGGCTGGTCGAAGTTCATCGACCGGTTCGACATGGACAAGGAGCCGAACGAGCCGCACCGCTTCGGCTGGATCGTCGAGTTCGACCCGTACGACCCCAGCTCGGTGCCGGTGAAGCGCACCGCGCTCGGCCGCTTCAAGCACGAGGGCTGCCACCACGCCGTGGCGCGCGACGGCCGCGTGGTGATCTACATGGGCGACGACGAGCGCTTCGACTATGTCTACAAGTTCGTCACCGCGCTGGCCTGGAACCCAACCGACCGCGCCGCCAACCGCGACCTGCTGGACACCGGCACCCTGTACGTCGCCCGCTTCGCCGAGGACGGCAAGGTGGTGTGGATGCCGCTGGTGCATGGCGAGGGGCCGCTGACCGAAGCCAACGGCTTCAAGAACCAGGCCGACATCGCAATCTTCACCCGCAAGGCCGCCGACCTGCTGAAGGCGACGCCAATGGATCGGCCGGAGGACGTGGAGGCCAACCCGGTCAACGGCCGCGTCTATGTGATCCTGACCAACAACACCAACCGCACCGCCCAGCAGGTGGACCGCGCCAACCCGCGCGCGCGCAACGCGCACGGCCACATCATCGAGATCACCAACGCGGGCAGCGATCACGCGGCGCTGGAAGGCACCTGGGGCATCTTCCTGGCCGCCGGCAAGCCGGGCATGGACGCCGGCTCGATCTACCATCGGGCGACCTCGTCCGAGGGCTGGCTGTCGTGCCCGGACAACGTGGCGTTCGACAGCAAGGGGCGGATGTACATCGCCACCGACGGCGCGCCGACCGCCGCCGGCATTGCCGACGGCGTCTATACCGCCGACGTGTCGGGCACCGGCCGGGCGCTGACCAAGCTGTTCTTCCAGGCCCCCACCGGCGCCGAAGTGTGCGGCCCGCTGCTGACGCCGGACGACCAGACCATGTTCCTGGCCATCCAGCACCCGGGCGAAGACCCCGGCTCGACCTTCGAGAAGCCGTCCACCCGCTGGCCGGACTTCAAGGACGCCATGCCGCCGCGCCCGTCGGTGATCGCTGTGGTGAAGAAGGGCGGCGGGGTGATCGGGAGCTAGAAAGAGTCTTCTTTTTTCTGAAGAAAAAAGAAGCAAAAAAGACTTCATCCCCTTTGCGCCGTGGCTAGCCACGGCGCAAAGGGGAAAAGTTTTTTGGTTCTTTTTTTCAAAAAAGAACCGCTTCGCTTACTCTTTCGCTGGAAGGTAGATCTGGCTCCCAGCGGCCTGGAACTCTGTCTTCTTCGCCTCCATCCCCGCCATCCGCTCGGTATCCGCGCGGATGTCGTGGCTGATCTTCATGCTGCAGAATTTGGGCCCGCACATGGAGCAGAAATGCGCCACCTTGTGGGCTTCCTTCGGCAGGGTCTCGTCGTGGAACTGCCGCGCCGTGTCGGGATCGAGGCCGAGGTTGAACTGGTCTTCCCAGCGGAACTCGAAGCGGGCGCGGCTGATCGCGTCGTCGCGCAGGCGGGCGGCCGGGTGGCCTTTCGCCAGATCGGCGGCGTGGGCGGCGATGCGGTAGGTGATCACGCCGGTCTTCACGTCATCGCGGTTGGGCAGGCCCAGATGCTCCTTGGGCGTGACGTAGCAGAGCATGGCGGTGCCGAACCAGCCGATCATGGCAGCACCAATGGCCGAGGTGATGTGGTCATAGCCCGGGGCGATATCCGTGGTGAGTGGCCCGAGGGTGTAGAACGGCGCTTCGCCGCATTCGCGCAGCTGCTTTTCCATGTTGATCTTGATCTTATGCATCGGCACGTGGCCGGGGCCCTCGATCATCACCTGGCAGCCCTTCGCCCAGGCGATCTTGGTGAGTTCGCCCAGCGTTTCGAGTTCGGCGAACTGGGCGGCATCGTTGGCATCGGCGTTGCTGCCGGGGCGCAGGCCGTCGCCGAGGGAGAAGCTGACATCGTATTTGCGCATGATGTCGCAGATCTCGGCGAAGTTTTCGAAGAGGAAGCTCTCCTTGTGATGCGCCAGACACCAGCGCGCCATGATGGAGCCGCCGCGCGAGACGATGCCGGTGGTGCGCCGCGCGGTGAGCGGCACGTGGGCGAGACGGACGCCGGCATGGATGGTGAAGTAGTCCACGCCCTGCTCGGCCTGCTCGATCAGCGTGTCGCGGAACACTTCCCAGGTCAGCAGGTCCGGATTGCCGCCCACCTTCTCCAGCGCCTGGTAGATCGGCACGGTACCGATCGGCACGGGCGCGTTGCGCATGATCCAGCTGCGGATGTTGTGGATGTTGCGGCCGGTGGAGAGGTCCATGACGGTATCGCCGCCCCAGCGGATGGCCCAGACGAGCTTCTCCACTTCCTCGGCGGCGGAGGAGGTGACGGCGGAGTTGCCGATATTGGCGTTGATCTTCACCAGGAAGTTGCGGCCGATGATCACCGGCTCCAGCTCCGGATGGTTCACGTTGGCCGGGATGATGGCGCGGCCGGCGGCGATCTCGCGGCGGACGAATTCGGGGGTGACGAAGGCCGGGATCTCGGCGCCGAAGCTTTCGCCGTCGGCGATGGTGGCTTCCGCGCTGGCGAGGGCTTCGGCGCGGCCGAGATTCTCGCGGTGGGCGACGTAGATCATCTCCTCCGTGATGATGCCCGCGCGGGCGAACTCGTATTGCGTGACCAGTTGGCCGTCGGCGGCGGCGAGGATGGCGCGCGGGGCGGGGCAGGCCGGCACCAGCTTGTCGGCGGGCACGAAGCCGTTGTCCTCCGGCTTCACTTCGCGCGCGGCGATGGTGGCCAGGCCGCGGCGGGCGAGCCAGGGGGCGCGGGGCTGGGGCAGGCCGGCTTCGAGGTCGATCGGCAGGTTGGGGTCGGTGTAGGGGCCGGAGGTGTCGTAAAGCCGCAGCGGCGGTTCGTTGGCGCTGGGGTGGAGGTCGATCTCGCGGAACGGCACCGCCATGTCGGGGTGGCCCGGCGGGCTGGACCAGACCTTGCGCGAACCGGCGATGGGGCCGGTGGTGACGGCGGCGGGTTTGGTGGTGACGTTCATCGGCGCAGCTCCCCTTCGGATAGCGGGATGGCGGCGCGCGGCGGGAAAACCGGATTCGTGCTGAGAATTCCCGTCCCTACGCCGGCATTACCCGGATCAGGTCATCAGGGATCGCCGGGCAAACCGGCATCTCAGCCCCTCATGGGGCGCCCCTCGGAAGCGTCGAGGCTGCGCCCGTCGGGCCCTGCTTGTCAAACCGGCTGGGTGGCCGGGCGGGGAAGGCGCGGCAGGCGGATCGGCAGGTTGAAGGCGGCGGCGACCACGCCGGAGGCGGCGGTGGCAATGAAGGCGGCGTCGTAGGTGCCGGTCCAGGCAAACACCAGCCCGCCGGCCCAGGCGCCCAGGAAGCCGCCGGCCTGGTGGCTGATGAAGCACACGCCGAACAGCGCGCCGAGGTCGCGGATGCCGAACAGCCGGGCGATCACGCCGTTGGTCAGCGGCACGGTGCCGAGCCAGGCCAGGCCCATCACGATGGCGAACAGCGCGGTGGTCAGCGTGTCCTTCGGGGCAAGCCAGTAGAGCAGGATGGCGGCACCGCGCAGCAGATAGAGCCCGGCCAGCGCCAGTTGCGGCGGCATGATCATGCCGGCCCGGCCGCACAGCCAGGTGCCCAGGATGTTGGCGGCACCCACCAGCATCAGCGCCCAGGCACCGGTGGCGGCGGGCATGCCGCACAACGTGAGGTAGCCGGGCAGGTGGGTGCCGAGGAAGGCAAGCTGGAAGCCGCAGGTGAAGAAGCCGAGGCTGAGCAGAACGAAGCCGCGCTCGCCCAGGGCGGTGCGGATGGCGGCCATGGAGCTGCGCGGCGTGGGCTTTTCCAGCGCGGCGCGGTCCAGCGGGCGGCCCAGCGGGATCGCCAACAACATGGCGAGGCCGAGCACGAGCAGCCCTGCCGTGGCGCCGCCCCAGGCGATGGCGCCCGCGGTGATCGGCAGGAACAGCATCTGCCCCACGGAGCCGCCGGCACTCACCAGCCCCATGGCAGCGCTGCGCCGCTCCGGCGGGAAGGCACGGGCCACGCCGGCGAAGGACACGCCCCAGCCGAGCAGCGCCATACCGGTGCCGGTCATCAGCCCCATGCCGAGTGTCACGGTCAGGCTATGCGGCCAGATCGCCGGCAGGGCGTAGCCCAGCGCGTAGAGCAGGCCACCGGCCACCTGGGCTGCGGTGGCGCCGTGGCGGTCGGCCCAGGCGCCGGCCAGCGGCTGCACCACGCCCCAGGCGAGGTTGTGCAGCGCGATGGCCAGGGCCACGGTTTCGATCGGCACGCCCACCCCGGCCAGCGGCACCAGCAACAGGCCGAAGGCGGAGCGGGTGCCGAGCGCCAGCGACAGGGTGGTGGAGCCGGCGAGCATGGCCGAATTCTGGGCTTGGGTGTTCTGGCTCATTCCTTTGGTTTGGCGAAACGGCGGCGACGCCACAAGGGGGGCCCTACCGCGGCAGCCGCCCAAGTGCCGCGGCCAGCGGCAGGGCGGTGGTGGCCAGTGCAGCCATCACGAGGAAGATCAGGCCGGTGCCGTCGTAGCTGCTTCCAGCCAGCCAGGTGATCACGCCCAGGGAGACGGTGCCGCCCAGCGTGGCGTGCAGGGTTTGCGCACTGCCGGCGCGTTCGGCCGGCACGGTGCGGCCCAGCATCTGCATCGCCGAGAGGTGCTGGAAGCCGTAGGTCAGCGCATGCAGCGCCTGGATCGCCACCAGCGCCGGCAGCCAGGTGGTAAGGCCCAGCACGGTCCAGCGCAGGGCGCAGGCGCTGGCGGCGATGGCGGTGAGCCATCCCGGCGAGACCCGCGTCAGCAGTGGCCGGGCGAGCAGGAAAAGCAGCGTCTCCGCCAGCAGGGAGGCGGCCCAGAGCAGGCCGATCACGGTTTCCGAATGCCCCGCCGCGCGCCAGTGCAGAGCCCCGAGCGTGTAGTAGGCGGCGTGCGAGCCCTGGATGATCGCGCTGGCCAGCACCGTCAGCAGGAAGCCGCGCCGGCGCAGCAAAGACAGGCTGGCGAAGAACCCGGCCTGGCGCGCAGGGGGCGCACCGGTATGCGGCAGGGCGGGGCCCATGGCGGTGGCCAGCGCATGGGCGCCGGCCATCAGCAGCGGCACCAGGAACAACCCCGCCGCGCCGACGGCCACGCCACCGAGGGCGTTGGCTGCCATGAAAGCGGCGGAGGCCGCGGCCCGCACACGGCCGTAATCCAGCCGCCCCTGCTGGGCCAGGGCGAGCGAGACGGCGTCGGCCAGCGGCATCAGGGCGGAGGCGCCGGCGGATTGCAGCATGACGGCCAGCAGCACCGGCCAGAACCCGGCAGCGGGGGCAAGCACCAGGTTGCCCACCAACGCCGTGGCGGCCCCCGCGGTGAGGGCCACGCGCAGCGGCAGCGCATCGGCCAGCCTTCCCCAGAGCGGTGCGGCCAGCGCCCGCGCGGCGGCGGCGAGCGACAGCACGGTGCCGATCTCGGCAGCGCTCAGCCCACGATCGGCCATCCACAGGGCGAGGAAGGCGCTGGAGACGCCGCCGGCCGCGAACACCGCGCACAGAAAGATGCCGAGCCGCAGCGCGGGGGAGGCCGGCACGCCCCGCGGGCCCTCAGGCGGCTTCGGCGGCGGCGCGCTCGCGCAGCTTGCGGGCCATGGCGGCGATGCCGTTGCCGCGGTTGCTCGAAAGCGCCTCCAGCAGGCCCAGCTCCTTCAGGAACACCGGGTCGGTGGCCAGGATCTCGGCCGGCGTGCGGCCGGTGTAGACGCGCAGCAGCAGGGCGACGAGGCCGGAGACGATGGCGGCATCGGAAGCACCAGCGAAGAACAGCTTGCCGTCGCGGCGGGTGGCTTCCATCCAGACCTTGGATTGGCAGCCGGGCACGCGATGGTCGTCATTGGCCCAGTCATCGGGGAAGGGCGGCAGCTTGCGGCCCAGCTCGATGATGAACTGGTAGCGGTCCATCCAGTCGTCGAACACCTCCAGCTCCTCGGCGATGGCGGCGATGGCCTCGGCGGCGGTGGGTTCTTCGGGGGCGAGGAAGGGATCAGTCATGGCCCGGATGTGCGGGCGAGGCGGCGGAACGTCAAGCCGGCGGGGTCCTCGCGCGGTCGATGGCGAGCATGGCGGCGGCGGTGACGGCGGAGCCAGCGGCCATCGCCAGGATCGCGGCCTGCCAGGCGGTGGCCGATTCCGCGCCGCCGGCGGCGTGGAGTACGAAGCCCACGACGACCACGCCCAGGAAGGCCGCGGAATTGGTTGCCGCCGACAGCAGAGCCAGGGCCGCCCCGCGATCCGCCTGGGCCACCCGCGCCAGCAGGGCCGGCGGCATCGCGCCGGCATCAGCGAAGATGGCGCAGAGATAGGCCACCGTCAGCAGGAACACCGCCGCGAACGGGGCGTGCAGCATCAGCGCCAGCACCGCACCCACCAGCACCGAGGATCCGGCGGCGAGCGCGATCACCCGGTGGCGCCGCCCGGCTTCCGCACGCCGCGCCACGAAGGCGCTGAGCGGCATGGCAAGCAGGCCGACGAAGGCGGTGGCCAGCGCGAAGTTCACGCCGGAGAATGCCGCGTTGCCCGGTAGGGCGGCGGCAAAGCCCAGCAGTGCGATCCACCAGGTGCGGAAGGCCATGCCCTCCCAGCTGTTGCCGGCGGCGGCCAGCAGGAGGAGCGGGACATGCCGCCCGCGCACCACGCTGGCCAGGCGGCGCCACAGGCTGCGCGGGGCCGGGGCCAGGCGGGGTGCGGGCATGGTGGCGCGCACCAGGGCCAGCGCCACCGCCGCGGTGGCCGCCGCCCCCAGGAACGCCGCAGGCCAGCCGAAGGCCCATTGCAACGTGCCCGACAGCGCGAAGGAGGAGGACAGGCCCAGGGTGAGGGTGGAGGCGTAGTCGCCGGCCGCGCGCTGCTGGCGGTCTGGCGGCAGCGCCTCGATCAGCAGGCGCAGGCCCGGCATGTAGGTGCCGGCCATGCCGAGGCCGGTCAGCGCGCGGCTGGCGACCAGGGCGGCAAAACCGTCATCCACCAGCGGGAACAGCAGCCCCCCAGCGATGCCGAGCGCGCCGCCGATCATGTACAGCCGGCGCGCATCACGCGTGTCGGTCAGGCCCGCGAAGAGCGGTGCCCCGATGGCGTAGGCCAGAAAGAACACGCCGCCGGCGATGCCGGCCTCGGCCTCCGAGAGGCCGGTGCCTTCGCGCAGCTGCGGCAGCACGGCGGCATAGTTGGCGAAGCCGATCAGGTTCAGCACCAGGGCGGTGATCATCACGGGCCGGGCAGGGAACGGCATGGCGGCGGACCTCGATGCAGACCCGTAGCAGGCCGGTTGCCGCGCCGGGCGACAAACGAATAGTCTCGGCTTCGCATGAATCAGGCTCATCCGAACCTCGGGGCGCTGCCGTTGATCGCGCTGCGTGCCTTCGAGGCCGCGGCCCGGTTGGGCAGTTTTCGCGATGGCGCGGCCAAGGTCGGCCTCACGCCCTCGGCGGTGAGCCATCACGTGCGCGGGCTCGAGGCGACGCTGGGCGTGGTGCTGTTCGAGCGCCGGCATCGCGCCGTGGTGCCGACGGAAACGGGGCGCGACCTGGCCGTGGCGCTGGGGGCCGGGTTCGCGACCATCGCCGCCGCCTATGCCGCCGCCAGGGCGCCGCGCGGCAGGCTGCTTGTCTCCGCCGCGCCGAATTTCGCCGGGCGCTGGCTGCTGCGCGCAGTGGCGCCGCTGCGGGCGGAGGGGATCGAGCTGGTGGTGGAGGGCACCGCCTCCGTGGTGGATGTGGCCGGCGGTGCCTGCGACGTGGCGATCCGCCTGGCCCCGCGGCCGCCGCCGCGCCTGGCTGCGGAACGGCTGGCCACCTCGCCGGTGGTGCTGGTGGCAGCCCCCGCCCGGTTGGGCCGCCGGGCATCGCTGGAGCCGGCGGAGATCGCAGCGGGGCCCCTGCTGGGGCTTTCGGTGCGGCCCAGCTTCTGGGCCGAGGCGCTGCACGCGCTGGGGGCACCAGCCGGCATCGGCGCCCAGGTGCGCTTCGATTCCTTCGACGCCGCGTTGCAGGCCGCCGAGGCCGGGCACGGGTTCGCCTTCGCGCCGGAGATGGTGGTGGCAGACCGGCTGGCCTCCAGCGCGCTGGCCGTGGTGCACCCGCGGCGGCTGGGGCACCGCACGGCCTGGAGCTACTGGTTCCTCACCCGGCAGGAATCGGCCGACCGCCCGGCAGTGCGCCGGCTGCGCGACTGCCTGGCGGCGATGCTGGCCGCCCCCGCTACAGGATGAACCGGCTCAGATCGCCCTTCTGCGCCAGCGGCGCCACGCGCTCGTTTACGTAGGCCGCGTCCACAGTGGCGGTCTGGCCGCTGCGGTCGCTGGCGGTGAAGCTGATGTCTTCCAGCAGCTTTTCCAGCACGGTGTGCAGGCGGCGGGCGCCGATGTTCTCCACGCGGTCGTTGATGTCGGCGGCGAGGTCGGCCAGGGCGTCGATGGAATCCTCGGTGAAGTCGAGCGTCATGCCCTCGGTGCCGATCAGGGCCTGGTATTGCTTGATCAGGCTGGCTTCCGGCTCCGTGAGGATGCGGCGCAGATCCTCGCGCGACAGCGGCTGCAGCTCCACGCGGATGGGCAGGCGGCCCTGCAGTTCCGGCAGCAGGTCGGCGGGCTTGGAGAGGTGGAAGGCGCCGCTGGCGATGAACAGGATGTGGTCGGTCTTCACCGGGCCGTGCTTGGTGGAAACCGTGGTGCCCTCGATCAGCGGCAGCAGGTCGCGCTGCACGCCTTCGCGGGAAACGTCGCCGCCGCGCACGCCGCCTTCGCTGCTGCGGGCGATCTTGTCGATCTCGTCGAGGAAGACGATGCCGTTGGCTTCCGCGTGGGCGACGGCATCGCGGGTGAGGCGCTCGTTGTCGAGCAGCTTGTCGGCTTCCTCGCGCTGCAGGGCCTCGCGGGCGGCGTCCACGCGCAGCTTGCGGGCGGTGGGGCGGCCGCCGAACATGCCCTTCATCATGTCGCCGAGATTGATCATCTGGCCCGGCGGCATGCCGGGCATGTCGAACTGGCCGATCGGGCTGGGGCCGGCCTCGGTGAGGCTGATCTCGATTTCCTTGTCCTCGAAATCGCCGTTGCGGAGCATGCGGCGGAACTTGGAGCGGGTGTCGGCACTCGCCTGCTCGCCGCACAGCGCGGTGATGATGCGGTCCTCTGCGGCCAGCTCGGCCTTGGCCTGCACATCTTTGCGGCGGCTGTCGCGCAGCATGGTGATGCTGGCTTCCACCAGGTCGCGCACGATGCTTTCCACATCGCGGCCCACATAGCCCACCTCGGTGAACTTGGTGGCTTCCACCTTCAGGAACGGGGCCTGCGCCAGCTTGGCCAGGCGGCGGGCGATCTCGGTCTTGCCGCAGCCGGTGGGGCCGATCATCAGGATGTTCTTCGGCACCACCTCCTCGCGCAGCCCTTCCGGCAGGCGCTGGCGGCGCCAGCGGTTGCGCAGCGCGATGGCCACGGCGCGCTTGGCATCGCCCTGGCCGACGATGAAGCGGTCCAGCTCGGAGACGATCTCACGCGGGGAGTAGGTCGGAACGTCCATCACAGGGTTTCCACGGTCAGCGAGTGGTTCGTGTACACGCAGATGTCACCGGCGATCTTCATCGCCTTGCGGGCGACCTCCTCGGCGGAGAGGCCGGGCATTTCCATCAGCGCGCGGGCGGCGGCGAGCGCGAAATTGCCGCCGGAGCCGATGGCGATCACGCCGTCCTCCGGCTCCAGCACGTCGCCATTGCCGGTGAGGGTAAACTGGCGGTCGCGGTCGGCCACCGCCATCATGGCTTCCAGGCGGCGCAGGTAGCGATCCGTGCGCCAATCCTTGGCCAGTTCCACGCAGGCGCGTTCGAGCTGGTTCGGGAAGCGCTCCAGCTTCGCCTCCAGCCGTTCCAGCAGGGTGAAGGCATCGGCGGTGGCGCCGGCGAAGCCCGCCAGCACGGCGCCGCCGCCGATGCGGCGCACCTTGCGGGCGTTGCCCTTGATGACGGTGTTGCCGAGGCTCACCTGGCCGTCGCCGGCCATGGCCACGTGTCCGTCGCGGCGGATGCACAGGATGGTGGTGCCGTGCCAGCCCACGGGGTCGTGGGGGGCGGAAGAAGGATGCTGCATAGTCGGGCTAGATGGGCCAGCGGGGGCGGCGCGGCAAGGCGGCTGCACTGTGCCCGCTTCAGGTCAGGCCCGCTTGTGGTGCTTTTTGGGCGGCTTGGCCTGCGCCGTTTTCCAGGCCGCTTCCAGTCATGCGGCCCTCCGGCGGAACCAGGCACGGCAGGATCGCTGGCGCCGTGCCCATTTCGCAACGTTGAAGTTTGCGGCTGGGGCGGCTTTTCGGCTACTGAGCGCGCCATGCCGCGCACCGCCAGCCTTACCCGCACCACCTCGGAAACCGACATCTCGCTGAGCCTGGACCTGGATGGGTCTGGCCGGGCGCAGGTGGCCACCGGCATCGGCTTCCTGGACCATATGCTGACGGCGCTCGCGCGCCACGCGCTGTTCGACCTGACGGTGGCGGCGAAGGGCGACCTGCATATCGATTTCCACCACACCGCCGAGGATGTCGGCATCGTGCTGGGCAAGGCGCTCAATCAAGCGCTGGGCGACAAGCGCGGCATCCGGCGCTTCGGCCATGCGGTGGTGCCGATGGACGAGGCGCTGGCCGAGGCCGCGATCGACATCTCCGGCCGCCCCTTCCTCGCCTGGTCCGTCACGTTCACGCGCGACAAGGTGGGCGAGATGGACACCGAGCTGTTCGAGGAGTTCTTCCGCGCCTTCGCCATGAACGCGCTGATCACCCTGCACGTGACCCAGAAGGCCGGCACCAACGCCCACCACATCGCCGAGGGCTGCTTCAAGGCGCTGGCCCGGGCGCTGCGCATGGCGGTGGAGCCCGATCCGCGGGTGGGGGATGCCATTCCCTCCACCAAGGGATCGCTGTGACGAGCTGGACCGTCCATGTGAAGGACGGCGCGCCGGTGCTTCTGGTGCCGGAGCGGTTCAGCCTGGGCGCGCTGCTGCTGGGGCCGGTGTGGCTGCTGTTCGCCGGTGCCTGGATCCCGGCCATCCTGCTCGCCTGCGCCTGGGCCGCCGCCGTGATGCTGGTGCCCGAGGCGATGCTGGTGCCGGTGGCGATAGGGCTCGCCTGGTTTACCGGGCTGTGCGGGCGGGACCTGCGGCGCTGGTCGCTCGCCCGGCGTGGCTGGCGCGCACCGCATGTGGTGGTGGCGCACTCGGAGGAGGAAGCGCTGGAACGCCTGCTGCGCTTCCACCCCTACCTTGGCGTGGGCGATCTGAAGCGGAGCGCCGCATGAAGGTCGCGGTGGTCGATTACAACAGCGGCAACCTCGCCTCCGCCTCGCGCGGGCTGCAGCTTGCCGCATCCCGCCTTGGGCTGGCCGCGGAGGTGACCATCACGGCCGATCCGGCGGCGGTGGCGGCGGCGGACCGGATCGTGCTGCCGGGCCAGGGCGCCTTCGCCGATTGCGCCCGTGGGCTTTCGGCCATCGACGGCCTGCGCGCGGCGGTGGAGCGGGCGACCGATGCCGGCACGCCGTTCCTGGGCATCTGCGTGGGTATGCAGCTGATGGCCGAGCGCGGGCTGGAGCATGAGGTCACGCCTGGCTTCGGCTGGATCCGCGGCGAGATTGCCGCGATGCAGGTGCCGCAGCCGTTGCGCCTGCCGCAGATGGGCTGGAACGAGCTGGAATTCACGCCCGGCGCCCACCCGCTGCTCGAAGGGCTTCGACCCGGGGACCACGCCTATTTCGTGCACAGCTATGCGCTTGCCGGCGGCGACACCGCCGAGTGCATCGCCACCACCGACTATCCCGGCCCCGTGGTGGCCATGGTGGCGCGCGGCAACCGCGCCGGCACGCAATTCCACGTTGAGAAAAGCCAGGAGGTCGGGCTGCGCATCCTGGCCAATTTCCTGCGCTGGAGTCCTGGCCGATGAGCTTGAGCGATCCCGGGGAACGCGACGCCGTGATCACGGTGGAACGCGTGACCGACCTCTCGGAAGACGACCTCTCCGCCCTGTGCGAGGCCGCCGATGCCGCCATCATCGAGGGCGGCGGCTTCGGCTGGGTGCATCCGCCGGGCCGGCAGGCGATGGAGCGCTACTTCCGCGGCCTGATGCTGGTGCCGGAGCGCGAATTGTATGGCGCGCGCATGGATGGGCTGCTGGTCGGCTCCGCCCAGCTGGTGCGCCCGCCGCGCAACAACGAGGCGCAGGCTTTCGCCGCCCAGGTGATGCACGGCTTCGTCGCCCCCTATGCCCGCGGCCACGGCGTTGCCCGCCTGCTGATGCAGCGGGTGGAGGAAGGTGCGCGGGCACTGGGCTACCACGTGCTGAACCTCGATGTGCGGGCCACCCAGGCAGTGGCGATCGCGCTGTATGAGAGCATGGGCTACACGCGCTGGGGTGAGCATCCGATCTATGCCCGGGTGAACGGCCAAACCGTGCCCGGCTACTTCTACTACAAGGTGCTGCAGGCCGGCGGGCGGATCGCCTGATGGCCCTCACGCTCTACCCCGCCATCGACCTGAAGGACGGCGCCTGCGTGCGGTTGCGCCGCGGCGAGATGGACGATGCCACCGTCTATTCCGCCGATCCCGGCGCGCAGGCGCGGGCCTGGCAGGCCTCCGGCTGCGCCTGGCTGCATGTGGTGGACCTCAACGGCGCCTTCGCCGGGCGCTCGATGAACGGCGATGCGGTGCGGGCCATCCTGGCGAACGTGACCGTGCCGGTGCAGCTCGGCGGCGGCATCCGCGACATGGCGGGCATTGCCGCCTGGTTGGAGGCGGGCATCAGCCGCGTGATCCTCGGCAGCGCCGCAGCCAAGAACCCGGCCCTGGTGCGCGAAGCCTGCGCCGCCTTCCCCGGCCGCATCGCGGTGGGCATCGATGCGCGCGACGGGTTCGTGGCCACGGAAGGCTGGGCCGAGACCTCCAGCCTGCCGGCGGTGGAGCTTGCGCTGAAGTTCGAGGATGCCGGTGTGGCGGCCATCATCTTCACCGATATCGGCCGCGACGGGATGCTGGGCGGGCTGAACCTGGACCAGACGATGGACCTCGCCGCGCGCATCTCGACCCCGGTGATCGCCTCGGGCGGGGTGGGGTCGATGGACGATATCCTGGCCCTGCGCGACCGTGCCGCCGGGCTGGCATCCGGGCGAATCGATGGCGTGATCGTCGGCCGTGCTTTGTACGACGGGCGGGTCGATCCCGCCGAAATCCTGCGCAGCCTCGCCACCTAACCGGATCACTCCCAGACTTGTCGAGGTGCGGAATCATGGCCGCGCCATGTCGCACGTTCTTCGCTTGCACAGCCGGACGCTTCCGCGCAAACACACTTGTCTAGAGGTGTTCCAGTGCTGAAACTACGCGTCATCCCCTGCCTGGATGTGAAGGACGGTCGCGTCGTGAAGGGCGTGAACTTCGTTTCGTTGCGCGACGCCGGCGACCCGGTGGAGCAGGCGGCGCTGTACGACGCCGCCGGGGCCGATGAGCTCACCTTCCTCGACATCACCGCCAGCCACGAGAATCGCGACACCATCCTGGATGTGGTCAGCCGGACCGCCGCGCGCGTGTTCCTGCCGCTGACCGTGGGCGGCGGCATCCGCGCGGTGGAAGACATGCGCCGCCTGCTGCTGGCCGGGGCGGACAAGTGCAGCATCAACTCCGCCGCCGTCGCCCGGCCGGAACTGGTGGCGGAGGCCGCGACCAAGTTCGGCAGCCAATGCGTGGTGGTCGCCGTCGATGCCAAGCGCACGGGCGATGGCTGGCACGTCTTCACCCATGGCGGCCGGCGCGACACCGGCATCGATGCCGTGGAATGGTGCCGCCGCGTGGTGGCCCTCGGCGCGGGCGAGATCCTGCTGACCAGCATGGATCGCGACGGCACCGGGCAGGGTTTCGACCTCGAGCTGCTCCGCCAGGTCTGCGGCGCGGTGCGCGTGCCGGTGGTTGCCTCTGGCGGCGTTGGCACGCTGGAGCATTTCGTGGAGGGCGCGCAGGCCGGAGCCACCGGGCTGCTGGCCGCCAGTGTTTTCCATTTCGGCACCTTCACCATCGCGCAGGTGAAGAACACGCTGCACCAAGCCGGGTTGCCCGTGCGCCTGCCGCGCGCCGCAGCCTAGGGGAATCCGAGCCGCCATGGGCAAGTCCGCCAAGAAGCGCATTCCCGCTGCTGCCCCTGCCGAGGGCGATGCCACAGC
The DNA here is from genome assembly GCA_026400815.1 of Alphaproteobacteria bacterium. Taxonomy (GTDB): domain Bacteria; phylum Pseudomonadota; class Alphaproteobacteria; order Acetobacterales; family Acetobacteraceae; genus CAMDGX01. Next base: position 20,697 of record JAPLOI010000023.1, read on the forward strand.
CGCGCCCGCCCGGAAGCCCGGCGCCAAGAAGGCCACTGCCAAGAAAGCCGCCACCAAGAAAGCCACGGCCAAGAAGACCGCCGGGCAGAAGGCCGCCCGCCGCCTCGCCGCCCTGGCCGCCCCCGCCGCATTGTCGCCGCCGATGGCCGTCGGCGCCTCGTCCGCCGTGCTCGACCGGCTGTGGGCCGTGGTGCACGACCGCCGCACCGCCGACCCGGAGGTCTCCCACTCCGCCCGCCTGCTGCGCCGCGGCACCGCAAAGGTGGCGCAGAAATTCGGCGAGGAAGCCGTGGAATGCCTGATCGAGGCCGTCAGCGGCAACCGAGATGCCCTGATCGCTGAAAGTGCCGATGTACTCTACCACCTCATGGTCATGTGGGTGAACGCCGGCGTCCGCCCGGAGGAAGTCTGGGCCGAGCTGCAGCGCCGGGAAGGCGTCTCCGGCGTGGCCGAGAAGGCCTCCCGCGCCCGCACCCTGCCCCTGGAACTCGGCCTGGGCACCACCAAGATCCCCTGATCCCCCTGCAGGAGACACGACCATGCCGGTGAAGGGCACAGGCGAGTACGACGACACCAACATCTTCGCGCGCATCCTGCGCGGTGAGATCCCGTGCCGGAAAGTGCATGAGGATGCGTGGTCGCTCGCCTTCCACGACATCAACCCGCAGGCGCCCACCCATGTGCTGGTGATCCCGCGCGGCCGCTACATCTCCTGGGCCGATTTCTCCGCGCGCGCGAGCGAGGCGGAGATCGCGGGCTTTGTCCGCGCCGTGGGCCAGGTGGCGCGCGACCTCGGCCTGGAAGCGCCAGGCTACCGGCTGCTGGCCAATATCGGCGAACACGCCGGGCAGGAGGTGCCGCATTTGCATGTGCACCTGTTCGCCGGGCACGCCCTGGGGCCAATGCTGGCGCGGTAAGGCCAGGGCTCTGCCCTGGACCCGCAAAGGGCCGGCGGCCCTTTGATCCCTATTTTTAAGTATGATCGCTTGGTCTTGGGATGGTGGTGCGCTCTGGGCGTGAGTCGTCGCCGCGGGACGCGGGGTTTTTGCGACGGATTCGGGGTGATTTTGGGCGTGCGGCGGCTATGGGGGGGCGCGGGCGGCCTGGGTGGGGCGGAGTTTGGGCGCGCGGTGGCCGGACAGGGCCATGCCCTCGGCGCGGTCGCAGCGCATCAGCCAGCCGAGCCGGGCGCGGCGGCGGAACAGCCGGCGCAGGACATAGGGATCCCAATCGGAGTCCGGGTCTTCGGTGGGGTCGGTGGTGAGGGAGAGGAGCCAGTCCTTGTGCGGGCGGCGCATGGCGCGGCGCGTGGCTGAAGCGGCCGAGAAGGCGGCGAACAGGGCCAGCAGAAGGAGCTTGAGGGCGGCCGGAATCTGGGCGTGCATGATCGCCCGCGCCCGGGGGCGCGGTGCGTCGGCGTCGCTCGGTGCGGCGGCATTCTGTGGCATCACTGATAACTATCGCACAGGCAAGGCCGGAGGAGAAAGGAATTTTTTACGTACGTACTCTGGATGTGCGAGTCTTGCTCACCTTGGCATGGCGCGGAGAAGCGTGGGTCCTTCGCCTTCGGCTCAGAATGACAGAAATGCAGAAACGCCCCGCTCTCCGTTCGGAGAAGCGAGGCGTTAACGTGCGGACGAATAACAGTCTTTTTGCTTCTTTTTCTTCAGAAAAAGAAGAGTCTTGTTTTGGTTCTCATGACCGATGCTACGGCGGCGAGAAAGGCCTGGATTGCTTCGCTTCGCTCGCAATGACGGGGGCGTGATGGGGCGGTGGTTGGTATCAGGCTGATCGAGGGCGGCGGGGGTAGTCCCGCCGCCCTGTTTCGTCAGGCCACCCGGAAGTTGGCGAACTGCCACGGGCAGGCGCTGTCCAGCTGCTCCGCGAACAGGCCGCCGCGGTCTTCCAGCGGCGTCCAGTTGCTGTAGGCGCCGACCACGTCGCCGAGGTAGGGCCCGGCGATTTCCAGCACTCGGGCATGGTCGAGCTGGTCTGCTTCCACCACGCCGGCCTGCGGGTTCTCGATCGCCCAGATCATGCCGCCCAGCACGGCGGCCGTGACCTGCAGGGAGGTGGCGTTGTTGTGTGGCGCCAGCGCGCGGGCCTGTTCGATCGACAGGCGCGAGCCGTACCAGTAGGCGCCGCGGGCATGGCCCATCAGCAGCACGCCCAGCTCATCGATGCCGCTGGTGATTTCGCGCATCATGAGGCGCTGCTGGGCCTGCATGCTCCAGTTCTTGCCCGCCAGCTCGTGCAGCGACAGCACCGCGTCGTCGCAGGGGTGGTAGGCGTAGTGGACGGTCGGCCGGTAGCGGACCTTTGCCCCCTCTGGGCCGCCATCCTGCAGCGTGTAGTAGTCGGCGATCGAGATTGCTTCGTTGTGGGTGATCAGGAAGCCGTGGAAGGGGCCTTCCAGCGGCGTCCAGCTGCGCACGCGCGTGGCCGCGCCGCGGCGGTTGAGCCAGATCGCCGCACCGCAGCCGAAGACGTGCTCGCGCCCGTCTTCCGGCAGCGCCTTTTCATGCGTGCCCCAGCCCAGCTCGGCCGGCTGGTTGCCTTCGCCGACGAAGCCGTCGATCGACCAGGTGTTGACGAACTCGCCGGGCTTCTTGGCGATGTCGGCCGTTTGCGTGTCGCGCTCGGCGATGTGGATCACCTTCACGCCCAGCGTATCGGCCAGCTTCGCCCAGCCCTCGCGGGTGGTGGGGGCGGTGGCGTTCTGCCCGCTATCCGCGGCCAGGTTCAGCAGGGCCTGCTTGACGAAATGCGAGACCAGGCCGGGGTTGGCGCCATGCGTCATCACCGCGGTGGGGTCCGCCGCGCCCGGGCGCACCAGGGCGAGCGCGCTTTCGCGCAGCGCGTAGTTGCTGCGCAGCGCCGGCGGCAGGGTGGGGTCGGTGTAGCCGCCGGCCCAGGGCTCCACGCAGGTATCGAGGTACAGCGCGCCGAGCTCGCGGCACAGCTCCACCAGCGCGACGGACGAGACGTCCACCGACAGGTTGAGCAGGAAGTCGCCGCGGCCGAGGCGGGCCGAGAGCACGGCGCGGTAGTTCTCGCGCGTGATCGGCTGCACCGCGTGGGCGATGCCATGGGCGGCCGCCACCTCGGCGCCGCGGTCGTCGGCGCTGAGGATGGTGATCCGCTCGCGCGGCATGTCGATGTGGCGCAGGATCAGCGGCAGCACGCCCTGGCCGATGCTGCCGAAGCCGAGCATCACCAGGCGGCCCTGGAAGGTCGCGTGAACAGTCATGGCAAGCTCCTTTCGGGAGTGGGTGTGCGGAGGTTAGGCCGCGTCGAAGAGGGCCGCGTCGAAGGGTACCGCGTCGAAGGCGGGGTCGCAGACTTCGGCCACGCGGGCGCGGTCGAAGCCGTTGAAGGCGGTGCGCAGGCAGGCGCCGTAGGCGCCGAGCTGGCCGATCTCGATCCAGTCGCCCTCGGCGATGTCCTCGGGCAGCCAGAACGGGCCGCGCATCACGTCGGCGCTGTCGCAGGTGGGGCCGAAGAAGCTGAACCCACGCACCACGCCCGACGGCGCGGCGCCGGCGGGGCGGAGGCAGCGCACGGGGTAGCGGAAGCCCAGCGCCCCGGCATCGGCGAGGCTGCCGTAGACGCCATCGTTGATGTAGAGCGCATCATCGCGGCGCGCCTGCACCTGCACGACGACGGAGGCGCCGCCGGCGACCAGCGCGCGGCCGGGCTCGGCCCACAGCTTCGCCCCGGGCAGGCCCAGCGCATCGAACGCCTCCTCGATCTCGGCCATGAAGGCGCCGAGCGGCGGCAGCTCGACATCGGGATAGACGACGGGGAAGCCGCCGCCGACATCCACGATCTCCACCGCCACGCCGGCCTCGGCGATCGCCGCGCCGGCCAGCGCCATCGCCAGCCGCCATGCGACGGGGTCCAGGCATTGCGAGCCGACATGGAAGGCGATGCCGAGGCGGGACGCCACCGGGCGGGCGGCGCGCAGCAGCGCCACCGCTTCCTCGTGCTCCGCGCCGAACTTGCCGGAGAGGTCCAGCACCGCGCCGCCCTTGGGCAGGGCGAGGCGCACGACCAGGCCGAGCGCGCCTTCCACCCCGGTGGCCGCGGTTTCGCGCAGGATCTTCTCCAGCTCATCGCGGGAATCGAGCACGAAGTCGCGCACGCCATGGCGCGCCCAGGCCTCACGGATCGCGCCGCGCGCCTTCACCGGGTGCATGAAGTGGATCTCGGCATCGGCGAACATGGTGCGCACCAGCGCGACCTCGGCCGGGGAGGCGCAGTCGAAATGGCGCACGCCGCCCTCCCACAGGGCGCGCAGCACCGCCGGGTCTGGGTTGCACTTCACGGCATAGAGCACGTCGCCCGGGAAGGCCTGCACGAAGGTCTCGGCGGTGGCGGACAGCACGGCCGGGCGCAGGCAGTGGACAGGCTCCTCCGGGCGCAGCGCGGCCACCAGGTCGGCGACGGTGGGCAGCGCTTCGGGGAGCTCGGCCGACAGCACCGGACGGCGGAGGGGGGAGACGGCGGAACGGGCACGGAGGCTCGACATCGCAACAATCCTCGCGACAGTGCGCTTGCGCATCGGGGATGCGCAAACTGCCTGCACATCTTCGATGTGCAAGCGGGACCATGGGGAATGAAACAGGCTTGGCGCGGCGCCCACAGGGAAAACCCATGTGGCGCCGGCGGCAGGCTCAGGCGATGCGAGGTCTTCGCATGGCCAACGACCCTTCAACAGACATTCGGCACTTCCCTTGCGACCCCGGCCCCACGATGGGCCGGACCGGACGAAAAGGACGCGTTCGTCGTTGCTGTGCCCTGGAGACAATCCTCCCAGGCGGGCTCGCGGCACGTGCGGGTGCGTCGGCGATCCGCCGTGGCACCCTTCAGGGGAGCGCCTCGGCGGACGAGGTTTTTATGCGATGGGGGCCCAAAGGTGCATTGCGATTTTGGGACCCGAGGCAGGACCCCTCTGCATGGTTACGTTTGGGACAGGTTCACGCCTTCCCGACCAGCGCCAGGTACTCCCACACCATCGTCGCCCCGGCCAGCGCGGTGATCTCCGCCACGTCGTAGGCCGGCGCCACTTCCACGATGTCCATGCCGACAAAGCCCAGCCCGCCGAGCCGCCGCAGGATCGCCAGCGCCTGCCAGGAGGCGAGCCCGCCAATCTCCGGCGTGCCGGTGCCGGGCGCGTGGGCGGGATCGAGCGCATCGATGTCGAAGCTGAGGTAGCATGGCTGCGCGCCCACTACGGCGCGGATGCGGGCGGCGACCTCGATGGGGCCCATTTCCTGGACGTCCTGCCCGGACAGGATCGTCACGCCCTGCCCCACGGTCCAGTCCCACACCTCGCGCTGCACCGGGGAGCGGATGCCCACTTGGATCATGCGGCTTGGGTCCACCAGGCCTTCGCGGATGGCGTGCCAGAAGACCGAGCCATGGCCGAACACCTGGCCGAAATTGTCTTCCCAGGTATCGACATGCGCATCGAAATGCACCAGCCCCACGGGGTGGCCCAGCCGGGTCCGCAACGCGCGCAGCAGCGGCAGGGTGATGCCGTGTTCGCCGCCGAGTGCAATCAGGTGCCGCAGCCCGGCGGCCTGGGCCTCGATCGCCGCCAGCGAGGCGGGAATGTCGCCCAGCGCGATGGCGAAGTCGCCGAGATCGGCGAGATCGAGTGCTGCGGGCTCCACCCAGGAATGCGGGTGGGCGCCATCTACCAGCATCCGGCTGGCGCGGCGGATCGCGGCTGGCCCGTCGCGCGTGCCGGCGCGGTTGGTGGTGCCGATATCCAGTGGAATCCCCGCCACGGCGAAGGCGGCATCGCGATGCGCGCGGGTGACGCCCAGGAAACCGGGCGACGTGGCGAAGGTGGGCGGGCCGGCCATGGCGGGGCTCCTGTTGCCGCCGGTTCGCTATCACGCGCCGGCCCTGGATGAACAGGACCTGGATGAAGTGGCGGGGCCATGCTACCGCCCCCGCATGTCCCGCCATCCGATCTGGCGCCTCTATGCCGCGCTGGCCACGCTTGCGGCCCCGGTGCTGCGGCCGTGGCTGCGCCGGCGCGCGCGGCGTGGCAAGGAGATCGCTGCGCGCCTGCCGGAGCGCGAGGGGATAGACCCCACGCCGCGCCCGCCTGGCACGCTGGTGTGGCTGCATGCGGCCAGCGTGGGCGAATCCGTCTCCATCCTGCCGGTGCTGGCTGCCCTGCCGCCCGGGGTGCAGGTGCTGCTGACCACCGGGACCGTCACCTCCGCGGCACTCATGGCCCGGCGCCTGCCGGAGTTGGGCCTGCAGGACCGGGTGCGGCACCGCTTCGCCCCGCTGGACGTGCCGCGCTGGGCGGCCCGGTTCCTGGACCACTGGAAGCCGGATGTGGCCGGCTTCGTGGAAAGCGAGGTCTGGCCCAACCAGCTCGCCGCCTGCCGCGCCCGGGGCATTCCGGTGATGCTGGTGAATGCCCGCATCTCGCCGCGCAGTTTCGCCCGCTGGGTGCGCCGCCCGGCGCTGGCGCGCGAGTTGTTCGGGGGGTTCGCGTTGGCCCAGGCGCAGTCGCCGGCGGTGGCGGTGCGCCTGCGCGCCCTGGGCGCCCCTGAAGTGCTCGACCAAGGCAACCTGAAATTCGCCGCCCCGCCGCTGCCGTGCGACGACGCGGAGGTGGCCCGCCTGCGTACCCTGCTCGCCGGTCGCCCGGTCTGGCTGGCCGCCAGCACCAATGCCGGGGAGGAGGCACTGTTGCTGCCGGTGCATGATGCGCTGGCGGCGCGCTTCCCCGGCCTGCTGACCATCATCGTGCCGCGCCATCCGGAACGGGCGCCGGAGATCGCGGCGCTGGCGGCCCCGCGCCCTGTTGCCAGGCGCTCCCAGGGCGAGGACCCGCCCACGGAGGCCGGCCTCTGGCTGGCGGATACGCTGGGCGAACTCGGCCTGTTCTATCGCCTGGTGGGCCATGCCTTCGTTGGCCGCTCCCTGGTGCCGCTGGGCGGCCAGAACCCGATCGAGCCGGCCCTGCTGGGCTGCGCGGTGGCCGTGGGCCCGCATGTCTTCAACTTCCCGGAAGCGGTGGAGGTGCTGGAGCAGGCCGGCGGGCTGGTTCGCCTGCCGGATGCCGCTGCGCTGGAAACCTGGATTGCCGGCATGATCGCCGATCCCGACCGGGCGCGGGCCATGGGCGCGGCCGGGCAGGCGGCGATGCGCGGCTTCGAATCCCTGCCCGCCCGCACCGCGCGCCTGCTGCTGGACCTGGCACATGCGCGCGCCTGAATTCTGGCAGCGCGACGGGTGGTTGCCCCGCCTGCTCTCCCCGCTGGGTGCGCTCTACGCCGCCGCCACGGCCCGGCGTGTCGCCCAGCCCGGCTGGCGCGCACCCGTTCCGGTGCTGTGCATCGGCAACCCCGGCGCCGGCGGCACCGGCAAGACCACCGTGGCGCTCGATCTCGCCGCCCGCCTCCAGGCCCGAGGCCACCGCCCCGCCTTCCTCACCCGCGGCTACGGCGCCCGCCTGCCCGGCCCGCTCCAGGTGGACCCCGCCCGCCACACCGCCGCCGAGGTGGGCGACGAACCCCTGCTCCTGGCCGCCGTCGCCCCCACCTTCCTCGGGGCAGACCGCGCCGCCACAGCCCGCCTCGCCCTTGCCCAGGACACCACCATCCTGCTGATGGATGATGGGCTGCAGAACCCCACCCTGGAGAAAACCCTCTCCCTGATGCTGATCGACGGCGCCGCCGGCTTCGGCAACGGCCGCGTGATCCCCGCTGGCCCGCTGCGCGAGCCCGCCGCCGCCGCCGCCGCGCGCTGTGCCGCCGCCATCCTGATTGGGCCAGACACCACCCTCGCCCTCGCCAGGCTTCCGCCCGGCCTGCCCGTTCTGCGCGCCCGGCTGGTATCCGCCCCGCCGCCGCCCGGCCCCCTGCTCGCCTTCGCCGGGATCGGCCGGCCGGAGAAATTTCGCGAGACGCTGGAAGCCGCCGGCGGAAATGTCGTTCGCCTCATCCCGTTTCCGGATCACCATCCCTACACCGAGGCCGACCTCATCCCCCTGCTGGCCACCGGCGCCACGCTCGTGACCACGCCGAAGGACATGGTTCGCATTCCGCCCGCCCTGCGCCCGCGCATCACCGCGGTCGGGGTGCGTCTCGCCTGGCTGGACTCGCCCCACCCCTTGCTGGATCGCCTCGCATGACCCGCCCTGCCCTTCTCCTCGACCTCGACGGCACGCTGATCGATTCCCGCCCTGGCATCGTGGCCAGTATCCGTGCCGCCCTGCAGGATCTCGGCCACGCGCCGGACCCCGCGGAAGACTTCACCTGGATGATCGGACCGCCGATGGAGCAGGTGATCGGCGGGGTGCTGGCACGCTGGAACGACGACCGCACCCAGCTCGCGGTGGACCGGTACCGCGCCAACTACACCCGCTTCGGCCTGACCGGGAACGCGATGTACCCCGGCATCGAGGACGCGGTGCGCAGCCTGGCCGAAACCCACGACCTGTTCCTGTGCACCGCCAAGCGCACCCGCTTCGCCGTGCCGATCCTGGAGAACCTTGGCCTGGCGCCGCTCTTCCGCGGCATCCACGGCACGGAGGATGACGGCCGGTTCGACGACAAGGCCGTGCTGGCGCGCTGGATCATCGAAGCCAATTCCCTCACCCGCGCCGCCCTGGCCGGTGACCGACTGCATGATATCGAGGCCGCCCACGCCAACCACATCCCCGCCATCGGGGCCGGCTGGGGATATGGTGGGCGTGAGGAACTGGAACGGTGCGGGGCGACCGTGGTGCTGGATCATGCGTCGCAGTTGCCTGACGCAGTCAAGCGAGCGGTTCTTTTTTGAAAAAAAGAACCAAAAAACTTTTCTCACTTTGCGCCGGGGCTAGCCTCGGCGCAAATTTATGAAGTCTTTTTTGCTTCTTTTTTCTTCAGAAAAAAGAAGATGCTTCCTTACAGCAGCAGAGACCCCTGCCGGGTGCCGGCTTTCCCCCCATCCGCCGTCGCCCGCACTTCCCCATCCGCCAACCGCAGCCGCAGCCGGTCGCCGGGCTTGATCGCGCTGGCCGTGGTGATCGGGTGCCCTGCCGCATCGCTCACCAGCGCGAAGCCGCGTTCCAGCACCCTTGTGTAGGAGAGCGCTTCCAACCCCGCGGAGGCGCCGGCCAGCCGGGCCCGCGCCTCGCGCAGCCCGGCGCGGATCGGCGCGTCGGACAAGCGGGGCAGCACCCGCGCGGCAGCGGCGGCGCGGCCGGCGACGGCGTGGCGGATCGCGGCCCGGAGCTTCTCGCCGGACAAGAGCAGGGCGGAGCGGCGTTGCGCGAGCAGGCCGGGGAGGGCCTGGAGCAAGCGGCCACCGCGGTCCTGCAGGGTTTGGCGCGCGCGGGCCAGCAGGCCGGGCAGGTCGGGCATGCCGCGTTCCGCGCGCGCCAGGGCGGCGCGGCGGGCGGCCAGCAGGTTGGGGAGCGCGAGGAGCAGGCGCTGATGGCGGTCGTCCAGCCGTTGGCGGGCGGTACCCAGGAGGCTGGGCAGGTCCGGCAGGCCGCGTTCGGCGCGTTGCAGGCGCAGGCGGCGTTCCTGCATCACGCGGTTCAGCGCGCCGGAGAGCCGCGCGCCCTTCTGCTGCAGGTCGGCGGCGATTTCCACGCGACTGGGCACGGCGAGTTCGGCCGCCGCCGTGGGGGTGGGGGCGCGGCGGTCGGAGGCGAAGTCGATCAGCGTGGTGTCGGTTTCGTGGCCGACGGCGGAGATCAGCGGGATGGTGCTGGCGGCGGCGGCGCGCACCACGGCTTCGTCGTTGAAGGCCATCAGGTCTTCGAGGCTGCCACCGCCGCGGGCGACGATGATCACATCTGGCCGCGGGACGGGGCCGCCGGGCTTGAGGCGGGAGAAGCCTTCGATGGCTTCGGCGATGCGCTGGGCGGCGCCCTCCCCCTGGACCGGGACGGGCCAGAGGATGAGATGGCGCGGGAAGCGGCGGGCCAGGGTGGTCTTGATGTCCTGGATGACGGCGCCCTGGGCGGAGGTGATCACGCCGATCACGGTGGGCAGCAGCGGCAGGGGGCGCTTGCGGGCGGGGTCGAACAGGCCTTCCTCGGCCAGGCGCAGGCGCAGCGCCTCGATGCGGGCCAGCAGGGCGCCGGCGCCGGCGTATTCCATGCGGTCGACGATGAGCTGGTAGGAGGAGCGTTCGCCATAGGAGCTGATCTTGCCTTGGGCGATCACCTCCACCCCGTTCTCCGGCACCAGGCCGAGGCGCGGGACGGAGAATTTCCAGACCACGCCGGCGATCTTGCCGCCCTCATCCTTCAGCGAGAAGTAGATGTGCCCGCTGGGATAGCGCTTCAGCTCCGTGATCTCGCCGCGCACGCGGATGCGGCCGAAGGCGCCCTCCAGCGTGCGCTTCACCGCGCCGGAGATCTCCGAGACGCTGTACTCGGGAACGTTTGAGGTGGTGGGGGGAGCGGCCTGTTCGTCCATCCGCCCACCCTATGCTAGACGGCGCGCGCATTGAAGGAGTCGCGGCCAATGCGCGTTCTGGTAATCGGTTCCGGCGGGCGTGAGCACGCGTTGTGCTGGAAGCTCGCGGCCTCGCCGCTGCTGACCAGGCTGTGGTGCGCCCCTGGCAACCCCGGCACCGCCGAACACGCCGAGAACGTGCCGATCGGCGTGCTCGACATCGCCGATCTCGTCCGCTTCGCGCAGGACAACGCTGTTGATCTCGTCGTGCCCGGCCCGGAGGCGCCGCTGGTGGCGGGCCTTGCCGATGCGATGGGCCTGGCGGGCATCGCCTGCTGCGGCCCCTCCGCTGCCGCCGCGCGGCTGGAAGGCAGCAAGACCTTCACCAAGGAGGTGGCCGACGCCGCCGGTATCCCGACCGCGCTGTGGGAACGCTTCACCGACGCCGCCGCCGCCCGCGATTTCGTCCGCCGCCGCGGCGCGCCGATCGTGGTGAAGGCCGATGGCCTGGCCGCCGGCAAGGGCGTGGTGGTGGCCGCCAGCGTGGAGGAAGCCGAAGCCGCGATCACCGAGTTCATGGAACAGGGCACGCTGGGCGAATCCGGCCACACCCTGGTGATCGAGGAATGCCTGATGGGCGAGGAAGTGAGTGTCTTCGCGCTGTGCGACGGCACCACCGCCATTTCGCTGGGCAGCGCGCAGGACCACAAGCGGGTGGGCGATGGCGATACCGGCCCCAACACCGGCGGCATGGGCGCCTATTCCCCGCCGCCGGCCCTTTCGCCCGCGCTGGAACAGGCGGTGATGCACCGCGTGATCCAGCCGGCGCTCGACGAGATGGCCCGCCAGGGCACCCCCTTCCGCGGCATCCTGTTCGCCGGCCTGATGCTCACCGCCGATGGCCCCAAGCTGATCGAGTTCAACGTTCGCTTCGGCGACCCGGAATGCCAGGTGATCCTCGCCCGGCTGATGGACGACCTGCTGCCCGCCCTGATGGCGGTGTGCGATGGCGAGTTGCGCACCATCTCCCTGCGCTTCCGGCCCGTTGCCGCCCTCGGCGTGGTGATGGCCGCGCGCGGCTACCCTGGCAGCTATGCCAGGCACACGCCCATCGGCGGCCTGGACCGCGCCGCCGCGCTGCCGGGCGTGACCGTGTTTCAAGCCGGCACGGATATGCGCGATGGCCAGCTGGTCAGCGCCGGTGGCCGCGTGCTGACCCTGGTGGGCACCGCGCCGAGCCTGCAGGAGGCGCGCGATGCCGCCTATGCCGCCGTGGCGGCGGTTGATTGGCCGGAAGGGTTCTGCCGCCAGGATATCGGCTGGCGGGCGCTGAAAGCCTAGAGGGATGGCCGACCTGATAGACGGTCGGCCATCCCTCTAGAGCAAAAGCCGTCCGATATGAATCAGATTGGATTCCCCGACGCGGTTGAGATGTGATTCACCGTGCAGGCTGGTCAGGGGGCCAGTATGCATGGGCAAGCCACTCTCCAATGACCTTCGATCCAGCCTGGTGGCTGCCGTCGCGGGCGGGCTGTCACGCCGAGCCGCCGCTGAGCGCTTCGGTGTGTCGGTAGCGAGCGCCGTCCGCTGGATGCAAGCCGTCACCACGACGGGTAGCGTCGAGGCGAAGCCGCAAGGTGGCGACAC
>JAPLOI010000080.1 GCA_026400815.1 Alphaproteobacteria bacterium
AGGTCCGCGCCGGAGAAGCCGGGCGTACCGCGGGCGATCGTCTTGGGGTCCACGTCGGAAGCGAGGGGAACCTTGCGCATGTGCACGCGCAGGATCTTCTCCCGCCCGTTCACGTCCGGGTTCGGCACCACCACCTGGCGGTCGAAGCGGCCGGGGCGCAGCAGCGCGGGGTCCAGCACGTCCGGCCGGTTGGTGGCGGCGATCAGGATCACGCCTTCGTTGGATTCGAAGCCGTCCATCTCCACGAGCATCTGGTTCAGCGTCTGCTCGCGTTCGTCGTTGCCGCCGCCGAGGCCCGCGCCACGATGGCGGCCCACGGCGTCGATCTCGTCGATGAAGATGATGCAGGGGGCGTTCTTCTTGCCCTGCTCGAACATGTCGCGCACGCGGCTGGCGCCGACGCCCACGAACATCTCCACGAAGTCGGAGCCGGAGATGGTGAAGAACGGCACGTTGGCCTCGCCGGCGATGGCGCGCGCCAGCAGCGTCTTGCCGGTGCCGGGCGGGCCGACCAGCAAGCAGCCCTTGGGGATCTTGCCGCCGAGGCGCTGGAATTTCTGCGGGTCCTTGAGGAACTCCACGATCTCCTGCAGCTCGCCCTTGGCCTCATCGATGCCGGCCACGTCGTCGAAGGTGATGCGCCCCTGCTTTTCCGTCAGCAGCCGGGCGCGGGACTTGCCGAAGCCCATGGCCCGGCCGCCGCCGCCCTGCATCTGGCGCATGAAGAAGATCCACACGCCGATCAGCAGCAGCATCGGGAACCAGCTGAGCACATAGTGCAGCAGCGGGTTCACGTCGCTTTCCTCCGGCTTGGCGATGACGCGCACGCCCTTTTCGGTGAGGCGCGAGACCAGCGTCGGGTCTTCCGGCGTATAGGTCTGGAACTGGCGCCCATCGGCCAGGATGCCGCTGACGATCCGGCCCTGGATCGTCACGTCGCGCACGCGGCCCGCGTTCACGTCGGCGATGAAGTCGGAATACGCCAACTGCGCCGCCGGAGACCGGCTGGAGCCTGGTTGGAACAGGTTGAACAGCACCACCAGCAGCAGTGCGATGATCACCCAGAGCGCGAGATTGCGACCGAAATTGCTCATTCCATTCCCTGGCCGGACCCCGGCCCTGTCAGTCCATGCCTCGGCGGCGGATGCCACTCCGGCTGGAAGCCACCACGGCGGATGCCGGGGCATACCTACGGCGGCACTGCCACCGCGGGTTTGCAGATAACATAGGATGCTTGCACGTTCCTTGCACCCCTGCCATCGGCTTCCTTCCTTAAATGGCGGCAATCCGGATCAAATCGGCAGGAATTCGGCGCCTGCCAGTGGCACGGCGGGGGCGAAACGCAGCCCGAGGCCGGCGCAGGCGGCCGCATCGGGGTAGCCCAGCGCCGGCACCGCCACCAGGCGGGGCCCCTCCCACAACGCCGGCACCGCCATCAGGTGGGGCCCCTCCCACAGCGCCGGCAGCGCCTGCAGCACCGCCGCGGGCCAGTCTGGCCGCAGCCGGCGCAGGCCCGAAGCCGCCAGACCCAGCGCGCCCAGGTGCCAGCCCGGCTTGGGGCACGCACGCGGCGACAGCCGGAACCGGCCGTCCCATGTGGCGCCCGGCAGTGCTGGCACCGGCGGCGCCATCGCCGCGGCCTCGCGCACCAGCAGCCACGCTCCGGGCGTGCCCGCGCGGCCGGCCGGCAGCAGCCGGGTGCCCGCCAGGGTCGCCGCACGTGGGGATGCGGCCAGGGCGGCCACCTGTTCCGAGGCCACCGGATAGGCGCGGCCGGCGATCATGCGCAGCAGCGCCGCCAGCGCGAGGGGCGAGACGAGCCCCGGCGGCAGCACAGCCCAGCCTTCGGGATGCAGCCGGACCTCCCGCGCCAGTTCCGCCGCCGTGGCGCGCTCCACCTCGGCCCGCTGCTCGCCCAGTTGCCGCGTCCGCACCGCGCCGGACATCACGGCGAACCCGTCACCATCGGGATCGTTGAGCTGGGCCCGCACGCGCGCGCGCATCGAGGCGGGATCGGTGTTGGACGGATCCTCCACCCAGGCCATGCCTTCGCCATGCAGGAATTGTCGCAGCCAGCCGGGTGGCACCGCCAGCAATGGGCGCAGCAGCCTTACCAACTCCCCTTCCGCCAGCGCCGCCATCGCCGCCAGCCCGGCGGCACCGCTGCGGGCGCATGTGCGTATGCGCAGGGTCTCCGCCTGGTCGCGCATGTGGTGGCCAAGCAGCAGGTGCAGGATCCCCATCTCGGCACAGGCTGCGGCCAGCGCGGCATGGCGGGCGCTCCGGGCCCGCGCCGCCAGACCCGGGCCACGCGCCAACCCGTGCAGGGTGAGCAGCCTTCCCGCGATGCCGCGCTGGGACAGGCGGGACAGCGTGAGCGAAGCTTCAGCGCCGGATTCCGCGCGCAGCCCGTGATCTACAACCAGCGCCAGCAGGCTGCCGCCGCGCGGCACCACCCAGTTTCGGGCCAGCAGGGCCAGCGCCGTGCTGTCCGCGCCGCCAGAGACCGCCACCGCCATGGCGGGCGCCGGTTCGAACGGCCCCATCCTCTCCATCGCCGCCGTGAAGCGGCGCAGCAGGAGGTCCCGGCTCAGCGGCAGCCGGCGCGCTGCCGGGCGCCGCTGACGGGCTCGCGCAGATCGGCGCGCGGGTTGGGGAACTCCGCTTTCAGCTTGTCCAGCGTGGCGCAGGCGGCGCGCTTCTCGTTGAGCGCGATCAGCGCGTTCGCCAGCCCGAGCAGCGCCGGCTGGGCGTTGCTGCCGGTCTTGCCGCGATTGTAGGTGTCGTCATAGGCCACGGCGGCGGCCTGGTAGTCCCGCTTGCCGTTGAGCGACTGCGCCAGCAGGAACTGCGCATCCGCGGCGCGCGGCGATTGCGGGAAGCGCAGCACCTCACGCGCGGCGGCCTCTGCGGCGGTGTAGTCGCGCCGGGCCAGGGCCGCGTTGCCCTCCTGCATCGCCACTTCCGGGGTGCGGCGCGCGGCGCCGGCCGGGGGCGTGGCGCCAGAAGCGGCGGCGGCCCCGCCTGCGGCTGCGGCGGCCGCAGCGGCCGGGGCGGCTGCCGCCGGGGGGCGGGCACCACCGCCCTGCCCCAGCTTGAAGTTCAGGTCCTCGATTTCCTTGCGCAGCTCATCGCCCTGGCGCTGGCGGGCGTTCTCGGATTCGTCGAGCCGGCCCTGCATGCGGCGCACCTGTTCTTCCAGCGCCACAACGCGATCCAGCAACGCGGCGGTGATCTCCCCGCCGCCGCTGGTGCCGCCGCCGGAGGGACGACCGCTGAAAATCGACCCGCCGCCAATGCTGCTACCGCTGCTGCTGCCGCTGTTGCGCAGCTGCTCGCGCAGCCCCTGCACATCGCGGCGCAGCTCCAGCAGCTGGTTCTGCAGCTGGATCGCCTCGCGGCTGTCCATCTGCGCCTGCGCCACCCCTGGCAGCGCCGCCAGCATCCATCCCGCCAACGCCAGCCCTGGCAACCCGCCGAACCACAGCTTCACCCGGCTTCTCCCATCCCGTTGGATTGCGCGCAGTATCGCTGATTGCGGGCGAAAACAAAACGCCGGGCCGGGGTTCCGGCACCCCGTAAACGAAACCGGCGGCCCCGAGGGGCCGCCGGCATCCAGTCTATCCCATGGCAGGGGCGCCCGAGGGCACCCCGCGCCGCAGGCGATCAGCGAACGGAGGTGATCGCGTTGCGGTTCTGCGCCCAAGCCTGCTCGTTCGAACCGAGGGCGGTCGGGCGGTCCTTGCCGTAGGAGATGGTGGTGATGCGGGTCGCGGCCACGCCCTTGGCGACCAGGAAGTCGCGCGCGGCGTTGGCACGGCGCTGGCCGAGGGCGATGTTGTAGGCCTGGGTGCCACGCTCGTCGCAGTTGCCGGCGACCTGCACGTTGTTGGCCGACCACTTCTGCAGCCACGCGGCCTGGCGCTCCAGGGTGATGCGGGCGTCGGAGCGCAGGGCGTTCTTGTTCAGATCGAAGAACACGCGGTCGCCCACGTTGGCCACCAGGTCTTCCTGGCTGCCGGGAACCGGGCCGGAGCTGACGGGGCCGGTGCTGGTCGCGGCCTGGTTGGAGCAGGCAGCCAGAAGCGCCACGGCGGCAACGGTGCCCAGAATCTTGATGTTCATTCGAGTGTGATCCCTGGAAGGAGTGTGCAGCTTGGGGGTGCCCACTGGGCAGACGTCACGGCGGGCGCAGGCAGTAAGACGAAGTTGCAGTAGGCGAGGTCTAGAAACGAATCGGCGTGATCAGGCCTTGCAGGCCCCTCGGCGATCTGTGTGCGGTGGATTAGCCCGTTGAAACGACTGCGGTCAAGGACTCCTCGCATCGCGCCGCAACATATCATCCATTCCGCTCCGGCACCCGTCAGGCCGGCAAGGGCGACCATGCGGGGTCTGAAGCGTCGGTCGGCGTGGTCATCTGGCGCTCGTTGAAACCGGTGATGTCGATCGACACAAGGCGCGAGGTGAAGCCGTTGCCGCGGGCATCGCGGGCGGCGGTTTCACGCCAGAACATGATCACGCGGCCATTGGGCGCGAAGGTCGGGCCTTCCACGTAGAAGCTTTCCGACAGGATGCGCTCGCCGGAGCCGTCCGGCCGCATCACGCCGATGGCGAAGATGCCGCCGGTGATGCGCGTGAAGGCAATGAGGTCGCCGCGCGGCGACCACACCGGGGTGGCGTAGCGCCCCTGCCCGAAGCTGATCCGCTTGGCCGCGCCGCCGGAGGCGCTCATCACATAGAGTTGCTGGTCGCCGCCACGGTCCGACTCGAAGACGATCTGCTGGCCGTCCGGGCTGAAGCAGGGCGAGACATCGATCGCGCCGCCGCCGGCATCGGTCAGCCGCCGTGGCGCGCCGCCGCCCACCGGGATCAGCACGATCTCGCTGCCCGCGCCGCGCGTCTGCGCCATGATGATGTTGTTGCCATCCGGCGCGTAGCGCGGCGAAAGGGTGATGCCCTCGAAATTGCCGAGCATCTGCTGGCGCCCGCTGCCGAGGTCGAAGGTGTACACCCGCGGCCGGTTGTTCACATAGCTCATGTAGGCGATCTGGTCGCGCGTGGGGTGGAAGCGCGGGGAGAGCGCGAGCGCGCTGCCATCCGTCAGGAAGCGGTTGTTCTCGCCATCCTGGTCCATGATCGCCAGGCGCTTCACGCGCCGGTCGCGCGGGCCGGAGCCGGCGATATACACCACGCGGGTGTCGAAATAGCCCTTCTCGCCCAGCAGCCGCTCATAGATCACATCGGAGATGATGTGCGCGCTGCGGCGCCAGTTGCTGGTGGTGGCGGTATAGGCGGTGCCCTGGATCTGCGTCTGCGGCAGGATGTCCCACAGGCGGAATTCCACGCGCACGCGGTCGCCGCCCTGGCTTTCCACCTTGCCGGTCACCAGCGCCTGCGCGCCGATCACCTTCCAGTTGGCGAAGTTCGGCACGTCCCCTGCCCCCTGCGCCACGAAGGCGGCGCGGTCGATGGCGCGGAACAGGCCGGAGCGGGCGAGGTTGTTGCTGATCACGCCGGCCATGTCGCGGCCGAGCTGCGCCGTATCGCCGCCGCCCACGCCCACCAGGTTGGGGATGGCGATGGGAATCGGCTCGGCGCGGGCGCGATCGACCGTGATCTCGGCGGATTGCTGGCCCAGCGCGCGGCCGGGCAGGATCAGCCCGCCGCCGGCGGCCAGCCCAGCAGCGCCGGCCAGCAGCGTGCGGCGGCCCATGCTCGCGAAACCACGGGGCGCGGCGAGGGATTCGCGACTGATGTCGTCACCATGCATGCGGGTCATGCGATCCGTCTCTCTCATTGGGGGTGCCTTGCGGCGAGTTGCGGGCTTCTACCACGATCCGCCGCGTCGCCAGCCCTTCGTTACGCGCGGGCAGGCCGTGCCGCGGATGCGCACGGCAACGTGAGGGGGAACTCACGGCTTGAACCGGAAAGTCAGCTTGCCGATCTTGCCCAGCTCGCTGCGTGGGATCGGCAGGGCGGAGCAGCGCGGGTCGCGGATGGCGCGCATCGCGCGTTCGGCGAAGGCGCGGAAGCGCGGGTCGGACATCCGGCCACGATCGGCATCGCCCACCTCGGCCAGGCGCGCCGTGCCCGCCTCGTCGAAGGTCACGACAAGCTGCACGGACATAGTCTCGATGCCCAGCTGGCCCTCATCCTTGGTCCAGCATTCTCGCACCTTGTCGCCGATCGCGCCCTGCTGCTGGGTGGACAGGCTGGCGGTGATGTCGCCCTGACGGCTGCCGCCCACCTGCGGCCCGGCGGCGGCCGGCGGGTTCGGCCGGCCGGTGGGCGGCTGGGTCTGGCGCTGCAGCGCGCGCAGGCGCTCCATCGTGTTGTTCAGCTCGCGGCTGTCCGGCGCCGGATTGTTCGTGGGGTTCGGCTGCGCCGTGCGGCTGGGCGGCCCCGGCGGCGGCGGCACTGGGGGCGGTGGGCCAGGCGGGGGCGGCACCGGCGGCTGTGGCGCGGGTGGAGCCGGGGGAGCCGGCGGCGGCGGCGGCGGCGGCGGCGTGGGCGGCGCGGGCGAGGGCTCCGGCGGCGGCGGCTGCGGTTTCGGCGGCTCAGGCGCCGGCGGCTCCGGCGTGGGAGGCGGCGGAGGCGGCGGGGGTGGTGGCGGAGGGGGCGGCGGGGGCGGCTGCGGCGGCTCCGGCTTCGGCGGCTCGGGCGCCGGCGGCGCAGGCTTCACCTCGGGCGCCAGCACGGTGGCCGGTGCGGGTGCTTCCACGGTGTTCAGGATCGGCGCCGGGCTGGGCTCGCCGGGGTCCTGCGCCAGTTCCACCTGCAGCTCCTCCTCCGGCTCTGTCGGCATCCGCAGCGACACGCCTGCGATCAGCGCAGCCAGCACCAGGGCATGCAGCACGCCAGAGAGGATGGCTCCACGCTGGAGCAGCCGCGACACCACCGGGGCGTCCTTGAGGGTCCGCTAGCCCCGCCCGGGCGGGCGAGGCGCGGCAGGGGCCGTGGCGGGCGCCGGCGCGGGGGTGGCGGGCACGGCGCGCGTGCCGGAGGGATCGGTCAGCAGGGAAACCTTGGTGAACCCGCCCTGGATGATCACCCCCATCACTTCCATCATCGTGCCGTAGCTGTTGGCCTTGTCGCCGCGCACGAAGATGCGGCGGTCCTTCTGTTCCTTGGCGATGGCCGTGAGCTTCCCCGCCAGTTCCGAAAGCGGGATCGGCTGGTCCTGCAGGAACACCTGCCCCTTCGCATCCACGGAAACGTTCAGCGGCTCGCTGTCCTGGTTCACCGGGCTGGCGGAGGTTTTCGGCAGGTCCACGTTCACCGCCGTGTTCATCAGCGGGGCCGCGACCATGAAGATGATCAGCAGCACCAGCATCACGTCCACGAAGGGGGTGACGTTGATCTCCGACAGCGGCTGGTAACGCCCCCTCCGTCCCCCGCCCTTGGGCATCATGCCGGCCATGTCAGCCCCGCGCCCGCGAGGAATCCTCGGACAGGCTCGCCTCCGACTGGCGCGACAGGATGGCGCCGAACTCGGTGGAGAACCCCTCCAGCCGTACGGCGAAGCGCGCCAAATCCGTGCTGATCTTGTTGTAGGCGAGCACGGCCGGAATGGCCGCGATCAGGCCGATCGCGGTGGCGAACAGCGCCTCCGCAATGCCTGGCGCCACCACGGCGAGGTTGGTGTTTTGCATCTGCGCGATGGCCGAGAAGCTGTTCATGATGCCCCAGACCGTGCCGAACAGGCCGACGAACGGGGCCGTGGAGCCCACCGAGGCGAGGAAGATCATCCATTTCTCCAGCGCCTCCATCTCACGCTGGATGGTCACGCCCATCGCCCGCTCCACCCGCTCCCGGGCGAAGCCGCGGGCAAGGTCTGCCCCTGCGGCACGCGTGCTGCGGCGCCATTCCGTCATCGCGGCGCTGAACACCGCGGCCATGGGGTGCGCGGGCTTGGCGCCCTCGGTCTCGTACAGTTCATCGAGGCTGCCGCCGGACCAGAACCGATCCTCGAAGGCATCGGCGGCGCGCGAGGCGCGGCGCAGGCTGGTGACCTTCTCGAACACAATCGCCCAGACCCAGACGCTGGCTGCGATCAGCATCAGCATCACGATCTTCACGACGATGTCGGCCTGCAGGAACAGCCCGATCAGCGACAAGTCGTGTGCCGCCCCAAGCTTCACCGCGTCCACGGCACGATCCACGGCCAGTCCCCTTCGTTCCGAACACGACCCTTCACCGGGATCGTGGTCGCATCATGACCCGTCCGCGGCCTGATCGTGGCCGTGGCCTATTCCTGCTCCGGCTGCAGCCGAAGCATCGCTTCCCGCCAGCGGGGCGGAATGCGCGCCGGGCGCTGGTCGGAGATCCGGCCGCACACCAGCTGCAATTCGATCCGCGCCAGCAGCACCTCATCCCCGGCCCGCACGACATCCTGCCGCAGCTCGACCGTCGCGCCGCCGACCGCCAGGGTTTTCGTCTCGACCACCAGCGAATCATCCAGCCGCGCCGGTGCCAGATAATCCACTTTGATGCGCCGCACCATGAAGAATAGGCCATGCAGGGCCGACATTTCCGCGTGCGGAACACCCAAGTCGCGCAATGCCTCGGTCCGCCCGCGCTCGGCAAAGCGCAGATAATTGGCGTGGTACACGATGCCACCGGCATCGGTATCCTCGTAATAGACGCGAACCGGATAGCGGTGCGCCTTCATTTTCTGGCTCATTCTTCTTCAGACAGCAGATCAAGCGCCCCTTGCGGCCCGCCCGAGGGCGGCGCCAGGCCCAGGTGCCGCCAGCCGCGCTCGCCCAGCATCCGCCCGCGGCTGGTGCGCAGGACCAGCCCTTCCTGGATCAGATAGGGCTCGATCACGTCTTCCAACGTGTCACGCGCCTCGGCCAGCGCGGCGGCCAGTGTCTCCACGCCCACGGGACCGCCGGCATGGTGCTCGGCGATACGGCGCAGGTAGCGGCGATCCATCGCATCCAGCCCCAGCCGGTCCACCTCCAGGCGCAGCAGCGCGGCGTCCGCAATCTCAGCGGTCACCGGGGAGGCCTTCTGCACCAGCGCGAAGTCGCGCACCCGGCGCAGCAGCCGCCCGGCGATGCGTGGCGTGCCGCGCGAGCGCCGCGCGATCTCACGCGCCCCCTCCGCCGTCAGTGCAAAACCAAGCTTCTGCGCCCCGCGGCTGACAATCAGCTCCAACTCCTCGGCGGTGTAGAAGATCAGCCGCAGCGGAATGCCGAACCGGTCGCGCAGCGGCGTGGCCAGCAGCCCCGCCCGCGTGGTGGCGCCCACCAGCGTGAACGGGGCGAGGTCGATGCGCACCGAACGCGCCGCCGGCCCCTCGCCGATGATGAGGTCGAGCTGGAAATCCTCCATCGCGGGATAGAGGATTTCCTCGATCGCCGGCTGCAGCCGATGGATCTCGTCGATGAACAGCACGTCGCGCGGCTGCAAATTGGTCAGGATCGCCGCAAGGTCCCCCGCCCGCTGGATCACCGGGCCGGAGGTCGCACGGAACCCGACGCCCAACTCGCGCGAGACGATCTGCGACAGCGTGGTTTTGCCCAGCCCCGGCGGGCCGTGAAGAAGAACATGATCAAGCGCTTCGCCACGATGGCGCGCCGCCTCGATGAAGATCGCCAGGTTCTCCCGGCTCGCCTTCTGGCCGATGAAATCCGCCAGCGATTGCGGCCGCAGCGAGGCCTCGGCGGCATCCTCGTCGCTTCGGCGGGGTGAGACTTCCCGGTCGTCGCTCATGGTGCCGGCGCCCTGGAGAAGAAAGAATCACCACGGAGACACAGAGGGCACGGAGAAGGCACGGAGAAGAGCGGCGGTTTCCCTCCGTGCCTTCTTTGCGCCCTCCGTGCCTCCGTGGTGAACCTTCCTTGCCGCCTCACCGCGCCAGTTCCTTCAACCCGTCACGGATCACCGCATCCAGCGACGCATCCTCACCCAGCCGCTCCAGCACCTTCGCCACCGCGGCCTGCGCTTCCGCGCGCCGGTAGCCCAGGTTCACCAGGGCGGACAGCGCATCGCTCTCCACGCCGCCCACCGGCGGCGGCAGCACCGGCGAGAACCCGATTCCGGAGGGCATGGCGCCAGCCTTCTCGCGCAACTCCGTCAGCAACCGCACCGCCAGCTTCGCCCCCACGCCGGGTGCGCGGGTGAGCGCGCCACGGTCACCGGCCTGGATCGCGGCAATGAGATCGCGCGGCGAAAGGGCGGACAGGATGTTCAGCGCCACCTTGGCCCCCACCCCCTGCACCGTGGTCAGCAGGCGGAACCACTCGCGCTCCGCACCCTCGAAAAATCCATAAAGAACAATCGCGTCCTCGCGCACATGCGTCTCCACCAGCACCGAGCCCACCTGCCCCGCCGGCAACGCGGCCAGCGTGCGGGTGGAGGCGTTCACCAGGTAGCCGACGCCGTTCACGTCCACCACGCAGCGATCCGCCTCGATCTGCTCGATGCGCCCAGTGAGTTTCGCGATCATGATTTGCCTTGCGCCTCGCGCGCCTTCAGCGCTGCCGGCGCCACCCACTTGATCCGGCTCGCCCGGTGATGCGCATGGCAAATGGCAACGGCCAGCGCATCGGCCGCATCCGCCCGCTTCAGGATCGAGCCCGGCAGCAGGCGGCGCACCATCATCTGCACCTGGTCCTTGTCCGCCCCGCCGGTGCCGACCACGCTCAGCTTCACCGTCTTGGCGCCGTACTCCGCCACCGAGATCCCGCGCAGTGCCGGCGCCAGAAGCGCCACGCCACGGGCATAGCCCAGCTTCAGCGTGGCGGTGCCGTTGCGGTTCACGTAGGTCTCCTCCACCGCCGCCTCGTCGGGCAGCCAGGCATCCATCACCTGGCCCAGCGCATCGTGCAGCACCTTCAGCCGGTCTGGCACGCTCTCCGCACTGTCGGTGGCGATCACCCCGTCGCCGAGATGGCGCAGCCGGTTGCCGTCCACCTCCAGCACGCCCCAGCCGGTGAAGCGCAGGCCGGGATCGATCCCCAACAGCCGAACCAGCGCCATCAGGCGGACAGCTTCGCCATCACCGCCTCGTCCACCTCGAAGTTGGCCCACACGTTCTGCACGTCGTCATTGTCCTCCAGCACGTCCAGCAGCTTCATCACCGACGCCGCGCGGTCCTCGTCCAGGCTCGCCGTGGTGTTCGGCCGCCATTCCAGCTTCGCAGACTCCGGCGCGCCGAACTTCACTTCCAGCGCATCGCGCACCGCGAACATATCCTCCACGGGCATCGTCACCTCATGCCCCTCGGCGCTGCTCTCCACATTCTCGGCACCCGCCTCGATCGCCGCCTCCAGCATCGCATCCTCGCTGGCGACACTTGCGGCATACCGCACCACGCCGAGCCGGGAGAACAAAAAAGAAACGGAATTCGTCTCGCCCAGCGCGCCGCCATGCTTGGCGAAGGCCGCCCGCACGTCAGACGCGGTGCGGTTGCGGTTATCCGTCAGCGCCTCCACGATCACCGCCACGCCCGCGGGGCCGTAGCCCTCGTAGCGCACCTCCATGTAGTCCTCGCCCTGCTGCGCGCCCGCCGCCTTCTTGATCGCGCGATCAATGGCATCGCGCGTCATGTTCTGCTTCAGCGCCGCCAGCACGCCCGCCCGCAACCGCGGATTCGCCGCCGGGTCCGGCAAACCCGCCCGCGCCGCCACCGTGATCTCCCGGATCAACTTGGCAAACACCTTGGCCCGCTTGGCGTCCTGCGCGCCCTTGCGATGCATGATGTTCTTGAACTGCGAATGCCCGGCCATGTGCCCCTCATTGTCGAAACCTTTGGCGCCTGGGTAGTGGAGAGAAAGGCAAGGCCAGGGCTCTGCCCTGGACCCGCCAGGGGGCCAGCGCCCCCTGGACCCGCGTCTTCTTCCGCCTTCGGCGGGGAGGGGCCATCGAGGCCGATCGAACCGTCGACACGGCCCCTCCCCGCCGAAGGCGGAACAGGTATGGGGTTCCAAGGGCCGCTGCCCTTGGTGGGGTCCAGGGGCAAAGCCCCTGGCCTTCCTTCCTCTCCGCCGCCGAAGCGTCGAGGGGTTTCTACACCGATGGCATGGTCTGTGACAGTCGCCCGCCCAGGCGCACCGGTTCCACGGCGGTAGCCAAGCCTGTGGCATCGTCCGTCACCACGAACAGCCCGCACAGCGTCGCCTCGCCATCGGCCGGCGCCAGGCGTTCGCCCGGCATCTTGCGCCAGAACCGGATGGCGGCCCCTTCCTTCTGCATGCCGATCACGCTGTCATAATCGCCGCACATCCCGGCATCGGACTGGAAGGCCGTGCCGCCGGGCAGGATCTGATAATCCGAAGTGGGGCAGTGCGTGTGCGTGCCCACCACCAGGGAAACCTGGCCATCGAAGCTGTGGGCGAAGGCCATTTTTTCGCTGGTGGCCTCGGCATGGAAATCCACCACGATGGCGGAGACGGAGGAGCCGAGCTTGTATTTGGCCAGTTCCTGCGCGGAGAGCCGGAACGGGCAATCCAGCGCATCCATGAACAACCGGCCCATGGCGTTGATCACCACGGCGCGGCGCCGGTCGGGCAGTTCCACCGTGGTGGCGCCGGCGCCGGGCGTGCCGGGCGGGAAGTTCAGCGGCCGGATGAGGCGCGGCGTCTCGGCGATGTAGCCGAGGATTTCCTTGCGGTCCCAGGCATGGTTGCCCAGCGTGATCACGTCGGCCCCGGCCGCGAAGAACGCCTTTGCCATGTCTGGCGCCAGGCCGAAGCCGTGCGACGCATTCTCGCCGTTGACCACCACCAGCTCAGCCCGCAGGGTTCGCCGGAGTTCCGGCAGCTTCGCCACCAGCGCATCGCGCCCGCTGCGGCCCACGACATCGCCCAGGAATAGAATTCGCATCCGCGCGGCGTAGGCGCCGTCTTACGCGAAGTCAACGAGCCCAGCCCGGCCAAGCCGTGGTAGGGTGACGCACCCACGAGAGGAGTCCGACATGCCCAACGACGCCCAGCCCACCACCATCCGCACCATCCGCTTCGACGCCGCGACGCAGCCGGACGAGGGCAAGCGCATGACCAGCAAGAACTGGTACCAGCGCGATGGCTTCCGCGCCGGCTTCTGGGCCGCCCAGCCGGGCCGCGCCGACATCCACTACACCAAGGACGAGCTGTGCACGCTGCTGGAAGGCGAGGTGCGCCTGACGGACGAAAGCGGCGTCACCGAAACCTACCGCGCCGGCGACACCTTCCTGATCCCCAAGGGTTTCAAGGGCGTGTGGGAAACAGTTCTGCCCGTCCGCAAGTTCTACGCGATCCAGGAAGGCTAGTCCCCAAGGGTGGGCGACGAGCCCACCCGCACCACCCCCAGCTCGGTGGCCACAGCCTGCAGCCGCGCGTCCAGCGCATCGGCCGGCACCTCCGCCACTTCCTGCGCCGCCCAGCCGCAGCCGATCGCCACCGCGCCGGGCAACCCCGCCAGCGTGCGGTCGTAGTAGCCGCCGCCATAGCCCAGCCGCCGCCCGGCCCGGTCGAAGGCCAGCAGCGGAACCAGCAGCCAATCGGGGGCCAGCACCTCGCCAGTGGGGCGCAGCGTGCCGAAGCGTTCGGTCACCATCGCCATGCCGGGCGCCCAGCGCCTGAAGATCAAGGGATTTCCCCGCGGCGGCGTCTCCGGCAGCACCACAATGTGCCCGCGCCGGTGGAGCGCTTCCAGCAGCGGGCGGATGTCGATTTCCGGCCCCATCGGCCAGAACCCGCTCACCACCGCGCCCGCAGGCGGCGGCATCTCGGCCAGCAGGCGTTCGCCCAATGCGCGCCCCAGCGCCGGGTCCAGCCCAGACCGCCGCGCCAACGCAACCACCCTGGCCGCCCGCTTGGCGGCAGCGAGGTCATCGTTCGGAGGAGAAGAGTGTGGAGCCACCATGGCCGTTGGCGGTGCATCCTCCCAAGGCCTGCGTGAGCAGGTGGGCACCAGTTACCGAAACCAGGATTCCGACAGAGCCAGCTCCCAGGAGTTGCTTATTGGCCCTGGGGATGTAGTGCCTGACGCACCCAGTAGCCCCACCCGCCCTATGTAGGCGCCGCGTCGCCCCGCTGCAACTCAAGCTGGGCGGCAATCTGCTCGGCGCGCGCAGCAAGTTTCGCAATCCGCTTCGCCTCGGCATCGCCCCTGGTCCGCGCCGGCTTGTTGGAGGCCACACGCAGCCCATCGGCTTCCACCTTCAGGTCGTGCAGTTCATCGGCCATGAGCAGGGCCGCCAACACCAGCAGCCGCGCCTCGCCGGACTGGCCGCCCAGCGCCTTGATGCTGTCGATGCGGTTTTCCACCTCGCGCGCCATGGCAACAAGGTGCTGCTCCTGCCCATCCTCGCAGCCGACGGTGTAGCTGTAGCCGTTGATCCGAACGTTTACCTGCGGCACGGCAATCCTCCAAGCTGGCGGAGCAACGGGGGCGGAGCGGAATCGCGGGAAGGCCTCAGCCTGCCAGCGCACCGCGCAGTTGCGCGATCAGCCCGTCCAGCCGCTGCGTCACGGCCGCCACATCCACATCCGACCCTTCGGCCGAATCGGCGGGATTCGCAACCGCGGCCGCTGCCACCGGCAACGGGCGCGCGGCCAGGGCGGCGATCCGCTCCAGCGCCTCTTCCAGCCGCGAGGCAGCCGCCTCGCTCTCGGTATCGTCGCTCAAGCCTGCCTCCGCCGCATCCGATGCAACTTGAGTTCATCCCCATCAGCCGATTGAATGTCAAGCATGTTCCCCCCTCAAGCCGACTCCGCGGGCGAAACCGCCCTGCCCCCTGCCGTCGTCGTGCACGGGCTGGAACACGCCCTCGCGGCCCTGGCGCAGGGCCTGCCGATCACATTGCTGTCCGCCCCCGGGGCCGGCGCGTTTGCCGGCGCGCTGTGGTGGCGCGAACTGGTCGCCCAGGCCCGCGCCGCCCATCCGGCCATCCCCTGCGCCGATATCCTGGACTGCGCCGACGCCCCCGGCCGCGCCATGGCCGCCATCCGCGCCGGCCAGGCCATCCTGGTGCTCGATCCCGCCTGCCCCGCCTTTGCCCGCGTGGCCAGCCTTGCCCGCGTGCTGCCGGCCCGCCCGGCGGCACTCGATCTCGGCCTGCGCGGCGCCGAACGCCGGTTGCGCGCCTGGCTCCGGGGGGCGACAGATGACAGCATCGCGCCGTTGCGCTAAGGGGCGGAACGAGCCCTTAGGCCGGTCGTGCCGAGGCAAGCAAGCAAGAGGAACCCCATGCGGATCACCCAACGCGTCAAGAAAATCCTCGACCGGTACGAGAGCGACAACCCCGGCACCAAGGGCAACCTTGCCCGCATCCTCATGGAGGGCAAGCTCGGCGGCACCGGCAAGCTGGTGATCCTGCCGGTGGACCAGGGCTTCGAGCATGGCCCCGCCCGCTCCTTCGCGCCCAATCCCGCCGCCTATGATCCGCATTACCACTTCCAGCTGGCGATCGATGCCGGCCTGTCGGCCTACGCCGCCCCGCTCGGCATGATCGAGGCCGGCGCCGATTCCTACGCCGGCGCCATCCCGACCATCCTGAAGATGAACTCGTCCAACTCGCTGGCCACCAGCAAGGACCAGGCCGTCACCGCCTCGGTGAACGACGCGCTGCGCCTCGGCTGCTCGGCCATCGGCTTCACCATCTACCCCGGCAGCGAATACGCCTTCGACCAGATGGAAGAGCTGCGCGAACTGGCCGACGAAGCCAAGTCCGCCGGCCTCGCCGTGGTGTGCTGGTCGTATCCGCGCGGCCCGAACATCAGCAAGGAAGCCGAGACGGCGATCGACATCTGCGCCTATGCCGCGCACATGGCCGCGCTGATGGGCGCGCACATCATCAAGGTGAAGCCGCCCACGGGTGCCATGGGCCTGGATGCCGCCAAGAAGGTCTATGAGGCGCAGAAGATCGACACCTCCACGCTGGCCAAGCGCGTGGAACACGTGATGCAGGCCTCCTTCGCCGGGCGCCGCATCGTGGTGTTCTCGGGCGGCGAGGCGAAGGACCTGGAAGGCCTCTACGAGGAAGTCCGTGGCCTGCGCGACGGTGGCGCCAACGGCTCCATCATCGGCCGCAACACCTTCCAGCGCCCCAAGGCCGATGCGCTGGCGATGCTCGCCAAGATCATCGAGATCTACCAGGGCAAGGCGTAACCACCATGGCCGGCGAAGGTGAACAGGGCTGCCGACTCTATCTGATCACCCCGCCGGCCATTGATCTGAAAAGATTTCCATCCCTGATGGCGGAAGCGCTCGATGCCGGCGATGTCGGTGCCGTGCAGCTCCGCCTGAAGGACCTCGAAGACGACGCCCTGAAGCGTGCCATCGATGCGCTGCGCCCCGTGGTGCAATCCCGCGGCGTCGCCTTCCTGATGAACGACCGGCCGGACCTCGCCGTGAAGCATGGCTGCGACGGCGCCCATGTCGGCCAGCAGGACACGCCGGCCACCACCGCCCGCAAGATCCTCGGCCCCGACCTCACCCTCGGCGTCACCTGCCACGACAGCCGCGACCTCGCCATGACCGCGGGCGACGAAACCGCCGACTATGTGGCCTTCGGCGCCTTCTTCCCCACCACCACCAAGGACGCGAAGTTCCGTGCCACGCCAGACATCCTGGAGTGGTGGTCGGAAATGATGGAAATCCCCTGCGTCGCCATCGGCGGCATCACGGCGGAGAACTGCCCCCCGCTGGTGCAGGCGGGGGCGGATTTCCTCGCCGTTGTCGGCGCCGTCTGGAACCATCCCCAAGGCCCGGGCGCCGGCGTGCGCGCGATGAACCAGGCGATCCAGGCGGCAAGCCTCGCCTAGGACTGCGCCGGCCAGTTGATCCAGCGGCAGGCATTGCCGCGCAGCGTGAACGCCGCCACCCGGCTGTTGGCCACCTCGAAGGTCGCCTCGCAATTGCGCTCCACCAGCAGCGGCCCACCGAAGCCATAGCCCATGCCGAAACCGCCGCGCGGCCCAAAGCCGCCAAACCCGGCCGCCGCCGCCCCGGGCATGTAGCCGGTATCGAGCCAGGATTGCGAATAGGCCAGGAACCGTCGCCCGCCCGCTTCCACCACCCGGGCCGGAACCCCCATGCGCCGCACCAGCTCCGTCTCGCTGGTGCCCACCAGTTCTCCCAGCCGCGCCTCCAGCTCCTCCCGCCCGGGGTCGCCGCAGCCCGCCAGGGCGAGCAGCACCAGTCCGATCACCATGCCTCGCATGCGCCACCTCCGTCCGACTTTGTCGCCAGCGATCATGGCATCGCCAGGGCAGCGTGCGCCGCTATGGCAGCACCGCCGGCAGCCCGCCCCAGCCGCAGGCCTCGCCCGTGTAGCGATACCCGGTCACGCGCCCATCGCGGCTGGTGAAGGTGATGTCGCACACAAGGTTCCGCGCCTCGCCGGAACCCCAGCGCGAGAACCATCCGTCGCCCTCCGGCCACACGATGCGCCAGGCCAGCACGGTCTCGCCGCCCGCCGCCTCGTTGCGCTCCACCACGCGCGGAGCGCCCATCCGCGCCGCCAACTCCGTCACCGGCCGCCCCACCAGCGCGCCGAGCTTCGCCTCCAGCGCCGCGGTGGAATCCCGCGCGCAGCCGGCCAGCAGAAGCACCAGAAACAACGCCCTCACAGCCACAGCACCTGGTCGATCCGGTCCGCGCCGCCAGCCAGCATCGCCAGCCGGTCGAAGCCCAGCGCGATCCCGGCGCAGTCAGGCAAACCATGCTCCAGGGCTGCGAGGAATTCCTCGTCCATCGGCCAGTCCGGCCCGCCATACAGCGCCTGCCGCCGCGCCCGATCCACCTCGAACCGCGCCCGCTGCTCCACGGGGTCCGTCAGTTCCACGAAGGCGTTGGCCAGTTCCATCCCGCAGGCGAACAGCTCGAACCGCTCCGCCACGCGCGGGTCGGCGGGGTCGCGGCGCGCCAGTGCCGCCTGCGCCGCCGGCCAATGCGTCAGGAAGGTGGGCACCGCCCGCCCGATCGCCGGCTCCACGCGGTCCAGCAGAAGCCGGAAGAACAGATCCTCCCAGTCCTCCCCCTCGCGCAGCCGCACCCCGGCCTGCGCCGCCAGGGCGGGCGCGTCATCGAGCGTGCCAAGCAGATCCGCTCCCACATGGCGCGAAAAAGCCTCGGCAACCGTCAGGCATTCAAAGCCTTCCAGCGAAACGGTGATCCCCCGGCAGGTCACCACCGGCGGCAGCACCGCTTGCAGCAGGGCGAAGGTCTCCTCGATCAGGTCGTCCATCGTGCCGCCGGGCCGGTACCATTCCAGCATGGTGAATTCCGGCGCATGCTGGTCGCTGCCCTCGCCGTTGCGCCACACCCGCGCCAGCTGGAAGCAGCGCCCGACGCCCCCGGCCAGCAGCTTCTTCATCGCGAATTCCGGCGAGGTATGCAGCCGCAGCGCGCGGCGCTCCCCCTCCGGCGTCACCTGCTCGGTGGCGAAGGTGGCCAGGTGAACCTCCTCCCCCGGCGCCACCACGGCATAGGGCGTCTCCACCTCCAGGTAGCCGCGCGCGCCGAAGAAGGCCCGCACCCCCGCGGCCACCCGGGCCCGACGGCGCAGGAAGCCCATGCGTGCCTCAAGGCTCTCGGGATGCCAGCGCGGCATCACGGCACGCGAAGCAGGCGCCCCTCCCCCACCACCACCGCCCCGCCGCCGATGGTGATGGCATGCACCACCCCGCCCACCCGTGTGGCCGTGGCATGGATCAGGCTCGGCCGCCCCATCTCGACACCCTGCGTGATCGCCACGCGATACACCCCGTCCGCCGGCCCCGGCAGGCTGCCCACCAGCGCCGCGGCCGCCGAGCCCGTCGCCGGATCCTCGCCCACGCCCAGGTCCGGCGCGAACAGCCGCGCATGCACCTGCGTCACCCCGTCCTGCACGCCCGTTACCGCATAGACATAGGCGCCGTGCCCCCACAGCCGCGCCTCTGCCGCCTGCCACGCCTCCAGCCGCAAACGCGAATGCGCCACCGTTGCCCGGTCGGCCAGCGGCAGGAACAGGAACGCCGTGCCGTAGCCCGCCTCGAAGGCAGGCGCCGCAAGCGCCGGCACGCACACCATGGCCGCGATCTCGGCATCCGGCACGCCGGGCTGCCGCACCTCCGGCGCGCCCTCGCGATGGAATGTCGCCGTGCCCTCGCCCACCTCCACCCGCACCGGCCCCACCTTCAGCTCGAACACGCACTCCCCGGCCACCCGGCCCAGATGGCGCAGCGCCAGTGCCGTGCCCACAATCGGATGCCCGGCAAACGGCAGCTCCGCCCCCGGCGTGAAGATCCGCACCCGGAACCGCCCGGGTGCGGCGCCAGGGGTCACGAAGGTGGTTTCCGACAGGTTGAACTCGCGCGCGATCGCCTGCATCTGCGCGGTGTCCAGCCCCTCGGCATCCGGCAGCACCGCCAGCTGGTTGCCGCCATAGGCCCGGTCGGTGAACACATCGGCCAACAGATATGCGTACGGCATAGAACCCTCCCGCAAGACAACGCCGGCCCGTTCTTGCCCGCCCGGCCCGTTCCGTCTAGACACCGCGCTCCGAACCGCACCCTATCCGCGAGAGTGACGATGAAGCAGCAGGCGAACCTGATCCGCGCCGGCCAGGTGCTTGAGCACGAAGGCCAGCGCTGGACCGTGCTCAAGCAGCAGATCATCACCCCTGGCAAGGGCGGCGCCTTCATCCAGGTGGAGATGCGCAACCTCAAGACCGGCAACAAGACCAACGAGCGCTGGCGCACGGCCGATACCGTGGAGCGCCTGCAGACCGACCAGAAGGAGTACACCTACTCCTACTCCGACGGCGACAACCTCGTTCTGATGGATCCCGAGACCTTCGAGCAGGCGATGATCCCCGCCGAGCTCCTCGGCGACCAGCTGCCCTACCTGCAGGACAACATGACCATCGAAGTGGATCTGGTGGAGAACGACCCCGTCGCCGTCCACCTGCCCTCCACCGCCATCCTGGAAGTGGTGGAAGCCGATCCGGTGGTGAAGGGGCAGACCGCCTCCTCCTCCTACAAGCCGGCCAAGCTCTCCAACGGCGTGAAGGTGCAGGTGCCGCCCTTCATCGAGGCCGGCGAACGGATCGTGGTCCGCATCGAGGATTCCACCTACGTGGAGCGCTTCAAGGGCTGAACCGCCCCACATGAAATGCCTGGGCCAAGCCGCCCTGCCTGCCTTCAAATGGGGTGGACGCAAGTCCGCCCCATGATCTTTTGAGCTTCCAGGAGTTTTCGCCATGGCCCTGCGCCTGTCCGCCCACATGACGGTCATGCAGAACGCCGCCTCCCGCGCCGCCAAGCGCCTGCTGCGCGATTTCGCGGAGGTGGAGCAGCTCCAGGTAAGCGTGAAGGGCCCCGGCGACTTCGTGAGCCAGGCGGATCTGCGCGCCGAGGAATCGATCCGCAGCGACCTCGCCAAGGCCCGGCCGGGCTACGGCTTCCTGATGGAGGAATCCGGCGAATCCGGCAGCGAGAACTGGACCTGGCGCTGGATCGTCGATCCGCTGGACGGCACCAGCAACTTCCTGCACGGCATCCCGCACTGGGCGATCTCCATCGGGCTGGAACGCCGCCTGCAGGATGGCACCACCGAAATCGTCGCCGGCTGCATCTATGCGCCCGCGGTGGACGAGATGTTCTGGGCCGAGAAGGGTGCCGGCGCCTTCCTCAACGAGCGCCGCCTGCGCGTCTCCGGCCGGCGGGAGATGCAGGCGGCGATGTTCGCCACCGGCATCCCCTTCGCCATCGTGCCGCAGCGCCGCCAGCTTGCCTTCGCCCGCACGCTGGCCACGCTGATGCCGCAGGTGGCCGGCATCCGCCGCTTCGGCGCCGCGGCGCTGGATCTCGCCTGGGTCGCCGCCGGCCGCTACGAGGGATTCTGGGAGCTGGGCCTGAAGCCGTGGGACATGGCGGCCGGCCTGCTGATCGTGCGCGAGGCCGGCGGCTACGTGACCGACCCGCATGGCGGCCAGGACCCGCTGGCCTCCGGCGAAGTGGTGGCCGCCAACACTTACCTGCATGAGCCTCTGCGCGAGGCGGTGCTGGATGGCCTGGCCGCCGCCATGCGCAGCAGCAGCTAGACACAGATGTCTTGCCGGTTTCATTGAGCCGGCGCCCCGCCTCCGGTAGGGTGGTAGTGCCCATGCCATTTCTCCCCTCCCTGCTCATGCTGGCCACCGCCCTGGCCCTGTTGCCCGCCGCCGCACAGGCGCAGCAGCAGCCGGCGCCGCGCACCCAACCGCGCGGCCAGCAGGCGGTGCCGCCCCCGCCGCCATCGCCACCGGCCCCCACCATGCCGGATGCGCCGATCGCGGCGCCGGTGATCCCGCCCGCCAGCCCGGTCCCCGCGGTGGAGGCGCCCGTCGCGCCGGCGCCGCTGATGCCGTTGGCCCCGCCGGGCCCGCCGGTGATCCCGCCGCCGCTGGCCGTGCCCACCCGCCCTGCCCCGCCGCCACCGGTGATCGAGATCGTGGCCGGCGCCCCGGGCGGCGCGGCCCGCATCGGCGATGGCTGGCGCATCACCTTCGGCCCC
Source organism: Alphaproteobacteria bacterium (assembly GCA_026400815.1). Taxonomy (GTDB): domain Bacteria; phylum Pseudomonadota; class Alphaproteobacteria; order Acetobacterales; family Acetobacteraceae; genus CAMDGX01. Next base: position 21,472 of record JAPLOI010000080.1, read on the forward strand.
GGCCTCTCGTCCCTCAGCCCGGCCACTGCCCAGGTGCTGCGCGATGTCGCCCGCGGCCTGCCGGCCCAGGCGAGCCTCACCATCTCCGCCTTCGCGCAGGGTTCGCCGGAGGATCCCTCCGTGGCGCGCCGCCTCTCGCTCGCCCGTGCGCTCGCCACCCGTGGCGTGCTGATCGCCGAGGGCATCGCCTCGCCGCGTATCATCGTGCGCGCGCTCGGCGCCAGCCCCCCCATCGCCGACGGCCCGCCGGACCGCGCGGACCTCGCCATCACCCTACCCAGGCCCGCCCCATGACGCGCCCAACCGTCTTCCTGATCCGGATGATCATCTTCCTGGTGCTGGTGCTGGGGGTCACCGGCCTGCTTGGCGCCGAGTTGCTCATCGCCTTCACCGCCAACCCGCTGCTGAACTCCGTGATCCTGGCGGTGCTGCTGGGCGGGGTGTTCTGGAATTTCCGCCAGGTGCTGGCGCTGGCGCCGGAGGTGAACTGGCTGGAGACCTTCCAGCGCAGCCGCCCCAGCCTCGCCGCCCTGCCCTCGCCGAAGCTGCTGGCGCCCATGGTCAGCATGCTCGCCGCCCGCAGCAGCAAGCGGGAGGGGGAGCGCTTCACCATCTCCTCCCAGGCGATGCGCTCCATGCTGGATACCATCGCCTCCCGGCTGGACGAGAAGCGCGAGCTTTCGCGCTATATGATCGGGCTGCTGATCTTCCTCGGCCTGCTCGGCACCTTCTGGGGCCTGCTGCTGACCATTGCAGCGGTGGCCGATGTGATCGCCGGCATGTCGGTGGGCTCGGGCGACATCAACGCGCTGTTTGAGCAGTTGAAGACCGGGCTGAACAAGCCGCTGCGCGGCATGGGCACGGCGTTCTCCGCCTCCATGCTGGGCCTGGCCGGCGCACTGGTGCTGGGGTTCCTCGACCTCACCGCCGGGCAGGCGCAGAACCGCTTCTATAATGAGTTGGAGGAGTGGCTCGCCAGCCTCACCCGCGTTTCGTCCGGCGTGCTGGGTGGCGAGGGCGAGGGATCGGTGCCGGTCTATGTGCAGGCGCTGCTGGAGCAGACGGCAGAGAACATGGAAAGCCTGCAGCGCACCCTGCTGCGCGGCGAGGATGACCGGCGCGAGGGCACGGCGGCGCTGAACTCCCTCACGGAGCGGCTGGCCGGGCTGACGGACACGATGCGGGCCAGCCAGCAGCTGATGCTGCGCATTGCCGAGAGCCAGCAGGCGCTCACCCCCGCGCTGGCCCGGCTGGGCGACCATGGCAACGAGGAGGCGATCCGCGGTCATCTGCGCACCATCGAGCTCACGCTGCAGCGCCTGGTGGCGGAGGCCGAGCAGGGGCGGCTGCAATCCACGGCGGAGCTGCGCAGCGAGATCAAGATCCTGACCCGCACCATCGCGGCGCTGGCCGCCGAGCCGCCGAGGTAGCCCGGTGGCATTGCGGCGGCGCGGCGGCGGGCATGGCGACCACCTGAACCCCTGGCCGGGCTACGTGGACGCGTTGTCCACGCTGCTGATGGTGCTGATCTTCGTGCTGCTGGTCTTCGTGCTGGGCCAGGCCTTCCTGTCCGTGGCGCTGACCGGGCGGGACCGGGCGCTGGACCGGGTGAACAGGCAGGTGAGCGAGCTTTCCGAAATGCTGTCGCTGGAGCGCAGCCGGGCGGGCGAGTTGCGGCTGGCGGTGGCGCAGCTCAATCGCGACCTGACGGTGGCGGCGGCGGCGCGGGATACGCTGGCGCAGCAGCTGGCGGCATTGCGCACGGACCAGCAGCGCACCCAGGGCGAGCGGGATACGGCGCTGGCCGAGCGCGACCGGCTTTCGGCGCGGCTGGCGGATGCGGAGGCGCAGGCGCAGTCCGCCGAGGCGCGCAGTGCGCAGCAGGTGGCGCAAGGGGCGGATATTGCGCGGCGGGCCGAGACGGTGGCGCAGGAATCCGCCGCCAACGCCGCCGCCCTGGCGGCCTCGCGGCGCGAGCTGGAAGGCGCGCGCACGGCGCTGGATGCCAACCGGCGTACGCTGGATGGCACGCAGCAGGAACTGACGGCGGCGCAATCGGCGCTGATGGCCGCACAGCGCGAATTGCAGGCCACGACGGCGCGGCTGGCCGAGATGCGCGCGCAGATGGAGCAGCTGGACCGCACCGTGCGGGCGGACCGGGCGACGATCGAGGCGCGGCTTTCGGATCTGGCGCGGATGGCCGAGCAGATGCGGGCGCTGACGGCGCTGCGCGATGAGTTGGAGAAGCAGGCACGCGATGCGGCGGTGCGGGCCACTACCGAGGCGGAGCGGCGGGCGGCGGTGGCGGCGCAGTTGGCCGAGGAGCAGCGGCTAGGCGAGAGTGCGCGCGCGCAGATTGCCCTGCTGAACCGCCAGATGGAGGAGTTGCGCGGGCAGCTCGCCGCGGTGGGTCGGGCGCTGGAGGCCAGCGAGGCCAGCGCGCGTGACAAGGATTCGCAGATCGTGAACCTGGGCCAGCGCTTGAACGCCGCGCTGGCGCAGAAGGTGGAGGAGCTGCAGGGCTATCGCAGCGAGTTCTTCGGCCGGCTGCGCGAGGTGCTGGCCGGGCGGCCCGGCGTGCAGGTGGTGGGCGATCGCTTCGTGTTCCAGAGCGAGGTGCTGTTCCCCGTGGGCAGCGCGGAGCTGACGCCGGCCGGGGTGGAGCAGATGTTCCGGCTGGCGGATACGCTGCGTGAGGTGGCCAAGGCGATTCCGGCCGATGTGAACTGGATGCTGCGGGTGGACGGGCATGCCGACCGGCAGCCGGTGAGCGGGGCGCGATTCGCCAGCAACTGGGAGCTTTCGGCCAGCCGGGCGATCACGGTGGTGCGGCTGTTGGCACTGGCGGGCATTCCGGCCAATCGCCTCGCGGCGACGGGGTTCGGCGACAACCAGCCGCTGGATCCCGCGGATACGCCGGAGGCCTATGCCCGCAACCGACGGATCGAGCTGCGGCTGACCGACCGCTGAGGCTCGCTTGGTGTTGCACTTCGTTTCCGAGCGTTCCATAGCTGCGTGAACTGCCTGACGGTGGTGTCACGGGCGGGTCGATGGATCTGGAAAGCAACCTGTTGTTCAACTTTCATCCCCTAGGCTCCGGGGCATGCGATGGGATGACAACGTGCGCCGGTTGAGGGTGCCGCGGACCGGTGCGGCGCTGTTCGCGCTGGATGTGGTGTTGCTTGCCGGATTCTGGCCGGTGCTGCTGGCGCTGCTGGACGAAGGGCCGTGGTGGGTGCTGCTGGGCGAGCCGGCACTGGCGCCCTATCCCGTTCTGCAACTGATCCTGCTCTATGCGCTTGGCCTGTATCGCCGCGACGCGATCCTGGGGACGCGCGGGGCGATCGCGCGGCTGCCGCTGGCGACAGGGCTGGCGCTGGTGGCCGCGGCGGCGCTCCAATGGGGCTGGCAGGCCGTGCTGCCGCCCAGCGAGACCGTGGATCTGAGCCATTTGTGGGCCGGGGCGGCGGTGGGCTTCACTGTTTGCGGCGCCTTGGCGCGGCTGGCGTTGCATGCGCTGCTGCATCGCGGGGTGTTCCGCCGGCGGATCATGGTGGTGGGGGCCGGGGAGCGGGCGGCGCAACTGGTGGCGATGGTGGGCGAGGCGCAGTTCGACCTGCTGTTCGTGCACGACAAGGCGCTGGGCATGCGGCATCCGGAGCTTGGCCGGGCGGCAGGGCAGACCGTGGTGGTGGCGACGGAGGACAACTATCTGGCGCTGGCGGTGGCGCATGATGTGGACCAGATCGTGGTGGCGCCGGATGAGCGGCGCGGGATGAAGCTGGAGAAGCTGCTGGACTGCAAGAAGGCCGGGTTTCCGGTGGTGCAGCATCTGGCCTTCATCGAGCACGAGGCGCGGCGGGTGGACCTGGCGTGGATGGAGCTGGGGTGGTTCCTGTATTCTGACGGGTTCCGGTTCGGGCCGATGGACCGGATGCTGAAGCGGGCGATGGACGTGGCGGTGAGCCTTTTGGGGCTCTTCTTCGGGTCGTTCCTTCTGGTGCCGGCGGCGATTGCGGTGAAGCTGCAGGATGACGGGCCGATCTTCTATGCCCAGACCCGCGTGACGCAGGGGGGGCGGCAATTCCGCATCCTGAAGCTGCGGACGATGCGGGTGGATGCGGAAAAGGCGGGGGCGCAGTGGGCCGCGGCCGGCGATGCGCGGGTGACGAAGTTCGGGCGGTTTCTGCGGCATACACGGATCGACGAAATTCCCCAGTTGATCAATGTGTTGCGCGGCGACATGGCGCTGGTGGGGCCGCGGCCGGAGCGGCCGGAATTCATCGGCGAGCTTTCCGAGAAGATCCTGCTGTTCGGAGAACGGCTGGCGGTGAAGGCGGGGCTGACGGGGTGGGCGCAGATCAACTACCCCTATGGGGCAACGATCGAGGATGCGCGGGCGAAGCTGGGCTACGACCTGTATTACGTGAAGGATTTCTCGGTGTTGTTTGATCTGCTGATCATTGTGCAGACCTTGCGGGTGGTGTTGTTCCCGGGAGCGGCGGGGGCACGGTAGGCGCGGTGGCGGGTCCGCCTTTGGCGACCCGCCCTACGAGGGAGGGGGGTTACGACTCCTCGCCTTGGGCCTTGAGTTTGAGGGTTTTGAGGCGTTCTTCGCCGCCCGGGAGCTTGGGGGCGAGGTCCAGGACCTTTTCCCAGGCGCGCAGCGCGCCGGTGAAGTCCTGGCGGGCTTCGGCGATGCGGGAGAGGGTTTGGAAGGCGCCGAAGTGGCGGGGTTCGCGCTTCAGTACCTCCTGGATGTCGGCCAGGGCGCCGCGGTAGTCGCCGAGGGTGGCGCGGGCCATGGCGCGACGGTTGAAGGCTTCCATGTAGTCGGGGTCGATCACCAGGGCGGCGTCGAAATCATCGAGCGCTTCGTCGTCGGCGTCGTTGCGCAGGTTGCGGGTGCCCTTGCCGAGCAGGAGGGCGGCGACCGGGGCGCCGGCGCGGAGCCAGGATTCGCGCAGCTTGGCCTCGAAGGAGGCGGCGGCCATTTCCGAGTCGGCTTTCTTCAGGGCATCGAGCAGGGCATCGGTTTCGCCTCTGCGTCCATCGGGGCGTCCATCGGGGCGTGCCTGCGGCGCGGCCGGGGCCGGGGTTTGGGCCAAGGCGGGGAGCGGGGCCAGGAGGGCGGCGAGGAGAAGGAGGCGGCGCATAGGGGGATGATGCCGGGGCTGGGGTTCGGGTTGCAATGGTTGGCTTTGTCCGGAACAGACTGCCTTCGTAACGGATTGGGCGTGCGGAGGCTAGGTGCCGTTGCCATATGTTTTTTGGAAGTAGCGTGCGGCGGCCAGGACGTAGGGGCGGAAGGGCGGGTCGCCGGGCGGGAGCTGGGGGTTGCGCAGGCTGGGCGGACGGGGGGCGCGCGGGCGCGAGGCTCGCTTGCGGTGGGGGCGCGGCGGCAAAGCGAGGAAATCCGGCTGCGGGACGGCCAGCAGGCGGCAGAGCGGGCGCAGATAGCGGCCCGCCTGCGGGACGGCGGCGAGGAATTCCGGGAGATCTGCGCGCGCCAGGAAGGCGTTGAGCCGGAAATGCGCGAGGCCGGCATGGTGCTGGCCGGCGTTCAGGAACCAGCCCTTGGCGCGCGGGATCGGCGGGGGGAGCGGGCGCGTGGGCGCGGTTTGGACCTTCGCGGTGCGGGCGCGGGGGGCGCGCGGGGCCGGGAGGCGGTTTTCCAGCCAGAGGGCGTGGAGGCGCGCGAAGAGGCGCGCGGCGCGGCCGACGCGGTTGAACAGCAATTGCACCATCTGGGCGTGCGACTCCCGCGCCGGGACGGGCGGGATGAGGAGACCGATGACGGCGCGGATGGTCGCGACGATGAGGGTGAGGTGGTCCGTAAGGGATAACACGTTAGTTAGATAACGCGATAGAAGGGGCGATGCAAGGGGGGGGGGTGGAATATTTTTTTCCTATACAATCCCCGCCCATTCCGGGGCCTGGGTATCCTGGCGCAGGCGGAGGCTGCGGAAATCGAGGGCGGCGAAGATTTCGTCGGGGTCCGGCGTGCGGTCGTGCGGAAGGGGGAGGCTGGAGCGGGCTTCCTCGGTGAAGCGCAGGCTGAGGGCGGGGTTGGCGAGGTAGGTTTCCTGCCACCAGGTGAGGATGCGCGGGCGGGCGGCGGCGAGGGCATCGGCGGTGACGAGGCGGTCGCGCTTCTGGCGTTGGTTGATGGCGGGGGTGGCGCGGAGAAGGTTCCAGAGGTCGCCGCAGGGCCAGGCGGACCAGGGGAGGCAGTGGTCGATATCCAGCGCCGCGCCGAGCGGGCGGCCGGACCAGACGCATTCGATGGGGCGGCCGGCGTGGAGACGGTCCAGCGCGAGGCCACGGACGAAGGCGGTGTCGCGCTCCGGCTCCAGCCAGCGCAGGGCGGCGTGCGCCTCATCGGTGGTGACCACCCTGCCCGCCCGCTCGGCATAGCCCTGGGTGAGGCGGACCCATTCGGCGAGCAGCATCGGCTCGATCCAGGCGGACATGCGGCAGAAGGCGCGCCAGATGGCGAGCGGGACGCGGGTGGTGCCGTAGGCCCAGAGGGTTTCGGGCGTGATGGCGAAGTGGGCGGTGGCGGCGGGTGGGCCGCGGTACTCGCTGGGGAAAACGGGGATGTCGTTGGCGTAGGTGAGGTGGCGGGCGGGCATGTCCGCGATGACGCGGGCTGCATCGCGCAGCGCCAGGCGGAGGTGGCGGGCATCGTCGCCGTGGAAGGCGGCGCCGGGGCGCAGGTCCTGCGGAGCGAGCGCGGCCAGCGCGAGGAAGGGGGCTTTCACGAAGCCCATGCCCGGGGCTGTGAGCTGGGGCAGGCCGCGCTCGACGAGCGGTTTGTACATGCGCAGCCAGGTGAGGGCGACGAGGCCGAGGGGGAGTTCGACGTCGTCACCGGCATCGCGGGCATGGTTGGGGAAGGCATCGGCGATGCGGGCGATGCTGCGCAGGAGGCCGAGCTTGTAGGTGGAGGATTTCTCCTGGCGGAGGATGACGCCGCGCAGGGTGGGGAGGGCGCCGGCGCCGTCATCCGGCAGGTCCAGGATGATTGTTTGCCAGGTGATGTCGGGACGACCACCGATATCGGCGGTGCGTTGGGTGGCAACGCGCAGGGCGAGGCCGTGATCGACGCCGAGGCGTTCCACCTCGTGCGGGTCCACCGGCCACATTGGCCGGTCTTCCGGGGCGGGGCCGTGGCGCAGGGTGAGGACCATGCGGCCACCGGGCTTGAGCAGGGTGGCGAGCTTGCGCATGGCACGCGGGCGATCCTGCGGCGGGATGTGCATCTAGACGCCCGAGAGCCAGACGAGATCAAAGCCGAGGCCGAGGCGGTGGGTGTTGGCCAGGGCGGGGAGACGGTCGTCGATCCAGCGGATGCGGGGCGAGGGGTGGCGGCGGGTGGCTTCCTGGCGCAGGGCGGTGGCGGGCTCGGCGGCGACGACTTCCCAGCCTTGGGTGGCGAACCATTCGGCATCCCGGCCGGAGCCGGCGCCGACATCGAGCATGAGGCCGGGCTTGGTGGGGAGGTGCGGGAGGGCGTGGGCGTGGATGTCGGCGAAGCCGAAGGCGTCGTAGGCCTCGGCGAATTCACGGAAGCCGCGGTGGTAGGGGGTGATGGTGTCCCAGCTCACGGGGTGTGCCGGTTCATGGGGCTGTTCGGTTGTTATGAGGGTGGAAGTTTGGCGTGGCGGTGGGGGTGGGGCAAGCGTGAGGGCTGATCGGGTTGGGCTTTGGGGGGGTGGAGAGCAAGAGCCCCCCTCCGGCTCCCCCCTGCTGCGCATGGGGGAGAGAAGCAAGATTTGACGTGCTGAGTGGAGCGGGTCCAGGGGGCGCTGGCCCCCTGGCGGGTGCAGGGCAGCGCCCTGCCCTTGCTTGGCTAGTGGACGAGCCCGGCGACGGGGACTGGGCCGGGGCCGGGGCGGCGGCGGGCGAGCATGGCTTGCATTTCCTCCAGCCGGCCGGCGGCGACGTAGGCACGCAGCAGGGTGAAGTCCACCAGGTCGGTTTGCGCGCGGCTGCCGCCGATGCGTTCGCGTTCGGTGACGACGGGGGCGATGGCGGCGATGGCGGCGTTGTAGTCCTGCTGGCGGAAGGCGGCGAAGGCGCGGGCCAGGGCGGGGATGACGGGGGCGGCGGGGTAGCGGCCGTTCTGGGCGAGCTGGTCGATTTCGGCGAGGCGGGCGTCGAGGGCAGTGGTGTCGCCGGCGGCAGCGTCGGTGAGGGCGACGTGCCAGTCGGCGAAGGCGGTGCCGGCGCGGGGGAACATGGACCGGGCGAAATCGTGCATGGCCTGCCAGTGGGCGGGGTCGGGTTTGGCGCCGGCGAGTTCGGCACGCCAGAGGAAGGCCACGGCATCGCCGAGCTGGATCATCTTGTGGCCGCGATGGGCGCCGGGGCCGAAGGCGGTGCGGTAGAGCCCGAAGGCGGCCTCCGTGTTGCCGGCGGCGAGTTCGGAGAGGGCGAGGTGCCAGCTCAGGTGGCCGTTCAGCGCGCCATCGCGGGTGTAGCCGGGCAGCCAGGCGGCGAGGAAGGTTCGGGCTTCCTGGGGTTCGCCCTGTTCGTAGTGCAGGTGGGCGCGGGCGTGGGCCATCCAGGGGCTGCGCGGGGTGAGGGTGGCGGCGCAGTCCAGGAAGGGGATGGCTTCGTTGTTCTGGCCGTTCTCGATCAGGGCGTGGGCGTGGTGGGCGGCGAACCAGCCGTCATTCTCGTAGTGCGGGACGAGGGGGGCGAGGAATTCGACCTGTTCGCGTTCGCGGCCGAGGCGGCCGGAGAAGCCGAGCAGGCCGGAGGGGGTCATGCAGGTGCTGAGCGCCATGGCGTCGCGCGGGAATGCTTCGAGATGGGTGGTGAGGGCGGCCAGGGCGGCTTCGCTCTGGCCGGTGAAGACCAGGTTGAAATAGGCGATGTGGCTGGCTTCGCGCGGGGAGAGGGCGGGGGCCAGGCGGGTGGCTTCGGCGAGGGCGGCGCGGGCGGCGGGCATGTCGCCGCGCATCTGCTGCATGCGGGCGATGGCGACATGGGCGAGGGCGAGATCCGGGTCCGCGGCGAGGGCTTCGGCGAAGGCTTCGGGGGCGCCGGGATAGGCGCCGAGCATGAGGTCGCAGCCGCGGTCGTAGGCGTCTCGCGCGGCGGTGGAGGTGGTGGACAGGTTGAGGCCGTGGCGGTCGGTCAGCATGCGGTTTCGCTCCCCAGGGGCGCGGTGGGCCGCGCGGGGTGGATGGTAGTGAGGTGGGGCGGGGCTGGAAAGCGGTGGGTGGCGCCCTGCCCTTGCTGCGCCGTGGGCTGTTCGATTTGCAATTGCGAGTGATTTGCATTTGCAGTAGCGATGCCGAGCGGCGGTGGTGCCGTGATGCGATGGAGTCTGATCCGATGGGTGTTTCGCGGCGTGGGGTGCTGGGGCTGGCGGCGGTGCTGATGATGAGCCGGGCGGCGGGCGCGGCGGGCGGGATCGAGGTGGTGGATATCGTCGGGCGGCGGGTGCGGGTGGCGGCACCGGTGCGGCGGGTGATCCTGGGCGAGGGGCGGCAGGCCTATCTGGTGGCCGCGCTGGAGCGGGAGGCGCCGTTCGCGCGGGTGGTGGGGTGGCGGGATGATTTCCGGAAGGCGGATCTGGATGGCTACACCGCCTATGAGCGGCAGTATCCGGAGATCGCGCGGCTGCCTGTTTTCGGGGGGTGGAAGGACGGGGCGTTCGATATCGAGCAGGTGATCGCGCTGCGGCCGGACGTGGTGGTGATGAACCTGGAAGCGAAGGTGGCGATCGATGATGGCGGGCTGATCGGGAAGCTGGAGCGGGTGGGCATTCCCGTGGTGTTCATCGATTTCCGCGAGAAGCCGTTCGAGCATGCCGAGCGGTCGATCGCGATCATGGGGGCGCTGCTGGGGCGGGAGACCCGGGCGGCGGAATTGGCGGCGTTTCGGGCCGCGCAGATCGCGGTGGTGACGGACCGGCTGAAGGGATTCGCCGGTGTGCGGCCGCGTGTGATGATCGAGCGGGCGGCGGGGTATGACGAGAGCTGCTGCATGTCCTTTGGGGATGAGAATTTCGGCCGCATGGTGACGATGGCGGGCGGGGAGAACATCGCGGCGAAGCTGATCCCCGGCACGTTCGGCACGGTGAACCCGGAGCAGGTGGTGGCGGCGCGGCCGGATGTGGTGCTGGTGACCGGCAGCAACTGGACGCTGTATGCGCCGGACGGGGCCTGGGTGGGGGTGGGGCCCGGGGCGGACCAGGCGCAGGCGCGGGCGCGGCTGGCGAAGCTGATGCAGCGGCCGGCGTATCGGACGCTGCCGGTGGCCAGGAGTGGGCGGGTGCATGCGATCTGGCACCAGTTCTACGACAGCCCGTATCAGTTCGTGGCGATCCAGGTGATCGCGAAGTGGCTGCATCCGGAGTTGTTCGCGGATCTGGACCCGGATACCACGTTCCGGGCGTTCCATGCGCGGTTCCTGCCGGAGGCGTATCGGCCGGGGTATTGGGTGTCGCTGGAGCCCGGCGCGTGAGCGCGTCGGTTGCCCTGGTGGCGGGGCGGGAGGCTTATCGGGCGCTGACGCGGCGGCGGCTGGGGCTGCTGGCGGGGTTGGCGGCGCTGCTGGCGTGTACGCTGGTGGCCGATTTGGCGCTGGGGCCGGCGCGGTATGGGGCGGGCGAGGTAGTGGCCGCGTTGCTGGGGCTGGAGGGGCCGGTGTCGGTGGCCGTGGTGGTGGGGGCGGCGCTCTCGGTTTCCGGCGCGCAGATGCAGACGGTGCTGAACAACCCGTTGGCGAGCCCGTTCACGCTGGGGATCTCGGCGGCGGCGGGGTTCGGGGCGGCGCTGGGGTTCGTGCTGGGCGTGAGCCTGCTGCCGACGGGGTGGAGTGCGTGGACCATTCCGGCCAATGCGTTTCTGTGCGCGATGGGGTGCGCCGGGTTGATCCATGTGCTGAGCCAGCGGCGTGGGATGGGCACGGAGACGGTGGTGTTGCTGGGGATCGCGCTGGTGTTCAGCTTCAACGCGGCGCTGGCGGCGCTGGAGTTCATGGCATCGGAGCAGGCGCTGGCGGCCGTGGTGTTCTGGACCATGGGGAGCCTGGGGCGGACGACCTGGCCGAAGCTGGGGGTGGCGGCGGCGATGCTGGCGGTGGCGTGGCCGCTGCTGGCGCGGCAGGCCTGGGCGCTGACGGCGTTGCGGTTGGGGGAGCAGAAGGCGGCGAGCCTGGGGATCGCGGTGGGGCGGCTGCGGTTGCAGACGATTTTGCTGGTGAGTGCGGTGGCCTCCGTGACCGTGGCGTTCGTGGGGACGATCGGGTTCATCGGGCTGGTGGGGCCGCATATCGCGCGGATGCTGGTGGGGGAGGACCAGCGGTTTTTCCTGCCGGCCTCGGCGCTGGCGGGGGCGGTGGTGCTTTCGGCGGCTTCGGTGCTGAGCAAGGCTGTGGTGCCCGGGTTGATCCTGCCGATCGGGATTGTGACGGCGCTGGTGGGGGTGCCGTTCTTCTTCTCGCTGATCCTGAGCACGCGGAGGGCTTCGTGGTGATTTTGCGGGTGGAGGGGCTGGAAGTTGCCTATGGGCGCACCGTGGTGCTGCGCGGGGTGTCGTTGCCGGAGTTGCGTGGCGGGGAGGTGACGGCGCTGCTGGGGCCGAATGCGGCGGGGAAATCCACGCTGTTCCGGCGGATCGTGGGGTTGCTGCAGGGCCCCGGGGTGGTGGCGCTGGATGGGGTGGCGGTGGCCGGGGCGACGGCGGGGCTTTGCTACATGCCGCAGGATACGGCGGTGAACGCGGTGCTGACGGTGTTCGAGGCGGTGCTGCTGGCGCGCAAGCAGGGCGGCGGGGGCTGGGCGGTGAGCGATGCCGAGGCGGATGCGGTGACATCAGCGTTGGGGATGCTGGAGATCGAGGGGCTTGCGGGGCGGCATTTGAGCGAGCTGTCGGGCGGGCAGCGGCAGTTGGTGTCGTTGGCGCAGGCGCTGGTGCGGGAGCCGCGCGTGCTGCTGCTGGATGAGCCGACCAGTGCGCTCGATCTTCAGCGGCAGGTGGAGGTGCTGGCGCTGCTGCGCCGGCTGGCGCGGGAGCGTGGGCTGTGCGTGGTGCTGGCGATCCACGATCTGAACCAGGCGCTGCGGTTCGCGGACCGTGTGGCGGTGCTGGGTGGCGGGCGGATCGTGGCCTCCGGGGCGCCGGTGGATGTGCTGACGCCGGCCTTGCTGCGCGAGGTGTATGGGGTGGAGGCACGGCTGGAGCGGTGTTCGCAGGGGGTGCCGTTCCTCGCGGTGGATCGGTCGGCGCGGCGGGTGGCCTAGGCCTGCGGGAGATTGGCGGGTTCGGGACCGCCGGCCATCCAATCGAGCAGTTGGATGGTGTGGATGGTGGGCAGCGTGTCGCCGGCGAGTTGGGTGAGGCAGCCGATATTGCCGGCGGCGATGAGGTCGGGCTTCGTGGCCTTGAGGTTTTCCAGCTTGCGGGCGCGCAGGCGGGTGCTGATGTCGGGCTGGAGGATGTTGTAGGTGCCGGCGCTGCCGCAGCAGAGATGGGGCTCGATGGGTTCGACGACCTTGAAGCCGGCTTTTTGCAGGAGCTGCTTGGGTTGGGCGGTGATCTTCTGGCCGTGCTGGAGGCTACAGGCGCTGTGGTAGGCCACCGTGAGGCCGGGGGATTCGCGGGTGGGGGCGTAGTTGGATTTGGCCAGGTATTCGGTGATGTCCATGGCCAGGGCGCTGATCTTCTGGGCTTTTTCCGCCAGGGGGGTGGTGCGGAACATGTGGCCGTAGTCTTTCACCGTGGTGCCGCAGCCGGAGGTGTTGATGATGATGGCATCCAGGCCCTGGGTTTCCAGCTCCTGGTGCCAGGCTTCGATGTTGGCGGCGGCGCTGGCCATGGCGGGGTCGTGGTGGCCCATGTGGTGGGTGAGGGCGCCGCAGCACCCTGCCCCTTTTGCGACAACGACTTCCATGCCCATGCGGGTGAGGAGGCGGATGGTGGCATCGTTGATCGCGGGGTCGAGCACCTGTTGGGCGCAGCCGGCAAGGAGGGCGACGCGGGCCTTCTTCTCGGTGGTGGCGGTGTGGGTGCGGGGGCCTTCTAGGGGGCTGGGGGCGGGGATGGTGCGCGGGGCGAGCTTGAAGAGGGCGCGCAGGCGCTTGGAGGCCATGCCGTCGCCGGGGATGAGGCCGGCCAGCGGGCGGGTGGCGCTGGCGGCCATGAGGGCGGCGCGCAGGCGGTTGGGGTGGGGGAGGATGAAGGCGAGCGCGTTGCGGAGGAGGCGTTCGTGCCAGGGGCGCTGGTAGGTATTTTCGATGTAGTGCCGGGCGTGGTCGACCAGGTGCATGTAGTTCACGCCTGAGGGGCAGGTGCTCATGCAGGAGAGGCAGGAGAGGCAGCGGTCGACGTGGCGGACGACTTCCTCTGTGGCGGGGCGGCCGGATTCCAGCATGTCCTTGATGAGGTAGATGCGGCCGCGGGGGGAATCGAGTTCGTCGCCGAGGAGGACGAAGGTGGGGCAGGTGGCGGTGCAGAAGCCGCAATGGACGCAGGTGCGGAGCTGCTTGTTGGATTCCGCGGTGTCGGGGTCGCGGAGCTGGGCTTCGGAGAACGTGGTTTGCATCAGGAGAGGTCCGGGCCAGAGGCTTCAAGCATGCGCTTGTTTAGCCCATTGAGGGCAGGGGCAATCTCTGCGCGCAATCGCGCTTCCACGACGCGCGCCTGCGCCGCGTCGTCAGCCGGGAGCACCCGCGCAATGCAATTCTGGCGGATGTACGCCCGGCAGCGTTGTCCCGCCTCCTGGGGAGAACGAGGCAAATCATTGGGGTCGAGGATCCGATCGAACAGAAGATACTGGGCAAACATGTTCACGACTTGCCCGCTGGCGTGATCGCGGAGCCGACGTCTAAGCGAGCCTTTACCATCCCGCCCAGCCATTCCAACATAAATTGGCTCGTCCTTGTCGAAAATGACATAGACGCCCGCCGTATCAGGGACGGTCGCCCAGTCGGCGGCACCCATGTGAACGGGGGGGCCAAATCCATTTTCGTCAAGAATGCGATGTCCGCTCACTTCTCGAAACCAACGCGAGTTGCAGCATCAATCGATTTTTGGATACGAAAGAAGCTGCGGTTCATAGCCCGGCATGCATGCGGCCTGGGTTGAGGATGCCGCGGGGGTCGAAGGCGGCTTTGACGCGGGCGGCGATGGCGGTGAGGGCGGCGGGTTCCGGGGGGATGACGGCGACGGCGGCGCGCAGGGTTTCCGGGGCGCGGAACAGGGTGTGGGTGCCGCCATGGGCCTGGGCGGCCGCGGCGACGGCGTTGTGCGCTTCGGTGGTGGCGGGGCCGGCGATCCAGACCAGGCCGCCGCCCCAGTCGAGGAACCAGGCGGCGCCAAAGGCTTGTTCCAGCGCGGCAGCGACCTGGGGGCCCTTGGAGGGGCGGACGGAGACGCGCCAAAGGGCGCCTTGCATTCCGGCGAAGGGGGCGCAGTCGCGGATGGCGGTCCAGGCGAGGCGGGACAGGGTGTCGTCCAGGATCTCGACTTGGCCGAAGGGGGCGAGGTCGGTGCGCAGGCGGTCGGAGCGGTAGGCGATGGAGGGGGCGAAATCTTCCAGGCGGACGAGGGTGGCGGGCGTCTGGCCGAGGCCGGGGATGAAGCTGGCCTGGGCGGCGGGGAGATGGGCGGCGCCGGAGACGGCGTAGGGCGAGCCGAGGGCGGCGGAGAGGGCGGCGACGGCCTGGGTGGGGGGGAGGTTGCGCAGGACGAGGGTGGCGCGCTGTTCCGGGGCGGGGGCGACCTTGAGGGTGATCTCGGTGAGGACGGCGAGCGTGCCGTGGCTGCCGGTGAGGAGCTTGCAGAGATCGAGGCCGGTGACGTTTTTCAGCACGCGGCCGCCGGAGCGGATGGATTCGCCGGTGCCGTTAACGGCGCGCACGCCCATGACGTGGTCGCGCATGGCGCCCCAGGCGATGCGGCGGGGGCCGGAGAGGTTGGATGCCACGATGCCGCCGAGGGTCTGGGGCTGGACCTGGCCGAACAGGGCCGTGAAATCAGGGGGTTCGGCGACGAGGTGCTGGCCTTTTGCGGCCACGGCGGCTTCGATTTCGGCGAGCGTGGTGCCGGCGCGGGCGGAGATGATGAGTTCGCTGGGGGAGTAGAGGGTGATGCCGGTGAGGCCGGCCGTGCTGAGGGTGCGGGCGGCCTGGACGGGGCGCAGCAGGCCCTGCTTGCTGTTGCGGCCGGCGATGGCGAGCGGCTCGGCGGCGTCGTGGGCCTGTTGGATGGCCTCGATGACGCCCTGTTCGGTGGTGGGGGTCATGCGGGGTGGCCTGGAGGGTTTGGA
The DNA here is from genome assembly GCA_026400815.1 of Alphaproteobacteria bacterium. Classification (GTDB taxonomy): domain Bacteria; phylum Pseudomonadota; class Alphaproteobacteria; order Acetobacterales; family Acetobacteraceae; genus CAMDGX01. The sequence continues at coordinate 36,760 of JAPLOI010000080.1, forward strand.
GAGGTGGATAGCGTACCCCTCACCCAACCCTCTCCCCCAAGGGGAGAGGGCTTTTTTGCCGTGTCGGTTTGCGAGAAACGAATCATTCGGCGGCGAGGCCCTTCAGGGGGAAGACCTTGTTGGCGTTGAGGAGCCAGCCGGGGTCGAAGGCGGATTTGATGCGGCGTTGCTGGTCCAGCTCGGTTTCGGTGAACTGGACACCCATGAGGTCGCGCTTTTCCACGCCGACGCCGTGTTCGCCGGTGAGGCAGCCGCCGACCTCGACGCAGAGGGTGAGGATGTCGGCGCCGAATTTCTCCGCCTTGGCGAAGCTGGAGGGGTCGTTGGCGTCGAACATGATCAGCGGGTGGAGGTTGCCGTCGCCGGCATGGAAGATGTTGGCGACCTGGAGGTTGTAGTCGGCGGACATTTCGCCGATGCGGCGGAGCACGTGGGGGAGCTGGCTGGTGGGGATGGTACCGTCCATGCACATGTAGTCCGGCGAGATGCGGCCGACGGCGCCGAAGGCACCCTTGCGGCCCTTCCAGATGGCCAGCGATTCCTCGGCCGAGGTGGAGACCTTGAGGCTGATCGGGTCGTGCTGGGCGCAGATGGCCTTGAGGCGGTCGAGGAGGAAATCCTGTTCGGCGATGCTGCCTTCCACCTCGATGATGAGCATGGCTTCGGCATCGAGCGGGTAGCCGGCGTTGGCGAAGGCCTCGCAGGCGTGGATGGCGGGGCGGTCCATGAATTCCAGCGCGACCGGGATGATGCCGCTGCCGATGATGCTGTCGACGCAGGCGCCGGCGACTTCGTTGCTGCGGAAGGCGGCGAGCATGGCGCGGGCGCCCTCGGCGGCGCGGAGGATGCGGACGGTGACTTCGGTGACGATGGCGAGCTGGCCCTCGCTGCCGGTGAGGAGGCCGAGCCAGTCGTAGCCGGCGCTGTCGAGATGGGCGCCGCCGATCTCCAGGATCTCGCCTTCGACGGTGACGAGCTTGAGGCCGAGGAGGTTGTTGGCGGTGACGCCGTAGCGCAGGCAGTGGGCGCCGCCGGAGTTCATGTTGACGTTGCCGCCGATCATGCAGGCGAGCTGGCTGGAGGGGTCGGGCGCGTAGAAGAAGCCCTGCCCCGCCACGGCCTGGGTGATGCCGATATTGGTGACGCCGGCCTGCACCACGGCGAGGCGGTCGGCGTAGTCGATTTCGGTGATGCGGTTCATGCGCATGAGGCCGAGGACGACCGAATCGGCCATCGGCAGCGCGCCGCCGGAGAGCGAGGTGCCGGCGCCGCGCGGGACGACGCGGACGCCTTCGCGGTGGCAGAAGGCCATGATGGCGGCAACCTGCTCCGTGGTGGAGGGCAGGGCCACGGCGAGCGGGACTTCGCGGTAGGCGGAGAGCCCGTCGGTTTCGTAGGGCTTGAGGCGCAGGGCATCGCCGATGACGGCATCGTCGGGCAGGAGGGCGCGCAGGCCGGCGACGATCTCATCGCGGCGGGCGAGGATGTCGGGCTTGGGGGCGGGCTGGGGGAGCATGGCGGCCTCTGGCGAGAAGGGCGCAATGTGAGGGCATGCACCGGGCGGGGCAAGGGTGCCAGCAACGAAAGCGCCCTGGAGCGAGGCCCCAGGGCGCGATCAGACCGGCGAAATCAAACCAGCGTAATCAGGCCAGGAAGACGGCCGCCGCTGTTAGCCCTGGCGGGCCTTCATGCGGGGGTTCTTCTTGTTGATGACGTAGACGCGGCCATGGCGGCGCACCACGCGGCAGTTCTTGTCGCGCACCTTGGCGGAACGGAGGCTGTTGCGGACTTTCATGGGAAGCGGCCTTCAACGCCCGCAAGGGGCATGGATACAGAGGGGGGCGGAGTAGAGGGGCGGGGGCGTTGTGTCAACCCGGGGCGGCTGGATCAGCCGATCGTGGCGCCGCCGATGGCGTGGAATCGCATCATGCGGATGCGGCCTGAATGCATCAGGCGGATGCGGCGTGTCCAGAGCTCGGCCTGGGCGACGACGGCGGCGGCGCGGTCGTGCGCCGGGCGGTCGCGCGCCATCTGGCGGACGAGGTGGCGCCAGCCGAGGACGGCCAGGCGCATGTGGCGGGCGGAAACGTCCTCGGCCACGCGAACGTCGAAGCCGAGGCGGGTGAGGCCGCGGCTGATCGCCTCGGGCTGGGGCAGGATGGGCGCCCTGCCCTCCAGCCGGCACCAGGCGGCGATGGCGGGGTCGGCGGGGTCCAGCGGTTCCTGCGCCACGGTTTCGACCAGGACGACCTGGCCGTGCGGCTTGAGGGACTCGGCGATGGCGGCGAGGACGGGAGGGACGGCGGCGTCGCGGATGGCATCCAGCGCCAGGGCGTGGTGGCTCGCGCGCGGGGTGAAGGCGGGGGCGTGGCGGTTCCAGCCGGTGACGGAGGCGCGCTTGGCCATGGCGGCGCCGGCCCGCTGGATGCGGCGGGCGGCGATGGCGGCGAGATCGGGGTCTGCCTCATGCCCGTTGACCCAGACGCCCAGCTCGGTGGCGAGGAACTGGGCGGGGCCGCCGGGGCCGGTGCCGAGCAGGAGCAGGGAGGAGGCGGCGGAGAGGCCGATGGGGGCGGCGAGGCGCAGGATCTCTGGCCCGCCGCCGGGACAGAGGAAGCCGGTGCCCCACAGCTCTTCCTCGATGGCCAGGCGGGCGGGCGGCCAGAGGGAGGGGGCGGCGGGGGCGGAGTGCGCCGCGGGTGGGGCGATGATGTCCGGCGAGGCGGCGAGGTTTTCAGGGAGCGGGACGGGCGTGCTCTGACCTTCCCCGCCATGACGCAGGCGCACCAGCCAATTGCGCAGCGCGGAGAGGTGCATGAAGGGGTCCAGAGCTTAACGGGGAGAAGCTGACAAGCGCGCGTGAACAAAGCATTTATGCGCCCTGCCCCGGCCTGTGCGCGCCGCCGCCTTGACGGAACGTGTGGGCGGGCCGATGTGGCGCGCAGCAGCGGGAGACGGGATCATGGCGGACGCACCGCAGGGTTCGGGGCGAGGGATGGGGTTCGGGCTGCTCGGATTCCTCATGATGTGTTTCGGCGTGCTCGGGCTGACCGGGCTGCTGGCGGCACAAGTGGCGCCGTTGCCGCTGGACCGGGCGCTGCAGCGCGAGGTGCTGCTGGACGAGGCGCTGGTGGCCGGCCGGGCTGGCAATGCGGCGGCGCTGGAGGCGATGCGGGTGCGGCTGGGGGACAGCGCCCAGGCGATCCTGCCGGCGGGGGCGGATTTCGAGGCGAAGGTGGCGGCCGAGCGCATGGCGATGCGGGTGCGGCGGCTGGCCGAGGCGGAGGCGACGGCGACGCGGCTGCGCTGGATGCTGATCCTGGTGACGCTGCTGGCGGGTGGGTTTGGCAGCGCGATGATGCTGGCGGTGATCCGCCATGCGGGGCGCGGTGCGGGGGAGGTTGCAGCGGGGCGCGAACTGCGCTAACCGCATTGTCATGTTCAGCATGAAGACCCGCACGACGACTAAAAAGACCCCCTCTCGGGTGTCTTTGGTGTGCGCGCGCTGAACTTTCGCTGACGCGACATTCCACAGGCCCCGCCGGACAGGTTGGGGCCTTTTTCATGACATGGCCCTCCTCCCCCGGCACCAGCAGGAGAGAGAGACCATGAGCCCCCAGGATCAGCAGAGGCTTTCCGAACACCAACCTCGGTCCCGTGCGCCTGAGGCGCAACACGCCGGTGCGCGGCCCGCCACCGTGGCCGTGGTGGGTGCCACCGGCGCGGTGGGGACCGAGATGCTGCGCGTGCTGGAGGCGCGCGGGTTTCCAGTGCGCGAGTTGCGGCTGCTGGCCTCCGCGCGCTCCGCGGGGTCGCGGATGGCGTTCCGGGGCGAGCAGCTGGAGGTGACAGAGCTGAGCGAGGCGGCGTTCGCGGGCGTGGACGTGGCGCTGTTCTCGGCCGGGGGCGAGCGCTCGCGCCGGTTCGCGCCGGCGGCGGTGGCCGCGGGTGCGGTGGTGATCGACAATTCCTCGGCGTTCCGCATGGCGCCGGACGTGCCGCTGGTGGTGCCGGAGATCAATGCCGGGGCGCTGGCCGGGCATACCGGGATCATCGCCAACCCGAACTGTGCGGCGATCATCGCCGGCATGGCGCTGTGGCCGCTGCACCAGGTGAGCCCGATCCGGCGCGTGGTGGTGACGACGTATCAGGCGGCCAGCGGCGCCGGAGCGGCGGCGATGCAGGAGCTGATCGATGCGACGCGGGCGTATCTGGACGGGCAGCCCTTCACGCCCGCGGTGATGCCGCATCCCTATGCGTTCAACCTGTTCAGCCACAACACGGAGATCGACCCGGAGACCGGCTACAACGACGAGGAGACCAAGGTGATCCGCGAATTGCGGAAGATCTTCGGCGAGCCGGACCTGCGCGCCAGCGCCACCTGCGTGCGGGTGCCGGTGCTGCGGGCGCACTCGATCGCGCTGAACGTGACCTTCGACCGGCCGATGACGCCCGCGCAGGCGCGCGAGATCCTGGGCGCGGCGCCGGGGCTGAAGATTGTGGACGACGCGGCGCGCAACCACTTCCCGATGCCGAACGAAGCCTCCGGGCAGGATGACGTGCTGGTGGGACGCATCCGCGAGGATGTCTCGGACGGGTCCGGGCGGTCGCTCGCGCTGTTCGTGGCGGGCGACCAGCTGCTGAAGGGCGCGGCGCTGAACGCGGTGCAGATCGCCGAGATGGTGCGGGGGTAGCACCGGGCGGGGCGTGCGCTTGCGCTTGCGCTTGCGCGAGGGAACGGCCACAGGGTCGTTCCCAACGCCATCCGGCTGCAAGGTTTGAAAGCCCCGCCCCATGTGCAATGCCTGCGATACCCGGTTCATGTCCTTCATGCGCGCCTATCAGGGACGGCGGGGGGTGATCGGAGGGATGGCGGCCTCCTTGGTGGCGGCGGCCGTGCCGGCGGGGGAGGTGTTGGCCCAGGGGATGGCCGAGCGGATCTTCCTGGCGCGCGCGATCCATACCGTGGACGACGCGCAGCGCAGCGTGCAGGCAGTGGCGGTGCGTGGCGGGCGGATCGTGGCGCTGGGGGCGCGGGACGAGGTGCTGGGGCTGCGCGGGGCGCGCACCGAGGTGGTGGATTTTGGCGATGCCACGGTGCTGCCGGGGTTTGTCGAACCGCACATGCATTCAAATTTCGCCGGGCTGCGGCCGTGGCTGGACGTGGGGCCCTTCACCACGGCGGACATGGATGCGGCGCGCGGCAAGATCCGGGCGGCGGCGGCGCAGGCGGGCCCCGGCGGCTGGGTGCAGGCCAAGATGCTCGATCCCTCCATCATGCAGGGGCGACCGTTCGACCGGGCGTCGCTCGATGACGTGAGCCCGGAGGTGCCGGTGTTCGCGCTGGAGGCAAACGGGCATGTTGCCTATGTGAATTCGAAGGCGATCGCGCTGGCCGGGGTTTCGCGCGACACGCCCGATCCGCCGCAGGCGCGGTTCGTGCGCGATGCCGGCGGGGCGTTGAGCGGGCGGCTGGAGGAGCCGAATGCGTTCCAGCCGTTCGTCTCTGTCATGCCCTCGCCGGCGCCGGCGGAACTGGCGGCGCTGCTGCGGGCGGACCTGGACGATGCCTCGGCCAAGGGCTGCACCACGCTGCATGATTGCGGCATTGGCGGGCTGTTCGGCGAGGGGGATTTGGCGCTGCTGGATGCGGTGATGGCGGGTGATCCCGGCGTGCGCTACGCGGGGTTCCTGGTTTCAACGCATTTCGAGACCTGGGCGAAGCTGGGGCTACGGCCCGGGGAACGCAGCCGGCGGTTCACGCTGAACGGGATCAAGGCCTGGGCGGACGGGTCCAACCAGGGGCTGACCGGGTATCAGCGCGAGCCGTATCTCGGCACCACCAATCGCGGGGCGCTGAACTACACGCCGGCGGAGATCGAGCAGGTGATCCGCCAGGCGCATGATGCGGGCTGGCAGATCGGCGTGCACGCCAATGGCGATGCGGCGATCGACGTGGTGCTGGAGGCGTTCGAGCGCGCGACGGATGCCGAGGGGCGGCGCCGACTGCGCCACCGGATCGAGCATTGCAGCATCCTGGACACCGGCCAGATTGCGCGCATGGCGCGGCTGGGCATCTCGCCCTCTTTCCTGATCGGGCATGTGCATTTCTGGGGGCGGGCGTTCCGCGACCGGCTGCTGGGGCCGGAGCGGGCGGACCGGCTGGACCCGTGCCGATCGGCGCTGGCGGGCGGGCTGCGGATCTCGCTGCACTCCGACTACAACGTGACGCCGGTGGACCCGCTGCGCTGCATCGAGAACGCGGTGCTGCGCGACATGCACGAAGGCGGCGGCGTGCTGAACCCCAATGAGCGCATCTCGGTGATGCACGGCATCCGCGCGATGACGATCGATGCGGCGTGGCAATGCCATCTCGACCATCTCTGCGGCAGTCTGGAGGTGGGCAAGGCGGCCGACATGGTGGTGCTGGAGCGCGACCCGCTGGCGGTGCGGGCGGACGAGATCCGCAAGATCCCGATCCGCTCCACCTGGCTGGATGGCGAGCGGCGGTTCTCCGCCTAGGGCGATAGCCGATCGGAGGGGAGCATCCGATCGGCTTAAGTTATTTGCAAAAACAAGGCCCTAAAGCGGTGGCCGACCGTCCATCAGGTCGGCTTCCACTCTAGCCTGCCAGCGCCGTGTCCAGGTCGCGGATCAAGTCGTTGGCGTCTTCCAGGCCGATGGAGAGGCGCACGACGTCGGGGCCGGCGCCGGAGGCGGCGCGTTGTTCGTCGGTCAGCTGGCGGTGGGTGGTGCTGGCGGGGTGGAGGATGAGGCTGCGGGTGTCGCCGACGTTCGCCAGGTGGGAGAAGAGGCGGACGGATTCGACCAGCTTGATACCGGCCTCGTAGCCGCCCTTGACGCCGAAGGTGAAGACGGAGCCCGGCCCCTTGGGCATGTACTTCTTCGCGAGCGCGTTGAAGGGGCTGGTGGGGAGGCCGGCGTAGCTGACCCAGGCGACCTTTTCGTGGCTGGCGAGGAATTCGGCGACCTTCTGGGCATTGGCGACGTGGCGGTCCATGCGGACGTGCAGCGTCTCGATCCCGGTGAGGGTGAGCCAGGCGTTCATCGGCGAGAGGGTGGGGCCGAAATCGCGCAGCGCGACGGCGCGGGCCTTGGTGGTGAAGGCGAAGTCGCCGAAGTTTTCGTAGAATTTCAGGCCGTGATAGGCGGGTTCGGGATCGGCCAGGGACGGGAAGTTGCCGTTGGCGTAGTCGAATTTTCCGGACTCGACGATGATCCCGCCCAGGGAGTTGCCGTGGCCGCCGAGGAACTTGGTGAGGGAGTGGGTGACGATGTCCGCGCCGTGCTCGAAGGGGCGGCAGAGATAGGGCGAGGCCAGGGTGTTGTCGACGATGAGCGGGATGCCGCTATCGTGGGCGATGTCGGCCACCGCCTGGAGGTCGACGATGATGCCGCCGGGGTTGGCCAGGCTCTCGACGAAGATCGCCTTGCACTTGGGGGTGAGGGCGCGGCGGAAGTTCTCGGGATCGGTCGGGTCGACGAAATGGCAGGTCCAGCCGAGCTTCTTGAAGCTGAGCGAGAACTGGGTGAGCGAGCCGCCATAGAGGTTGCGGCTGGCCACGAACTCGTCGCCGGGGTTCAGCAGGGTGAAGAAGGTGACGAACTGGGCGGCGTGGCCGGAGGCGGCGGCCACCGCGGCGCGGCCGCCTTCGAGCGAGGCGACGCGTTCCTCCAGCACCGCGACGGTGGGGTTGGAGAGGCGGGTGTAGACGTGGCCGAAATTGTGCAGGTTGAACAGCGAGGCGGCGTGGTCGACGTCGTCGAAGACGAAGCTGGTGGTTTGGTAGATCGGCGTGCCGCGGGCGCCGGTGGTGGGGTCCGGTGCCGCGCCGGCATGCACCGTGCGGGTATTGAAGCCGTATTCGAGGTTTTGCGGCGGCAGCGGGCGGTTGCGGCCGGGGCGGTCGTTCGGCGGTTCCGGGGCGCGGTTGCGGATGATGCCGGAGTTGACGCCGGACCATGACAGCTCGCCGCCGAAGCGGCTGAACTCGATCTTGGGGCAGCGGTCCATGATGACTTCGAGGCCGGCGGCTTCGGCCTTCGCGCCGGCGGCGTCGTTGCGGACGCCGAGCTGGGACCAGAGCACCTTGGCGCCGATGGCGATCGCGTCGTCGGCGATCCCTGGCAGGGCATCGGCGGCGCGGAAGACGTCGACCATGTCCACGGGGTCCGGGATGTCGGCGAGCCTGGCGTAGATGGTCTCGCCCAGCAGGGTTTGGCCGGCGGTGCCGGGGTTCACGGGGATGACGCGATAGCCCTTCGACTGCAGGTATTTCATGACGAAATAGCTGGGCCGGTTCCAGTTGGAGGAGGCGCCGACCATGGCGATGGTCTTCACGCGCTGGAGGATCGAGCGGATCTTCGCATCGCTATAGGCGAGCGGCGCCATGTCGTTCATTGCAAACCCTTTCCAAACCAGCCGGCGGCGTGGCAGGCTGCTTAGCACATGGCACGCAAACCCGCAGGACTGTCCGAACAGATGGGGTTGCTGGCGCTGCCCGGCAGCCCCGCGGCCCCTGCGGTGGGAACGGAGGGGCACCGGGACCGCATGCGCGCGCGCATCCTGGCCGGCCAGGGCGAGACGATGGCCGATTACGAGCTGCTGGAGATGATGCTGTTCATCGCCCTGCCCCGCGTGGACACCAAGACGCTGGCCAAGACGCTGATCGCACGGTTCGGCAGCTATTCCGCGGTGATCGCGGCCCCGCCGGACGAGCTTGTGACGGTGAAGGGCGTGGGCGAATCGGCGGTGGCGACGCTGAAGGTGGTGCAGCTGGCGGCCCAGCGCCTGGCGCGGGCGGAGGTGCTGGAGCGGCCGGTGCTGAGCAACTGGGACCGGCTGATGGACTACCTGCACACAGTGCTGGCGCGCGAGCGGGTGGAGCAGTTCCGGGTGCTGTTCCTGGACACGCGCAACCGGCTGCTGGCGGACGAGGCGCAGGCGAAGGGGACGGTGAACCACACGCCGGTGTACCCGCGCGAGGTGGTGAAGCGGGCACTGGAGCTGAAGGCCACCGCGCTGATTCTGGTGCACAACCATCCCAGCGGGGACCCGACGCCGTCGCGCGACGATCTGGAGATGACGCAGGAGGTGAAGCGGGCGGCGATGGCGCTTTCGATCGTGCTGCACGACCACGTGATTGTCGGGAATGGGAAGTGGTTGAGCTTCCGGCGCGAAGGGTTGCTGTGAGGGCGTAACGCCGGGGCCGGTGCCGGGGTCTTTCGGGCAGGATGGTTCCGGAGGGTGCGATGCGTCGGCGTTTGGTGCTGTTGGCTGGGGTGATGGGGCTGCTCGGGCGGCGGGCGGTGGCCGCGGCGGGGGTGGTGAATGCCGAGGATGGGGTGGGGATCGCGGGGCATGACCCGGTGGCCTATTTCACCGAAACGCGGGCGGTGGCGGGGCGGGCGGATGTGACGGCGGTGCATGGGGGGGTGACGTATCGGTTTGCCTCCGCGGCGAACCGGGCGGCGTTCCTGGCGGAGCCCGGGAGGTATCTGCCGCAGTATGGTGGCTACTGCGCCTATGGGATGGCGCGGGGCTACAAGGCGGTGGTGGATCCGGCGGCGTTCACGGTGGCGTCTGGCAAGCTTTACCTGAACTACAACCGGTCGATCGCGGGGCTGTGGCAGGGCAACCGGGCGCGGGAGATCCAGCGGGCGGATGCCAACTGGCCGAAGGTGATGGCTAGCCCGGACGTGGCACGATAGCCGGCCGCGCGGCATACTCCGGCCAGCAGGGAGAGACGCCGCGTGGCCAAGCCGAACAACGTGCTGTTCATCATGTGCGACCAGTTGCGGTGGGATTACCTGTCCTGCAACGGGCATCCGACGCTGCAGACGCCGAATATCGATGCGCTGGCGGCGCGCGGGGTGAACTTCACCCGGGCCTATGTGCAGAGCCCGGTGTGCGGGCCGAGCCGGATGAGTTTCTATACCGGGCGCTACATGCGCAGCCATGGCAGCAACTGGAACCGGTATCCGCTGCGGGTGGGGGAGCCGACGCTGGGGGATGCGCTGGCGAATTTGGGCGTGCGCAGCGTGCTGGTGGGCAAGACCCATATGGCCGCCGACGTCGAGGGCATGCGGCGGGTGGGGATGGACCCGGAATCCGAGCTCGGGGTGCTCGCGGCCGAATGTGGGTTCGAGCCGTATGAGCGCGATGACGGGCTGCATCCCGGGCCCTCTCGGCCGCGGCCGGCCTATGATGCGTATCTGCGGGATCTGGGGTTCGAAAGCGAGAATCCGTGGGAGGAATGGGCGAATTCCGGCGGCAAGCCCGAGGATCTGCTGAACGGGTGGCTGCTGGCCCATGCCGACAAGCCGGCGCGGATTCCGGAGGAGCATTCCGAGACGCCCTACATGACGCGGCGGGCGATGGAGTTCATTGCCGAGGCGGGCGGGGATGGGCGGCCGTGGTGCCTGCATCTTTCCTACATCAAGCCGCACTGGCCCTATATCGTGCCGGCGCCGTACCACGACATGTATGGGCATAACGATTTGGTGCCGGTGGTGCGCAGCGCGGCGGAGCGGGAGGCGGCGCATCCGGTGTTCGCGGCGTTCCAGCAGTTCCGGGTGAGCCGCAATTTCTCCCGGGATGAGGTGCGGGCGCGGGTGCTGCCGGCCTATATGGGCCTGATCAAGCAGATCGATGACCAGATCGGGGTGCTGATGCGGTTCCTGGAAGAACGCGGGGAACTTGCGACGACGACGATCGTCTTTACATCTGACCATGGCGACTATCTCGGCGACCATTGGCTGGGGGAGAAGGATTTGTTCCATGAATGCTCCGTGCGGGTGCCGATGATCGTGGCGGACCCGTCGCCGGCGGCGGATGCGTCGCGCGGGACGATGTGCGATGCGCTGGTGGAGGCGATCGACCTGGCACCGACCTTCGTGGAGGCGTTCGGGGGCACCGTGGCGCGCAACGTGATGGAGGGGCGCTCGCTGCTGCCGCTGCTGCGTGGGGAGCGGCCGGCGTGGCGGGGGCATGTGTTCAGCGAATACGACTACGCCATGCAGGATGCGCGCGAGATCCTGGGGCGCGGGGTGGATGAGTGCCGGCTGTTCATGGTGTTCGACGGGCGGTGGAAATATGTCCATGCCGTGGGGTTCCGGCCGATGCTCTACGACCTGGAGGCCGATCCGCAGGAGTTCCATGACCTCGGCGCCGATCCACGGTTCGCGGGCGAGCGGGCGCGGCTGAAGGACGCATTGTTCGACTGGGCGCTGCGCGACCACAACCGCATCACCATGCCGGATGCCCGGATTGCGGGGTATAGCCGGGCAAGCCAGCTGAAGGCCGGTATCCTGATCGGCTACTGGGATGAGGACGAGGTGGCGCAGGCGCGGCGGGAGGCCGGGCTCGATTGATCGGCCGGCGGGCATTGCTGGGCGGGTTGGCGCTGGCGCCCGGGGCCGCGCTGGCGGCGCCGAAGGCCGAGCCGTGGCCGGTGTGGGAGGCGCATGACCCTGCCTCCCGGCTGGTGGTGGACCATGCGCCTTGGGGGCGGTTCCTGGCGCGGTTCCGGCGCGAGGGGGCGGACGGGATTGCGCGGCTGGACTATCGCGCGGCGGTGGCGGAGCGGGCGGCGCTGGAGGCGGATATCGCGCGGCTGGCGGCGCTGCCGGTGCGGCGCCTCGGCCGGGCGGAGCAGTTCGCCTATTGGGTGAACCTGTACAACGTGGTGACCGTGGCGGTGGTGCTGAAGCATTTTCCGGTGCGGTCGATCCGCGACATCGGCATCTCGCCTGGCTGGTTCAGCCGGGGGCCCTGGGGGGCGAAGCTGGTGGAGGTGGAGGGGATGGCGCTGAGCCTGGACGATATCGAGCACCGCATCCTGCGGCCGGGCTGGCGCGATGCGCGGGTGCACTACGTGGTGAACTGCGCCTCCCTGGGCTGCCCGGATTTGCCGGCGGTGCCGCTGACGGCGGGGAGTGCCGAGGCGATGCTGGAGGCCGGGGCGCGGCGCTTCGTGAACCATCCGCGCGCGGCGGCGGTGGAGGGGGAGAAGCTGGTGGTGTCCTCCATCTACGTTTGGTTCGCGGAGGATTTCGGGGCGCGGCGCGAGGATGTGGTGCGGCATTTGCGGCGCTATGCCAGGCCGGAGCTGGAGGCGCAGCTGGCCCGCTTCCGCGAGGCGGAGGCGGACCGCTACGACTGGGCGCTGAACGAGCCCTGATCCCAGGCCGCTGCAGGCAAAGAGGCGTCAGAGACCGCCCTTGGTGTGGATGGGATCGATCCACAGCACCTGCTCCGGCTTCTCGACCGGCTGCACGCCTTCGATGTTCACCACCACGGCCTCGTTGTCGCTGCGGACCAGGACGCATTCGAGCGTTTCCTCGTCCGACGCGTTGATTTCCTGGTGCGGCACGTAGGGGGGCACGAAGATGAAGTCCCCGGGGCCCGCCTCGGCCACGAATTCCAGGTTTTCGCCCCAGCGCATGCGGGCGCGGCCCTTCAGCACGTAGATCACGCTTTCCAGCTCGCCATGGTGGTGCACGCCGGTTTTGGCGCCGGCGTGGATGTGCACGGTGCCGGCCCAGATCTTCTGGGCGCCGACGCGGGCGAGGTTGATGGCGGCGGCGCGGTTCATGCCGGGGGTCTGGGCGGTGTTGGTATCGAGGCTGCTGGCGGGGATGACCTTCACGCCGTGCAGCTTCCAATCGACCGTGCCGGGCGCGGGGGCGCCGTGGTGGTGATCGTCGTGGCTATGGTCGTGGGGAACGCCATCGTGCGGCATGGTGGATTTCCTATTTCACGTTGTTATATGATATAAATTCCATTCCCCATGAGATCAAGTGACATCAGAAAAACACCGGGTCTGGCGGCTTTGTGTGCCCGTGCGCGCCATGGTTTCGCCCGCCCGCCCCCATATTCCTCGTTGGAGATGGAGGAGCCCGCATGCCGCATGAGACGCCGCTGATCGCCACCATTGTTGCCGGCCTGGTGCTGTCGTTTGTGTTCGGCGTGCTGGCGCAGCGGCTGCGGCTGTCGCCGCTGGTGGGGTATCTGGTGGCGGGGATCGCCGTTGGGCCGTTCACGCCGGGGTTCGTGGCGGACCAGCATCTGGCGACCGAGCTGGCCGAGATCGGCGTGGTGTTGCTGATGTTCGGCGTGGGGCTGCATTTCTCGCTGAAGGACCTGCTGCGCGTGCGGGCGATCGCGCTGCCGGGGGCGGTGGTGCAGATGGGGGTGGCCACCGCGCTGGGGTTGGGGCTGGCGCTGCTGCTGGGCTGGACGGTGCCGGCGGGACTGATCTTCGGGCTGTCCCTCTCGGTGGCGAGCACGGTGGTGCTGCTGCGGGCGCTGCAGGAGCGGCGGCTGGTACAGACCGAGCGGGGCACGATCGCCGTCGGCTGGCTGATCGTGGAGGATTTGGCGATGGTGCTGGCGCTGGTGCTGATCCCGGCGCTGGCACCGGCCGCTTCCGGAACGCCGCTGCCGCCAATGGGCCCCCTGCCCGGCTGGCTTGGCGCGCTGGCGATGACGCTGGGCAAGGTGGCGGCGTTCGTGGCGTTCATGCTGGTGATCGGCCGGCGGGTGATCCCGTGGGTGCTGCACTATGTGGCGCATACCGGCTCGCGCGAGTTGTTCCGGCTGGCGGTGCTGTCGATCGCGCTCGGCGTGGCGTTCGGGGCGGCGACGCTGTTCGGGGTGAGTTTCGCGCTGGGGGCGTTCTTCGCCGGCATGGTGCTGAGCGAATCGGAGCTGAGCCAGCGGGCGGCGAACGAGACGCTGCCGCTGCGCGATGCGTTCGCGGTGCTGTTCTTCGTTTCCGTGGGGATGCTGTTCAACCCGGCGGCGCTGTGGGCCAACCCGTGGCTGATGCTGGCGACGGTGGCGATCATCGTGCTGGGCAAGTCGGCGGCGGCGCTGCTGATCATGCGGGCCTTCGGGCATGGCTGGCCCTCGGCGCTGCTGATCGCGGCGAGCCTGGCGCAGATCGGCGAGTTCAGCTTCATCCTGGCCGGGCTGGGCGTGGGGCTGGGGCTGCTGCCGGCGGAGGGGCGGGATTTGGTGCTGGGGGCGGCGATCGTGTCGATCCTGCTGAACCCGGTGCTGTTCGCGCTGGCGGCACGGCATGGCGCGCGGGCGGCGGGGCAGGAAGCCCCGGCAGTGGCGCCGCCTGGGCCGGCGCCGGAGGATGGCGAGAGCGACCTGGTGCCCACGGCGCTCACCGGCCACAGCGTGGTGGTGGGGTATGGCACGGTGGGGGCGCCGGTGGCCGCCGGGCTGCGGGCGGATGGCCAGGCGGTGCTGGTGGTGGAGCTGGATGGCGCGCGGGTGGCGGCGGCGCGGGCCGAGGGGTTCGAGGTGCTCGCGGGCCATGCCTGCGCGCCGGAGGTGCTGGCGGCGGCCAACCTGCCGGGGGCGGCGCGGTTGCTGGTGGCGATTCCGGACGAGATCGAGGCCGGCCAGGTATGCGGGCAGGCGCGGGCGCTGCACCCTGCCCTGCCGATCCTGGCGCGCGCCGACATGGCTGGGGCCGAGGCGCATTTGCGCGCCTGCGGGGCCAGCCGGGTGGTCTCCGCCCCGCGCGAGGTGGCGGCGACGCTGCTGGCGGTGGCGCGGGAGCCGGCCTGAGGTTCAGTCCGCGTTGAGCAGGGTGACGGGAACTGAGGCGCCGGTGACGACGTCGCTGGCCACCGAACCCATCACCGCGCCGGCCACGCCGCCGCCGAAGCCGCGCGTGCCCATGACGATGAGCTGGACGGCGAGGCGCTGGGCAAAGGCCAGAACCACTTCGCCCGGCGCGCCGACGGAAACGTGCAGATGGGGCGGGATGCCGGCGACCTTGAGCGCCTGCACCGCGTCGGCCAGGGCCTTCATGCCTTCGTCGCGGTGGTAATCGTTCAGTTCGTTCTTGGCGATCAGCATGGCGGCGCTGCCGCGCACCGGGGCCTGGACGTTGATCAGGTGCAGCTCCACCGCCAGGCCGCGTGCGGCGAGATCAAGCACGTGCTGGACAGCGCGCAGCGACGGGACGGAGCCGTCGACCGGGACGAGAATGCGCAGGACGGTCATTTCCGATCCTCCGGGGCGAGGTCGACGATGTGCTTTGGGCGCAGGGCGGCACGGCGGGCCAGGAGCGTGCCCAGCAGGACCACCAGCACGGCGCCGACGGGCTTGAAGACCGTCTCCAACGTGTGTTCGTCGATACGCAGCCAGTGGGAGACCGCGTCGTCGCCTGCGATGATCTCACCGGCGATCCAGCCGAGCAGGCCGGCGCCGGCGGTGACCAGCAGCGGGTAGCGCAGCAGCACCTTGAGCACGAGCGTGCTGCCGAAGATGATGAGCGGCACGGAGATGAGCAGGCCGAGCACGATCAGCAGCGTGCTGCCCTTGGCCGCGGCGGCAATGGCCACGACATTGTCAAGCGACATCACGGCATCGGCCAGCACGATGGTTTGCATGGCCCCCCAGAGCGTGGCCTTAGCGGCGATTCCACCCTCCCCTTCCTCTTCCGGGACCATCAGCTTCACGCCGATGTAGAGCAGCGCCAGGCCGCCGGCGAGCTTGAGGTAGGGGATGGAGAGCAGCCAGACCACGATCAGGCAGAACAGCACCCGCAGCGCGATGGCGCCGAAGCTGCCGCCCAGCACCGCGGCGCGGCGCTGGTGTTCCGGCAGGGAGCGCGAGGCGAGCGCAATCACCACAGCGTTGTCGCCGGAGAGCAGGATGTTGATCCCTGTGATCTCGGCGAGTGCCAGCCAGAACTGGCTGGTCATGATGTGCTCCACGCGGCCTCCTACGGGTACGGGCTATTTGTTGAGGTGCCAGACGACCTCATGCCCGCCATCCCAGATCATCTTGCCGGCGACATAAAGCACGATCACCAAGCCGACCCAAGCGACCCAGCGGTGCTTTTCCAGTAGCCTGGCGATGAAACTGGCGGCAACGCCCATCAACACGACGGAGATGGCGAGGCCCACCACCAGCACCCAGGTATGGCCGCCGGAGGCGCCGGCGACGGCCAGCACATTGTCGAGCGACATGGAGACGTCGGCGATGATGATCTGCAGCATCGCCTGGCCCAGGGTTTTCGGCTTCGGGGCCGATTCCGCATGGTTGGCACCGCCGCTCATCAGGTCGCGGTACATCTTCCAGCAGACCCAGAGCAGCAGGACGCCGCCGGCGAGCATGAGGCCGACGATCTGGAGCAGCTGGACGGTGACGGCGCCGAAGGCGATGCGCAGGATAGTGGCGCCGGCGATGCCGACGATGATCGCCGGGCGGCGCTGGTGGGCCGGCAGGCCGTTCACGGCCAAGCCGATGACGACGGCGTTGTCGCCGGCCAGGGTGATATCGATGATCAGGACCTGTAGCAGGGCGGTCAGCTGCTCCATCAGCGCGGGGTCCATAGGGCTTCCTTTGCGTTGGGGGGCGTTGGGCGGTTGTGCAGGTGGGGCCGGTGCCCTTAAACGGGGCCGTCCGCCGCTGCAAGGAGTTAAGGCCCATGGTGCCCCGCTATACCCGCCCCGCCATGGCCGCGATCTGGGCGCCCGAGAACCGCTACCGCATCTGGTTCGAGATCGAGGCGCTGGCCGCGGAAGGGATGTCGCTCTACGGCGACGTGCCGGCGGAATCGGCCCGTGCCATCCGCGAGAAGGGCGGCGCCAAGCTGGCGGCGATCAGCGCCGAAGACGTGCAGCGGATCGACGATATCGAGAAGGTCACGCGGCACGACGTGATCGCGTTCCTGACGTGGCTGGCTGAAGCAATCGGCGATGACAGCCGCTTCGTGCATCTGGGGCTGACCAGTTCGGACGTGCTGGATACCTGCCTTTCCATCCAGCTGACCCAGGCGGCCGACATGCTGCTGGCGGACCTGGACGAGGTGCTGGCCGCGCTGCGCAAGCGGGCCTTCGAATTCAAGCACACGCCCACGATCGGGCGCAGCCATGGCATCCATGCGGAGCCCACCAGCTTCGGGCTGAAGCTGGCCGGACATTACGCCGAATTCATGCGCGGCAAGGAGCGTTTGCAGGCGGCGCGCAAGGAAATCGCGGTGGCGGCGCTGTCTGGCGCCGTCGGCACCTTCGCCCATGTGGACCCGCGCGTGGAGGAGTTCGTGGCGGCGAAGCTGGGGCTCGCCGTGGAGCCGGTCTCCACCCAGGTGATCCCGCGCGACCGGCACGCGATGTTCTTCTCGGTGCTGGCGGTGATCGCCTGCGCGGTGGAACGGCTGGCGACCGAGGTGCGGCATCTGCAGCGCAGCGAAGTGCGCGAGGCGGAGGAATTCTTCCATGCCGGGCAGAAGGGCAGCTCGGCGATGCCGCACAAGCGCAACCCGGTGCTGTCGGAGAACCTGACCGGGCTGGCGCGAATCGTGCGCGCGGCGGTGGTGCCGGCGCTGGAGAACGTGACGCTGTGGCATGAGCGCGACATCAGCCATTCCTCCGTGGAACGGGCGATCGGGCCCGACGCGACGGTGACGCTGGATTTCGCGCTCGCCCGGCTGGCGGGGATGATGGACAAGCTGACGGTGTATCCCGAGCAGATGCAGGCCAACCTGGATAGCCTGGGCGGGGTGGTGCATTCGGGCGAGGTGCTGCTGGCGCTGGCGCGCGCGGGCATCCTGCGTGAGGACGCCTATGCGATCGTGCAGCGCAACGCGATGGCGACCTGGACCAAGCTGGGCTCGGCCGAGGGGCGCGGCTTCCGTGAGAACCTGCTGGCGGACCCGGAGGTGGCCGGGCGCGTCACCGCCGCGCAGATCGACGCGGCGATGGATTCGCGGCTGCATTTGGCGCAGCTGGATGTGCTCTACACCCGGGTGTTCGGCGAGCCCGGCCCAGCCGCGCCCTGAGGCCCCCTACCCCCGCTTGATGTTCCAGAAGGCCGGCAGGCCGGTGATCCAGCCGCTGATGTCGGCGCGGTGGGCCACCGGGGTGAAGAGCTGGCCGGTGGGGATGTAGGGCAGGTCGACGAAGGCCTGCTTCTGGATTTCGACCGCGATTCGCTTCTGCGCCTCGATATCAGGGGCCTTCAGCCATTCGTCGCGCAGCGCCTCGGTCCGGGGGCTGGTGGGCCAGCCCGGCGCCGCGTCCTTGCCGTTGCCGCGCAGCCAGACATTGGCGACCGGGTTCAACTCGTCCGCCCCGCCCCAGCCGGTGTGGAATATGCTCCAGCCGCCCTGCTCCACCGGCTCCGGCTTGGCGCGGCGCTGCATCGCGGTGGCCCAGTCCATCGCCTGCACCTCCACGTTGAAGCCGATCTGCTTCAGCAGCTGGCCGGAGACCTCGGCCATGGCGCGGTAGATCGGGAAATCCGTGGGCAGCATCGCCACGGTGCGCTCACCCTTGTAGCCGCTGGCGGCGAGCGCGCGTTTGGCGGCTTCGAGGTTGCGCGGCGTTGTGAGCGCCTCCAGCCCCGCATCGCTGGCCATGGGGGTGCCGGGGCAGAAATAGCCGACGCCGGTGCGCCACAGCGAACGGTCGTCGCCGTTGGC
This sequence comes from Alphaproteobacteria bacterium, assembly GCA_026400815.1. Lineage (GTDB taxonomy): Bacteria > Pseudomonadota > Alphaproteobacteria > Acetobacterales > Acetobacteraceae > CAMDGX01. The sequence goes on from JAPLOI010000080.1 coordinate 55,236, forward strand.
GGCCAGCATGTACTCCTCCTGCGAGAAGGCCGGCAGGATGGCGCGGCGCACCGCCGGGTTGTCGAAGGGCGGGTGCAGGTGGTTGAAGCGGAACTTGCCGATGAGGCCGAGCGGCTCCATCACCCGCACCGTCACACCCTGGGCGCGCTTGAGCTGCGGCACGAGATCCACCAGCGGCCAGCGCAGCCAATCGACCTCGCCGCGTTGCAGGGCGGCGGCCGCGGTGGCGCCATCGGGCATCACCAGGACTTCGACGCGGTTGAAATGGACCATCTTCGGGCCGGCGGTGCCCTCGGCGGCGCCGCCCTGGCGCGGCACGTAGCCCTGGAACTTCTCGTAGGCCATGCGCGCGCCGGGAATGCGGTCCGCCGGCAAGAATCGGAATGGGCCGCTGCCGGTGGGGTCGGTCACCTGCTTGAACGGGTCCGTGCTGGCCAGGCGCTCCGGCATGATGATGCAGGGGGGCGCCGAGTATTTGGCCAGCGCCACCGGCAGCTGCGGGAACGAGGATTTCAGGCGGAACACGATGGTGCGGTCGTCGGGCGCCGAGACCTCGTCGGTCACGGCGCGAACGGCCTGGCCGAAGCTGTCGCGCGCCCACCAGCGCTGGATGCTGGCGACGCAATCCTTCGCCAGGACCGGCTCGTTGTCGTGGAAGCGCAGGCCTTCGCGCAGCGTCATGGTCCAGCGGCGGCCTTCGTCGGAGACCACGTGGCCGGCGAGCATCTGCGGCTGGGGGTTCAGCGCGTCATCCAGCCCGTAGAGCGTGTCGTAGACCATGAAGGCGTGGTCGCGGGTTTGGGAGGCGGTGGTCCAGATCGGGTCCAGCGAGGCGATGTCGGCGGCGGGAACGTAGCGGATGGTGCCGGCGCCCTGGGCGCGGGCCAGGTTCGGCGCGGCGAGAGCGGCCCCGGCCGCGGCTAGCAGGTGTCGACGGCGCAGCATGGCCCAATCCCCCGGTTCATTGGCCGGCGTGCCGGCGTATGGCGCAGCGTAACGGGCGGACCCGGCCCGCTGCAACCGCGGCGGGCGGCGGCCGTGGGGGGCGTGGCATCGGGGGCGGTGCGCTGCTATACCGCGCCTGCGCCGGTTGCGGCGCAGCATTCGGGGGACCCATCCCCCTGGAGAAGTTTGCCATGGCACGCCGCCGCCAGCTCTATGAGGGCAAGGCCAAGATCCTGTTCGAAGGGCCCGAGCCCGGGACCCTGGTGCAGTATTTCAAGGACGATGCCACCGCCTTCAATTCCCAGAAGAAGGGCGTGATCACCGGTAAGGGCGTGCTGAACAACCGGATCAGCGAATACCTGATGCTGCGGCTGACCGATATCGGCATTCCCACCCACTTCGTGCGCCGGCTGAACATGCGCGAGCAACTCATTCGCGAAGTTGAGATCATCCCGGTGGAGATCGTGGTGCGCAACGTGGCGGCGGGCAGCCTTTCGACGCGGCTGGGCATCCCGGAAGGAACGCGGCTGCCGCGCTCGATCATCGAGTACTACTATAAGAACGACACGCTGGGCGACCCGATGGTTTCCGAGGAGCACATCACCTGCTTCGGCTGGGCGGCGACCCAGGACATGGACGATATCGTAGCGTTGACGTTGCGGATCAACGACTTCCTGGCTGGGCTGTTCCTGGGCGTGGGCATCACGCTGGTGGACTTCAAGATCGAGTTCGGCCGGTTGTGGGAGAACGAGGAGATGCGCATCGTTCTGGCCGACGAGATCTCCCCGGACAATTGCCGGTTGTGGGACAGCAAGACCAGCGAGAAGATGGACAAGGATCGCTTCCGCCGCGACCTCGGCAAGGTGGAGGAGGCCTACCAGGAGGTCGCCCGCCGGCTGGGGATCCTGCCGGAAGCCGGGGTGCGGGATCTCAAAGGTCCGGAGGTCATGCAATGACCGACCGCTTCGACCATAAGATGGTGATGCAATAATGTTTGGATTCAATCCGTTCGGAGCCGATCGATGAAAGCCGTTGTCACCGTGATGCTGAAGAACGGGGTTCTGGACCCGCAGGGCAAGGCCATCGGGCAGGCGCTGTCCGGGCTGGGCTTTGATGGCGTGGGCGAAGTGCGCGCCGGCAAGGTGATCGAGGTGGAGCTGGCGGAGACCGATCCGGCGAAGGCGCAGGCGGCGGCCGAGGAGATGGCGCGCAAGCTGCTGGCCAATACGGTGATCGAGAGCTTCAAGGTCGAGATCGCGGCATGAAGGCGGGCATCGTCGTTTTTCCCGGGATCAACCGGGAGCGCGACATGGCGATCGCGCTGGAACGCAGCGCGGGCCATGCGCCGCGGATGGTGTGGCACCGGGAGAGTGATCTCTCGGGGCTTGATCTCGTGGTGATCCCCGGCGGGTTCAGCTACGGCGATTACCTGCGCTGCGGGGCCATGGCGGCGCAGTCGCCGATCATGGGTGCGATCCGGGCGCATGCGGCGCGTGGTGGCCATGTGCTGGGCGTTTGCAACGGGTTCCAGATCCTGATCGAGGCCGGGCTGCTGCCGGGGGCGCTGCTGCGCAACCAGGGGCTGCGCTTCCTGGCGATGGATTGCCACCTGAAGGTGGAACGGGCCGATACCGACTTCACCCGGCATTACCAGCAGGGCGAGGTGTTCCGCGCCCCGATGGCGCATGGCGACGGCAACTACTTCGCGGCCCCCGAGACGCTGGACCGGCTGGAGGGCGAAGGGCGGGTGATCTTCCGCTACGCCACCCCCACCGGGGAGATCACGCCGGAGGCCAACCGCAACGGCAGCCAGCGCAACATCGCCGGCATCGCCAGCGAGAATTTGCGTGTGCTGGGCCTGATGCCGCACCCCGAGGACCTCGTGGACCCGCTGATGGGCGGCGAGGACGGCAAGCCCCTGTTCGACTCCATCTGCGCCGCGCTCGCAGCATAAGAAGGCTATCCCGATGGCGCGTGACGTGAACCAGGCCCTCGCCCGCGAGTTTGGCCTTTCCGCCGATGAATACCAGCGCGTGCTGGAGATCATGGGGCGCACCCCCAGCCTGACGGAGCTGGGGATCTTCAGCGTGATGTGGTCGGAGCACTGCTCCTACAAATCCTCGCGCGTGTGGCTGAAGACGCTGCCGACCAAGGCGCCGTGGGTGATCCATGGCCCCGGCGAGAATGCCGGGGTGGTGGATATCGGCGAAGGCCTGGCCGCCGTGTTCAAGATGGAAAGCCACAACCACCCGAGCTTCATCGAGCCCTACCAGGGGGCTGCCACCGGCGTGGGCGGCATTCTGCGCGACGTGTTCACCATGGGCGCGCGGCCGATCGCCAACCTGAACGCGCTGCGCTTCGGCGACCCGAAGCTGGCGCGCACCAAGCGCATCGTGGATGGCGTGGTGCGGGGCATCGGCGGCTACGGCAATTGCGTGGGCGTGCCGACGGTGGGGGGCGAGATCAACTTCCACCCGGCCTATAACGGCAACCCGCTGGTGAACGCGATGACGGTGGGCATCGCGGACAAGACCAAGATCTTCCTGAGTGCGGCGGCCGGCATCGGCAATCCGGTGGTGTATGTCGGCTCCAAGACCGGGCGGGACGGCATCCATGGCGCGACCATGGCCAGCGCCGAGTTCGGCAAGGATGCCGAGGAGAAGCGGCCGACCGTGCAGGTGGGCGACCCGTTCGTGGAGAAGCTGCTGATCGAGGCCTGCCTGGAGCTGATGGCCACCGACGCGATCGTGGCGATCCAGGACATGGGGGCCGCCGGCCTCACCTCCTCCTCCGTGGAGATGGCGGGCAAGGGCGGCGTGGGGATCGAGCTGGAGCTGGACCACGTGCCGCAGCGCGAGACCGGCATGTCGGCGTACGAGATGATGCTGTCGGAATCGCAGGAGCGCATGCTGATGGTGCTGCGCCCGGACCGGCAGGAGGTGGCGCGGGCCATCTTCGAGAAGTGGGAGCTGGATTTCGCCGTGATCGGGCACCTAACCGAGACCGGGCGGATCGTGATCAAGCACAAGGGCCAGGTGGAGGCGGATATTCCGCTGGACCCGCTGGCCGAGCAGGCGCCGCTGTATCACCGGCCGACCGAGGAGACGCCGAAGCAGGCGCGGTTGGGGCCGGTGGCAGATACGGCCGGGCTGGGCCCTGCCCTTCGCACGCTGATGGGCTGCCCCGATCTGTGCTCGCGCCGTTGGGTGTGGGAGCAGTATGACTACACGATCGGCGGCCAGACGGTGAAGCGGCCGGGGGCGGCGGATGCGGCGATCGTGAAGCTGGAGGGGCGCACGCGCGCCCTGGCGCTGACCACGGATTGCACGCCGCGCTACGTGCTGGCGGACCCCGAGGTGGGCGGTGCGCAGGCGGTGGCCGAGGCGTGGCGCAACATCACTGCCACGGGCGCCCTGCCGCTGGCGATCACCGACAACATGAACTTCGCCAACCCCGAGAAGCCCCGGATCATGGGGCAGTTTGCGGCCTCCATCCGCGGCATGTCCGCGGCGTGCACGGCGCTCGACTTCCCGGTCGTGTCCGGCAATGTCTCCCTCTACAACGAGACCGAGGGGCGGCCGATCCTGCCGACGCCGGCGATCGGGGGCTTGGGCGTGCTGGAGGATGCGGCGCAGGCGGTGGGCTATGGGCTGACGCCCGGGCTTTCGCTGGTGCTGGTGGGTGCCACCGAGGGGTGGCTCGGCCAGTCCCTGTGGCTGCGCGAGATCGCCGGGCGTGAGGAAGGGGCTCCGCCGCCGGTGGATCTGGCGGCCGAGCGGCGCAATGGCGATTTCGTGCGTGGCGAGATCCTGGCCGGGCGCGTGGCGGCCTGCCACGACGTGGCCGATGGCGGGCTGCTGGTGGCCGTGGCCGAGATGGCTTTGGCCGGTGATACCGGGGCGACGCTGGAGCGCGGCGGCGATGCGGCGTACTGGTACGGCGAGGACCAGGGGCGCTATGTGCTGGCGACGACCGATGCCGCCGGCGTGCTGGCCCGGGCCCAGGCGGCGGGTGTGCCGGCGCGGCTGTTGGGTTCCACCGGTGGCGCATTGTTGACTCTGCCCGATGGCGATACCATCTCCCTGGCCGAACTGCGGCGGCTGCACGAGGCTTTCCTGCCGGCGTGGATGGACGGCCGAGCCAGCTGAAGGGAATACGCGCATGGCGATGCCTGCCAACGAGATCGAGGCGTTGATCAAGGCCGGGCTTCCCGACGCCCAGGTGACGATTGAGGACCTGGCCGGTGACGGCGACCACTATGCCGCGAAGGTTGTCAGCGAGGCGTTTCGCGGCAAGTCTCGCGTGCAGCAGCACCAGCTGGTCTATGCCGCGCTGCGCGGCCGCATGGGGGGCGAACTGCACGCCCTCGCCCTTCAGACCTCCGCTCCCGATTGAGGAACAGCACGATGGCCAACCCCGTTTTCGACCGTATCCAGTCTGACATCTCCGACAACTCGGTGATGCTCTACATGAAGGGGACCGCGATGTTCCCGCAATGCGGGTTCTCCGCGCGCGTGGTGCAGATCCTCAGCCACATGGGCGTGCCCTTCAAGACCGCCAACGTGCTGGAGGATGCCGAGCTGCGTGACGGGATCAAGCAGTTCAGCAACTGGCCGACGATTCCGCAGCTTTACGTGGCCGGCGAGTTCGTGGGCGGCTGCGACATCGTGACCGAGATGTTCCAGTCCGGCGAGCTGAAGACGGCGCTGGAAGAGAAGGGCGTGCCGGTCGCCAACGGCTGACCGGAGCGTTTTTCACCGAATGAGGGGCGCCCCGGGAGACCGGGGCGCCCCTTTCCGTTTCAGGCGTGGCCGGCCCGATGGACGGTTGGCGTTCAGGCATGAGTCATAGCCGCGGGACGCGGGGTCTTCGCGACGGATTCGAGGTGATGGAGGGTGTTCGCGGGCCAAGGGGGCGCGCGGGCGGGTTGGGCCGCGCAGAAAACGGGCGCGCGATGGCCTGACAGGGACATGCCCCGGTTGGGCTTGCCGCGCAGGAGCCAGCCGATCTCGGCCCGGAGTTGCAGCAGGCGGCGCAGAGCGTGGGGGGTTTGGACGGAGTCCAGGTCTTCGTTCAGTTGGGTGTTGGTGGAGAAGAGCCAGTCCTGGCGCAGGGCGCGCAGCGTGCGGCACGGGGCTTCCGCCATCGAGAAGGCGGCGAGCAGGGCCAGCAGCAGGAGCTTCAACGGCGCCGGAATCCGGGCGTGCAGAATCGCCCGCGCCCAGGGGCGCGGTGCATCTGCTTGGCTCGGTGCGGCGGGTTGATGGGTCATCACCTGGGATTGGAGCACAGGCAAGACCGGTGGAACAGGAAAAAATATACGTACGTACGCGATCTGAGTTAGATATAAGAGCGTCGCCCGTGGTGGTGCGCGGGAGGGGCGGATAGGGGGTGGTTGATCGATCGGCCACACGAAAGGACGGGTCTTCTTTTTTCTGAAGAAAAAAGAAGCAAAAAAGACTTCATTCGTTTGCGCCCGTGCAAGTCATCGCGGCACGCACGGTGCGGATAGATGGATTGCTTCGCTTCGCTCGCAATGACGATGAACGCGACGTCCCTTAGTCATAAAAGTTTTTTGGTTCTTTTTTTCAAAAAAGAACCGCTTGCTTGCTTTCTGCGCGAGTGGGCGCCGGGGTTTGGTACCCCGGCGCCCGGGCTTCAGTTGCCCTTCAGCAGCATGGCCAGGATGGCATCGAGATGCGCATCGGCCATGGCGCGCAGTTCGTCATCCGTCCGGTCTTGCACCGGGTGGGGGATGAAGATGCAGGCGGGGTCGGTGCCCAGGGCTTTCGCCTGGACCTCGGCCGCCTCGATGAACTCCGTGGTGGCGACCACCATCGAAGGGATTCCGCGGGCCTCAAGATCTGCCAGGTCATGCAAACTGCACGACGTGCAAGAGCCTCAGTCCGCGAGCCCCTGGATGACGGCCTGCACCTCGGTGCCGATCTGCTGGCGCAGGGGCAGCGGGGCGGGACGGGTCATGGTGGGCTTCATGTAGCGGCGGGTGGCGATCCCGCGCTGCTGCAGCCGCAGGTCGATCTGGTCGAGGAACACGTCTCCGCGTGGCTTGGAGATGTCGACCAGGCCGATGGTGAGGCCATCGAGCGTGTTGGGCCGCCCGAGGCGCGGGCGGATCGTCGGACTTCGCTCCGACGTCGGGTCTAGCAGCGCCGTCATTCCCTGATCTCCTTGGTTACCGGGGCCGACCCGCGCTCGCCGCTGGCCGACCATCCGCCGATGATGCCCGAGAACATGCCCGCACCGCCACCGGCGCGCACGATCATCAGCCCGCCCTTGCGGAATTTTCCGATGCGCCGCCCGGCATAGGAGGGCGGGCCGCCTTCGGCGATGCCATGCGCGCCGGCGAGGATGTCGTCGCCGTTCATCTCCGTGAGGCGGTAGAGTTCCTCATAGACGCGCTGCTTGCTCCAGCCGGCGTCGCGGTAGGTGCGCTCATGCTCCGGGCACATCACCAGGATGGCGTCGCAGGCCGGGGCCAGCTTGGTGTTGTAGATCGCCTTCATGTTCTCGGCGAAGCTGCGGCTGAGGCTTTCGGGCGTGCGCGACTTCTGGTCCACCACGCCCTGCAGGCCGTAGCCGGCGAAGGCGGTGACGGCGGATTTGCCCGGGGCGATGCCGCGTTCCACCGAAAGCGGCTCCCAGCAGGAGCCTTCCTCGTCCTCGGCGAAGCAGTAGGTGTATTTGCCGGGGTTGCCCAGCGTGGCGCGGTCCACTTCCTGCGGGCGGCCGCCGCCGATGTTGCGGATGACGAGTTGCACAGCGCGGCCAATGGTGGCGTTGGCGCGGTTGCCCTGCCCCAGCGCGTTGCCGCGGGCGTTCATGCCGATCTGGCGGCGGACGGGGCCGTTCACCACGATGACGGGGCCGACGAACATGGTGGTGGCGAGCACGCCGTGCATGGCGAAGGGCTCGTCCAGCACCGCTTCCACCGCCGCCAGCACCACGGGCAGGTATTCCGGCTTGCAGCCGGCCATCACGGCGTTGATGGCGATCTTTTCCACCGTGGCGGGCACGAGGTCTGACGGCACCAGGCCGATCACCTCCTGCGGGTCGCGCGCGGTGCCGGTCAACATGCGCAGCACGCGTTCCTCGGTGGGCGGCACCAGCGGCAGGCCATCGGACCAGCCGCGATCGTACATCGCCTCCATCTCATCCTCGCCGGTGCCGAGGGAGATGCGGCGGGCGGTGATGCCGGTCTCCCCATGGCGGATCTTCAGGCGCTCGATGATGCCGGGTTCCAGGTTCTTGGCGCCGCAGCCCGGGCGCATGGCGGGCAGGCCGACGCCGATCTCCGCCTGGCCGGTGAGGCGCTGCCATTCGGCGCGGTCCCAGCCATAGGTGCGATCGACCTCCTGCCCGTTCTCGAAGCGGATCAGGGTGGGCACGATCTCGATGCGCAGCCGGTGGGAGGTATCGAGCTCACCATCGTAGATGCGGCTGGCGACGTTTTCCGGAAAGCCGGGATCATCCTGCGAATAGACGGTGACGCCGGGGATCTGCGCCAGCACCGGGGCGGTGAGGACGCAGGTGGGGCAATCGCGCTTGACGACGGCGACGAGGCCCTGGTTCGGCATGTCCATGCTGGTTTCCCCCGGTTGTTCCCGGGGATTGAAGCATCAGCGGCGGCGGCGGGACAGCCCCAGGGCCGCAAGTCCGGCGGCGAAGGCCAGCGCGGAGGCGGGTTCGGGCACGGCGGCGCTGGTCACGCGCCATGAATGCAGGTCGTGCGCCATGTAGCCGAGGCCGGTGCCGGCGCCGAAACCGAGCGTGGCCTGGGGGCCGATGGCCGTGGCCAGGTTCACCGAAAAGCCTGAGATCACGATCTCGGCGGGGTTGTCGCCATCCTGCACGGTGACGGTGAGGGTTTGGCCCTCGGCATCGTAGGCGACGGAGGCGGTCCAGACCGCGCCGTTGGCCAGGCAGCCGGGCGTGGTGGGGATGTCGCAGTTGGTGACGCCGTAGGGGTTGGTGATGGCGAGGTCGCCGAGCACGCCATCGAGATCGATGGCCACGTGATTGGCGGCGGGTTCGCCGCCATTGGCGAAGGTGTCGAACTCCACGGCGACGGTGCCGGTGACACCTTCGAAGCCCATGGAGCCGCCGTAGCGGGAGGCGTCGCCGAGGCCGGTGGGGTCGGCGGCGAGGAGGAAGGCGAGGCCGTCGGCACGCCAGCCATTGGCGCCCGCACCGAGCTGGAAGGTGAAGGTGGAGACGAAATCATGCGCGGTGGAAAGCTGGGCGGGCGCCCAGGCGGCGCCGGCCTGTTCCACGGCGGCGGGCACGAGGCGCAGCACGCTGCCTTCGGTGGCGGTGGCACCGGCGCAGGTGAGCGTGGTGCCGCAGGCGCCGGTGAAATCGGTGATGGTGAGCCAATCGCCGGCCGCGGCGGGGGGCGGGGCGAGGCAACCGAGGGCGAAAAGACCCGCGGCAAACATGCCGGGGCGGCGGCTGAAAGCGTGGGGCATGAACGGACCCGATGGTTCAAAATAACTGGCGGTGCCGTGGCGCCCACCCCGTTTGGCCGGGGCGGGCGCAGTCGGCTCAAAAACCGAAGTATAATGTTACAGAAACGGGATGCCGGAGTCCATGGCCTGAGACGGCCTCAGGAAGCGATGCCCTCCGCGAACAGCCGGTCGATCTCGGCCGCATCCAGCCCGCATTCGGCCAGAAGCTGGCGCGAATCCTGGCCGGCGGCGGGCGGCGGGGTGAGGGCGGCGTCGCTCTCGGCGGGGGCGCCGGGGGTGCGGGGGACGTGGTAGTGGTCGATCCCCACCGGGCTGGAGGCGCCGACGGCCTTCACGTGCTCGTTGGCCAGCCAGTCGCCGGAGGTGTTCACGGTGTCTGAGATCACGTCGTTGGCGCGCAGGCGGTCCAGCCATTCGCCGCGGGTGCGGGTGCGGATGTGCGGGCGCATTTCCGCCATCAGCGCCGGCTGGTTCTCCACGCGCAGGGTGAAGCTGCCGTAGGCGGGGTTCTCCAGCCAATCCGGCCGGTCCAGCGCGAGGCAGGTGCGGCGCCAATCATCCTCGCGCACCAGGGCGATGGCGAGCCAGCCATCCGAGGCCTCGAAGGAGCCGGCGGGGACGTTGAGCTGCGGCGGGTTGACGTTGCCGACCTGGAATTCCGGCACCTTGTGGCCCATCACGGCGGCACTTCCGGCCATCAGGCTGACGTCGATATGCCGGCCGCGGCCGGTGGTCTGGCGGGCGAACAGGGCGGTGGCGACGGCGGCGTAGGCGTAGAGGCCGGTGGGGACATCCGCGGTGAGGGCACCGGAGCGGTGCGGCACGCCGTCTGGCCCGCGATTGGTGTCCATGAAGCCGGAGAAGGCCTGGGCGGCGGTGTCTGTTACCGGGCGCTGGGCATAGGGGCCGGTTTGGCCGAAGCCGCTGACGGAGAGGTAGATGAGCTTGGGGTTCTCCACCGCCAGGCTTTCGTAGCCCACGCCGAGCCGGGCGGCGACGCCGGGGCGGAAGCCTTCCACCAGCACGTCGGCCTTCAGGGCCAGGTCGCGCAGGATCTTGCGGGCTTCCGGGCGCTTGAGGTCCAGCCGCAGCGCGCGCTTGCCGCGGTTGAAGGTGAGGGACATGGGCGTGTGCGTGCCGCCGGCGAGCTTCTGGCCGAGGCCGCGCGACCAGTCGCCTTCCGGGGGTTCGACCTTGATGACGTCGGCGCCGTAGAGGGCGAGCAGCATGGCGCAGTAGGGCGAGGCGACGCCCTGGCCGAGATCCAGCACGCGCAGACCGCGATAGGGGAAGGCGTGGCTCATCTCGTTCCTCCAGGGCTTTGCAGCTAGCCTAGCGACACGGCGCGGGAGGGCAACGGTGCAGGATGACGAGGCGAAGGCGTGGGATGCGGTGGCGGAGTGGTACCACGGGTTTTTCACCGGCATGGTGCTGGCCGCGGTGTCCCGCCGGAGTGCGGCGGATGCGGAGGATTTCGTGTTCGCGGTGTTCCGGCGCCAGCAGCAGGCGCTGTTCCTGCCGGGCTTGCAGAAGCTGGGGCTGGACCGGAAGCCGCATGCGGTGGCCTGCGCGCAGTATCATTTTTTGTCGAACGCCATCGGCGGGGTGAGCGTGGAATGGGTCGGCGAGAGCGACCGGAAGTCCTGGGTGCGCTATCCGCCGCCGCGCTGGATCTGGGCGGGCACGGCGATCGCGGGGGTGCCGGGGCGGGTTTCGGCGGCGATGATGCGCGGCTGGCACGCGCAGAACGGCGTCTCGCTGGGCAATCCGCGGCTGGGCTTCGTCTGCACCGGGCAGACGGTGGAGGGCGATGCGGGGCTGGAGGGCTACTACCATGAATATGACCGCGACCTGGCGCCGGAGGAGCGGTTGCGATTCGCCCGGCATGAGGAAGCGCCGCGCTTCGATCCCGCGCGGGCACCGGTGCTGGCGAGCGATTCCTGGCCGGTGGCGCGGATCAAGAAGGCGAAGCGGAACTATGCGCTCGCCTATGTCCGCACCGCGATCCCGGCCGCGATCCAGCTTTGGGGGGCGGCGGAGGCGAGCGCGCTGCTGGGGCTGACGGGGAAGCTGATCGGGATGCAGCTGTATCGGCAGGTGGCCGAGGCGCTGCCGGCGGCGGATTTCGCGGGGTTCATGGTGGCGCTGGCGCGTGCGCAGGGGGACGAGGCGGAGGTGGTGGCGCCGGGCGTGGTGCGGCAGCGGAGCTGGACGTTGATGCAGGGCGTGCCGGACCCGCACCCGGCGGCGTTCGCCTGCTGGAATGGGCTGCTGGAGGGGGCGCTGGCGGCGCATGACCGGTTCGCGGAGCTGCAGGTGGCTTCGCGGCTGGACCTGGGGGACCCGTGCTTCGAATGGCGGATCGTGCCGCGCCGCCGGGCTTGAGATGCGGCGCCGGCCGCGCCACCATCGCGCGGGGCCATCGGGGATGACTGCGCCATGGACAGCGAGCTGAGCGAGTTCCGCCGCAGGCTGGATGCGGCGCAGAAGGTGGTGGTGTTCACCGGCGCCGGGATCAGCACGGAATCCGGCATTCCGGATTTCCGCTCGCCGGGGGGGATCTGGAACAAGATGAAGCCGATCTATTTCCAGGATTTCGTCGCCTCCGAGGAGGCGCGGGTGGAGGCGTGGCGGCGCAAGTTCGACTCGGACCCGGTGATGCGCGCCGCCGCCCCCAATCGCGGCCATCGGGCGGTGGCCCGGCTGGTGGCCGACGGCAAGGTGACGCATGTGGTGACGCAGAATATCGACGGGCTGCACCAGGCCAGCGGGATTCCGGAGCACAAGGTGATCGAGCTGCACGGCAATTCCACCTATGCCCACTGCCTGGATTGCCAGCGCCGCTATGAGCTGGAGGCCATCCGGCCGGGCTTCGAGGCCAGCGGGAAATCGCCGCGCTGCGACGAATGCGGCGGCTATGTGAAGACCGCCACCGTGGCCTTTGGGCAATCCATGCCGCCGGCGGCGATGATCCGCGCCGAGGAGGCGATCCTGGCCTGCGACCTGTGCCTGGTGGCCGGTTCCTCGCTGGTGGTGTATCCCGCTGCCGGCTTTCCCGAACTGGCCAAGCGCCGCGGCGCCGGGCTGGTGATCCTCAACCGCGAGCCGACCGACATGGACCCGATCGCCGACCTGGTCCTGCATCGCGAAATCGGCGACACGCTCGGCAGCGTCGTCGGCAACAACTAGGTTTCAAGATCATGCGCGACACCAGGCTCTCCGTGAACCTCAACAAGGTGGCGCTGCTGCGCAACTCACGCCGCACCGGCGTGCCGGACCTGTTGCAGTTCGCCCGCATCGTTCATGACGCAGGCGCCGATGGGATCACGGTGCATCCGCGCCCTGATGAGCGGCATATCCGTGGCAGCGACCTGCCGGCGCTGGCCGGGGTGATGGCGCCGTGGCGGCCGGGCTTCGAGCTGAATGTGGAGGGCTATCCGGACGAGCGGCTGATGGAGATCGTGAAGGCCACCCGCCCGGAGCAGGTGACGCTGGTGCCGGATGCGCCCGGCGCCTTCACCTCCGAGGAGGGCTGGCACCTGACCGATCCGGCGCAGGTGGCGCTGGTGACCGCGTATCTGCGTGAATTGAAGGCGCTGGGCGCGCGCACCGTGCTGTTCGTCGATCCGCTGCCGGAGGTGGTGGCGCGGGTGAAGGGCGTGGGCGCGGACGGGATCGAGATCTATACCGGCGAATACGCGGCGCAGTCGCGCGGCGGGGCACATTCCCCGCTGCTCGCTGCCATCGCCGCCACGGCGGCCGAGGCGGCGCGGCTGGGCATGGTGGTGAACATGGGCCACGACCTGAACCTGGAGAACATCCCGGCCATCGCCGCCGCCATCCCGAACATCGCCGAGGCCTCGATCGGCCATGAGCTGACCGCGGATGCGCTGGTGATGGGCTTCGATGCCGCCACTCGGGCCTACCGCCGCGCACTCAGGGGGGAGTAGCCCCCAGCACCTCATCGGGATCGCCCAGCATGTGGCGCAACTCGCCGGTGCGGCGGGTGAGGCCGAGGGCGTCGAGGAATTCCAGCACCTCGATGGCCACGTTGCGGCCGATGCCGGTGCGGCGGTTGTAGTCGGCCGCCGTGAAGCCGTCCGGCTCCGCGAGGGAGGCGGCCTCGCGCGCCAGGGCGGCGACGGTTTCCGGCAGGAAGAAGCGGTTCGGTGCCACGCGGAGCACGCGGCCGAAGCGCTCGATGCGGGCCAGCAGGGCTTCGGTGGCGTCGGGCTCCAGGGCCAGCGCCTCCGCCACCTCGCGCACACGCGGCGGGCGCAGGGCACCGGCGGCGAGCAGGGCCTGAAGCTGGGGCCACTGCGCCTCGTCGGCCGGTGACAGGCGCGGCTGGTGCGATGGCAGGCGCAGCACCATGCCCTGCGGCACCACGACGCCTTCGCCGAGCAGTTCGGCCAGCATCGCTTCAGCAATCGGGGCTTCCGTGCCGGCGGCCGACAGCAGGGTGGCGCGCGGCAGGCCGCCGAGATCGGGGTGCTCCGCGTGATGACGGGCCAGCGCGGTGCCGATCCTGTCCCGCACCGCCAGGCGCGCGGTTGCGGCCAGCGCCACGCGGCGCCCGGCGGGGCCCAGCAGCGTTGCGCCCAGGGCCTCCGGCAGTGCCTCCAGCGCGGCGGGATCATGGTTGCGCGCGCGGGCGAGCGTGGCGAGGTCGGCCCAGCCATTGGCGGCGAGCAGGCCGGAAACCGCCTGCAGCGGGTCTGGCGTGGCCAGGGCGGACAGCTCGGCCAGGCGCTGCGCGCGAGGGCGGCGGCGCTGGGGCGGGAACGGGTCCACCACGTGGCCGCCAGCCACCACGCGGCCGGTGGCGTCGTCGCGCAGCACCACGCGGTCGCCATGCAGGGCGGGCACGGGGCGGGCGAGTTGCAGGCGCACGAAGCCGCCCGCCGCATCTTCGTCCCACACGCGCAGCCGTGCGGGGATGGAATCGGCGCCGTGATGCAGGTGGACGGGGCCGCCATGGCGCAGCGCCCGGCCGTCCGCGAGGCGGACATGCGCATCCAGCGCCGCGCTGGGGGCGTGCAGGTCCGGGGCCACCAGCCAATCCCCGCGCCGCAGCCGGGCGCGTTCGATGCGGGCGCCGGAAATCGCCAGGGCGCAACGGTCGCCCACGCCGGCATGTTCGGCCGGCCGGTCCTGCACGCGCAGGCTACGCACGCGGGCGGCCAGGCGCGATGGCGAGAGCACCAGAGTGTCGCCGGCCCGCACCTCGCCGGCGGCGATCGTGCCGGTGACGACGGGGCCGATGCCCGGCAGAACGAAGCTGCGGTCGATGGCCATGCGGAAGCCGCCCTTGGCGGCCCGTGGCGGTGGCGGCGCGGCCTCGATCCAATGCCACAGCGCCTCCAGCCCGGTACCGGCGAGGCTGGAGACGGCGTGGATGGGCGCCTCGTAGCCCGCGCGCAGGGCCAGGGCGGCCACCTCGGCGGCCACCGCCGCCACGCGCTGTGGCGGCACGCGGTCGGTTTTGGTGACCGCTACGCCGAGGCGGGGCACGCCCACCAGGCGCAGCACCTCCAGGTGCTCCAGCGTTTGCGGCATCGGCCCGTCATCGGCGGCGACCACCAGCAGCACGCGGTCCATCGCCAGCACGCCGGCCAGCATGTTGTGCAGGAAGCGCTCATGGCCCGGCACGTCGACAAAGCCCACGATCCCGCCCGCACGGTCCGAATATGCGAATCCGAGGTCGATCGTCATGCCGCGGGCGCGCTCCTCCGGCAGCCGATCGGTGTCGATACCGGTCAGCGCGCGGATCAGCGAAGTCTTGCCATGGTCGACATGGCCGGCCAGTCCGACGATCATTGGCGCGAGGCGCCCCCATTTTGACCGGAGCATACACATGGAACTCGGCAGGTTAGGAGTCTGGTATCCGACCGACCGGCTGGACGGCCCGCAGCTGGCATCGCTGATGGCCACGGTGGAGGGCCAGGGCTACAGCGCGTTCTGGTATCCGGAATCGCGGCTGTACGAATCGCTCTCGCTGGCCGGCTTCCTGCTCGGGGCCACGAAGCGGCTGATCGTGGGCAGTTCGATCGCCAATATCTATGCGCGGGACGGGTTCTCCGCCCGGCGCGGCATGATGACGCTGAACCAGCTCTACGGGGATCGCTTCATCCTCGGCCTCGGCGTTTCGCATCGCCCGGCGGTGGAAGGGGTGCGCGGGCATCGCTACGAAAAGCCGCTGCCGGCGATGCGCGGCTATCTCGATGCGCTGCAGGGCCCCCCTGGCAAACAGGAGGAAGGGGCGCAGGCCTGGCCGGTGATGATCGCCGCCCTCGGCCCGCTGATGCTGAAGCTCACCGCCGAGCGCACCATGGGCGCCCTGCCCTATAACGTGACGCCGGAGCACACCCGCCAGGCCGCGGCGCTGCGCCGGCCGCACCAGTGGCTCGCGGTGGAGCAGAAGGTGTGCATCGAGCCGGACAAGGCGCGCGCCCGCGCCCTCGGCAGGGCGGAATTGTCGCGCTACATGGTCCTGCCCAACTACCGCAACAACTGGCTGCGGCTGGGCTTCACGGAGGCGGAACTGGAGAATGGCGGCAACGACCGCTTCATCGACGCGATG